>NZ_RDQF01000039.1 GCF_004114425.1 Bradyrhizobium vignae | reverse complement strand
TTCAATCCGCTTCCACTCCGCCTCACTCAGCCAATATAGCTTTTGCCCCATCAAGCCCCCCTTCGACTCGGAGGTCTTGAATCACAACTCCGCCTCAGCGGGAATCCCTATTGAGTACAGACCCTAGCGCGGAATGGGTGAGCTTCCGTCTAAAGCGCGATGAGATTTGGATGAATCGTCATCGCGCTTTAGCTTGTTGTTTACGCATGATCTTTCCGGAAAACCGCGTCGCACTTTTCCGGATCATGCTTTAGCCCTTGGCATCGCTGTGATGCCCGCGCAGGCGGGCATCCAGTCCGCCGCGGTCTATCGTTGAGCCACAATCATCTCGGCATACTGGATCGTCCGGTCGAGCCGGGCGAACACGGCGAGTGCGTGGCGAGCGCGTCCCCACAATCTCGTCATTGCGGGCGAAGCGAAGCAATCCGGAGTCTTTCCACGGCTGCGGTCAGGATTGCTTCGCTTCGCCCGCAATAACGCGTGGAAAGAGCACGGTTCTTTCGCTACTCCGCCGCTGCGGCAAAGCGGCTGTTCTCCAGTTCCGCCTCAAGCCGCGCCGCCTCGGACCTCGCCAGCTTGATATTGGCTTCCTTGACATGACCGAAGCCGCGGATCGTCTCCGGTACGCGCGCGAGCCGTGTCAGCAGCGGGATCTGCTCGGCCTTCAACCCGGCGATGCGCTGATCGATGATCGCGAGATAATCCTCGACCAGCTTGCGCTCGGTCCGGCGCTCCTCGGTGCGGCCGAACGGATCGAACGCGGTGCCGCGCAGGAACTTGAGCCTGGCGAGAATGCGGAAAGCGTGGATCATCCAGGCGCCGAACTCCTGCTTCTGAAGCCGGCCTGTCGCCTTGTCTCGCTTCGCGAAGATCGGCGGTGCCAGGTGATACTTCAGTGTGAAGTCGCCGCCGAACTTCTCGGACACTTTCTTGGCGAAGCTGCCGTCGGTATAGAGCCGCGCAACCTCGTACTCGTCCTTGTAGGACATCAGCTTGAACAGGTTTTTCGCGACTGCCTCGGTCAGCTCCGTGGATGCGGGCGAAGCCGCGCTCTCGGCCTTGCGCACCTTGGCGACAGCCGCAAGGTAACGGTCGGCATAGGGTTCGTCCTGATAGAAGGTCAGGAACTCGGCGCGGGTGGCGATGATCTCGTCGAGCGATTTCGCCGGCGCGGATGCGCGGTTCTTGAACTGGAGCACGCTGCGCACCCGCGACATGTCGTGGGCCGCGAGGCGGCCCCAGGTGAAGGCGAGCTTGTTCATCTCGATCGCGGCGCCGTTGATCTCGATGGAGCGGAGCAGGGCCTCCAGCGACAGCGGGATCGCGCCCTTTTGGAAGGCGAAGCCGAGCATGAAGGGATTGGTGGCGATGCTGTCGCCCATCAGCGCCGCGGCGATGCCCGTGGCATCGACAATGTCGAGGTTCTTGTCGCCGATCGCGTCGCGCAGCACGGTCTGCATCGTGCCCATTTCGAAATCGAGATCGGGATTTTGCACGAAGCTCGCCGTCGGCTGCAAATCGGCGTTGATAAAGGCCTTGGTCACGCCGCGCTCGGCGCGGCTCAGCGCAGTCGGGCCGGCCGAGACGATCATGTCGCAGCCGAGGATGACGTCGGCGCCGCCGGTGGTGATGCGGACCGCGGAAATGTCCTCCGGCTTCGGGGCGATGCGGACATGGCTCATCACCGCGCCGTTCTTCTGCGACAGGCCGGTGAAGTCCAGCGCCGAGCAGCCGCGACCGTCGACATGGGCGGCCATGCCTAGCAGGGCGCCGATTGTGATGACGCCAGTGCCGCCGATGCCGGTGACGAGGATGTTGTAGGGGCCGTCGAGGTCGCGCGCGGGCGGCAGCGGCAGATCGGCGAACAGCTGGCCTGAATCCACCGCCGTGGTCTTCATCCGCTTCAGGCTGCCGCCGTGCACCGTCACAAAACTCGGGCAAAAACCTTCGACGCAGGAAAAGTCCTTGTTGCAGTTCGACTGGTCGATCTGCCGCTTGCGGCCGAACTCGGTCTCCAACGGCTGCACCGAGACGCAGTTGGAGGCCTGCGAGCAGTCGCCGCAGCCTTCGCAGACCAGCTCGTTGATGAAGGCGCGCTTGGCCGGATCAGGATAGAGCCCGCGCTTGCGGCGGCGGCGCTTTTCGGCGGCGCAGGTCTGGTCGTAGATGATGACGGTGAGGCCCTTGATGTCACGCAGCTCGCGCTGCACGGCATCGAGCTCGCGGCGGTGATGGATGGTCGCGCCTTGCGGGAAGTAGTTGCCTTGCGGGTACTTGCCCGGATCGTCCGAGACGATCGCAAGCCGCTTGACGCCCTCGGCCCAGACCTGGTGCGCGATCTGTGCGACGTTGAAGGCCCCTTCCGCCGGCTGGCCGCCGGTCATCGCCACGGCGTCGTTATAGAGGATCTTGTAGGTGATGTTGATGCCGGCGGCGGAGGCGGCGCGTAGGGCCAGGAGACCGGAATGGGTGTAGGTGCCGTCGCCGAGATTCTGGAAGATGTGCGTCTCGGTCGTGAAGGGCGACTGGCCGATCCAGTTCACGCCCTCGGCACCCATATGCGAGATCAGGTCGGTGCGGCGGGTCGGCATGCTCAGGGCCATGCCGTGGCAGCCGATGCCGGCCATGGCGCGGCTGCCTTCGGGCACGCGCGTCGAGGTGTTGTGCGGACAGCCCGAGCAGAAGAACGGCGTGCGCGCGAGCTTGATCGGTGCGCTGGCGGTGACGGGATTGTCGAACGCCTCCAGGCGTGCCAAGCGCTGTTCCAGCACCGGGCTGTGATGGCCGAGCTTGCGCAAGCGCGCCACCAGCGCGGACGCGACGATGGTCGGCGTCAGCTCGCCCTCACTCGGCAGCAGCGGCGCGCCGCGCTCGTCGCGCTTGCCCGTGACCGTCGGGCGTCTGGACGCATCCACGTTGTAGAGGATGCGCATCAGCTGGTCTTCGATGAAGCCGCGCTTCTCCTCGACCACCAGAACGTCCTGGAGACCTTCGGCGAAACGTTTGGCGCCGCTCTCCTCCAGCGGCCATGTCATCGCGACCTTGTAGATGCGAAGGCCCAGATCCTGCGCGTCCTTGTCGGTGATCCCCAAATCGGCGAGGGCCTGGCGGAGATCGAGATAGGCCTTGCCGGTCGCGACGATACCGAGCCGCGCAGGCTTGGAATCGAGCACGATGCGATCGAGCTGGTTGGCGCGGGCGAAGGCCTGCACCGCCGCCATCTTCGGGCCGAACAGCCGCTTCTCGGCCTCCAGCGGCGGATCGGGCCAGCGGATGTTGAGGCCACCGGGCGGCATCTCGAAATCCTCGGGGAGCACGATCTTGACGCGCTCGGGATCGCTGTAGATCGACGCCGAGCTCTCGACGGTCTCGCTGATCGCCTTGAAGCCGACCCAGCAGCCGGAGAAGCGCGACAGCGCAAAGCCGTAGAGGCCGAGATCGAGATAGTCCTGCAGCGTCGCCGGGTTGATCACGGGGATCAGCGACGCGGCGAACACCTGCTCGCTCTGATGCGCCAGGGTCGAGGACTGGCAGCCGTGGTCATCGCCGGCGAGCGCGAGCACGCCGCCATTGACCGAGGTGCCGGCCGCATTGGCGTGCTTGAGCGCATCGACCGAGCGATCGACGCCCGGGCCCTTGCCGTACCAGATGCCGAACACGCCGTCGACCTTGGCCCCGGGAAACAGCCCAACCTGCTGGCTGCCCCAGACCGCGGTCGCGGCCAAGTCTTCGTTGAGTCCCGGAACGAAGGCAATGTCGTGCTGCTGAAGGTGCGACTTCGCCCGCCATAGCGCATGATCGTACATGCCAAGCGGGGAACCGCGATATCCTGAGATGAAGCCGCCGGTGTTCAGTCCCTGAAGCCTGTCGCGTTCGCGCTGCAACATGGGAAGGCGGACCAGCGCCTGCGTGCCCGACAGGAAGATCCGCTTCGATTCGAGCCGGTATTTGTCGTCCAGCTCGACCTGCAACAGCGTCATTTCAGAAGTCCTCGGCTTTGGTTCTTGGGGTTTGCGCTGCGGGAAGGATTGCGGCTGCGCGACGCGATTGTGACAGTCAAATGCATGGCTCAGCGAAGTCAATATCGCTGGCCGCATCCGTGGCGCTCCTGCTAGTCATGGCTTGCGAGCGGAGGAGCGCGCATGATGGCGTTTGACACACAAATCACCCGAATAGGAGGCGCCTTGATTGGACCGTGGCGCCGGCCGCGGCAGATGCTACAGGCGCAAACCTATGATGCGCATGCCTCGATCCATGATGACGCGACGGCGCAGAAGCTCGGTTTCAAGGGCGGCACCATCGAGGGGCCGACCCATTTCAGCCAGTTCGCTCCACTTTGCGAGCGGCAATGGGGCCGGGCGTGGTTTGAGCGAGGGTGTCTCTCGGTGCATTACCGTAGTGTCTGCTACGAAGGTGAGGAGGTGCAGGCGACGCTGCTAGCCTCTTCGACCGAACAGCCCGAGTGTCAGGTACAGATGCTCAAGCGCGACGGCACCGAGGTGCTGCGCGGCACCGCATCCATCGTTGAGAGCCCGACAGCCCTCGACATCCGCCTCCGCGAGCTCAAGCCGCTGGCTGATCCCGTGATCCTGCGCGACGTCAAGGTGGCGCAGACGAGCAAGCGCCAGACGGTGCGGATGGCTTTCGACCAGAACATGGGCGACCTCTATCCGTTCTCCCTTCGGCAGAAGCTCGCCGTCATCACCGAGAACTCGCAATACTACTCGACCGCAGACAATCCATGGGGCAAGCCCATCATCCCGATGGAGATGCTCAGCGTGCTGTTCCAGTACCGCTCCAAGGACGATCCGCTGCCGGCCAAGGGCCCTGCCGTCGGCCTGTTCGCCGACCAGGAGATCCGCCTGGTGAAGGGCCCGCTGTTCGTCGACGAGGAGTACGAAGTCGAGCGCGAGGTGGTCGCACTCTCCGGCAGCCGCCGCACCGAAAGCGCCTGGGTCAAGACGCGCGTGTTCGCCAAGGCGGGCACGTTGGTGGCCACGATGTTGCTGAACATGGCGACGCTGAAGGACTCGTATGCGCCGTACGAGGAGGAGTATCGGCGGCTGTACGGGGCCGGGCGGTAGTCTCCTCGTCATCCCGCGGCGACGCGGAGCGTCGAGCCCGGGATGGCCGCACCGCATGAGGTGAAATGGATTCCAGGCACGCGCTGCGCGCCACGGAATGACGGAAGATGCCGCTCATCCTCTAGGCAAATGCACGTCGCAAAGCCGTCGCACAGGGAATAAGCAGGCGATCGCATTCTACGCAAGTTTTTGAGTACACTACAAATTCTGTCGCCGCCCGCGCCCCACTGCAATTGTACACAATGGCACGGCGCTTGCAGAACTCTGGCCAAGAGAGTTCTCGCGGGGCCTGCGTCATGTTGAACTCAGCCAATCCGACAAAGGGCGTCGTCAGCGCCGAGCCCGAGCCGATCGCGCTCGACTGGCCGGCCACCGCGCTTCTCATCATCGACATGCAGCGCGACTTCATGGAGCCCGGCGGCTTCGGCGAAACGCTCGGCAACGACGTCAGCCAGCTTGCACGCGCGGTGAAGCCGATCGGCGCGGTGCTGACGGCGGCGCGCGACATCGGCATGCTGGTGATCCACACGCGCGAGGGGCATCTGCCCGATCTCTCCGACGCGCCGCCGGCAAAGATCGAACGCGGCGCGCCGAGCCTTCGTATCGGCGATCCCGGTCCGATGGGACGAATCCTCATTCGCGGTGAGGCCGGCCACGACATCATTCCCGAGCTCTATCCGTTCGACAGCGAAATCGTGATCGACAAGCCGGGCAAGGGCGCCTTCTACGCCACCGAGCTCGGCGATGTCCTGGAGAATTACGGTATCGAGAATCTCTTGGTGTGCGGCGTCACGACAGAAGTTTGCGTCAACACCACCGTGCGCGAGGCCAATGACCGCGGCTATCGCTGCGTCGTCGTGTCCGATGGCTGCGCATCCTACTTCCCCGAATTTCACGAGATGGGCCTGAACATGATCAAGGCCCAGGGCGGCATCTTCGGCTGGGTCGCAAGCTCAGCCGCAGTCTTGGAGGCGATGAAGAGTTCGAACACATTGGGGGTAACATCATGAGCAAATTGACGGGGACGGCCGGCAAGTCTGAGATCAATACGTCCGACTTCAAGCTGGCGCTATGGACATCGGGCGACTGGAACGCGTTTTTCGGCTTCGGTACCAACATCCTCGTCAACATGCTGGTGCTCACGGGCCTGCTTCGCTTCGTGTTGAAGATGCCTGATGGTCTCGTGTTCGGGCGCATCCTGCCCGCGCTCGGGCTGATGATGTGCCTCTCCACCTTCTACTATGCGTATCTCGCCTATCGCCTCGCGCAGAAGACCGGCCGCAACGACGTCTGCGCGCTGCCGTCCGGCGTCAGCGTGCCGCACATGTTCATCGTCACCTTCGTGATCATGCTTCCGATCACGCTGAAGACCGGCGATCCTCTCAAGGGCTGGTCGGCGGGTCTCGTCTGGGTGTTCTTCCAGAGCTTCATTCTCATGATCGGCGGCTTCATCGCGCCGTTCATCCGCAGGATCACGCCGCGCGCGGCGCTACTCGGCACGCTTGCCGGCGTCTCCATCACCTTCATCTCGATGCGGCCGGCGCTGGAAATGTACATGACGCCGCAGATCGGTCTCGTCTGCTTCGCCATCATCCTGGTGAGCTGGTTCGGCGGGGTGAAATATTGGCGCGGCGTTCCCGCAGGCCTCGTCGCGATCGCGGCCGGCATGATCATCGCCTGGGGCTCGAACCTGTTCGGGCTCGGTCTCGGCGGCCTGAGCCTCAAAGGTGTCGGCGCGGCCTTTGCCAATTTCGGCTTTTCTGTGCCGATCCCGGCGGTAAACCATGTCTTCTCCGGCTTCGAATTCCTGGGCATCATCCTCGTCACCGCCATTCCGTTCGGCATCTACGATCTCGTCGAGGCCATGGACAATGTCGAGAGCGCGGAAGCGGCCGGCGACGAATATCCGACCACGCGCGTGCTCACCGCCGACGGCGTCGTCAGCCTGATCGGCTGCCTGATGGGCAATCCCTTCATCAACGCCGTCTATATCGGCCATCCCGGCTGGAAGGCGATGGGCGGTCGGATCGGTTACTCGGCGGCGACCGGCGTCATGGTGGTCGTGCTGTCCTGGTTCGGCATCATCTCGGTGCTGCTGGCACTCGTGCCTGTCGTCGCGATCTCGCCGATCTTGCTCTACATCGGCATGCTGATCGGGGCGCAGGCATTCCAGACGACACCGGTCAAGCACGCGCCCGCCATCGTGCTGGCGCTGACGCCGCATCTCGCCGCCTGGGCCAAGCTCCAGATCGACACGATGCTCGGCTCCACCATGAACGCGGCGGCAACCGTCGGCGGCTTGGCGGCCGACAAGGCCGATGCGGTCAAAGCCGCCGCGATCGCCGCGCTGCCGCAGCAGGGCGTGTTCTACCACGGTCTTGAGGTGATGGGCGGCGGCTCCATCCTCGGCGGCCTCATCCTCGGCGCCATCGGCGTCTTCATCATCGAGCGCGATTTCGAGAAGGCGTCCGCCTTTGCGCTGGTCGGGGCGGTGCTGACCTATTTCGGCTTCATGCACGGCGAAGCCGTCGGCATTGGCGGCGGCTTTGGCGTGACGCCCGCGGTCGCCCTGGCCTACGCCGTGATGGCCGCTGGGCTGTTCGCCGCCGGCAAGCTCGGCGCCAGCGAGCCCTACGCCGCACATCCGGAGATGTCCGCCGCGCCGGCGGAGTAGGCGCAGCTTTCGATACGCGGAACGGTCGAGCGGATGGCTCGGCCGTTTAGGCTCAGGGACGTACGGCCGGCGTCTCCATTGGCAGGCCATGCGCCCGCGACATCAGATAGAGTTCGAGCGCGACCAGCTCGGGCGATCCGTAGTCATAGGCCTGGGCACGGACGCCGCTCATGCAGCTGCGCAGCCGCCGCTCCAGCGAGCCCAGTGTCTGCCATTCCAACCGATAGAGCGGATAGCCGGTCGGTTGCGCTTGCGTGATCGGCGCGCCGGCGAGGCGCTTGTCGAAATTGTCGTCGTGGCAGTTGGTGCAGGCGAGGTTGAGCTGTCCCTCACGCTGCATGTACAGCGCGCGGCCCTGCTCGACAAAGGGTTTGGCTTGCGGATCGTCACCGGCCGTGATCGGGGTGCCGCGCGACTGATGGGCGATAAAGGCGGACAATGCGAGCAGATCGTGGCTCTCATAGGGCAGCGGTATCGCCTGCTGATGATTGGCGCGGCAGAGATTGATCCGCTGATCGAGCGTGACGGGGCGGCCGAGGGCCTTGTCGAAGGCGGGATAGCGCGCCGCGACGCCTTTCATGCTGCTGCGCGCATCGCCATGACAATCCGTGCAGGATTTGGCGGCGCTGCCGGTCTTCTTCGCCCACAGCGCTTCGCCGTCGAGCACGAACAGCATGCCGGGATTGCTGGTGTCGTCCTCCTGCATGGCGCGCGTGTCCGGACCCATGAAGGCATAGCCGGAACGGCGTGCATCGGGCGGGATTTCGCCCGCGAGCAGGGCAGGCGCCGCGGCAAACAATGCTGCCGCGGCTATCGCGCGCCAAGACATCATTCGACCGTGATCGATGCCGAAGCAGCGGAGGAATAGCCGTTGTCGCCGATCCACTCGAACTCGAACTTGCCGCTTTCCTTGACGACCGCGAAAAACGACAAATACGGGTTCGCGGCGATAGCCGGAAACAGATCGGCGCGAAAAATCTCAGCGCCGTTGTAACGGCAGGTGAAGCTCGTGATGATGTTGCGCGGCACCAGATTGCCGTCGGCGGTGTGGCGGAAGCCGGTCTCCATGATGTGCGAGGTCAGCGTGCGGATCTCGACGATGTCGCCGCGTTTGGCCTTCGAGGGGACGTTGATGAGGGCAGCCATCAGTTCATCTCCTCGGTGCAGGCGGCCAGTGTCACGACGACGTCGGCGGCAATTTGCCAGAACGTGTCGTCGGAGAGACGCGCGATCGCAACCACCTTCTGGGTGTCGGCGAGCCGAATCCGTGTCGAGACCTGGGCACGGCCGGAGGCAGGGCCGAAATAGAAATTGCCGATGTTCGGCTGCGGGTTCTTCTCGTTGAAGACGTGGATGCTCTTGACGTGGTCATCGGCCGTCATCGGGCTTGCGACGCTCACCGTCAGCGGCACGGTGTTGCCGTTCTCGACCAGCGGCGGAATATCCAGCTTGATCCTGCCGGTGTGAATCTGCGCTTCGCCGACCACGTTGCGGATCGCCGCGTTGAGCATCGCCGGTGTCGCCTCGAGCGGCCGCAGCGTGACGATCGGGATCGTCCCGGCGACTGTCGCGCCTCCGGCGAGGCTCAGGAATTGTCGTCGCGTGGTCGGCATGAACCTAGTCCCGAAGTGTTGCAAGAAAGGCCACGATGTCCTCGATCTCCGCAGCCGACAAGATCGGCTTGCCGGCGAAGTTACGTCCGACGCGGACGAAGCCGTCGTTGCGATAGTAGGATGGCATGATGGTGTCCGGATTGAAGCGCGAGGCATCGACCAGTCGAAGTCGCAACTGGCTCACCGACCACCGGTTCCCGGCGCCGGAGAGATCAGGCGCAAGGTCGCCCTGGAACCGCGTTTCCGGAAATGGGCCGGAATGGCAGAGGATGCAGGTCGTCGTGCGCGCGAGCACCAGCGCGCGGCCGCGCGCGGCATCGCCGGACGAGCCCGTGAGTGATGCAGGAATGCCGTCGCCGATGATTGTGTAGGGCACGAGGTCATCGGCTTTTGAAGGCGAACAGAAGGCGAGGCTTGCGACGACGAGTGCGGCATTCGCAACTCTTGGAAGAGGCGAGTGAGATCGCCGGGCACTCCTCTGACCTCTCTCGCTTGCGGAAGAGGTCGCCGCGCAGCGGCGGGTGAGGGTTCTTTCCTCTCGGGGGCTCTCGCGTGTGGAGACACCCTCTCTCCGACCCTTCCCCACAAGCGCGGGAGGGGGTGCACTTTGGCTGTGGCGGCAGGCTCGTTTCATTATCGCTCTAGCCAAACGTATTCGCCGTGATGGTTTGAAACCAGCGCTCGGCCTCAGCCGCCTCGCGGGCGCGCAGCTCGCGCGGGGCATCGACCGGGCTGGTCGCGACGCCCTCGACCTCGGCGAAGATGTCGCCTTTGGGCTGGTAATTGCCGATGAGCGAGAAGCCGTAGCCGGGTGCGACGGTGTCGTAGCAGATGCCCGTCAATCGCGGCGCCTCCGGCGTGCGGCCCGCGAGCAAAGCGACGATCGCGCCAGCGCATGCCTTGCCCTGAGCGCTCGCAGCCGATGCCGATTTGGGGATGCCGCCGCCGAGGCAGGCATCGCCAATGACGTGGATGTTCGGAACGAGTTTCGACTCGAAGGTGACGGGATCGATCGGGCACCAGCCGGTCGTGTCCGCGGTGCCTGCGATCCCGGCAATGCGCCCCGCGCGCTGCGGCGGGATGACATTGGCGACATCAGGGGTGTAGTTGCCGAACTCCGTGAGGATGGTTCTCGTCGCGGGATCGACCGAGGTGACGCGACCGCCTTGCGATAGCGCGATGCGCTCGATCATGTCGCCATAGAGCTCTTTCCACGCCTTCTCGAACAGCCGCTGCTGCGAGAAACTGTCCTTGGCATCGAGGATCAGAACCTTCGAGCGCGGCTTCTTCGTCTTCAGGTAATGCGCGATCAGGCTTGCGCGCTCGTAAGGTGCTGGCGGGCAACGGGAAGGATTGGCCGGGATTGCAACGACGACCGTGCCGCCGTCCGCCATCGCTTCCAATTGCCTGCGCAGCAAAAGCGTCTGCGCACCGGCTTTCCAGGCGTGCGGCATCGTCTCCGACGCGGCGGCGTCGTAGCCAGGCAGGGCTTCGGGATGGAAGTCGATGCCGGGCGAGAGCACGAGCCGGTCATAACCAAACGCGGTACCGCCGTCCGTCGTCACCCTACGCTTTTGCGTGTCGATGCTCGTCACAGCCTGAGCGACGATGCTGATGCCGTCGGCCGCGAGCTTGTCGTAGCCGAACTGCTGCGCCTCGATCTCGCGCAGGCCCGCGATCACCTCATTGCTGAAGGGGCAGGAGATGTAGGTCTTGTTCGGCTCGATCAGGGTGACCGGCAATTTTGCATCGGCGCGCTTGAGCGCGCGGGCGCAAGCGGCGCCGCCAAAGCCGCCGCCGATCACGACGATCTGACCCATCGATTGGGCGCGCAGGATCGAAGGTGCGGCGAGCGATGTGGCCGCGACGGCGATGCCGAGGGCGGCACTCCGCCGTGTCACCGGCGTATTCATGAGACTTGTCCGGAAAATGCAGCGGCGGCCGGCGTGGCCGCCGCAGCTCTTCTTACGCGAAGGTGATGTTCTGATCGCGCAGCGGCACCGAACGGATGCGTTTGCCGGTTGCGGCGAAGTACGCATTGAGCACCGCCGGCGCCGCGACGCCGATGGTCGGCTCACCGACACCGCCCCAGAACCCGCCGCTCGGCACCATCACTGTCTCCACTTTCGGCATCTCGCTGATACGCATCGAGTTGTAGGTGTCGAAGTTGGTCTGCTCGATCTTGCCGTCCTTGACGGTGCAGCCGCCATAGAACAGCGCGGAGAGGCCATAGACGAAGGAGCCGGCAACCTGTCGCTCCACCTGCGCCGGATTGACGACGTAGCCGGGATCAGTGGAGGCGACGATGCGATGCACCTTGATCTTGCTGCCGTCGACCACGGAGATCTCGGCGGCGCCGGCGACATAGCTGCCATAGCCCATGACCTGCGCGATGCCGCGATAGACGCCCTGCGGCGCCGGCGTGGTCCAGCCGATCTTCTCGGCAACCGCATTGAGCACAGCGAGGTGCTTGGGGTGGTTGCCCATCAGCTTGCGGCGGAATTCGAGCGGGTCCTGGCCTGCGGCCTGGGCCAGCTCGTCCATGAAGCACTCCATGTAGATTGCATTGTGATTGACGTTGACGCCGCGCCAGAAGCCCGGCGGAACGTGCGGGTTGCGCATCGCATGCTCGATCAACAGGTTCGGCACCGAATAGCCGAACGCGGCCTCGCCCGATTGGGCGACGCCCTGGAACGCTGCCGGATCCATGCCGTTCTGCAGCGCTTCGGGGCGCAGCGAGAACAGGATCGACTGCCCGGACAGGCGGTAGTGCAGCGCGATCAGATTGTTGTTGGCATCGAAGGCGCCGGTCATCTTGCACTGCGTGACCGGGTGATACTTGCCGTGCGCCATGTCCTCTTCGCGCGACCACAATAGCTTGATCGGCGTGCCCGGCATCTGCTTGGCGATCATGACGGCCTGGCGAACATAGTCGGTCTGGCCGCGCCGGCCGAAGCCGCCGCCGAGCATCACCTTGTGGACGTCGCACTTCTCGGCCGGCAGGCCGGACGCCTCCAGCACTGCCGCGAAGGCCGCCTCGCCATTCTGCGTGCCGCACCAGACCTCGCACTTGTCCGCCGTGTAGAGCGCGGTGGCGTTCATCGGCTCCATGGTGGCGTGGTTCTGGTAGGGATAGCTGTAGACGGCCTCGACCTTCTTTGCGGCCCCGGCGATCGCGGCTTTCGCGTCGCCGTTCTTGTTGCCGACATAGGCCGGCTGCGCATCGTCGAGCCCCTCGGCCAGCCACTTCGCAATCGACTCGCTGGAGACCTTGGCGTTGTCGCCCTCGTCCCAGGTGATCGGCAGTGCCTCCAGCGCGGTCTTGGCGTGCCACCAGGTGTCGGCAACGACGGCGACCGCGGTGTCGCCGACCGTGACGACCTTTTTGACGCCCTTCATGCCGGCGACCTTGGCCTCGTCATAGCTCTTCAGCTTGCCGCCGAACACCGGGCAGTCCTTGATCGCGGCGTTCAGCATGCCCGGCAGCTTGACATCGATGCCGTAGACCATGGCGCCGGTGGTCTTGTCGACGGTGTCGAGCCGCTTCACGCCCTTGCCGATCAGCTTCCAGTCCTTGGGATCCTTCAGCTTGACGTCCGCCGGCGGCGTCAGCTTCGCCGCGGCCTCGGCGACCTTGCCGTAGGTCGTGGTCCGGCCCGAGGGCGTATGGGTGATGACGCTGTTCGCGGCCGTGCATTCGGAGGCCGGCACCTTCCATGCGTCGGCGGCGGCTTGGATCAGCATCACGCGCGCGGTGGCGCCACCCTTGCGGACATAGTCCTGCGAGGAGCGGATGCCGCGGCTGCCGCCGGTGGAGAAATCGCCCCAGACGCGCTTGCGGGCCACGCTCTGGCCGGGGGTCGGATATTCGGTCGTGACCTTGGTCCAGTCGCATTCGAGCTCCTCGGCGACGAGCTGCGCAAGGCCGGTGAGCGAGCCCTGGCCCATCTCGGAGCGGGCGATGCGGATCACCACGGTGTCGTCGGGCCTGACCACCACCCAGGCGCCGATCTCGGGCGAGCCGTCGGCGGCGCGGACCACGGCAGGGCCCCCGAAGGGGATGTCGAGGCCGATTGCCAAGCCGGCGCCCAGGGTGGCGCTTCCGATCACGAAGGCGCGGCGGTTCATTTGGAGCGAGACGTGCTTGTTCATGGGGCGGCTCCTTTAAGCGCTTGCGATCGTGTGGATCGCCTCGCGCACCTGCTGGAAGGTGCCGCAGCGGCAGATATTGGTGATGGCCTCGTCGATGTCGGCGTCGGTCGGCTTCGGCTTCTCGTTCAAGAGCGCCGCCACCGCCATGATCATGCCGCTCTGGCAATAGCCGCATTGCGGCACGTCCTGAGCGATCCAGGCCTCCTGCACCTTGTGCAGCGAATCCCCGGATGCGAGCCCTTCGATGGTGGTGATCTTCTTGCCCTCGGCCTCACTGACCGAAAGGCCGCAGGAGCGCATCGCTACGCCGTCGATGTGAACCGTGCAGGCGCCGCATTGTGCAATGCCGCAACCGTATTTGGTGCCGGTCAGGCCGGCGTTCTCGCGGATCGCCCAGAGCAGCGGCGTATCCGGCTCGACGTCGAGGGTGAGGGTTTTTCCGTTGATTGTTAGGTTTGCCATCGCAGTCCCCTGATTGGCCCAATCCACCGATTGAACTCAGGGGCGCAATGTGTCCGGCAAACTGGAACTGTTCAAATCAACAGTCCGAGGGGTGGCTGGAATGCATTGCGTCGCTCTTGGGGGATGGACCGGCGCGTTGTTTTGCCTCATCCCTTGTCGAGCGATTCGGGTTGACGCCTTTTCGTGGGCGCCAATCCGCGGCTTGAAGCGACGTCCGGGGCGGATTGCCGTGCAGAGGCCACAGTTTGTCCTTTTTGCCGGGGTGCAAGATGAGGGCACTTTGGTACACTGCCCCGCCGCCAACAGGAGTTCCATGAACGTGCCGAGTCCCTGCAACGTACTGATGCTCTACCCGCTGTTCTCGGCAGAGTCCTTCTGGAGCTTTGGCGAATCCTGCAAAGTGATGGGCGTCAAGCGTCCCGCCGCCCCTTTGGGCCTGATCACCGTTGCCGCGATGTTGCCCCAGAGCTGGACGGTCCGGCTGATCGATTGCAACACGGCACCGCTCGGCGACGAGGATCTTGCCTGGGCCGATGTCGTCTTCACCGGCGGAATGTTGCCGCAGCAGGCCGACACGCTGCGCCTGATCGAGCTCTGCCGCGCGGCTGGCAAGCCGGTGGTGGTCGGCGGCCCCGATCCCACCTCGAGCCCCCACATCTATGAGCGGGCCGATTTCCAGGTGCTCGGCGAGGCCGAGAGCGTCATCGACCAATTCATCGCGGCCTGGGAAAGTGGTGCGCGGTCCGGCGTCTTCACCGCGCCGAAATTCCAGGCCGACGTCACCAAGACGCCGGTGCCGCGTTTCGACCTGCTCAATTTCGAGGACTATCTCTATCTCGGTGTCCAGTATTCACGCGGCTGTCCCTTCACCTGCGAATTCTGCGACATCATCGAGCTCTATGGGCGCGTGCCGCGGACCAAGACGATCGAGCAGATGTTCGTCGAGCTCGAGACGCTCTACGAGATGGGCTACCGCGGCCATCTCGATTTCGTCGATGACAATTTCATCGGCAACAAGAAGTCGCTGCGGCAATTCCTGCCAAGGCTCGCCGAATGGCAGCGTGCGCACGGCTACCCCTTCGAATTCTCCACGGAAGCCTCGGTCAACCTCGCCGACGATCCGGAACTCTTGGAGCTGATGGGCGCGGCGAATTTCTTCGGCATCTTCGTCGGCATCGAAAGTCCGGACCCGGCGACGCTTGTCGCGATGCGGAAGAAGCAGAATACGCGGCGCAACATCGCCGAGAGCATCCACAAGATCTACGCCGCCGGCATGCTGGTCACCGCGGGCTTCATCGTCGGCTTCGACAACGAGAGTGTCTCGATGGCGGAGTCCATGATCGAGTTCATCGAGGAGGCGGCGATTCCCGTCGCCATGGTCGGCCTGCTCTATGCCTTGCCGAACACGCAGCTCACGCGCCGGCTCGAGCGCGAAGGCCGGCTGCATCAGGGCCACGACGTGGCGCCGACCATCGGCGCCGATCAGTGCACGGCCGGCATCAACTTCGATCCGGTCCGCCCGCTGCGCGACATCCTGTTGGACTACAAGCGGGTGCTGGAACACATCTACAGCCCGGCGGCCTATGCAGCACGCGTCGATCGTTTGATGACACTGCTCGACCGTTCCCGGCAGCGCGCCGAGCTCGCCGAAGGAGACATCCGCGCCAGGCTCGGGGCGATGGAGACGGTGCACAAGGTGGTCACCGCCCTTCCCGAGGCGCGGGGGCCGCTCTGGCAGACCTTCATGAACTGCGCCAAGCGCGACACGTCATCGGCGCGCATCGCCGTGCAGATGATCGCGGCCTATGCGCATCTCGGACCGTTCTCGCGCAAGGTCATCGCGGCCATCGACGCGCGCTTGGCTGCGCTGGATAACGAGACCGTCACTCCGGCGGCTGTCGGCGTGACGGCGGCCTGACGGCTTACTTCACCGCAAGCCGCAAGAAGCTCATCACGCTGCCGAGCGCCGCAAAGCCGGCGCCGAGCGCCAGCGCCAGTGTCGCACCGTCGTGTCCGGCGAGCGCGAAGCACAAGGCGGCGAGCGCGGCCCCGGTGGTTTGTCCCGTCAGGCGCGCGGTCGCGACGATGCCGGAGGCGCTGCCGCTGCGATGCGGCGGCGCGCTCGACATCACCGCCTTCATGTTCGGTGCCTGGAAGAAGCCGAACCCCATGCCGCAGATCACCATCCGCCAGATGATGTCGGCGACGGCGGGGTTGGCCGGAAGCGTCGCGAGCAGCGCCATGCCGAGGCCGAGCAGCACCAGCCCAATGCCGCCGAGCAGGCCGACCGCGTGACGGTCCGACAGGCGGCCTGCGATCGGCGCCATGATGCCGACCACCAGCGGCCATGGCGTCATGAAGAATCCGGTCTCGACCTGCGAGCGGCCGAGCACGTCCTCGAAATAGAACGGCAGCGAGACGAAAGCGAGGCCCTGGACCGCGAAGGAGCACACCGCGGTCGCCGCCGACAGCGCGAACATCGGACGGCTGAACAGGTCGATCGGCAGCATCGGCGCGGGATGCTCGGCATGGCGCCGCGTCAGGATGAAGCCGAGCGCGAGGGCCGTGACCAGCTCAACGCCCACGACGATCGGCGACAGGTTATGCGCTGCGCTGCCAATGCCGGTGATGAACAGGCCGAGGCAGGCGGCGGCGAGGATCGCGCCGAGAAAGTCGAAGCCGTGATCGGCGCGCGGCGTCTTCGGCAGCATCGCAAAGCCGATGCCGATGGCGATGAGGCCGAACGGGATGTTGACGGCGAACAGCCAGGGCCACGGGCCGAGCGCCAGGATCGCGGAGGCGATCGAGGGCCCGAAGGTAAAGGCGGTCGCGACCACCAGCGCGTTGTGGCCGAAGCCGCGGCCGAGCATCCGCCCCGGATAGACGAAGCGCACCAGCGCGGTGTTGACGCTCATGATGCCGCTCGCGCCCAATCCTTGCAGCGTGCGCGCGACCAGGAGGCTCTCCAGCGACCATGCCACCGCACAGAGCAGCGAGGCGATGGTGAACAGGATAAGGCCGCCGAGATAGATGCGCTGATGCCCGACGATCTCGCCGAGCGCTCCGAGCGGCAGCAGCGTCGCCACCAGTGCGATCTGGTAGACGTTGACCACCCAGACCGACTGCTCCGGGCTGACATGCAGATCGGCGGCGATGGCAGGCAGGGCGATGTTGGCGATCGCGGTATCGAGCGAAGCCATCGCCAGCGCGGTGAAGATCGCGGCAATCGCCCAGCGCCGTTGCGCGGCCGGAACGCCGTCGGCGATCGGCGGAGCGGGTTCGCGCGCGGCGGCAGGTAACGTGATTGTCATTGCGTTGGCGCGTTGCTCCGGCGGCAGGCTATGCCTGTACTACGGCTCGGCGGCCGGCCACAGGCTTATGCGTGCATGCTGTGTATGCGCCGATGCCGCACGCGCCGCGGAAAGGGCAGGGCAAGCGCGCCGTTCGCCTGCTTTCGGTGCCGGTCACGACGTTCAAAGCAAAAAGTCGAAAAACAACCCCATGCACAGTAGAAGAGCCCTTGATCTATAAGGGAATTTTCCAACTGCCTTGCGATGACATTCGCAGCCGCGATCAAGTTGACCCGTCGGGCAAAACACTGGCAGGATGAAATCGTGGCAGGACGCTCGGAAGGACCAGCATGCGCGCGTCGACGTCGCATAGTCGTCGCGGCCACGCCCAGAGCCGTCGCCCCTAACGCACTTCCGTCACGGTCGGATCGACCACCGATGGCGGGCTTGCGACTGTCGACTCGCCGCTACTGCCAAAATCGGCGCCGCATCGGCCAGATACCAGTGACTTTTGAACGTCTGCGGCTTCGTCTTTCCTCGGCCTTTTCCAGTCGGGTACGCAGGTTCTGAAGCTCTGCCAATTGAGAGCTGAGTGACGAGACACGCTGACGCAGAACCACCATACGGTCGCACACCTGGCCACGAGTACTCATGACGCGCCCCTAAACTGTGACTATTAAACAATGATCGACGTCGGGCGAAAACAAAATGGGCTCAACCTATAGGTTTAGTTAAATGACGGTTAGCACAGGTTCATTGAAAAAATATGAAATAGCCGACACGCACGGCAGGAGACGTGGCCCGACCGCGGTCCGGGGAGACGGCAAGGGTCAAACCGCCGCTGGATCGTGATTTCGAGCGAGAGCCCAAGTCGCTTCCGAATTCGTCTGCGGGAAACCGCCGCTAGAGTAGAAGCCCCAGCGCCAACCAGGTTGCAACAGACAAGCAGACGCCAATTCCTAAGTACGGCAATGCAATGCGCATCGGTCACTCCTCGGCTCCGAGACGCGACGAGAACACGGTCAGATACGCATATTCGCGGCGCCGAGCCTATATTCCATGCGATGTACGGGCTTTGTCATGTAACCGCCGGAACGCAGCGTGCTTGGCTGAAATCCGGTGTGATCAGGCGTGACTGCTTACCGAGTGCGGGTGAATTCCGATGTAGCGTCATCGAGGCTTTAGCGGGGGTGGGCGGGTGAGCTGGACCGTCGGCTGAACCACCGCTGTTCCCCGCTCTTATTTTGACGCCCGCCCTGATTTAAAAGACTAATTCAATTTTATTAAAAATTGCGATTTAATTTAGAAAATGATACGTTGTAAACGTTAGCGCCACATCCTGCACGAACCCGCAAATGCGAGGGAGGGGCACGTGGCTATTCTATTTGGCGATACGAATGGATCACTCACGGGCCGACAGCACGGCGGAGCCCAGACACTGGTCGGTTCCGATCCGACCAACATGCTGTTCGGAGATGCCGGCGTTGACTTGCGCGACCGCGCGGTCGGCGGCAACGACACCTTGCTGACTTCCGGATCCGGAAGCCTGTTTGGTGATGCGGGCGGAAACATTTCTGATTACGCGCTGGGCGGCAACGACACGTTGTCCGCCGATGTGCCGGCGTCTGCCATCATCCCCGGCGAGACTTTCATTCTGAGCATGTACGGTGATGCCGGAGGCAGCATCTCGGATCGGGCCCTTGGTGGCAACGACAGCCTCAATGTCGAACTGCCGCTGGCCTTCACGCCCGGTGTGAGAGTGAATGCCTATGGCGACGCAGGCGAAACATTGGCCGGTCAAGCCCGTGGAGGTGATGATCATTTCGGCGTTTCCGGTGGCGGGCACCAAACCGTCGCCGTGTATGGAGATGCCGGCGGCAATCTGATCAATCGCGCAGTCGGCGGTAACGACACCTTCGTTGGTCACACCGGACCGGATAGCACTTTTGAGTTCTATGGCGACGCCGGTGGAAGCCTGTTCGGGTATGCCCGCGGCGGAAGCGACAGCTTCACCGCGAGCGGATCCGAGTACAACAATCATCTCTATGGTGATGCCGGAGGCGACATGGCCGGCCATGCAGCCGGTGGTAATGATAGTTTTGCTGTGAGCGGGATCAACCCGTTCAACTTCGTCTTTGGCGACGGCGGTGGAAACATGTCCGCTTCCGCCGCCGGCGGAAACGACACGTTCAACGACTCGAGCGATGCGACACTCGCCGATCGCAACGTCTTTGCCGGCGATGCGGGCGGGAACATGTCCGGTCTGGCCCGCGGAGGGGACGACACCTTCAACAAGACCGGTCTTGGCGGGAGCACGTTCTATGGCGATGCCGCGGGTGACATGTCCGATGGCGCCCACGGCGGCAATGACACCTTCCAGGCTTCGGGCACGCAAGACCAAAATGTCTTCTACGGCGATGCCGGCGGCAACATGGGGGATCAGGCCGTCGGCGGCGACGACACCTATATCGGCGGCAACGTCTTTTCCCAGCTCGCCAATCAGGCGTACGGGGATGCGTCGACCATGTCGGGCCACGCGCATGGCGGGAACGACACGCTGGTCGGCGGCGATGATCCCAATCCACATCCGGCGGGCAGCTACGAAACCACTCTCGTCGGCGATGCCAAATCGATGTCCGACTACGCAAGCGGCGGCAATGACAAGCTGGTAAGCGGCACTGGAAATGACGACATCTGGGGCGATGCGCAGGTGATGCTCGGCTTCGCCAATGGTGGGAACGATACGTTCGTGTTCAATTTCGACAGCGGCCACGACAGGATCGAGGATTTCGGGCAGGCGCTGTCGAACTTGGGATCCGATCACATCGATGTCTCTGCGCTCGGCATCGCGGATTTCAGTGATCTCAGCATCTCAAAGTTCGATCCCGCAACGCATGAGAGTACGATCACGTTCAGCCCGGGCAACGACGTGGTCGTGCATAGCGAGGAAGCGCTCAGGCCCGAGGACTTCATCTTCGCGCCCCATCAGGACCTGCTAATGGCCTGAGCCAAGTGTCTCGTTGCTTAGCTGTCGGTCGAGGACGGAGGCAGCATTCATGCCGCCACGAGGCGGAGTGCATTCCACGGTCTTGTCAGTGGTTCGCGAGCGAGGTTCGAGTGGCAGCTCTCCCATAAAGCTCCCATAAAGAGAGGCTTGCTTTGTTCGCCAGAGAGTGCGTGAGCGGGCCGGGGCCAGCCCGCGCCGGCGACGATTTAATTTGACTTTTGCGCATGAGCAAAATTATATGGATTTAAGTTAATTTATCTATTTAATTTGAGCGCCTTGCCGCGGCGCAGCATCACTATCTACGCGTGTTCTGATGGGTACCGAAACCATGCGCACAGGCCAAGTGATCGCTCCATTGGAGTTGCACTTGAGAGAGGCGTGATCCATGCGCCGATCAATCGATACTGCACCGAGGGGGCGAGAGAACACTCGGATAGAAGACGCGGCGGGGGCTGTTGAGGTCGGTCACCGGTTGCCCGAGACGGGTAGATGGGTCGCGAAGGACGGCTCGCCGATCTGCTTGTCACCGACTCATTGGTGTCCCGAGACCGAGGATGTCGATCCCGTGGAGGCAAAATCGGGCAGTTCGCTCGTTGCGGCTGTCGTTCTGGTCCCCCTCATCTTCGTTGGGGCGGCCCTGCTCGGTGCGTTCGACCCGTTCAAGGCACAGACGATTCCGGAAATGACGCGCATCGACCGCGAGAGCGCCGCCGACCTCGACCGGCGGCCTGAAATCGCGAGCGGATCGCTAGCACTCCTTCAAGGCGAAGCGACGGGGGCCCTGATGCAGGCGATGCCGGCAAGCACAGTGGGACCTCGACAAGGGCTCGACGCAGACGCTCCGCGCAACGACGCACTCTCCGGTGAGCTGGCCGGCGCGCGCAAGGAGCTTGATGAGGCGATCCAGCACACGCACACAGCGGAAATGGCTGCGGAGGAGCTGCGGCAGTCTCTTCAACAGGAGCAAGCCCGCAGCGCCGCAGTCGCGAACGAACTTGCCGGAACCCGCCGCGAAATCGAAACCCGAATCGCACAGGCGCGCAACGCGGATGAGGTGGCCGCGCAGCAGAGAGATGCGGCGGCGCGGGAGATCGCCGAACTGCGGTGGTCCCTGCAGCAGGAGCAGGAAAAGAGCGCCGTCCTGGCGAAGCAGGTGAGCGCCGCGCAGGCAGCAACGGCAAGCGCTGAGCAAGAGCGCTACGAGGCGCAGTCGCGCGCCGCGGCACTCGCAAGCGAACTTGCCGGCATACCTCGCGGATCGCTTGCGGCCGACGGTGCGGCGGCGGAGCAAAGCGAAGCGGCCGGACGGGAGATCGCGGAACTGCGGCAGTCGCTGCAGCAGGAGCGCGAAAGGAACGCAGCCCTCGTGCAGCAGGCGGACGCCGCGCGTTCGACAGCGATGAACGCCGAGCAACAACGTCGTTCCCTCGAAGAGGCCAAGGCTGCCGCGCTGGAGGGCAAACTTGCGGAAGCGCGCCGGGACATCGAAATCCTGAACGGGCAATTGCGCGAGGCGAACGATGCGGTCCCGCAGCAGAGACAGGCCGCGAACCGAGAGATTGCCGAACTGCGGCAGTCGCTGCAACAGGAGCGGAGCAGGACCGAAGCCAGGCAGAGAGACCGCGCCTCGATATCGCGCCGCATCGATGAGCGCGCCCCGATAGAGCAAAGAAACGAAGGCACAATCGCGTCGACGGCGCAGAACGTGATCGCAGCGGAGCCGCCGATGAGTCCAGGGCAAGACGAGGTGGAGGCCCGATTGATCCCGCGTGCCAGAGCGTTGCTCGATCAGGGCAACATTGGCGCAGCGCGGATTGTACTCGAGCTCGCTGCCGAGAAGAACATTGCGCAGGCAATCTTCATGCTGGCGGAGACATATGATCCGGCGGTTCTGTCCGCCTGGGGTGCCTATGGAACGCGCGGCGAGGCGGCTAAGGCGCGAGAGCTCTACGCGAAGGCACAGAGGAGCGGTATTCGCGGAGCCAAGGAACGACTGGACGCATTGCATCACTGAAAGTGGGCTTTTGCGTTTCGACTGGAACGAGTGGTTGCGGTGGGTCATCCGGAAAGAAACAACATGAACAAGGTGCCAAAGTCGCTCTCGTCGCTCCTGCTGGCCGCGCTGGTGCCGATTGCCATGCTGCTTCAACCGGCTTGCCTGGAAGCACAAACCGCAAGAACCGCCAAGACGGATGCACAAATAGTCCGACGGCCGCTCTCTCAGGAGAGCGAAAAGCAGCGGATGAACGCCTGGACAGTCGGGCTCGCCGGCGGGCTGCTCGAGGGCGCGCCGATCCGCCTTGCGGCGGAAATGGCCCGTGTCGTCGATGACGGAGCAGAGCTGCATCTCCTGCCGATCGTCACCCGAGGCGCCACCGACAATCTGAATGCGCTGCTCTATTTGCGTGGTGTCGATACAGCCATCATCAATTCCGACGCGCTGGACGAGTACAAGCTTCAGGTTCCGCAGATCCAAAGCCGCATCACCTACTTGCTCAATCTGTTCCCGTCCGAGTTGCACATTTTCGTGCGACCGGAAATCACGAGCCTGCAAGATCTTGCCGGCAAGAAGGTGAACTTCAACACGCTGGGCACCGCAGCCGCCTATTCTGGACCGCTGATCTTCAGCCGTCTCGGCATCGACGTCGACAAGACGTTCATTCCGCATCAGGTGGCCTTGGAACAGATGCGCAAAGGCGAGATGTCGGCCGTCGTGTTCATCACATCGAAACCCGTCGATGCCTTCGTACGGGGCCGCTGGGAGGCTGGATTCAAGTTCCTCCCGGTCCACTACGACAGGCAGTTCGAGGACTATTATCTGCCGGCGACCTTGGACGCCAACGAGTATCCCAATCTGATCAAGCCAGGTGAGCGGGTCTCGACCATCGCGGTGCCGACGGCGCTGGTTGCGTTCAACTGGCCGCCGCGCTCAAATCACTATCAACGCGTGGCGCGCCTCGTCGAGTACCTGTTCTCGCGAATTGACCGCCTGCAGGGACCCGGTTTCGATCCGAAATGGCAGTCGATCAATCTCGCGGCATCCGTCCCCGGGCTCACCCGCTTCCAAGCCGCGCAGGAATGGCTGGATCGCAAGGCGCGCAGCGTACAGGCGAGGCCATGAAGAGTGCCGCTCCTCCGCTAGCCGTCGCCTTGAACGTAGCCTGCGGAATCGCTTATGCGCAAAACACGAGCGATCCCATGGAAACACTTCGGGCTTGTTCGGCGACGGAGGGGCAAGCCCGGCAGGAATGTCCGCAAGATCTGTCAGGCAAGCTTCCGCCGCCCGGGCGGCGGGCGTCAGACGGTGGCTGGCTGATCAGCGAGACCACCTCGCCAGTCGATTATTCACCGGTCGTCACCGCCACCACCTCGTCCGTCGGCAGCTCGGATGGTGGCACGATGCAACTCGCGATCCACTGCCGCCGAGGGCGCACGGAAGTCACGGTCGCCGGACCGGCGCTGTCACGGAGCGCCAACGAATACGTCATCTCCTTTCGGCTGAATGCGGACACGCCAATGCAATTGACGGCAGCGTCGCCGTCATTCGGCTCCGGCGTCGCTTTCGGCGGCGACGTCGTAAAGTTGCTGAGCTCGCTACCCGAGGATGGTCACATCGTTGTGCGCCTTTTCACCCGCACTGGTCCGGCGCAAGACGGACAATTCCTGCTCAGCGGATTCGAAAACGTGCGCAAGAAAATGGCGGTTGCATGCAAATGGCCACATAGCGTCGCCAGACCAGCAAGGTGATGGTCAGGGAAGGGGAGACACGAGATGAACAATCCAAAGTTGGCGGCGGCAGTCATCAGCGGCCTGGCGATGCTGCTTCTGGTCGAACCGAGCGCGCAGGCGCAGCAGGACAACCGGTTGATCCCGCAGTCGAGCGCGACGAGCCAAGCGAGCCGTCCGAAGCATTCGGTCCAGAAGCAGGCGAGCAAGCCGGGGCAGACTCACACGAGCAAGCAAATCACCGCGACAAGGGCGGCGCTGGCTCAGGCGACAAAACCCGAAATCGACAAAAAGCCGCATCAGCTCATATTGCAGGTCAATTCCAACGACCCTGCGATGATGAACCTGGTCCTCAACAACGCGACCAACGTCGCCGAATACTACCACGACCTCGGTGAGGCAGTGTCGATCGAGGTCGTCACCTTTGGTCCTGGCCTTCACATGCTGCGCGATGACACTTCGCCGGTAAAGCCGCGCATTGAAGTGCTCGCGATGAGCCATCCCGAAATCTCTTTCAAAGCCTGCGGCAATACCCGGGAAAACATGCGTAAGGCGGAGAACAAGGACATAAGCCTGATTCCACAGGCGACCGTCGTCAAATCTGGCGTCGTTCGCGTCATGGAGCTGCAGGAGCAGGGCTGGAGCTACGTCAAACCGTGAGGTCAGGCGGTAATGCGGCCGTCGGGAGTGCAGCTGGCACAACATGCCGTCCCGACCCGAGTGGCCGCTGACGGTCAGACCGACTGTCGGCGGCGTGCCAGACGGTGGCCAAGAGGCCCCGCCCTAGAACTGATACCTCCGCAAGCCCCCATCCACCGGGATCACCGCGCCCGTGATGTAGCGCGCCACAGGCGAGGCCAGAAACACCGCGAGTGCCGCCAGATCCTCCGGCTCGCCCCAATAGCCGACCGGGATTTCTTCTTCGGCAAAGCGCTCGCGATAATCCGGCGGATAGTTGCGGCGGATCTGTTCGCTCATGATGCGGCCGGGCGGGATGCAGTTGATGGTGATGCCGTGGGCGCCGATCTCGCGTGATAGGCCCTTGGCCCAGGCATGCACGGCGGCCTTGGCGGCGAAGGCGGCATTGAGGCCTTCCGGCTCGGACTTGCCGGTGATGTTGATGATGCGGCCCCATTTGCGTTCGATCATCTGCCGCAGCAACGCATGGGCGATGCGGCGGTAGCTGGTGAAGTTGAGCGCGATCGCCTCGTCCCATTTGCCGTCGGGCGCGTCGACGGGGAGGGGACGGCTGCCGCCGGCATTGTTGACGAGGATGTCGACGTGGCCGAACTCCTTCAGCGCGAAGGCCGCGATGTTCTCGGCGGCGCCCTTGGCCATCACGTCCTGCTCGAACGGCGTGATCAATCCGCCTCCGACTTCTTTCACTAGCTCGGCAAGCAGATCGGTGCGGCGCGCCACGCCGACGACACGCACGCCTTCGGCCGCCAGGCCCTTGGCAATGGCGCGGCCGATGCCGATGCTCGCACCCGTGACGACAGCGGTTTTCGATTTGAGCCCGAGGTCCATGGTCACACGCTCTCTTGGTTGTTGCTTTACTTTTTTGCTGTTCGTTTCCTGCCCTGTCCCGGAGGCTTGCGAATTGCCCGACCGGGACGAGCAGTGGTAACCAAGAGCTCTGGCGAAGGAAACCCGAAAAAGAAGAGGCGAAGATGGTCTGGGATCCGCAGCAATATCTGAAGTTCTCCGGCCATCGGCTCCGGCCCGCCGTCGATCTGTTGATGCGGATTCCGGATTTTGCCCCGCGCGCCATCGCCGATCTCGGCGCCGGCGCAGGCAACGTCACCAAATTGATCAGGGAGCGCTGGCCGGATGCACGTGTGACTGGCGTCGAGGGCTCGGCTGAGATGGTTGCCGCGGGACGGAAGGCCGCGCCTGATGTGGAGTGGTCGCATGAGGATCTCGGCCATTGGCGCCCCACACAGCACTACGACTTGATCTATTCCAATGCCGCACTGCACTGGCTGCCCGATCATGCGGCACTGTTTCCGTCGCTGATGGAGAAGGTGACGCGTGGCGGCATGCTCGCGGTGCAGATGCCGCGCAATTTTCTCGCGCCTTCGCATGTGCTGATCGGCGAGACCGCGCTAGACGGTCCGTGGCGATCCAAGGTGGAGCATCTCGTCACCCCGCCGCCGGTGGAAGGGCCGGCCTTCTATCATGATCTTCTCGCGCCGATGTCGGCCAACATCGACATCTGGGAGACCGAATATCTGCAGGTGCTCGAAGGCGAGAACCCCGTGAAGGAATGGACCAAGGGGACCTGGCTGACGCGCTATCTCGATGTCTTGCAAGGCGATGAGAAAGCGGCGTTCGAAGCCGCCTATGGGATGCGCGTCGCAAAGGCCTATCCGAAGAATGCGGCGGGGCAGACGCTGTTCCCGTTCCGGCGCCTCTTCATGGTCGCCCAGCGCAAAGGCTGATTGCACTGCCGCAATGCGGCATAAGCGCTCGCTCCCTTGGACGCGCGCGGGCACCGGGTTGCGCATGCGGCGGTCGTCAAGTTAGCTTGGCTTCGACAAAATTGGGCTTAGGTCTAGTTGTTCGCGTGGCGGATTGCTGCCACTACTGGCCTGAAAAACAAAAAGAACCCGATTTCAGAGTTGTTGGGAGGTACCTTCATGCGCAAGCTGTTTGCCGCGGTCGCTGCCGCGGCTGTTCTCTTGGCTCCCGCCATTGCCCAAGCCCAGAGTCCTATTGTCATCAAGTTCAGCCACGTCGTCGCCAGCGACACCCCCAAGGGCAAGGGCGCGCTGAAGTTCAAGGAGCTCGCTGAAAAATACACCGACGGCAAGGTCAAGGTCGAAGTCTATCCGAACTCCACGCTCTACAAGGACAAGGAGGAGATCGAGGCGCTGCAGCTCGGTTCGGTGCAGATGCTTGCGCCCTCGACCGCGAAGTTCGCCCCGCTCGGCATCAAGGAGTTCGAGGCGCTCGACTTGCCCTGGCTGTTCAAGGACGACCAGACCTACGCCAACGCGATGAAGGGTACGGTCGGCAAATGGCTGTTCCAGAAGCTCGAGGCCAAGGGCATCACCGGCCTCGCTTATTGGGACAACGGCTTCCACATGGTCTCCGCGAATCGGCCGCTGATGAAGCCGACCGATTTCCAGGGCCTCAAGTTCCGCATCTCCGGTTCGAAGATCGCCGACCAGTATTTCCGCTTGCTGGGATCGATTCCGCAGATCATGGCGTTCTCGGAAGTTTACCAGGCCTTGCAGACCGGCGTGGTCGACGGCTGCGAGAACACGGCGTCGAACTATCTGACGCAGAAGTTCTACGAGGTGCAGAAGGACATCACCGTGTCCTATCACGCGCATCTGCAATACGCCGTGATCGTCAACTCGAAATTCTGGTCCGGCCTGCCGCCTGATATCCGTACCCAGCTCGACAAGGCGATGGCGGAGGCGACCGACTACACCAACTCGATCGCGCGCCAGGAGAACGAGGATGCGCTGGCCGAGATCAAGAAGACCGGCAAGACCAATCTGCATTATCTCACCGACGCCGACCGCAAGGCGTGGCAGGAGGCGTTGCAGCCGACTTACAAATGGGCCAAGGGGCGGGTCGGGCAGGAGGTGCTCGATCTCATTGCCAAGGAACTCGACGTCAAGATGAACTGACGGCTGCGGTCCAATAAGAACACGACCAACGGTCGGGGGTGATCGCTCCCGGCCGTTGCGCTTGAATGATCCAACCCGGGGGGACCAAGTTGCTGCGCTTGCTGAATCGTTTTCTCGATCATCTCGAGGAATGGCTGATTGCGACGATGATCGCGGCTGCGACGTCGCTCATCTTCGTCGCGGTGCTGCATCGCTACGGCGCCGGACTGTCGATCGACATCGCCAGATGGGCGGAAGCCCGCAACCTGGCCTTTCTCGCCGAGTCCGCGCGCGCCGCGTTCGCCTGGCTTGCCTCGCTCGACCTGTCCTGGGCGCAGGAGCTCTGCATCTACATGTTCATCTGGATGGCGAAATTCGGCGCCGCCTACGGCGTGCGGACCGGCATCCATGTCGGCGTCGACGTCCTGGTCAATATCCTCCCGGGCGGATCGCGCCGGCGCGTGATCACCTTCGGCCTTCTCTGCGGCGCGCTGTTCACCGCCATCGTCGCCTATTTCGGCGCCGCGTTCGTCAGCCAGATGTGGCAGACCGGTCAGCAGTCCAACGATCTCGAAGCGCCGATGTGGATGGTGTATCTCACCATCCCGCTCGGCTCCGCTCGTCAACCTGCTGCTGCTGCTGGCTGGCAACGTGATGGAGCCGTCCTCGATCATCCTGATCATGGCCCCGATCCTGTTTCCCGTCGCGGTCAAGCTCGGCATCGACCCCATTCATTTCGGCATCCTGATGACGGTCAACATGGAGGTCGGACTGTGCCATCCGCCCGTCGGCCTCAACCTCTACGTCGCCTCGGGCATCGCCAAGATGGGCATCACCGAGCTCACGGTGGCGGTGTGGCCGTGGCTGCTGACCATGCTCGGATTCCTGGTGGTGGTGACCTATTGGCCCGGCCTGTCGTTGTGGCTGCCACGGCTGCTGGGGATGTAGCCGGACGAAAACGTCGTAGATGGGATGGAGCGCAAGCGTAATCCGGGAGCTTCGTCCTGACGCAAGAGAATCCCGGATTGCGCTGCGCGCAATCCGGGCTACGTATCCTTTTCTTGCCAACCGCCAGATAGACACGGGAGGGGAGGAAACAAACATGACCGACATCATCAACGAGCCGAAGGACGCAACGCCCTCCGTGGTCGCGCAGCACGCGGCCATGCTCAACGCGCTGCCGTTTTCCGATACGCGCGACTTCGACGATGAGACCGCGGTGCTTGAGCCGAGAAGCTGCGGAGTACCGGATGCCCCGGTCAAGCCGGGGCATGACAGTGTGCCTTGAGGTGAGAGCGACCAGCTACTCTGCGCTGCTCACCAGCTTGATCCGCGGCGCCTTTGCCTCGGTCAGGCTGCGGTAGGCCGCGAGATAGTCCAGCGCCATGCGGCGTGCCGTGAAGCGCGTCTCGAACTGCTTGCGGATCGCGGCGCGGTCGAGTTGCGGAAGGCGGTTCACCACTCCCGCCGCGCTGATGACATCCTCGACGATGAAGCCGGTGAGGCCCTCATCGATGATCTCCGGCACCGAGCCCCGGTTGAAGGCGACGACCGGCGTTCCGCACGCCATGGCCTCGATCATGACGAGGCCGAACGGCTCCGGCCAGTCGATCGGCAGCAGAAGCCCGAGCGCGCCGCTCAGGAAATCGGACTTCTCGTGATCGCTGATCTCGCCGATGAAGTCGACCAGCGGATTGTTCTCGATCATCGGCCGGATCAATTCGTCGTAGTAATCCTGATCGGCGCGATCGACCTTGGCCGCGATCTTCAGCGGAATACCGCAATGGGTTGCGATCTTGATGGCGCGGTCGACGCCCTTCTCCGGCGCGATGCGGCCGAGCACGGCGAGATATTCCTGTTTTGCCGCCTTCGGCGTCAGCAGCTTCTCCGGCAGGCCGTGGTGGATCGTCGTCACCCAGTTCGCCTGCGGCACCGGCCGCCGCTGCGCGTTGGAGATCGAAATGACGGGCATCTTGGAGAAAGTATTGAAGACCGGCTGATGCTCCGGCAGATCGAGCCGGCCGTGCAGCGTAGTCACGAATGGCGTCGGCTGACGGTGGAACAGCGACCACGGATAGTAGTCGAGATGGAAGTGGAGGAAGTCGAACTCCTCGTCGTCACATTTTTGCCGCACCCGCTCCAGCAGCACCATGTGCAGCGCATTGGGATCGCGCACGGAACCGTCGAGACGGAGCGCCTTCGGCCACAACGCATCCAGCTTGCCTGACGTCTGGGAGTCGCCGCTGGCGAACAATGTCACTTCGTGTCCAAGGGCCACCAACTCTTCCGTCAACCAATGCACCACCCGCTCGGTGCCGCCATACAGCTTGGGTGGAACAGCCTCCGTCAACGGAGCTACCTGCGCGATGCGCATCTCACCATCTCCTCTGTGCGATCATGATTGAAAACCCCCGCCTGTACGGCACCGGCAAATGCCAGCCAAGGGAACGTTTCCGCACCTGCGAAGTTCCTTCCCCCAAACGTTACATATTCGACACGTCAGGGGATCGTCGCGATGCTGCCACCACATCTTCGCAGATCGTCCGTATCCGCATGTCGTGATGAGCTTGCCCGGGAACCGAGGCGAAGTGGTCGATGTTCACTCGACCAGTGACGAAACGAAAATCAGCATAACGGGGCGATAGCCATATGGATCAGCTTTCTGGATACGCGCGCAGGCCATTTGCCTTTGTCTTGCGCTATCTTCGGCGTCGCCTCGCGGCGCATTTGCTGATTCTGACCGCGGTCGTGGCCGCCGTCGCCTGCTCCGTGGGCACCCAATACGGCGTCAAATCCCTGGTCGACAGCTTGTCCGCCGGACCCTCACATGGTGGCAGCGTATGGCTGGCATTCATTTTGCTCATGTCGCTGATCACGGCCGACAACTTCCTGTGGCGGATCGCGAGCTGGACGGCGAGCTTCACCTTCGTTCGTGTCACGGGTGACTTACGTCGTGACATATTTCGTCATCTGACCGGACATGCGCCGAGCTACTTCTCGGACCGGATGCCCGGCATGCTGACGAGCCGCATCACGGCGACGTCGAACGCGGTGTTCACCGTCGAAAACATGTTTGTCTGGAACGTGCTACCGCCCTGCATTGCCACAATTGCGGCAATTGCCTTGATTGGAACCGTCAGCCCCTACATGGCCCTCGGGCTGATCGTGATCGCCGGTGGCATGGTCATTGCGATGTTTCGTCTGGCAGCCGCGGGCAAGCCGCTGCATGACGATTTCGCCGACAAGGCCGCGGTGGTCGATGGCGAGATGATCGACGTCATCAGCAACATGCCGCTGGTGCGCGCCTTCTGCGGCATCAGCCACGAGCATGAGCGGTTCGACGCGACGGTGAACCGCGAGATCACCGCGCGCGGCCGCAGCCTGCGCTATCTGGAGAAGCTGCGGCTGACGCATGCCGGCGTGACCGTGCTGTTGACGGTGGCGCTGATGGCCTGGGCGATCACGCTCTGGCAAAAGGGCGAGGCAACCACCGGCGATGTCGTGCTGGTCTGCACGCTCGGTCTCTCCATCCTCAACGCGACGCGCGATCTCGCGGTGGCGCTGGTCGACGTCACCCAGCACGTTGCGCGCCTGACCGAGGCCATCGCCACGCTGCTGGTGCCGCACGAATTGCGCGATCACCCCGAGGCCGAGCCGCTGGTGAAGAGCGGCGCCGCGATCGCGTTCAACAACGTCACCTTCGGCTATCCCGGCGGCGAGAAGATTTTCGAGCGGTTCAGCCTGCGCCTCCAGCCCGGCCAGCGTGTCGGACTGGTTGGGCAGTCCGGCGGCGGCAAATCGACGCTGTTCACGCTGCTCCAGCGCTTCTACGACGTGGACGATGGCAGTATCACCATCGACGGCCAGGACATCTCGAAGGTGACGCAGCTGAGCCTGCGCGAGGCGATTTCCGTCGTGCCGCAGGACATTTCCTTGTTTCATCGCTCCATTCGCGAGAACATCCGCTATGGCCGGCCGAACGCAACCGACGACGAGGTGCTGCGCGCGGCGATCGCGGCGCGCTGCGACTTCGTCGAGAGCCTGCCTGACGGCCTCGACACCATGGTCGGCGACCGCGGTGTGAAGATGTCCGGCGGCCAGCGCCAGCGCATCGCCATCGCGCGCGCCTTCCTGAAGGATGCGCCGATCCTGCTGCTCGATGAGGCGACCGCAGCACTCGACAGCGAATCCGAGGAGGCGATCCGCGAGGCGCTGTCGCGCCTGATGCGTGGCCGCACCGTGATCGCGATCGCGCATCGCCTGGCGACGCTGCGCAATTTCGATCGCGTGGTGGTGCTCAAGGCCGGTAAGATCATCGAGGACGGTGCGCCCGACCGGCTGATGCAGGGTCACGGTCCCTACCGTGAGCTGGTGACCCAGGAGATGAACCGGCTCGCGAAGGTCGCCGCGTAGATCCAGCCGTCTCGTTCGCGTTGGTTGCGTTTCGAATCAAGGCGCAGGGGAGCAGCTCATGGCAGCCGAAACCGTAACCCAGATCGTATCCATATCGCAGGCGACGGAAGCCGTCGCGGAGCAGACGTTCTACATTCCGATGACGGGGCCCGCCGCCCGGCCGCGGCGATCCCTCAAGCACGACGACACCTTCATCGTGCTCGACAGCCATGGCGACATCGGCGCTTCGGCGGGCGGGCCGGACGGTCTGTTTCACTGCGACACGCGCTATCTGGCGCGGCTGGAGCTCGTGCTCGACGATCTCCAGCCGCTGCTGCTCGGCTCGAATTTGCGCGACGACAATTCGGCGTTGACGGTCGATCTCACCAATCCCGACATCTACCGCCAAGGCCGCCTCTTGTTGCAAAAGGATCTGCTGCACATCGTGCGCACGATCTTCCTGTGGCGCGGTGCCGCCTATCAGCGCATTGGCGTGCAGAACCACGGCGACGCGCGCGCCAGCTTCGAGCTGACGCTGCTGTTCGACAATGACTTCGCCGATCTGTTCGAGGTGCGCGGCGAGCGGCGCCCGCGCCGCGGGACCGGCACGAGCCGCCTGTTGGGTCCGACCGACGTGCTGTTCGAGTATCGCGGCCTTGACGACGCCGAGCGCACCACCGGCCTGCATGTCGACCCGCGTCCCACCACGCTGTCCGTGAATGCCGCGACCTGGCAGCTCGAGCTCGATCCGCACCAGGCCAAATCGCTGTTCGTCGCCGTCTCCTGCAACCGGCCGGTGACGGAACGGCCGGCGCGGTTCTTTCCGGGCCTTCTGGCTCATCGCCGCGAGATGCGGCAGTCGACGATGGGCGCTGCCAGCATCGAGACCTCCAACAATATCTTCAACGAGGTGCTGTGCCAGGCCATGGCCGACCTCAACATGCTGATGACCGAGACCCCGCAGGGGCGGTACCCCTATGCCGGCATTCCCTGGTACTCGACGACATTCGGGCGCGACGGTCTCATCACCGCGCTGCAGATGCTCTGGGTCGATCCGCGCGTCGCCAAAGGTGTCTTGCGCCGGCTCGGGCATTTTCAGGCCACGGCAATCGATCCGTTCGCGGACGCCGCGCCCGGAAAGATCCTGCACGAGATGCGCGGCGGCGAGATGGCGGCGCTCGGGGAGGTGCCGTTCGCGCATTATTACGGCAGTGTCGATTCGACCGCGCTGTTCGTGCTGCTCGCGGGCAGCTATTTCGAGCGCACCGGCGACGAGGCCACCTTGATCGAGCTCTGGCCGACGATCGAGGCGGGCCTGGCCTGGATCGACGGTCCCGGCGATCCCGACCAGGACGGCTTCGTCGAATACCAGCGTGCGACCGAGAAGGGGCTGGCCAACCAGGGCTGGAAGGACTCCTACGACGCGATCTTCCATGCCGACGGCCAGCTTGCAGAGGGCAATATCGCGCTCGCGGAAGTCCAGGGCTACGTCTTTGCTGCCAAGCAGCTCGCCGCGCGTTGCGCGCTGCGGCTCGGCAAATCGGACTGCATGCGCAGGCTCGAGAGCGAAGCCAGGGCGCTCGCCGAGCGCTTCGAGAAGGCGTTCTGGTGCGAGGAGCTCGGCACCTATGCGCTCGCGCTCGACGGCAAGAAGCGACCCTGCAAGGTCAGGACCTCGAATGCCGGGCAGATCCTGTTCAGCGGCATGATCCGCGAGGACCGCGCGCGCCTCGTTGCTGCCGATCTGATGCGGCCGCATTTCTTCTCGGGCTGGGGCATCCGCACCGTCGCGCAAGGCGAGGTGCGCTACAACCCGATGTCCTATCATAACGGGTCGATCTGGCCGCACGACAATGCGCTGATCGCGCTCGGGCTCGCGCGCTACGGCCTCAAGCACTCGGTGGCGCATGTCTTCAAGGGGCTGTTCGATGCTGCGACCTACATGGATCTGCGCCGGTTGCCCGAATTGTTCTGCGGGTTCCGGCGCGAGAAACGGCGCGGCCCGACGCTCTATCCGGTCGCCTGCGCGCCTCAGGCCTGGGCCAGCGCGACGCCGTTCACGCTGCTGGAGGCGGCGCTCGGTCTCGAGTTCGACGTGACGCGCGGCGAGATTCGCCTGCGCAATCCGCATCTGCCGGCGTTCCTCAACGAGGTGATCCTGCGCGATCTGCGCCTCGGCCAGTCCAGCGTGGACCTGCGTGTTAGCCGGCATGGCGACGACGTCGCGCTCGAGGTATTGCGCACGCGCGGCCAGATCCAGGTCTCGATCGTGCTGGCTCACTAGCGGCGCGTCGTGAGGAGGGTATCATGCGTGCGATCGGAGCGTTGATCCTGGGTGTGGCGATTATGGTTGCCCTCGCGGTCGGACCATTGCGCGCCGCAGAGGATCAGCCCGCAGGCCAGGATGAAGCGAATGCGCCGGCGACGGCGCAGCCGCCGGCCTCGACCGTTCCAGTGACGCCCAAGGACGCCGCGCCGCCACCCTCGGTGACCATCATCGGCGCGAGCGAGGCCCACGGCGTGCTCGGCCGCGACGTTCGCAGCGCCGCCGGCGAGGACATGGGCCGCATCGTCGACGTCATCGTCGATCGCACCGGCCATGTCCGCGCCGCGGTGATCGATTTCGGCGGCTTTCTCGGCGTCGGCAGCCGCAAGATCGTGGTGGACTGGAACGCGCTGCGCTTCGGCAAGATCGCCAACAAGAAGGACAGCATCACGTTGGAACTGAACAAGGCGCAGGTCGCGGCCGCGCCGGAATACAAGGAAGACACGCCGATCGTCGTGCTCGGCGCGTCCGGCAGCCTTCAGCCGCTGCAAGCGATCCAGTGAGGTGCAGGGAGGGCTGACCGCCCGTGCTGTTGTCGAGGAAGCTGACCCATGCAGATCGCAGCGGCCGCGTCGAGCAGGACAACGTCGTTGCGCCGTCGGCTGCAGGCATTCCGGCGCCGTCGCGCCAGAGCCTGCGCGGCCTCGACTGGTTCATCTTCTTCCTCGCCGACGTGCAGACCGGATTTGGTCCTTTCATCGCGGTCTATCTGACGACGCAGAAATGGACCCAGGTCGAGATCGGCCTCGTGCTGTCGATCGGCGGCGTTGTCGCCCTGATCGGCCAGATGCCCGGGGGCGCGATTATCGATGCCGCGAAATCGGAGCGTCTCGTCGCCGCCCTCGCGATTGCGACCATCGGTACTTGCGCGCTGGCCTATGCCGCGATGCCGATCTTCCCCGTCGTGGTGACCGCCGCCACGCTGCATGCGATGGCGAGCTGCGTGCTCGGGCCTGCGATCGCGGCGATCAGCCTCGGCCTCGTCGGCCCGATCGCGATCGGCGAGCGGCTCGGCCGCAACGCGCGCTTCGCCTCACTGGGCAATGGCGTCGCGGCGGCGGTGATGGGCACCGCGGGCTATCTCCTGTCGAGCCGCTCGGTGTTCCTGGTCACCTTCCTGCTCGCGATCCCGACCCTGATCGCGCTGTCGCGCATCCGCGAGAATGAGATCGACATCAGGCGCTGTCACGGTGAGATGCCGCCCGAAGCCGCCGATCGCGGCGACACCAATATCTGGCACCTGATCCGGCAGCGTCCGCTCATCGTCTTCGCACTCAGTGTGCTCTTGTTGCACCTCGGGAACGCCGCGATGATGCCGCTGATGGCGAGCGCGGTGACGGCACGGTCGAGCCAATGGGCAACGGTGCTCGTCGCCTTTTGCATCGTCGTCCCGCAGGCGATCGTGGCGCTGCTGTCGCCGACGGTCGGACGCAAGGCGCAGCTCTGGGGCCGGCGGCCCCTGCTGTTGATCGGATTCGGCGCGCTGGCGATTCGTGGCCTCTTGTTTGCGACCGTGCGCGATCCGTATCTCCTGGTTCTCGTGCAAGTGTTCGACGGCATTACCGCGGCGGTGTTCGCGGTGATGGTCCCGCTGATCGTCGCCGACGTTGCCTTTGGCACGGGGCATTTCAACTTGGCGCAGGGAATCGTCGGCACCGCAACCGGCATCGGCGCGTCGTTGAGCACGGTGCTTGGCGGCTATGTCAGCGACAAGTTCGGCAATGCCACGGCGTTCGTCGGGCTGTCCGGCGTTGCCGCGGCGGGGCTCTTGCTCATTTTCTTTGTGATGCCGGAGACACGGCGCACGGTCTGACCCGTGCGAAAGAAATGCGTGGCGCAAACGGGTTCGGCCGGTCAGAAGTCCCGGGGAGAAACTGATCTGGCGTCCGGATTGTGCAAGCGCATGCGGTTGCGGGGCACGATTGGCATCACGCCGGCCGAGGCGGTACGGCCCAGGCGTTAGCGCTTCAAGGCGAGCGTGAGCAGGGCCGCAGCGGCGAGCGCCGCGCCGATACCGGCCACGCACGCATACCATCCGTACTCATCGAACAGACGCCCCAGCACCGCCGTGCCGACCAGCCCGCCGCAGAAGTAGCAGGCCAGATAGGTGCCGCTGGCAATCCCGCGGTTCTCGGCAGCCGCCTGTCCGACGAAGCCCGTCGCGGCGGCCTGGGCGAAGAATGTGCCGATGCCGACCAGCACCATGCCGGCGAGCACTTCGGCCAGATGCGGCGCCAGCATCAGGGGCAGGCCGAGCCCGGCAGCGGCGAGTGCCGCCCAGATCGTGGGCCGCGTCCCCAGTCGCGCGGCCACCTTGCCAGCTAGAAGCGTCGTGAGGATGGAGGGCAGGAAGACGAAATAGACGAAGCCCAGATCCATCATGCCGAGCGACAGCGGCGGCCGCACCAGCACGAAATTGACGAAGGTGAAGGTGCCGATGAAGGCGAAGAGGATACAGAAGCCGATGCCGAAGGCTGCTCGCAGCTGCGGATTGCGCCAATGCGCGATGGTGGCGGCGAGCGGTGAAGCCGCCGGCATCATCGCGTGCATCGGCTGCACGCGTCCGACGGTGAAATAGACCAGCACCGTGCCGGCCAGATTGAGCGCCGCGAAGAAATAGAAATTCCAGGCGAGGCCGAGGCCGTCCGCGACCGCCGCCGAAATCAGCCGGCCGACGAGGTTGCTGGCGACATTGCCGGTGATGTAGGCGGCAAACGCACTGCCGGCGTCCATGGCGCTGCATTGCTCGCCGAGATAAGCGAGGGTGAGCGCGAAGGCGGACGCCATGCAGAGGCCCTGCGTGACCCGCAGGGCGGTGAAGACGGCAAGATTGGGCGCGGACGCCAACAGGCTGGTGGGGATCGCAAGAACTGCCAGGCTGAGCAGGATACCGGTCCGCCGATCGATATGCGGGCTGAAGAAGCCGATGACGAGACCGGCGACCGCCATGCCGAAGGTGCTGGCGTTGACCGCAAAACCCATCGCTGCGGGAGTGACGCCGTAGTGGCGCGTGAGCGAAGGCAGGATCGCCTGCGTCGCGAAGAGATCGACGACGGTCAGGAATGCGGTGAGGCCGATCACGAGCGAGCGCAGGGCGAGGCCCGGCGAGTGCGCATCCATCCTCGTCGCGGCCGGTTTGATCGGCGCGGAAACATCGGTCATGGCGTGATTGTCCGTTGATCTGTCGTTCCGGGCTGGTGCGCACGGGACCGCAATGCGGCCCGGAGCACCAGACCCGGAATCTCGAGGTTCCGGGTTCGCTTCGCGCCCCGGAACGACGGCACACTTGGCGCTCGTCACATGTGATGGTCGTTCGGATCCTTGCGGACATCGCCGACATAGAGAATGACCGTTTCCTTGCCGAGGTTCTTCCACCAATGCGAGGTGCCGTAGACCTCGGGACGGATGTCGCCGGCCTTGTGCACGATCGGATCGACGCAGTTGGAGGCGTATTCGACGATCTCGCCCTGCTGCACGAAGATCAGGGCGGGGCGGTCGTCATGGCTGTGCCAGGGCACGATGCCGCCGGGCTCGATGGTCAGCTTGCGGAAGCGCAGCTCGCGACCATCGATATGGGCGGGCTGCTTGCCGAGGTCGATCGCCCCGAGCGTGACGTCGGTGACGCCGACCGGCTTATAGTCGACCATCTGCTGTGCGTTCGGCTTGATCTTGCCAGCCGGACATTCGCCGGCGAAAACTGGTGTGGCAAATGTCAGCGCCCCGAGAACGGCAACGCCTGTCCAAACCACGCGCGACACGATGTGATGCCTAGACATGGGAACTCTCCTGTGTTGGCCGCAACCGTGGTGGTCGCCGGCTATGGCAGGAGCTTCGTCGAGACCGCGTCGATGTTGAAATGCCGGCTCGCTTTCGATGCGATAGCCCGGCGCTATGTTGATGCGCCGCGGCTATCGAACCGATTGGGCATCGGCATTTCCGCTTCCGGGGGATCTGGCGTCCGATGACAGGGCGCCCGATTGGCGGGCGTTCACGTCAATCCGGAGGAGCATCTCATGACGAAAGTGTCCAAAACCCTGATCTTTACCGCGGCCTTCGCGGTGATCGCCACGTCGGCGTTCTCGGAAGCGGCCTGGGATTTGAAGGCCGGCATGGCCTATGTCTATGGCGGGCCCGGCAAGATGTCGGCGATGGCCATGGCTCCCGCCGAGAAGAACCACGAGGCCATGATGAAGAACGCGAGGAAGGTGCCTGCCAACACCGTGTTCTTCATGGACAACGGCACGCTGTACTCCACTTCCGGGCGGTTGGATCCGACCGGCAATTTCTACGTGAATTGAACCGGTCCGGGCATCGGGGCCGCCCCTTGCGGGCGGCCGAACCGGGAAACTAGTATTCGCCCCAGGAATGCCGGAGCAGAAGGATGACGTCTCTATCCCCAGCCGACGCCGAACGGCTCAGGCTCGCCTTCCAGCGCTGCCGCGACATGGACGGCACGCTGAACGAACAACTCCGCGCCTACGCCGATGCCAGCCGCAAGGTCTTCCCTGCCTATGGCGAGGCGGTCGATCGCCTCGTGGCGCGATTGGACGGGAACGGCGGTGGCGAGACCGCGCCGCGGCCGGGCGATCCGATGCCGCCGTTCATGTTGCCCGACGAGGGCGGGCGGCTCGTGACGCTGCCCGCGCTGCTGCAGCGTGGCCCCGTCGCAGTGATGTTCTTCCGCGGACACTGGTGTCCCTACTGCCGGCTCAATGTCCGCGCCGTGGTCCAGGCGCAGGACCGCATCAAGGCAATGGGTGCGCAGGTCGTCGCGATCATGCCGGAGACGCAGGAATATACTGGACAGCTCAAGGCCGAATCCGGCGCGCCGTTTCCGATCCTGACCGATCTCGACAACGGCTATGCGCTGTCGCTCAACCTCGCGATCTGGCTCGGCGCCGAGATCCAGGAGCTGCTGTCCCATCAGGACATGGCGAAATTCCACGGCAATGACGGCTGGATGCTGCCGATCCCGGCCGTGTTCGTGGTCGGGCGCGACCGACTGGTGAAGGCTCGCTTCGTCGATCCGGATTTTCGCAAACGAATGGAGATCGACGATCTAGTCGAGGCGCTGGAGAGCGCGAGCCGGGAGAACTGAGCCGCGCAGAGTGTTCCACCCTCTCCCCTTGTGGACCACAAAGGGAGAAGGAAGAAGCGCGGCGATCACTCACAGTATCACCCCGCGATCTCCCGCCAGTCCGCGCCGCGCAGCATCCGCATCACCGCATTGGCGACCGCCGTCCGCTGTCGGCCGGCGACGCCGTAGAGGCTGACGGTGCGGCGTGCGTCGAGCCCGGTGACTGCGGCACGTTTCAGGCTCTCCGGCACCGGCGAGGTGTGGGGCATCATGGCGATGCCGATGTCGGCCTCGACCAGTTCGATCAGGTCGCGCTCGCTCGAAATCTCGTGGCCGTGATCGACGTCGATGCCGTGCTCGCGCAGGCTGGCGGAGATGCGTCTGGAATGCTCGCAATAGCTCCGGCCGAGCAATTGCTCAGCGCGCAGATCGTCCGGCTCGATCACGTCGTGCTCGGCGAGACGGTGGGCGCGGCTGACGACGAGATCGAAGCCTTCCGTGAACAGTGGCCACACGTCGAGCCGCTCCCAGGCCTCGTCGATCTCGGCGGCGATGCCGAGCTCGGCTTCCCCCTTCTTGAGGAATTCACCGACCTCGCGGCCGGTCCCGCGCAGGAAGCGGAATTCGAGCCGGTTGAACTGCCGTTTGATCTCGCTGAGATGCGGAATGAGCAGCGCGAGGTCGATCGAATGCGTCAGTGCAATACGGAGCGCACCGATCTCTCCGCTCTTGAACGAGGAGGCGAGCGAGCGCGCGCCTACGGCGGCGTCATAGCATTGCTTCAGAAGCGGATGCATGCGCTGACCGAGCTCGGTCAATTGCGCCGCCGGCCGTTCGCGGCGGAATAGGTCACCGCCGAGCTCGGCCTCGAGCTGCTTGATCGCGCGCGTCAGCGACGGCTGCGTCACGTTGCAATCTTCGGCGGCGCGCGTGAAATTCAACAGCTGCGCCACCGCGAGGAAATAGCGGACCTGATGCATTTCCATGGATCGGCTCCCGGCAAAATCGACCGGAAATCTAGCCGATAGGAACCGGGAATGACACCCCGCAAGCGATAGCGCGGACGTATCGACTCGGAAGCTAACCGGCATTTCCGCAAACCCGGGTGATCCCGCACATTTCGAGCCAGCCGCGGCGCGGCGTTGCGCAGAAGAGGTCTGGATCATGAATATCCCTATCAAGACGCAGACGTCCGCTTCGTCCCGCGTGCTGGCCGGCAAGGTGGCTCTCGTCACCGGGTCGACCAGCGGCATCGGCCTCGGCATTGCGCGGGCTCTGGCCGCTTCCGGCGCCGACATCGTGCTCAACGGTCTTGGTGTCGCCGGCGAGATCGGCCGGACACGCGAGCAGATCGCCACCGAGTTCGGCGTGAAGGCAAGCTACTCGCCCGCGGATATGACGAGGTCGACATCGATCGCCGAGATGATCGCTGCGACGCTGGCCCAATCCGGCCGGCTGGACATCCTGGTCAACAACGCCGGCATCCAGCATGTCGCGCCGCTCGACCAGTTTCCGGTCGAGAAGTGGGACCAGATCCTCGCGATCAACCTGTCCTCGGCCTTCCACACCACACGGCTCGTGCTGCCGGCGATGCGGCTGAACGGCTTTGGCAGGATCATCAACATTGCCTCGGCGCACGGCTTGATCGGTTCGCCGTTCAAGGCGGCCTATGTCGCCGCCAAGCACGGCATCATCGGTCTCACGAAGGTGACGGCGCTGGAGACCGCGGAAGAGGGCATCACCTGCAACGCGGTCTGCCCCGGCTATGTCTATACCCCGCTGGTCGAGGCCCAGATCGACGGTCAGGCGAAGGCGCACGGTATCTCGCGCGATCAGGTAGTCCGAGATGTTCTGCTGGCACAGCAACCCAACAAGCGCTTTGCCACCGTCGAGGAGCTCGGCGCGCTCGCGGTGTTCCTGTCGACGGACGCGGCCGCATCGATCACCGGCGCGGCGCTGCCGGTCGACGGCGGCTGGACCGCGCATTGAGATGGAACGGGTTCGTTCCGGCCGGCGTAACAAGCTGCCGCCGACAGCGAATATTCGATCGGTGCAAGCTCAAAAGGAGCGAGACATGGATGGCATGCAGGACAACGCGCGAGGCAACAGCAAAGACCTGCCCGGCCAGGTCGTGCTCGTGCTTCAGGGCGGCGGTGCGCTCGGCTCCTACCAGGCCGGGGTCTACCAGGCGCTGCACGAGGCCGGCATCGAGCCGGACTGGATCATCGGCACTTCGATCGGCGCCATCAATGCAAGCTTGATCGCCGGCAACGAGCCTCGCCAGCGGCTCGCGCGCCTGAAGGAATTCTGGAAGCGGATGGAGCAAAATCCAGTGTGGAATCTGCGCGCCGCGTTTCCGGGCTTCAACGAAAAACTGGCCTATTGGTCGACCGTCACCAATGGCATTCCCGGCTTCTTTCGCCCAAATCCGCTGGCGCATGCCGGCGATTCATTTCCGCTGGGCACCGATCACGCCGGCTTCTATTCGACCGCTCCGCTCGAGAAGACGCTGCGCGAACTCGTCGATTTCAGCCTGATAAACCGCTGCTCGCCGCGGCTGACGGTCGGCGCGGCGCATGTCCGCAGCAGCCGGATGCGCTATTTCGACAGCCGCGACGGCGAGCTGACGGTGAAGCACGTCATGGCCTCGGGCGCGTTGCCGCCGGCGTTTCCGGCGGTGCGCATCGACGGCGAGCTCTATTGGGATGGCGGCATCCTGTCCAACACGCCGACCGAGGCCGTGTTTGACGACAACCCGCGCAAGGATTCGCTGATCTTCGCCGTTCATCTGTGGAATCCGGTCGGTGCCGAACCGACGACGATGGCGGAGGTGTTCAACCGCCACAAGGACGTGCAATATTCCAGCCGGATCGCGAGCCAGATCGCCCGCCAGCAGCAGGCCCATCGCCTACGCCACGTCATCAATCAGCTCGCCGCGCGGCTGCCCGAGAGCGAGCGTGGCGATCCCGCCGTGCGCGAGCTGACGAGCTATGGTTGTCCGACCCGCATGCATGTGGTGCGCCTGCTGGCGCCGCAGCTCGACCGCGAGACCCATACCAAGGACATCGATTTCAGCCCCTCAGGCATCGCCCAGCGCTGGGATGCCGGCTATGCCCACACGAGATCCGTGCTCGCGCGAAGACCGTGGATCGGTGAGTTCGATCCGCTCGCCGGCGTGGTGCTGCACGAGCATATGGACGAGATGCCGATGGCGGCGGAATGAGGGCTTCGTCGTCGTCTTGTGTGATGACGATTTCGCGAACGCGTGGTCTGGGCTAGTGTTGCCGCGTCTTCGTCGCGAGGCTGCAATTGGTCACTGAGAAGGATCTCGAGGCAACTCTTGATAACGTCCGCGCTCACGCGGCAGGGCCGGTTGCCGGTGTGTTCGGTCCGTCCTCGGTCACTTGGCAGATCGACCGCGAGGCCGTGATCTTTCTCGGCGCCGGCCGCGCGCTGCTGTTGCAACTGGCGCATCCCTGGGTCGCGGCCGCCATTGCCGAGCATTCGAAGACCTTTGCCGATCCGATCGGTCGTTTTCATCGCACCTTCGGCATCGTGTTCCCCATGGTGTTCGGCTCGCTCGACCAGGCGCTGCTGTCGTCCCGGCAGCTGCATCGGCGTCACAGCATGATTGTCGGCGAGATGCCCGAGACCGTCGGCCCGTTCCCGGCCGGCTCGCGCTACTGCGCCAACGACATCCCCTCGCTGCGGTGGGTCCATGCGACGCTGGTCGAGACCGCGCTGATGGTGCACGATCTGGTGCTGCCGCCACTCTCGGCGGAGGAGCGCGATCGCTATTGGAGCGAGGCCAGGCTGTACGGCGCCCTGTTCGGATTGACCGGGGATGATTTGCCGGCGGACTGGTCCGGCTTCGCCGCCTACACCACGGCAATGGCGCAGTCGGAGACGCTGACCGTCAGCCCTGCGGCGCGCGAGATCGCCGCACAGATCTTCAGCGGCGCCCGTCCGTGGTTGCGACCGCCGCGCTGGTATCGCGCGCTCGCGGCGAGGATGCTGCCGGAGCGACTGCGCGCCGGGTTCGGACTTGCGCTTGACGAGCGCGACATCAGAGCTGCCGACAACGCGCTCACCTGGATCAGGCGTGTCTATCCGAAACTGCCCGACCGGTTGCGCTACGTCGGTCCCTACCAGGAAGCACAAGCACGGCTGCGGGGTGAGCCGCAGCCTGATTGGATGACACGGTGTCTCAATCGGGCTTGGATCGGGCGGCCGCAAATGGACGCGCGCCGCTAAGAATTGTTCCCGGCGTGCCCCGGACTTGCACAGCAATGACGGCGCCTGTGGAAATGCCTCAGCTTCACACCGATGCCAGCTTCCGGTAGAGCGCGCTGTAACAACCCGCCGAGATGCTCCAGGAGAACGATCGTCCCATGGCGCTGCGGCGCATGGAGTCGAGCTGGTCGTGCGCCACGAAGGCCGAGAAGGCCCGGCGGACGCCGCCGAGGAAAGATTCGCGCGAGGGTTTTGAGAACAGGAATCCGGTCTCGCCGTCGGTGATGGTCTCGGCGAGGCCGCCGGTCTGGTGACCGATCGGCAATGAGCCGAAGCGCTGGGCGTACATCTGGCTGAGACCGCAGGGCTCGAACCGCGACGGCATCAAGGTGAAGTCGCTGCCGGCGAAGATGCGCCGCGCCTGCGCGTCGTTGAAGCCGATCGCGACCCCGATGGCGTCGGGGCGGCGGCGATGCGCGTCTATCAAGGCCTGCTCGAGCGCCGGCTCGCCGGAGCCGGTGACCACGATCTGCCCGCCGGCATCGACGATTTCGTCGGCGGCCGACAGCACGAGGTCGATGCCCTTCTGGTGCACGAGCCGCGCGACGATGCCGAACATCGGGCCGCGCGAGACCGCGAGCCCGAACTGTTTGCGCACGTAATCCGCATTGGCCTTCTTGCCGACCCAGTCGCCGGCCCCGAACTGCTGGGCGAGTTGCGCACAGGAGCGCGGGTCCCAGCTTTCGTCGATGCCGTTGAGGATGCCGGTGAGCTCGGCGGCGTCGGAGCGCAGCTGCAACAGGCCCTCCAGGCCGCAGCCGAATTCGGCCGTGGTGATCTCCCGCGCATAGGTGGCGCTGACCGTGGTGAGGTGCGAGGCGTAGACCAGTCCCGCCTTGAGGAAGGAGACCTGGTCGTAGAACTCGACGCCGTCGATGTGGAAGGAGCTCTCCGGTGCGCCGATCCGCCGCAGCGCCTCCTTCGGGAAGAGACCCTGATAGGCGAGATTGTGAATGGTCAGGATCGACGGCAGCTTGGCGCCGCCCCAGGCAAGGTACGCCGGCACGAGCGAGGCCTGCCAGTCATTGGCATGGATCAGGTCTGCTGCCCAATTCTTGTCCAGCTTGCCCATGGCGAGCTCAGCCGCCGCCGAGGCAAAGCGCGCGAAACGGATGTCGTTGTCGGGCCAATCGTGTCCGGACTCGTCGCCATAGGGATTGCCGGGCCGGTCGTAGAGCTGAGAGCACAACAGCACATAGACCGGCAGGCCGTCCTTGGTCGCGGCCCGGCCGAGCGAGCAGGCCGGCATCTCAGCGAATGCGGGACAGCGACCAACGATCTGAATATGCGTGAGTTGCTCGATGATGTCGCGATAGCCGGGCAGCATGATCCGGATATCGGCAAAGGAGCGAAGGGCGCGCGGAAGGGCGGCAGAAACGGCGCCCAGTCCGCCGACGCGGACGAAGTCGTCCATCTCCGTGGTGATGAACAAGACCCTCAAGAACAGCTGCCCTCTTCCGATCCCGTTCGCTGCTATGCAAGAACGGGTCCAGTTGCCCCGGAATTCTTAAAGCCCGCTTACGCGACGCGTCTGTTCGGTAAAGACTTTCCTACTCAGCCGCCGCCCTCTAGGGTCGCGGCATCAACAACGAAGAACATTGAGGGTTCCAAAGGGCGTCGGGATGCAGCTACCAGACAAGCATGAGGGGACGACGACAAAGGCTTTCGCGGGCCTGCGGGTCCTGGATTTTTCGACCACGATCGCCGGTCCCCACTGCGCGCGCATGCTAGCCGACATGGGCGCCGAGGTCATCAAGATCGAGACCGACGGCGGGGAGACGATGCGGACCCGGCCACCGCTGCGCAAGGGGTGCAGCACCACGTTTGGCCAGCTCAATGTCGGCAAGAAGAGCGTGGTGCTCGACCTCAAGTCCGAGGACGGCAAGGAGGCGGTGCGCCGGTTGGCTGCGACCGCCGATATCCTGGTCGAGAACTTCCGCCCGGGTGTGATGCACCGGCTGCGGCTCGATTACGACAGGCTGCGTCAGGTCAACCCGAGGCTGATCTACTGCTCGATCTCGGGCTATGGCCAGACTGGCCCTTCGGCCGAGTTGCCGGCCTATGCGCCGGTGATCCATGCGGCTTCCGGCTACGACATGGCACATCTCGCGTACCAACCGGGCCGCAGCCGGCCCGACTATTGCGGCATCTACCACGCCGACGTCGTCACCGGCACCTACGGTTTCGGTGCCATTGCGTCAGCCCTCTATCAGCGCACCGTGACCGGGCTTGGCCAGCACATCGACGTCTCCATGCTGGAATCGATGCTGACCTTGACCCTGACGGAGTTGCAGAGCTCGCAATTCGCGGTGAAGCCGCCGCCGCGCCCGATGTTCGGCCCGACCGAGACGGCAAACGGCTATGTCATGATCACGGTCGCCAGCGAGAAGACGTTCCGGGCTCTGATGGGAGTGATCGGCCGCTCCGAATGGATCTCCGATCCACGCTTTGCCACCTATGCTCCGCGCCGCGAGAACTGGGCGGCGCTGATGGATGGCGTCGAGGTCTGGTCGCGGCAGCTTTCGACCGATGCATGCCTGCTCGCGCTTGGCGCTGCCGGCGTCCCGGCCTCGGCCTATCGCACCGTGTCAGAGGCGTTGGCCGATCCGCAGCTTGCGCATCGGCAGGCGCTTTCCGAAGTGCGGGACGAGGGCGGCTCGTTCCAGGTGCTCAATCTGCCGTTCCGGATGTCGGGGGCCGACACGACGCCGGCCAAGACGGTGGCCGTGCTCGGCGCGCACACGGATGCATTGCGCGAAGAGGTTGGGCTCTCCAGCGACGCGTCCATTCCGACAGGCAAAACGGCCGCGACAGGCTGAACGGCTTCGTGCCGCAAGCAATGCGGCGTTGCGTGCCGTCGGGTTGCCATCCTCGATCGCCGTAAACTAGACAGGAGCGAGTTTGTCTCGCTCCGCCGGCCATGGCATGGTGGGCGTGACAACAAGAAATATGCCGGGAGGATGCCAATGAAGAGTTTCAAGGTCGCCGATTTCAAGGCGCCGCTGCAGGAGGTCGACGAGGCCACGCCGCAGCCGTCGGGCACGCAGGTGTTGATCAAGGTGAAGGCGGCCGGCGTCTGCCACAGCGATCTCCACATCTGGGAAGGCGGTTACGATCTCGGCCATGGCCGCAAGCCGCTGTCGCTGAAGGACCGCGGCATCAACCTGCCGCTGACGATGGGTCATGAAACGGTCGGCGAAGTCCTGGCCTTCGGTCCCGACGTGAAGCCCACCGACCAGGGCGATCTCAGGGTTGGCGATATCGGCCTGGTCTATCCCTGGATCGGCTGCGGCAAGTGCGCGACCTGCCTTGGCGGTGACGAGAACATGTGTCTGACACCGCGCTCGCTCGGCGTCTATTGTGACGGCGGCTATGCCGACCACATGCTGGTGCCGCATCCGCGTTATCTGCTCAATCTGAAAGGCCTCGATCCCGCGACGACCGCGCCCTATGCCTGCTCGGGCGTCACCACCTACAGCGCGCTGAAGAAGGTCGAGCAGCATTTCGACACGCCGATCGTGATGTTCGGCGCCGGCGGCCTCGGCCTGATGGCGCTGTCGCTGCTGAAGGCGATGGGCGGCAAGGGCGCGATCATGGTCGACATCGACGCGAAGAAGCGCGAAGCCGCTGAGAAAGCAGGCGCGCTGGCGACCGTCGATCCCAAGGCGCCGGATGCGCTGGAGCAGCTTGCCAAGAAGGCGGGCGGCCCGATCCGCGCCGTGATCGACCTGGTCGGCAACTCCGCCACGACGCAGCTCGGCTTTGATTGCCTCACCAAGGGCGGCAAGCTCGTCATCGTCGGCCTGTTCGGCGGCGGTGCGACCTGGGCACTGCCGCTGATCCCGATCAAGGCGATCACGATCCAGGGCAGCTATGTCGGCAATTTGCGCGAGACGCAGGAATTGCTCGATCTCGTGCGAACGAAGAAGGTGCCGCCGATCCCGGTGACGCGGCAGCCGCTCGCCAAGGCCAATGACGCGCTGTTGCAGTTGCAGCAGGGCGCGGTGGTCGGACGCACCGTGCTGACGCCGTAACAGCGATTCTCTCCGCCGTCATTGCGAGCGCAGCGAAGCAATCCAGAAATCCCTGCGCGGAAACAGTCTGGATGCTTCGTCGCAAGAGCTCCTCGCAATGACGATGCCACCTTCGTTCAAGCAGGAACCCCCATGTCCGCAAACATCGCCTTCCACGTTGCCGTGCTCGCCGGCGACGGCATCGGTCCTGAAGTCATGGCGCCGGCGCTCGAGGTGCTGCGCAAGGTCGGCGATAAATCCGGCCTTGGCTTCCGTTTCACCGAAGCGCCCGCCGGCGCCAACAATTACCTCGCCACCGGCAAGTCGATGCCTGATACGACGATCAAGCTGTGCGAGGAGGCGGATGCGATCCTGCTCGGCGCCTGCGGTCTGCCGTCGGTGCGCTACCCCGACAACACCGAGATTGCACCGCAGATCGAGCTGCGCTTCATCTTCGATCTCTATGCCGGCGTCCGTCCGGCGCGGCTCATTCCGGGCGTGCCGAGCCCGATCGTCGGCGCTGATGCGCGCGGTATCGATCTCGTCGTGATCCGCGAATCCACCGAGGGCCTGTTCGCCTCGATGGGCAAGGGCGTCGTCACCCATGAGGACGCGCGCGAGACCATGGTGATCACGCGCAAGACATCCGAGCGCCTGTTCGAGTTCTCGTTCCGCCTCGCCGAGCGGCGCAAGGCGCGCGGCAAGCCGGGGATGCTCACCTGCGTCGACAAGGCGAACGTATTCAAGGCCTTTGCGTTCTTCCGCGGCATTTTCGACGAGATCGAGAAGAAGCATCCAAGCGTGAAGACCGAGCGGCTCTATGTCGATGCCTGTTCGGCGATGCTGGTGAAGCGTCCCTGGGATTTCGACGTGATGGTGATGGAGAACATGTTTGGTGACATCGTCTCCGACATCACCGCGAGCCTGATCGGCGGCCTCGGCATGGCGCCATCGGCCGACATCGGCGACAAGTATGCAGTGTTCCAGCCGTGCCACGGCACCGCGCCCGATATCATGCTGCAGGGCAAGGCCAATCCGACCGGCATGATCCTGTCGGCGGCGATGATGCTGGATTGGCTCGCCGACAAGTACGGTGTGGAAAGTGCGGCTGAGGCGGGTCAGACCATCGAGCGGGCGGTGGACCAGGCCTATGCCGGCGGCATCAAGCCAATGGAGTTCGGCGGCAGCAACGGCACGGCCGACATCACGAAAGCGGTGCTCGCGGCGCTTTGAGAAGCAATCGAAGAGTTCATCTCACAAGAAAAAAGGGGCCCTCGGGCCCCTTTGCCGTTACCAGCGGCGCCAGTAATGATGACGCCAGCCCCACGGACGTGGGCCGTAGAAGCGCGGGCCGCCGTAATAGCCGTAGGCGCGATAATAGTTCGGGCGCCACCAGCAGCGCCCCCAGGGGTTACACACCCAGCGCACCTGATCGACGTTGGCGGCGGGACCGCCTGCAATCTTGTCCGCCTGCGGGATGCCGTTCGGCATTGCCGCAAGGGCCGGTCCCGACGCGAGCGCCACACCACCTATGGCGGCCAGACCAAGAACAGCAAACTTGAGTTTCATCGCATTCTCCCTCGTTGGTGGCGGGAGAACTTTCGCCAGATCAACTGGTTGCTGCCGCATTGATCTGCACGAGGAATTTAATCTTCGTGAACGTCGGTTCAGCTTCAGCAGCCCCGGAACTGCGGCTTGCGCTTCTCCATGAAGGCCTGCCGGCCCTCCCGGAAATCGGCGCTATCCATGCAGGCGGTACCGATGGCCTTGATCGCGTTCATGTCGCGCGCGCTTTCGTCCTTCAGTACTTGTGCGATGGTGATCTTGGCGGCCTTGATCGCGAGCGGGGCGTTTTCGGAGATGGTCTGCGCGATCGCCATCGTCTCTCCCCAGAGTTGATCGACCGGAAACAGGCGCTCGACGAGGCCGATGCGCAGTGCTTCGGCCGCATCGATGCGCATGCCCGTGTACATCAGGAGCCGAGCCCAGGACGGACCGACCAGCGACACCAGATGTCGCAAGCCGTCATAGCCGTAGGCAATCCCGAGCTTCGCTGCGGGAATGCCGAACTGGCTGCCATGCGCGGCGATGCGGATGTCGGCGAGCATCGCGACCTGCATGCCTCCGCCGAGACAGAAGCCCTCGATGCAGGCGATGGTCGGCTTGGGGTAGTCGGCGAGCAGCGCACGCTGGGCGGCGCTGCGCTTGGCGTACTCCTCGGACGCCGCCGCATTGTGCCTCACCTTCTCGAACTGGCTGATGTCGGCGCCCGAGACGAACGCCTTGCCGCCGGCGCCGCGCAGGATCACCACGCGTACCGTGTCATCGTCGCGCAAGGCCGTCAGCGCCTCGCCAAATCCCTCCCACATCTCCAGCGACATCGCATTGCGCTTGTCGGGATTGTTGAAGCTGATCACGCCGACGCCACCCGCCGTGTGCTTGAGGATCTTGCCATCGGCGTAAGGTGTTCCGGTCGTGCTGAAAATGTCGGACATCGCGCGCTCGCTCGTCGTAGGCGATGCGCAATGTGCGGCGCAGGCGCCGCCGTGGTCAACCGGGGCAGGGTAGGAGAGGCCGCATCCGCCTGTGCTGGGATTGCATGGCGCGCGCGAAGCGCGGCGGCAAATTACCAAGAAGAAGGGGCGGCGAGGCCGCCCCGAGGCAAAACCGCGCGCAAGCGCAGGCGCAGACATAGCTCCTCCGATCTCGTTCAATCCGGCCGCGCCCCCGCGACGCGACGGATTGAACATCGGCCCTAAAGGCCAGGCGTCGATCGGCCTCAGCTCTCGTTCGCCGCGATCGATTCCATCAGCGAGACGAGCTGACGCTGCACCGTCTGGTCCTTGATCTTGCTGTAGGCGCGCAGCAGGCGGAGGCTGAAGGCCGAGTCGAGGAAGAGCAGGCTCTCGACTTCGCGGGCCTTGTTGTCGCCGTCGTAGAAGAAGGTCACGGGCACGTCGAGGGCGGAGGCGATCTGCTGAAGCCGAGCCGCGCCGACCCGATTGACGCCCTTCTCGTATTTCTGAACCTGCTGGAAGCTGACGCCGAGCTTCTCGCCGAGCTCGGCCTGCGAGATCTTCATCTCGACGCGCCGCAGACGGATCCGCTTGCCGAGCTCGATGTCCGGCTTGCCGGCGCTGCGCTGTTTCATTCTTTTCGCCGCTGCTTTCATCTCTGTTTTCACCTTTGTTCTTCGGTTGAAAATCCCCCGAAGAGCTGGGTCAGGGGTTCGCCCATATACGAGTCCTTGAATTCATGCGGATGCACGAACTCTTCCTTAAACCACGGGAAGCGAGCCGGATTGAAAGCCTCGATCAGCCAGTCGATCATGTGCCGCACGCGCGGGATACGGCCGCTACCAGGATGGTAGGACAGCCAGATGTCCAGCGGTCGGTTCAGCTCGACCTCCAGTGGAATCAACTTCCCGCCAAGCGCAATGGCGTAGCTCGGGAATACGCCGATGCCGGCGCCATTCGCGACCGCCCAGTAGTTGGCGCTTGAGACGTTGGTCTTCATGACCAGGAGGTCACGTTCCGAAACGCCCGGGAAGAAGCTCTCGAAAGATTCCTTGGCGGCGAGCTGGTCGGCGAATTGCAGCACCAGGCGATGCTTGATCAATTCCGCCGCCGAGCGCGGCGCGCCATGCTTTGCGATGTATTTCTCGGAGGCCCAGAACATCAGATGCATGCGGCCGAGCCGCACCAGCTTGATGTCGAGCGCCGAGGGACGCGACAGATGGATGGCGACGTCGGCCTCGTGGCGCGAGACGTCGGCCGAGCGCATCGCGCAATGCAGGTCCACCAGGATCTTCGGATAGGCCTGCTGGAATTCGACGAGCCGCGGGGCCAGCCAGAATGTGCCGAGCCCCTCGGTGACGGCAACGCGGACCTCGCCGGACAAGGCGTTGGCCATCGAATCGCTGGCGCGCAGCACGTCGAAGGTGGCGGCCTCCATGCGCTCGACGGCGGAGACCACCAGCGCGCCCTCATCGGTCAGATGCGTGCCGTGAACGTCGCGGGTGAACAGTGTGGTACCAGTCTGGCGCTCGAAATCGTCGATCCGTCGGCGCACGGCATTGATCGAAAGCGACAAGCGCTCGGCAGCCGAGCGAAAACTTCCGCATCGAACGACTTCCAAAAATATGCGGGCGGCATCCCAATCCGAGAGGCCGCTGAGATTTGTCTTTGGGCGTTCCGCCGACGGAACGCCCCTTTCCGCCAAGGAGTGCATACAAGTCCCTTCGGAAAGCTAAACTGGCAGAATCTGGCGCAAACCACAACCACGACGGGTTGGGGAATGACGAGTTTTGAACGTCATCCTTACTGCAGTACGGGTGGTATTTGGATGCTGCCACGGGCTGAGAATTGGGCAGACGGTCGGCCTGACTGAGGGGTTTTGGCGTGAGTTCCGTTGCGAGCCTTGGAGTGGCTGCGGGATTGCCGGCGCTGTCCGCAACGGAAATTCTTGCGCGAAAGCCGATGCCGTCTCCCTCGATGGATCGATCACACCGCGTTCGGCGTTTGCTCCCGGACCGCTCCGGTGACCTTCAACGGCGCTGCATGGCGATGGCGGCCGGTACCGCAGTTCCAGGGCAGAAGCACACAGAAATCAGGTTCGGAGGCGCAGTAGCCTCGTGCTATCTTTGGTCTTCAATGGGGGCCGAAGGGGGCGTGACAAATACGTCTCGCAGGCCGAATTAACGGAAAGAACGCCGGTGTCGCATTCAGACGAACAGTTGCAGTCGGTGCTGGAAACGCTTGAGGAGTGCCGCAGGGCTCTCAACGCGTGCAACAGCCGTGAGTCGGCCGAGATGCTGTCCATTGTCATCCTCGACGTGCGGATGAAACTGAAAGGAATTGACAGTGCCGATCTCAAGGCACTGTGCGACGAGATGCTGCGGAGCGCTGCGAGTGAGCCGCCGCCCCCTTCCAAGCAGACGCAGGACCAGCCCCGGCGTCCGCTGCTCCGCGTGGTGAAGTAGCCGCGCCGCCGAATCTCGCTTTTTGGCGAGGTTTGTGCGCGTCCCGATGCCGCATCTGTGATCACGGAGGGCATCGGGAGGAGCCTTGGTTCTGTGCGCCTCTGTTGCGCAATCTCCGGCATAGGCTACACCAGAGCCGGTTCGGCTCCGGGCCGGGCGCATCCCTTGCGCGCCGTACCGGCACCTGAGATGGCTCCGACTGCATCATGCAAAATGTTTCGATCCCGGCGGCGCTGATTGCCGGCCTCGTCAGCTTCCTCTCGCCTTGCGTCCTGCCTCTGGTTCCGCCCTATCTGATCTACCTCACGGGCGCCACGATCGAGCATGTCGAGAGCGACCAGCCGGCCGCTGCCTCCAAGCGCGCGATCATGATGTCGGCGCTCCTGTTCGTGCTCGGCTTTTCCACGGTGTTCGTGGCGCTCGGCGCCAGCGCCTCGCTGATCGGCGGGCTGATCCGTACCTGGTCGGCGGAGCTGTCGGTCCTCGCCGGCATCGTCATCATCATCATGGGCCTGCACTTCCTGGGCCTGACGCGCATCGGCCTTTTGATGCGCGAGGGACGGCTGCCGATCCCCAAGCCCGTCGGCCTCTGGGGCGCCTATGTCATGGGCCTCGCTTTCGCCTTCGGCTGGACGCCTTGCATCGGTCCGATCCTCGCCGCGATCCTCTCGATCGCCGCGGCGGAAGCCACGGTGACGAAGGGCGCCGGCCTGCTCGCGGTCTACTCCGCGGGCCTCGGCATTCCCTTTCTGATCGCCGCGCTGATGATCGAAAAGTTCTCCGCGCTGTTCGCGCGCATGAAGGGGCACCTCGTCAACGTCGAGCGCGCCATGGGCGTCTTGATGGTGATCACCGGCATCGGCTTTCTCACCGGCGCTGTCTCCAATGTGAGCATCTGGCTGCTGGAGACGTTTCCGGCGCTGCAGACGATCGGGTAGGTCGGAATATTGCGGCGCCTTGCTTGCAAACACCCGCTCGACGATCTCCCGATTGTTGCGCAGTGGAAGATTCGCCGTTTCCGTCGTGACGGTCGAAAACAGCTGGCGGCCGGATCTGTCGGCCAGCAGAAGAACGCTGTCTCCGCCGTATTGGCTGATGAACCCGACTGCGAGGCGGCGGAAGCCGTCGAAATCACCGACTTGCAGGGATTCGCTGAGGGCGAGCACCTGCAAGCCGCCGGTTATCCGCTGCACTTCGGAATCGAGCGCGATGCGCATGCTGCGCACCGTCTCCAGCACCCGGCGCGTCGCCTCGCTGCGATCCTGGCGATAGTTGGAATAGGCAAGGCCGACGGCAAAGACGATCAGCGGCAACATCGTTCCCGCGACGAGGAGAGCGAGCCGGACCGGCAGGGTGAGCTTCGACAAACGCAGACGTCCCGGTGCGAGCGCGGCGGCGCCGGATCATGGCTTTGGCAGACCATACGGTCGCCAGCTACGCTGCGCCACGATTTTCGCGACTCGGCGAACAGTCCCGAACAGTCCGGAGACGGGATTTTCGCAGCGCTGTCGGCGACTCTTGCGCCTCAGCTCATGCCGGCCGCGGTCAGTAGCAGACACACGGCATAGATGGCCGCCAGGCTAAGTCCGGCGATCCGCGCCTCGCGATGCGATGTCATGCGCTCAACTCCGCGAGGACGGCCGCCGTCGCGACGGCCGTCCGTTTCGTCCTGATCAATCGATTTCCTGCACGACAGTGCGTGAGCCGGGATCCACCAGCATCACGCGATCCCCGGAATAGACGTAGCGATACTTCGTCAGCGACGGGCCCCAGTCCGCCGGAACGGCCTCGAGCTCGACGTCGCTCGGCACCGTCGCGCCGACAACGATCTTTTCCTTCGTCGTCACCGGACGGATGCGGTGCTCGGTGACGTAGGATTTGATCTTGGTTCGGTATTGCGGCTCGATCTGAACTACCGCCGCGTGACCGGTTCCGGTGGTCGTCACGGTGGATTGCGCGAATGCGCCGGTCGAAATCAGGACCGCCGTCGCGGACAGCAGGAACAGCTTTTTCATCTTGTCCTCCTCACGGGAATAAGCGCGGCAACAACACCCTCGCCATGCGCGGTGTTCCCCCGGCGTAGGAACAAATTGCTATTTTTTCCCGTTACTGAATCGACCGGGCCGAAGCCCGGGAATCTGAGGAGGAGAGAATGACGCTGAGAATAGCGAGTGCAGCGCTGATCGTTGCTGCATTGTCCTTGCCGGCGTTCGCGGCCGACGAGTTCTACGTGGTCCAGGACGTCAAGACCAAGAAGTGCACTGTCGTCGATAAGAAGCCGACAGACGCCTCGATGACCGTCGTCAGCCCTTCGGGCACGGTCTACAAGACACGCACCGAGGCTGAAAGCAGCATGAAGACCGTCAAGGTCTGCACGTCCAATTAGGGAGAGCTGTGATGCCGGTATTTATTCTCTGGGCCGTGCCCGCGATCATCGTGATCGGCGGCGGCATCTATCTGATTGGTCATATGCACTAGCTCCGTTTTCGAAGCCGAGCGGGCGTGTGCGTGCAGTGCACAGGCCCGCAAGTTTTCCGCCTTGCTCAAATGAGCGCGATCCCGCAGCCGGTGGCCGCGGGATCGCGCGATCGGTTACAGATTGCTCTCGGTGATTGCGGCGTAGACCATACTGCGCAGCTCGCGCCGGATCGGGTAGGCGCTCGACGGCAGCACCTGCGTCATGAAGATGGTGATCAGCTCCTCGGCCGGGTCGATCCAGAACGAGGTCGTGGCCGCGCCGCCCCAATTGTATTCGCCGGGGCTGCCGGCGATCAGCGTCTCGGCCGGGCGCATGGTCACGGCGAAGCCGAGGCCGAAGCCGATGCCGTTGTAGGTGGCTTCGGAGAACAGCGAGCGCGACACCTCGGGCAGCGCCCCGCCGCCCGGAATATGGTTGGTCGTCATCAGCGCCAGCGTCTTCGGCCCGATCAGCCTGACGCCGCCGAGCTCGCCGCCATTGAGCAGCGCGCGGCAGAAGGTGAGATAGTCGGCGACCGTCGAACACAGGCCGCCGCCGCCGGAGATGAAGGAGGGCGGTGACAGGAACGAGCTCGTGGTCGGATCGTCCTGGAGCGTCAGGCCCTCGCGGCGCTGGCCCGCGTGGAAGGTCATGCCCCCGCCTGGGTCCGCCGAGTAGCAGGCTGCGAAGCGATGAACCTTCGAGGCCGGCACGTGGAAGTCGGTGTCGATCATGCCGAGCGGATCGAGGATGCGTGATTTAAGGAACTGCTCGAACGGCACGCCCGAGATCTTGCCGACGAGGTAGCCGATCACGTCGGTCGCAACCGAGTAATTCCAGGCCTCGCCCGGCGAGAACTCCAGCGGGATCTTTGCGAGGCCCTCGATCATGGTCTGCAGCGTGCCTGATTTCTCGACCTCGCCGATCTTTTCAGCGCGATAAGCGGCATCGACATTGGAGCGCTGCTGGAAGCCGTAGGTCAGCCCGGACGTGTGGCGCAGCAGGTCGACGATCAGCATGGGCCGCGACGGCGGCCGCGTCAGGAAGGCCGGGTACGTGCCGGCGACGAACACGCCGAGATCCTTCCATTCCGGAATGTATTTGGCGACCGGCTCGTCGATCGCGACGAGGCCTTCCTCCACCAGCATCATGAAGGCGACGCTGGTGAGCGGCTTGGTCATGGAATAGATGCGGTAGATGGTGTCGTCCTTCACCGGCACCTTGCGCTCGACATCGGCAAAGCCCTGCACCGAACTATGAACCACTTTGCCTCGACGATAGACCAAAAGCTGGGTTCCGGGGAAACGGCCGGCATCGATGTAACGGTTCTTCAGGTGCGCATCGATGCGGTCGAGCGCAGCTTGGGACATGCCGACGGATTCGGGGGAGGCTGGAGTGGGGGCTAGCATGGGAACGTTCCTCGGACGGTTCTTGTCGTAAGCCTGATAGCCGAAATCGCCCCCCTCTTCCAAGCCGGTTGCGCTTAACTCCAGCTGGCCTGCTGGTGTAGCCTCTGGCTGAACGCCCCAAGGAAACCGAGAATCCGAAAGCAGAAAAACGGGAAGCACAGCATCATGACCCAGTTCAACGAGAGCGAGCTCACCGAAGCCGTGATCCGGAGCTTCGACGACACGCCGAACCCACGCGCGAAATTCCTGCTCCAGGAGCTGATCAAGTCGCTGCACGATTACGTGAGCAAGACCGGTCTCACCTTCGCGGAATGGGAATATGCCATCGATTTCCTGACCAGGACGGGGCAGAAATGCACCGACACCCGCCAGGAATTCATCCTGCTGTCCGACGTGCTCGGCGTCTCCATGCTGGTCGACGCGGTCAATCATCGCGACCGCGAGGGCGCGACAGAGACCACCGTGCTTGGCCCGTTCTATGTCGGCGAGCACAAGGTGACCGCGCACGGCACCGACATTTCGCCGAACAATCAGACGGGCGAGCGGATGTTCGTGCAGAGCCGCGTCACCGACCTCAAGGGCAATCCGCTTGCCGGCGTTCCCGTCGATGTCTGGCATGCCGATGATGACGGCTTCTATGATTCTCAGAAGCCGAACTATGACGAGGTCGGCGCCTCGGCACGGGCGCGCTTCATCACCGATGATGATGGACGCTTCTTCTTCCGCACCATCCTGCCGTGCAGTTACCCGATCCCGACCGACGGTCCGGTTGGCGAGATGATCGTGCAGACCAATCGCCACCCGATGCGCCCGGCGCATGTGCACTTCCTGGTGAATGCGAAGGGCTATGAGCCGCTGATCACCCACGTCTTCATCGGTGGCGACAAATATCTGGATTCCGACGTGGTGTTCGGGGTCAAGGACGATCTCATCGCCAAGGTCGAGCCGCGCAACGATCCCGAGATGCCCGACGGCACCAAGACGAGCGGGCGATGGCACCTGATGAGCTACGAATTCCACCTCAAGCCGGGTGGCGGCATGGCGCCGAAGCCACTGGGCGTGAAGGCGGCAGAGCCGGCGTGATCCGGTTTTGTTCGGCTATCGCAGTCGGAGCGCTGCGAGCAGCACGATGACGGCGCAAGCCAGGATCGCCGTGGTCAGCTTCCAGAACAGCAGCGGATTGCGCTCCAGAAGTGGCGTGGTCCGCGTGGCGAGATAGGCCGGATTGGGATTTCGGAGCTCGAAGACGAACTCGGAGAGATCTTCGTGGCGCTTGTAGGGATCGGGATGCAGCGCCTTCCTGAGTGCGCCATCGATCCAGCCCGGGATGCCCCGCTCGGCATCGACCGCAGGGCGGTATCTCAATTTCCACGCGTCCGATTGTCCCCGGATCTTGGCGATCTGGGCGCCGTAGGGCAGATGTCCGGTGAGCATCTGGTAACAGATGGCGGCCAGCGAGAACATGTCGGATCGGGGCGATCCGCCTTCGCCGAGGAAATACTCCGGTGCCGTATATTGAACGGTGCCGAGAATTTCCGTGTCGGCCGATCTCGGCGCCGCTTCGGCAACCCCTGCGACCCTGACCGATCCGAAGTCGATGATCTTCGCGGTGCCGGTCTTGTCGATCAGGACGTTGTCCGGCCTGAGATCCTGATGCAGCATCTCCATGCGATGGAAGGCGCGAAGCCCGGTGGCGATCTGCTCGACGATCCTGCGCACCGTCTCCAGATCGGGGCGCGGGTTGTCGAGCATCCACTGCCGCAGCGTCTGCCCCTCGACGAACTCGGTCGCGACGTAGAGATAATTCCGCCGCGTCGATTTCGACCGCGGTTTGAGCACGTACGGACTGTCGATCCGCCGCGCGATCCATTCCTCCATGAGGAAACGTTTCAGATAGGCCTGGTTGTCGCGCAGGTCGATCGACGGAATCTTGAGCGCGACCGTTTCCTCGGTCTCCGCATCGACCGCGAGATAGATGTGGCTGCGGCTGCTGCCGTGGATCTCCCGGATGATCCGGTAGCCATCGAACACAGCCCGGGGCTCCAACAGAGGCGGTAGGGGCAGCGTCGAGGTCCGATCGAAGACCCCCGTTTCCTCTGGCACCGCATCGATCCGTAGGATCTGGACAGTGATGTTGTCGTCGCTGCCGCGCCGGTAAGCTTCCTCGACGATGGCTTTTGCAGCACGATCGAGGTCGCCGGCAAGTTCGGCGATGACGCCGGTCACGAAGCGCTGATCGACGAATTCGTAGGCGCCGTCGGTCGCCAGCAGGAAGGTGTCGCCGGCCTGGATCTCGAGGGTCTGGTAGTCGATCTCGAGCTGCGGATTGATGCCGAGCGCACGGCCGAGATAGGTCTGCTCCGACGACACGATGATGCGGTGATCGTCGGTCAGCTGCTCGAGCGCCCTGCCGGCGACGCGGTAGATGCGGCAGTCGCCGACGTGGAAGATGTGCGCGGTGGCCGCCTTGATGACCATGGCGCTGAGCGTGCAGACATAGCCCTTGTCGCGGTCATAGGCATATTGGCTCTTGCGCGTCTGCGCATGCAGCCAGGAATTGGTCGCCTCCAGCACACGCCGGGCGGAGGTCTTCACCGTCCAGGATTCCGACGTGCAGTAATAGTCCATCAGGAAGCTCTTGACCGCCGACTCGCTGGCGATCTGGCTCACGCTGCTGCTGGAGATGCCGTCGGCGAGGACCGCCGCGATGCCCTTCAGGCTGAGCAGCGGCTCCTCCGGAATCAGGACGCCGTGAAAATCCTGATTGAGGGGCTTGCGACCCTTGTCGGAATGTTGGCCGACCGAAATCAGGAGTCCGCGGGGCATCGTCATCACCGGCAAAGGGGAGCCTCACCCTGATCGGGCGAGGCTCCCCTGTCGAGACGTCTTCGATCAGGCCGCAACGCGGGGCTTCGCAGCCTTGTCGGCCTGGCGCTTCGGCAGGGTCAGGACGTGGGTGGCGTAGAGGGTCATGCCGGTGAAGGCGAGGCCGCCGACGAGGTTGCCGAGCACGGTCGGGATCTCGTTCCAGATCAGATAGTCCATGATCGAGAACTTGGCGTGCAGCATAAGGCCCGACGGGAACAGGAACATGTTCACCACGGAATGCTCGAACACCATGTAGAAGAACACCAGGATCGGCATCCACATCGCGATGACCTTGCCGGAGACCGAGGTCGAGATCATGGCGCCGACGACGCCGGTGGAGACCATCCAGTTGCAGAGCATGCCGCGCATGAACAGCGTCGCCATGCCGGCTGCACCATGCGCGGCATAGCCCAGCGTTCGGCCTTCGCCGATATTGCCGATGGCGGTGCCGATCTTGTCGGGCGCCTGTGTGAAGCCGAAGGTCGTGACGAAGGCCATCATGAAGGCCACGGTGAAGGCGCCGGCGAAGTTGCCGACGAAGACGAGGCCCCAATTGCGCAGCACGCCACCGAGCGTGACGCCAGGGCGCTTGTCGATCAAGGCGAGCGGAGAGAGCACGAACACGCCGGTCAGGAGGTCGAAGCCCAGCAGATAGAGCATGACGAAGCCGACCGGAAACAGCAGCGCGCCGACCAGCGGCTGGCCCGTGTTCACGTTGATGGTCACGGCGAACCAGGCGGCGAGCGCGAGGATGGCGCCGGCCATATAGGCCCGGATGACGGTATCCCGGGTGGACATGAAGATCTTGGACTCGCCTGCATCCACCATCTTGGTGACGAATTCCGAAGGCGCGAGATACGACATCAATGGTTCCTTTGCTTCGTAAGTGAGATCGACACGCCCCTGGCGAGAGCGCGGCTGAACGTCATCGGCCGTGCGGGCTGGCCTGCCGCGCACGAGGATTATGGAATGTCTGGAAGCCTTGGGAATCGCGTCACGAGGACTGAGCCGGGAGGGCCGCGAAGCAGTTGAGCTTCCGGGATGCAGCCGCCAGAGGCTGCAACGATGCGGCAAGCCGCAGTCTTCGTTGACGCCAATGAAGAAGCAAGTTGCGTGCCGCCGAGACGCGCAGGAAAAATAAAGTCATATCAAAGTGATGCGTCTCTCGCCGACTTCGGTCGGAGGCGCTCGGCAGCCTCCTGCTTAAGCGGCTGCACAAGCTTTGTGCGTCGCACAAGGATTGAGCAGTGCGCAAATTTCGCAAGCGGGACCAGCCTGCGACAGTCTGGCACCGTGCATCTAAGTTACTAAATTTCTTGATATTTTGGCAGCGCTGAGCTTGGCACGAAGCTTGAATAGTTCCAGGCCGACGCCATTGAAGCCGTCCCGCGAGACTTCTCATCCGATTTTGCTGACGCCACCCGAACGGGGGACTCCCCCGTCATGCGTTCGCATGCGCCTTTTTCTGGCGTCACGGACGGACGGGCTGCTCGTGCGCACTGACGCAATCATTCGCAACGACGCAAAGGACGACACCACCGATGACCAAGCGCATTCGCCGGCCCTCCGAGACTGGCCTCAGCCGCCGTCAATTGTTGAAAGCCGCCGGCTCGACCGCCGCCCTTCTCGCCGCCGCCAAGTTCAATTTCCCCGCCGGCGCCTTCGCGCAGGATGCGGGCCCTGAGGTCAAGGGCGCCAAGCTCGGCTTCATTGCGCTCTCCGATGCCGGCCCGCTGTTTGTCGCCAAGGACAAGGGTCTCTTCGCCAAATACGGTATGCCTGATGTCGACGTGCAGAAGCAGGCCTCCTGGGGCACCACGCGCGACAACCTCGTGCTCGGCTCCGAGGGCAACGGCATCGACGGCGCGCATATCCTCACACCGATGCCGTATCTGATCTCGGCCGGCAAGGTGACGCAGAACAACCAGCCGACGCCGATGTACATCCTGGCGCGGCTCAATCTCGACGCCCAATGCATCTCGGTCGCCAAGGAATATGCCGATCTCAAGCTCGGCACCGATGCTGCGCCGTTCAAAGCGGCGCTGGAGAAGAAGAAGGCCTCCGGCAAGGCCGTGAAGGCCGCGATGACCTTCCCCGGCGGCACGCACGACCTCTGGATCCGGTATTGGCTCGCCGCCGGCGGTATCGACCCCGACAAGGACATCGAGACCATTGTGGTGCCGCCGCCGCAGATGGTGGCCAACATGAAGGTCGGTACCATGGACTGCTTCTGCGTCGGCGAGCCGTGGAATCTCCAGCTCGTCCACCAGGACATCGGCTACACCGCGGTCAATACCGGCGAGATCTGGAACAAGCATCCGGAGAAATCGTTCGGCATGCGCGCCGCCTTCGTCGACAAATATCCGAAGGCGACCAAGGCGATCTTGATGGCGGTACTGGAGGCCCAGCAATGGGCTGACAAGGCCGAGAACAAGCAGGAGCTCGCCACCATCATGGCCAAGCGGCAGTGGATCAACTGCCCGGTCGAGGACGTCTACGACCGTACCGCCGGCAAGTTCGACTACGGCAACGGCAAGGTGGTCGAGAACTCTCCGCACATCATGAAGTACTGGCGCGATCATGCCTCCTATCCATTCCAGAGCCACGATCTCTGGTTCCTCACCGAGGACATCCGCTGGGGCAAGTACGAGGCGAACTTCGACACCAAGGCGCTGATCGCCAAGGTCAACCGCGAGGACATGTGGCGCGATGCGGCCAAGACTCTCGGCGTCGCCGCTGCCGACATTCCCACCTCCACCTCGCGCGGCAAGGAGACCTTCTTCGACGGCAAGGTGTTCGATCCCGAAAATCCGGCTGCCTATCTGAAGTCGCTCGCGATCAAGCGCGTCGAAGTCTGATGGAGCCAGCGGCCGCCCATTGGGCGGCCGCGTCCTTGCCAAGCCGGAGAGAGATAGCGATGAACATGACTGCCACGAAGATCGAGGGTGAGACCGCGACGCCTGCCGCAACCGTCGCGCCAGTCGTCGCGCTAACGCCGAAGCGTCGCCCGCGCACTGAGGCTTACGCACGCATGGCACGCGAGACGGCCGTGCGCGTGATCCCGCCGCTGGTCGTGATCGCGCTGCTCACGCTGGTGTGGGAGCTGGTCTGCCGGAGAGCCGGCTCGGCACTGCCGCCGCCGTCAAAAGTGTTTGCGGACACCAGGGAGCTGATCTTCGATCCGTTCTTCGATCATGGCGGCATCGACAAAGGCTTGTTCTGGCATCTGTCCGCCAGTCTTCAGCGCGTCGCTTTCGGCTACTCGCTCTCGGCGGTCGCAGGCATCGCGCTCGGCGTGCTGGTCGGGCAGTCGGTCTGGGCGATGCGCGGGCTCGATCCGTTGTTCCAGGTGCTCCGCACCATTCCGCCGCTGGCCTGGCTGCCGCTCTCGCTCGCGGCATTCCGCGACGGCCAGCCCTCGGCGATCTTCGTCATCTTCATCACCTCGATCTGGCCGATCATCATCAACACCGCGGTCGGCATCCGTAACATTCCGCAGGACTACCGCAACGTCGCCGCGGTGGTGCAGCTCAACCCGCTCGAGTTCTTCGCAAAGATCATGATCCCGGCGGCGGCGCCCTACATCTTCACGGGCCTTCGCATCGGCGTCGGCCTGTCGTGGCTTGCGATCGTCGCAGCCGAAATGCTGATCGGCGGCGTCGGCATCGGCTTCTTCATCTGGGACGCGTGGAACTCCTCGCATATCAGCGAGATCATCCTGGCGCTGTTCTATGTCGGCATCGTCGGCTTCGTGCTGGATCGCCTGATCGCGGGCCTCGGCAAGTTCGTCACCCGCGGCACCGCGCAGAACTGAGGAGAAGGTACATGACCGCCTATCTGAAGCTCGACCACATCGACAAGGTCTTCACCCGCGGCGTCGCCTCCACGGAGGTGCTGAAGGACATCAATCTCACGATTGAAAAGGGCGAATACGTCTCGATCATCGGCCATTCCGGCTGCGGCAAGTCGACCCTGCTCAACATCATCGCAGGGCTGACCGGCGCCACCACGGGCGGCGTGCTGTTGGAAAACCGCGAGGTGAACTCGCCGGGGCCTGATCGCGCCGTGGTGTTTCAGAACCACAGCCTGCTGCCGTGGCTGACCGTCTACGAGAACGTCAAGCTCGGCGTCGACAAGGTCTTCGCCAAGACCAAGTCGCGCGCCGAGCGCGACGCCTGGGTGATGCACAATCTCAACCTCGTGCAGATGGCCCATGCCAGGGACAAGCGTCCTTCGGAAATCTCCGGCGGCATGAAGCAGCGCGTCGGCATCGCGCGGGCGCTGGCCATGGAGCCGAAGGTGCTGCTGCTGGACGAGCCGTTCGGCGCGCTCGACGCGCTGACCCGCGCCCATCTGCAGGACTCGGTGATGGCGCTGCATCAGAAGCTCGGCAACACCATTCTGATGATCACCCACGACGTCGACGAGGCCGTGCTCCTGTCCGACCGCATCGTGATGATGACGAACGGGCCGAGCGCGCGCATCGGCGAGGTGTTGGAGGTGCCGCTGGCGCCCCCCCGCAAGCGGCTCGAGCTCGCGACCAACACCACGTATTTGAAGTGCCGGCAGCGCGTGCTCGAATTCCTCTACGAGCGTCACCGCTTCGTAGAGGCCGCGTAAGCCAAGGTCTAATGCGCGAAACGTCCGCGCCTAAATAATCGACACCTCGCTCAATCCTTGTGCGCCGCACAAGGATTGAGCGAATCGCAAATTTTGCGAGCGAAAAAGCCCTGCAAGAATTTCGGGCAATACGAATAACATCCTGAAATCCCTGCATTTCCAGCGTGCGCGCAATTGGCACGGAAATTGAACCGTCTTTGCGCGACGCCAACGAAGACGTCCCTCAACATCATCAATCAGCATCGTGAACTCGCCACCGAGGTGAAGCCTCGGAGCGTGCCTCCGTGGCCCGGAGGCCAAGCCTGCAACGACGCAGCGGTGAGCCTAGAAGGGATACTCAATGACGAAGAATCCTACTTGGATTTCAGACTGGCGCCCCGAAGATGAGGCGTTCTGGAATGCGACTGGCAAGACCATCGCGCGACGCAACCTGATCTGGTCGATTGTGGCCGAGCATATCGGCTTCTCGGTCTGGCTGATCTGGAGCATCGTGACCACCAAACTTCCGCTGGCGGGCTTCCACTACACCACGGACCAGCTGTTCCAGCTCGTCGCGGTGCCGGGCCTGATCGGCGCCTTGATGCGCTTTCCCTACACCTTCGCGGTGACGACGTTCGGCGGCCGTAACTGGACCATCTTCAGCGCGGCGATCCTGTTCATCCCGACGCTGTCGCTCGCCTATTTCGTCAGCCAGCCCGACACGCCGTTCTGGCTGATGTTGCTGATCGCGTCGACCGCCGGCCTTGGTGGCGGCAACTTCGCCTCCAGCATGACCAACATCTCCTTCTTCTTCCCCGACCGGATGAAGGGATGGGCGCTGGGCCTCAACGCCGCCGGCGGCAATATCGGCGTTTCCAGCGTGCAGCTCTTGACCCCGATCCTGATGACGCTCGCCGTCTTCAATCTGTTCCAAGCCACTCCCGTTGACGGCATCTTCCTCCAGAATGCCGGCCTGATGTGGGTGCTGCCGATCGCGATCGCGGTGTTCGGTGCGGTGTTTTTCATGAACAACCTCACCACGGCCAAGTCTTCGGTGAAGAACCAGCTCGCCATCGTCAAGCGCAAGCACACCTGGATCATGGCGTATCTCTACATCGGTACGTTCGGGTCCTTCATCGGCTACTCCGCGGCATTTCCGCTGCTGATCAAGACGCAGTTTCCGACGGTGACGATCGCGATCGCCTTCCTCGGCCCGCTGGTCGGCTCGCTGTCGCGTCCGCTCGGCGGCTGGCTTGCCGACAGGATCGGCGGTTCGATCATCACCTTCTGGAATTTCATCGTGATGGCGGGCGCCACCATCGGCGTGCTCTACTTCGTCGGGCAGAAGGATTTCATCGGCTTCCTGTCGATGTTCCTGATCCTGTTTGTGACGACGGGCATCGGCAACGGCTCCACCTACCGCATGATCCCCTCGATCTTCCGCGAGGAGAACCTGTTCAAGGTGCGCGGTAAGGGCGATGTCGCGCGTGCGGCTGCCCTGAAGGCCGCGGGCATCGAGAGCGGCGCGGCGGTCGGCTTCATCGGCGCGATTGGTGCCGTCGGCGGCTATCTGATCCCGAGCGGTTTCGGCAAGTCGATCGCCATGACCGGCGGGCCGCAGCTCGCGCTCGCAATCTATCTCGCCTTCTACGGCTCCTGCCTCGCTCTGACCTGGTGGTTCTACCTGCGTCGCGGCCCGCAAGGGGAAGGCGCGCCAAGCCTCGCCGAAGCGCGTGTGTAGAGCATGATCCGGAAAAGTGTGAAGCGGTTTTCCGACCAGATCATGCTCGGAAGATAGACACTTGGCACGAATGTCGCTTCTCCCCGTACGCGGGGAGGAGTCCCTCTGGTGACGTTTGACCCATGAACTTTTTCCGCAATGGCGCGGACGAAGGCAGACCGAAACGGACAGGAGAACATCATGACGCCAGAACAGATCACTCTCATTCAGCAGAGCTTTTCCAAGGTTGCGCCGATGTCGGAGCAGGCCGCGGTTCTGTTCTACGATCGTCTGTTCGAGGTGGCTCCGTCCGTGCGCGCGATGTTTCCCGAGGACATGACCGAACAGCGCAAGAAGCTGATGGGCATGCTCGCCGCCGTCGTCGGCGGCCTGTCGAACCTCGAGACGATTCTTCCCGCGGCCTCGGCGCTCGCCAAGCGTCACGTCGCCTATGGCGCCAAAGCCGAGCACTACCCCGTGGTCGGCGCCACCTTGCTGTGGACCCTGGAGAAGGGGCTTGGCCAAGCCTGGACGCCCGAACTCGCCACTGCCTGGACCGACGCCTATGGCGTGTTGTCCGGTTACATGATTTCCGAGGCCTACGGCGCACAAGCGCAGGCCGCCGAATAGGAGATGTCTTGTGAGTGAACCGCTGGTCATCGTCGGTAACGGTATGGCGGCCGCGCGTCTGGTCGACGAGCTCGCCAAGACCGCGCTCGGCCGCTACGCGGTCGCCGTGATCGGTGACGAACCGCGGCTCGCTTACAACCGCGTGCTGCTCTCCTCCGTGCTGGCCGGCGAGACCGGCTCGCACGAGATCGAGCTCAGGCCGGCGGACTGGTGGCGTCATCGCGGCGTCACGGTGCGCTACGGCTATCGCGTGACCGAGATCGATGTCGGCCGCCGCGAGCTCAAGATCGCCGGCGAAGAGAGCATGGAATATTCCAAGCTGGTGCTCGCCACGGGATCGACGCCGCTGCGGCTCAACGTGCCGGGCGCCGATCTCGCCGGCGTGCACACCTTTCGCGATACGCGCGACGTCGACCTGCTGTTGACGCTGGCTGCGGCGAAGAAGCGCGTCGTCGTCATCGGTGGCGGACTGCTCGGACTCGAGGCTGCCTACGGTCTCGCCAAGGCCGGTGCCCCCGTGACGCTGCTGCATCTGATGGACCGGCTGATGGAGCGCCAGCTCGATGCGCCCGCGGCCGACCTGCTCAAGATGTTGGTCGAGCGCAAGGGCATCCGCATCCTGCTCAACGCCAGCACGAAGTGCATCCACGGCGACGGTCATGTCCAGGCTGTCGAGCTCGCCGACGGCAGCCGCATCGAGGCCGATGCGGTGATCTTCGCCGCCGGCATCAGGCCGAACGTCGCGCTGGCGAAAGAGGCGGGGATCGCGGTCAATCGCGGCGTCGTCGTCAACGACGTGATGCAGACATCCTCGTCCGACATCTTCGCGCTCGGCGAATGCGCCGAGCATCGCGGCACCTGCTACGGCCTGGTCGAGCCCGCCTATGAGCAGGCGCGCGTGCTGGCACGGCATCTCGCCGGCCGGCCCGCCGCCTATCAGGGCAGCGTGGTCTCGACCAACCTCAAGGTCTCCGGCGTCAGCGTGTTCTCCGCCGGTGACTTCATGGGCGGGGAGGGCAGCGAGAGCCTCGTGCTGTCGGACCGCAGGCGCGGCACCTACAAGAAGCTCGTCATCGCCGACGGCCGGCTCACCGGCGCGGTGCTGATCGGCGATACCGTCGATGCGCTCTGGTACCTCGAGCTGATCCGCAATCGCGACAAGGTGGCGGCGATCCGCACCGACATGATGTTCGGCCGCGCGCTGGCGCTCCTTTCGAAAGCGGCTTGATATGACGGCGATCGATCCAAATCTCCGCACCACCAAGACGACCTGCCCCTATTGCGGAGTCGGCTGCGGCGTGCTGGCGACGCCGGACGGCAGGGGCGGCGCGGCGATCGCGGGCGATCCTGATCATCCCGCCAATTTCGGCCGGCTGTGCTCCAAGGGCTCTGCGCTCGGCGAGACCGTCGGGCTCGAAAGCCGGCTGCTCTACCCGATGATCCGCTGCAAGGGCGTGCTGGAGCGGGTCGCCTGGAGCGATGCGCTCGACCATGTCGCCCACCGCATGCAGCACATCGTGGCGCGCGACGGCGCCGATGCGGTCGCCTTCTATCTCTCCGGCCAGCTCCTCACCGAGGACTATTACGTTGCCAACAAGCTGATGAAGGGCTTTGTCGGCACGGCGAACGTAGATACCAACTCGCGGCTGTGCATGTCGTCCTCGGTTGCCGGCCATCGCCGCGCCTTCGGCGCCGACACCGTGCCCGGCTGCTACGAGGATCTCGACCAGGCCGACTTGCTCGTCTTCGTCGGCTCGAATGCGGCCTGGTGCCATCCGGTGCTGTTCCAGCGCATGCTGAAGAACCGTGGGGAGCGCGGCGCGCGCATGATCGTGATCGATCCGCGCCGCACCGACACCGCGAGCGATGTCGATCTCTTCCTCGGCCTCAAGCCCGGCACCGACACCGCGCTGTTCTCCGGCCTGTTCGTCCATCTCGCCGACAACGGCGCGCTCGATCAGGATTACATCGCGCAGAACACGAGCGGATTCGACGATGCGCTGGCGCGTGCGCGGGGCATTGCCGGCAGCGTCACCGCGACGGCGCTTGCCACGGGCCTGTCCGAGCAGGACGTCGCCAACTTCTTCAAGATGTTTCGCGAGACCGCGAAGGTCGTCACGCTCTATTCGCAGGGGGTCAACCAGTCGGCGCAGGGCACCGACAAGGTCAACGCGATCCTGAACTGCCATCTTGCCACGGGCCGCATCGGCAAGCCTGGTGCCTCGCCGTTCTCGCTCACGGGCCAGCCCAACGCGATGGGCGGCCGCGAGGTCGGCGGCCTCGCCAACATGCTCGCCGCTCACATGGGTTTCACGCCGCCCGACATCGATCGTGTCAGGCGGTTCTGGAAGGCGCCGCGCATTGCGACCCATGAGGGATTGAAGGCGGTGCAGCTGTTCGAGGCGATCAACCGCGGCGAGGTCAAGGCGCTGTGGGTGATGGGCACCAACCCGGCGGTGTCGCTGCCAGATGCCGACATGGTTCGCGATGCGCTGAAGAAGCTCGAACTGTTCGTCATCTCCGAGAACGTGCTCTCCAACGACACCGTCGAGGCCGGCCCGCACGTGCTGCTGCCGGCGCTGGCCTGGGGCGAGAAATCCGGCACGGTGACGAATTCCGAGCGGCGCATCTCGCGCCAGCGATCGTTCCTGCCGGCGCCGGGCGAGGCGCGCCCCGATTGGTGGATCTTGAGCGAGACCGCAAAGCGCCTCGGCTTCGGCGACAGTTTCAACTACAAATCCGCCGCGGACATCTTCCGCGAGCATGCCGCGCTCTCGGCCTTCGAGAACGACGGCAGCCGCGATTTCGACATCGGCGCGCTGACCTCGCTGTCGGACGAAGCGTTCGATGCGTTGAGGCCGGTGCAGTGGCCGGTGCGGGAAGGCGGGCTGCCTGGCGAGCGGTTCTTCGCGCAAGGCGGCTTCTTCACCAATGACGGCAAGGGCCGCTTCGTCGCGCCGGAGGTGCCGGCGCTGCGCGGCGAGACGGGGCCGGCGCGCCCCTTGCGGCTCAACACCGGGCGCATCCGCGACCAATGGCACACCATGACGCGCACGGGTCTCAGCCAGCGGCTGGGCGCGCATCTGCCCGAGCCGTTTGTCGAGATCCATCCCGACGACGCCAGCAAATACGGCATCGCTCATGACAGCTATGCCCGGATCACCACCGATTACGGCCAGTGCATCCTGAAGGCTGTCGTCAGCGAAGGGCAGCAGCGCGGCACGCTGTTCGTGCCGATCCACTGGAGCGCGATGAACACCTCGCATGGCCGGGTTGGTGCGCTGGTGCAGTCCTTCACCGACCCGTTCTCCGGGCAGCCGGAATCCAAAGCGACGCCGGCTGCGATCGTGCCCTATGAATTCGTGTTCCGCGGGTTTGCGCTGTCGCGCAAGCAGCTGGACCTGCCGCCAAACCTGTTGTGGACCCGCGTCACGGTCGCCGGCGGCTTCGGCTATCTGTTCGCCGACAACGCAGATCTTTCGCGCTGGCCCGCCTGGCTCGAGAACGTCGCGGGCGAAGACGTTGCCGAATATCGCGACTTCGGCGGCGGGGTCTATCGCGCCGCCTCGTTCGCGGGCGACCGCATCGACACCTGCCTGTTCGTCGGGCCCGCGCACGACGCCGGCGATTGGGAGGTGGTCAAGAGCCTGTTCGTCGCCGATCAAGTCACCGACGATCAGCGCCGCATGCTGCTATCGGGCAAGTCCAGCGAAGGCGCCGCCTCGACCGGCCCGATCGTCTGCGCCTGCTTCGGCGTCGGCCGCGGCACCATCTGCGACACCATCGCTGGCGGCGCACGCACCGCCGCCGAGATCGGCGCCAAGCTCAAGGCCGGCACCAATTGCGGCTCCTGCATCCCCGAGCTGAAGCGTTTGATTGCGGCGACGGACGTGCCGGTGAAGCCGGCGAAGGTGGCGGGAGCGGCGGGGTAGGGGCGTCGTTCCCGGTCGTCGCCGCAGACTCTGCTGTCATCGCCCGGCTTGATGTTCAGCCCGGGGACATGACCGACGGGTGTTCGGGGACATAGCCGACACATCATAGTGCAGGGATTTGGCAGTAAAGGAGGCCAAGTCCATGCCCTGGCGAGAGGTGTCGGTGATGGATCAGC
>NZ_RDQF01000038.1 GCF_004114425.1 Bradyrhizobium vignae | reverse complement strand
GCAGGAGGAACGTCGGCGATTCGACGCGACGGCCGACCGGCCAGGGCATGCCCTGGCCGGTCGGCCGTCACGAAAACTGGGGAATTTTCAAATGCCATAAGTGGGGAGAATTACTCCGCCACTCACAGTGCTGGGTGGCCGGAAGTGGTAGGCCGCCGATATTGAGCCGTCGCGACCTCCCGGCAATAATGAGCCGGGGGGAAGCGATATGGAGTCATGGCTTATCGTGCTGGTGATCGCTGGCGGGTGATACCTGTGGCAGCGGTCGAAGAACCAGGGGAAGGCGGTAGCCGCCAATGAGCGGCTGGAGAAGGACAAGCGTCTGTACGAGCACATCAAGGCCGGGATGCGGGAATACCACTGGCGCGAACGCGACCAGCCGCTATGGCGGGCCAAGCATGGAGAGAGGATGTTCGAGACCGCCCATCTCATCGCCTTCCATCTCGACCACTTCGCTGAGAGCCGGGTCGGGCTTCTACTTCAAGGATCTGGACGAGTACGGGATGTACAGCTTCTTCGCCGGCAACGATGACGACTTTATCGAGAGCTACTACCGCACCGACCGGGACTTCCAGAAGGAGGCCGTCCTCTTAGCGGGCGATGACTGAGCCGATCAATGGATGTGATCTGGCTCACGTGAAGCTTTGTAAAACTTTTTCGATTGACGGATTTCACCGGATATACGGACAAAATCTTCAGGAATTCAGGTACTCAGCGCCGCCGTTGTGAGTCCTGTTAACCGGGGTCAATTTTTAGATGCCCCGAGCGTGAATCAATTCTGTTGCGAGGAATCGAATCTCTGTTCTTATGAATCTTGGTCGGACGCGCTGATCACAGCTCATAACCAGTCAATGGAGAGCTGCGCCTATGTCGGACCATCCCGAGCTGCATGTTAAATTCCTGGGCCTGAGCCTCAGCGCTAAAGGTGCGCTGGCGATCTGCGCCGCCCTGACCATTGTGCTTTCGGTGCTTGCCTTCTATCGGTTTTGATTGACGCTCGTTTGCAATCGGCTCACGATTCAAACCATGCAGACAACTCAACTTGTGAAGCGAGGCGGTCGCCGCGTCGGCGTCGGTCGCAAGCGCGGCAGTGGTCGCTATGACGTGCCAACTGTGCCGGTGCGCGTACCCGTCAGCGCATTGCCTGACGTGAAGCACCTGATCGAAACGGGTAAGACCAAGCTCCCCATTATCGCTGTGGGGAAATCAATCAAAGCTCTTTGATTGGGCCGCCGCTACGTGCTGGGATTGGACCTGGGGACGACGCTCGGCGTTGGCCGGGTTTACGTTGATGGAGGATTAGATGCCCAGGCACTTCGGTTTGAAGGCAACATCAGCAGTAGGACGCTCGGCGTTCACGGCGTCACAAACGCCATGCCGGGCCAGACTGCATCGGCGTCTGCATCGAGGAGCCATTCTCCGGACAGTTCTCCAGCGTCAAAGCTCTCTTCCCCATGTTCGGCGCTGCCATACTCGCCTGCGAGCTGGAGGGGCTCCCGTATTCGACGGTCCACCTCAGCAAGCTGAAGATCCACGCCACCGGTAAAGGAAACGCCAAGAAGCCGGAGATGCAAGCGACAGCGAAGGCGCACTGGGAGAAAGACTTGGGTGAGGACGAGGCGGATGCTGCCTGGGCGGCCGCATATGCGCTGGATTGCGGATTATTCTATGGGCCGAAGAATTTGCGGTCATGCGCCGCATCAGCGGACAAGTACTTCGCGATTAGAGGAAATCTGGACGCGTCCGAATCCCAGGCAAATTCAATTGCGCTGCGGGTGACCACTTCGTTGGCTTGTTCAACGATGTGCCAAGGGGACAAGCCTTTGATCTCTGCCTGAATATCCTTGTTAACAAAGGCGAAGAACATCTTCCTGGGGCTGATCGGAAGCGCGAGGTGACCACCTTTCTTCGCAAGTCCATTCGTCATAATGACGGGGCGATCGGATGTGAGGAATCGAAGTTCCGGTAAGCCCAGGTCGTAAACGGCCTAGCTCATGCTGTTGAGCATGGTTTCGACTTCCGCGTTTTGCATAAGCTTGACGAGCGAGTACATGGCGCCCCGCTTCATTTCGAGCTCGGATATGTCTTCATACCGTTTGCCTGGAAAGTCCCGCTCGAAATCTCGCTTTAGTTCTCGATATTCCTTGGCAGTAGGATTTCTCATCCGGTCGTAGATATTTTTGACCGAAGCCGGCGAACGGATGAGCAGCCCGACGATGAATCGAGACCATGCCAGCCGAACGGCGGTCGGCAGATTATCAATCGAGTCGTTCAATATCATTTGGTGAGCGATGGCGGCGTTGTGGTCGATGTGTCCCATCAGAAGCGTCTCTATTCGGTTCGCCAAAGTGGGATCTGCTCCCTCAAGCCGATAAAGCCCCCTTACATACCCTGTGTGGGTCGGGGGCTTTGGTGTGGCGACTACCTTGTTGTGCATGCGCCGAAACGCAGTGACCGTGCCGTTTTTGGCCCACTGCTTCAGATAGAACACCGGGATGTAGTGGTGCTTGGGGAGCTTTGGCTCCTTGGCCATGGCCGACTCATCTTTGGGGATGGCACAGATTAGTTTTGGCTTTCAGCATTTCAACCTTGGCCTCGGCCTGGCGTAAGTCGGCAAGTGCTTTGAAGCTGCTGGCCTCAACGTCTACGGAGGGCGCGTGCAGCTGCGTAGTGATAGCAGCGCTCGCGGATGACTACTAGAGGTTCGCGCCCTCGCTCGCGCAACGCACCCATAAACCAACCAAGAGGAGGAAAACTCCCATGACCAAACGACCCCCCAACAAGTACTTTATTGGCAAGCTCGATAAAGCAATCCGCGGGTCCGTCTATCGCATCTTCCGGCATCGGAAGAACAAGCTGACGATGACGGTGGATTAGATGTGAACGCGCTCCGGCTGGAAGAAGATGACCAAGGGCTACTTCAAGCTGAGCCACCTTCTGTACAGCCAAGCTGCCGCTCGTGAGCAGCAGTGGTACAAGAAGCACCGGCTGTAATAGAGCGGCCTGGATGGGTGGAGTTCACTCCTGTTTGGGGCGACCACCCACCCGTCTCGATGATGGCTACACCCGATGAGGAGATTGCCAAGGCGTTCGGCCTGGCAATGGCTAACCTGCGGGGGGAGCTGTCGGACATCGAGACGGAGAAGAGGTTCATTCGGCTACGCCGGGAAATTGAAACGAAGATAAAGTGAGGAAATGGACACTGAACAAATGAATGACCGTGCGCTGTACTGGGGCGGCATTGTAGTGGTTTGCGCCTGGGTGCTCTTCGAGGTGAAGGACGCGATGCACGGTTAGGCGGCAGCGAGTGCCTACCTTGTGCGTTGCGCCGAGTCGGCCCCTGGGTGTCCAATGGCATTCGTAGCCTCACGCTGATTCGTGTTTCGCCTGAGGAACGGTCCGGTAACTGACTTCGTTTCATATTGCGAATGCGGTTTTCGCGAAATTCCGTGCAGAAAATCCGAAATGTAACTTGCTTCGTCGGGCAAAACAGTGATTGATTACGCAGAACGAGTTCGCGAAGTGGACACCGGTGCTCAAGCCGGCGGAAAGATGAGAAAGTTCAACGCTCTAGGTGAGGGGCGGGAGCTAAGTTCCGCCCCTTGTCGTTTGTGGCGGGGACGCTCACTTTTGGGCGGTATATTGCGGGTAAGCGGCGCGTTTAGCGGTTGACGCGTCGGAAGTGGTCTCAGAATAGGCAGGCGGCCAGCAACTCGGCTGCAATCTGGACGGAATGGGCTCCGGAAGGGATTCCGGGGAAGGAGAGAGGCTGTGTCGGACCAGGAACTGCGGAATGAAAATCTGATTGAAGTGCTGAAGCGCAACGGCGATTTCAGCAAGAACTACGGCCCGTGGCTGGGCGCGCTGTTGCTTTGGCTCGCCATGAAGTCGGCCCGTCCCAAGTCGTTCTGGTGGGGTGGCCTGATCGGCTTGGCCACTGTGGCTGGCGGGCTCGTGCTCAGGTTTGGATGGCCCGCGATTGCGGGGTAAGAAGGCTTATGCAGGGGGGCATAAGATGGACGGGTTAACGGATAAATTGCGCGACATAGTTCTCTTCGCGGCAGGGCTTATTGCTGTAGGCGCACTTTTCATGGCGGCATTTGAGGGGCTGAACCAGCGGTTTGCTTCGGCAACCTTCCTGGGCACACTCGGCGTGGCCTGCGTTTTCCTAGTTTTCATGCCCAACATCGAGATGTTCAAGGTTTGGGGCGTCGAAGCCAAGTTACGAGAGGTCAAAGACACTCTCACTCAAGCGCAGGTCCTGACCAAGAAGCTGAACAAGCTCGCCGCCATCAATGCCCGTGTCAGCTACATCCTAATGGGGTGGGGCAATCGTATGGACGGCCCGTCCGCCAAGGAGAAGCAGGCCATCCTCGACGAGGTGGACAAGCAGCTCGCCGATATGGAGATCTCGCTCGAGGAGCGCGCATCCATCACCAAGCCATTCGTCCAGCTCATCGGCATCGACTTCTATTACATATACGTCGTGGTGATGGAGCGATATGCCAAGGTCAAATCAGCAGACGTGACGCGAGCATATGAGAAAGACAAAAGCGACGCGAACCGAGCTATCGTCCAGAAGTTCATAGACGAGGAAGGCCGGTGGATGGCCGCGAAGGGCGGTGGTCCAACTGGCGACATCAACAGCTTTGTCTTTGAGGAGGCCATCAACAGGGCGACGCCGAGGGAGTGGCTGAATGATCAAGAGCGGGTCAAGGCCATGACGTTTGCCCAGCAGCTCATCACCATGTTTAAGGCGTGCGAGAAGAAGGGTGGTTATACTCCGGAGGGTGCGGAGTTCGTCGATAATTACCGCCGCCCTCGTGGCGTCGATGAGAAGAGCAGAGAGCTATTCGGCCGTGCCTACGGTGACACCTACTAACGAGAAGGGCCCTTGATGGGGCCCTCTTTGTTTGCGGCTTGTTTGGTCTACGAAGCTGCCATCGTTGACGATATGGGAATTGGAGCTGAAGAAGCTCTTGGCGTCCGGGTTGGCTTGGCCTTGATGGAAGCGCCGGTAAGGGCGGCAACAACAATCGCGGCACCGGCAATGAATGGGAACATCTCTCTGTCTTCTCGTTGATTTAACTCAGCCTTGCGGCGTGCAGGAATCATGGCGCAGTTGTAGGTTGCTGTCATCCCGCCATAATGAAATAGTTGAGAGCACATGCCCGACCACCCGCTAGTAAACAGGGAGGATGTCGATGACGAGATGTTTAAGGCCATCGGCCAATTCATCTACTCGTTCTCCCAGCTCGAACTCGCCATCCGTCTTCGGCTCAACGATGCGCTGAAACTGACGGATGAGCTGTTCGAGGTCATCATCGGACCTTATGACTTCGCCACGCTCTGCAACGTGACCAAGGAAGTGCTGCTGCGGACGAGAACCGATCTGGACGCGGAAAAGATCAAGAAGGTGTTCAATCGCTGCCACACGCTGAACCAGAAGGCTCGGATAGTTGTAGCTCATGGCACTTGGTTTCCGGAGGGAGCGGGCGCCACCCACATGAGCCGGAGTAGCTTCAAGAGCACCAGCCACTTCGAGAACCTCGAAGATCTCAAGCATCAAATCGACGAAGCGAAGCATTTAATGTGGCACGTCGTCATAGCGACGGGCTGGAAGTACGATACAGAGCTGCTTACCCAATACGCAAAAATCCCTCCACTGTAGCAAAGTCTTGCCAAGATTCCTGATGCTGTGCGCATAATGGGGCGTGGCCAAACGTGGGTGCCCCTCCGATTATCTTCCTAAGTTCGCTGACCATGCCACGAAGCTTTGCCGCCTTGGCGCCACCGACGCAGAGATCGCAGAGTTCTTCGGTAAAGACGAGCGGACCATCAACCGCTGGAAGATTGATCACCCAGACTTCTGTCAGGTCCTAAAAGACGGCAAGCTTCTTGAAGCTGGTTTCGTTGAGATTACATTCAAACTCAAACACAGGGAGCTTGGCGAGCATCAACAGGAGTGCTTCGTCGTGGGGTACGTGGCGGCCCACGAACTTGCCGTACCGAGAGACCCGATAGCCATGCCCTGTGAAGATGCATCTGCCATCAGCAGGTATAAGATAGCGCACTAGGTCGTGCCGTACGATCTTCAGCGGTATCAGGGCGTCTATGATGTCAAAGCACGTCCATTCGAGCTGATAAGGCCTGGTCGCAGACGGAGTCTCTTCGACTAATAAGGTTTCTAACAAAAGCTTATCAGTCGCACGAGGGACTTGCTAGTCAGCGGCAGGGCTGTGAGGTCAGTCCAACGTTGAGGTCCGCTCCTTGTGAAGCAGACGAAGGTGAGGGGACTGCCGATGGTCGCCCTTTGACCCTTGTGTGAAAACGACGAGCGGCTGTTATGATTTCCCGTGATTCTTTTGGGGGAATCGGTGAGGCGCTTCGTTGAAGAGGCGAATCGTGGGCAGCGGACGCTGTTGCCCGAATGCGTGACTTCATTGGCGAGACTAATCCTGCTGAATCGTGGAGAACTCGAAGCCCTCGCAGAATTCAATGCTGATTATTTGCACATTGATGATGGCAAGTGCAGAATTTAGTCCGGGTCTGGCGCGTACCGATAGCGACCTGTAGTAGTTTACCCGCATCACCGTGACTGAGAGGCCGACGCGGCACAAGGCCGGCTCAGCTATTGGCCTCTTTGACGAGGCAAAGGACGTCGCCTTCTGGTCGGCGTCAAGATCAGTGCTTGCGTTTGCTTCGCGACTTTTTTGGCGGTGGGCAGGTCGTGTCACGCACAATGAGTTCTGTCGGAATAAGGACTGACTCGAAAGGTGCGTCCCTGTTGCCGATGCGCCGAAACAGCAGTTGGACTGCGGCCTTGCCAACATTCGGCCTGGGAATCGCGACAGTAGTTAAGGCCGGACGCCACAGGGTCGCTTCGGCAATGTCATCAAAGCCAACGACAGAAAAGTCTTCGCCTGGCGTTAGATTCCGCGAGCGAAGGCCGAGCATGGCCCCGAACGCGACGATATCGTTGAAGCATACGACGGCCGTCGGCGGTTCAGGCAAATCGAGGAGTTGGATGACATGTGCCATTCCAACGTCGCGCGTCTCTCCGCCGGATAGAACCAGCCTCGGCTCAAGTGGAATGCCGTGTTTAGCCAAAGCTTCCCGATAGCCAGCAAAACGATCGCGCCCGGTTGAGATGTTCTCGTTCGAACCGATCATTCCGATCCGCGTGTGACCAAGCTTGATGAGGTGATCTACCGCCTTGATCATGCCACCGCGATGGTCAGGAGAGACGTAGTCGACCTTCGCGCCCGGCACTGTTCGCGAGACAAGAACGCACGGCAGATGGAGCGAATGCAAGGAGTTGACGAAGGATGCATCCGTGCCGACCGCGGGTACGATGAGCAATCCATCAACATTGTATTCTCGCACCGTCTCGATGAAGGCGCTCTGTCTTGCCACCGACTCGCCAGTATTGGACATGAGAACGATGCGGTTCTCGGCTGTGAGCGCATCCTCAATTGCGGCGACGATTTCGGCAAAATAGGGATTCGTAAGATTGTTGACGGCCATCGCGATCATTCGCGTGTGAGGCAGGCGCAAGCTCGCGGCACCGCGATTGTACACGTAACCGATACTTCTGGCCGCTTCCAGCACCTTCTCGCGGGTTCGCTCGGGAATGGTGGGACTGTTCCGAAGCACGAGAGAGACCGTCGCCTTGGACACGCCGCTGGCCTTGGCAATGTCCACGAGCGTCGGTCGAGAGTCGCTCTTTCTTGCTTTCGCGTCCACTATCTCGACGTCCCTAACCCGCCATTTGAAGCTGCCGCTGGGCAGCATTCACAATGCCCGACGATCGTCAAGGGGCGGCATGTCATTCCACCCCGTGAAGAGCCAGTATAGTCCGCATGCGCGCGGCTGCACACTCGGGATCCGTAAAGAGGCCGATCGACGCCGCATGCCGAAAGACGCGGGAGAGGTGCAGGATGGAGCGGGCGCCTTGCTGGGCTCCGAGCATCGTAAAGTGGTCCTGATGACCATTCAGATATGCGAGGAAGACGATACCCGTCTTGTAGTATTGAGTTGGCGCTCGAAATAGCTCGCGCGATAGGGCTACGGTCGGATCCAGGATTTCACGAAAGGCTTTGGTGCCGGCGGTCCGGTCCTCATCGCTCAGTGCCAACAGTGCTGCGGAAGCTGCGGGCGCGATCGCGTCGAAGATGCCGAGAAGTGCGTGGCTGAAGCCCCGATCGTCTCCCGCAATGAGCTCAGGGTAGTTGAAGTCGTCGCCCGTGTACATTTTGAGGCCTGAGGGCAGCCGCCTGCGCATAGCGATTTCGTACTTCTCGTCGAGAAGTGAGATCTTGATGCCGTCGATCTTGTGAGCATTGTCCGCGATCATCCCAAGGCAAACGTCCATGGCCGCGCTGATGTCGTGGTGTCCCCAATAACCGGCGAGCGCAGGGTCGAACATGTCGCCAAGCCAATGAAGAATAACGGGCTGATCAGCCTCGGCCAGCACTCGCCTATAGACCTCGGCGTAGTCGGTGGGACCGCTCGCCGCGAGTACCAATGCCCGACTCGCCATTAGAATTACTCGTCCTCCGAGTTTCTGGACGAAGGACAATTGCTCGGAATAAGCCTTCACGACCTTGTCCAGGCTCGCGCCGACGGGATCAATGTGGTCCGTTCCGACGCCAGAGAAGACAATTGCGCCCGGCCGCGCTTTGGCGCTCTCGACTGTGTTTCGGATCAAGGTTTGAGCTGAGGCCCAGTCAAGGCCCATGCCCCGTTGGGCCGTGTCCATAGCCTCCGCGACGCCCAATCCAAGATCCCAGAGGTGGTCTCGGAAACGCTGAGTGGCCTCGAAATCGATTGCGATGTCCCGCATCGGGGAGATATCGGCGCGGGGATCGGCAACGACATGTCCGGCGGACAAGGCGATCCGCGCCATGGGCTGGTTCAGCTTCGACGTGCGCCATTTGGCGGGAGCAGGCATGGTGAATTCATCCACGCGACCATCGTCACCCGGCAATCGAATGAGAGTCATTGGACGTTGCCTCCTTCGTTGGTTGTCCGACGGCGTGCGAGCAGGGTGGTTTCACCATCCTGCACGAACGTTCCATCTTGCTTCGTAACTTCGAATGCGAGAGCGAGAATGCCGTGGCCCTTGCTCGAGAGCCGAGCGCTTGCGATGCGCACGTTGGCTCCGATCCGATCGCCTGCGAAGATTGGCGCCCGAAATCTCCAGTTCCAGCCGAGCGATGCGATCGCCATGATTCGGACTGCGGATCGGTTTTTGAGGCCATCCACAAGCGCCAATCCCAATAAGCCATGTGCAACTCTGGCTGGGAATCCCAACGACTTGGCGAATTCGTCATCCATATGGACGTCGAAGAAATCTCCGGATAGGCCCGCAAAGCTGACGATATGGGCATCCGTCACAACGAGCCGGCCTGTTTCGTAGCAGTCGCCTTCGGCGATATCTTCAAACCAATATTCGCCGGCCTCGAGCCGGCGTCCCGGCCTTCCCATCACAGGCTCCGCAGTGCAAGGCCGCCATCGACGCGAACGACTTCGCCGGTCGAATAGCCAAGCTGCCCCTTCGCCAACATCGCTGCCGCCCTTCCGATGTCGTCGGGCTCACCCCAGCGCTTGATGGGGGTAAGCCCCTCGGCGATCAGGCGGTCGTATTTTTCTCTCGCCACGGCGGTCATCTGAGTGCGGATAATTCCGGGGCGGATCTCGTAGGATCCGATGCCATGCTCGGCGAGGCGGACCGCAAAGAGTTGGGCCAGCATGGAAAGCCCTGTTTTGGAGATGCAATACTCTCCGCGATCAATCGACGCGAATTCGGCATTGATGGATGACACAGTAATGATGCTGCGAAACGAGGACGTGTCCGCAGCGATCATTCGACGCGCGACTTCCTGGGTGAGGAAGAACGGGCCGCGCAGGTTGATCGCCATGACCCGATCATAGCTGTCGGGGGTCACTTTCAGGAGGTCATCCCGGATTCCGACGGAGACGCCTGCATTGTTGACCAGGCATTCGAGGCCCCCGAAGGCGCCCCATGCTTCTTCGACGAACTGCTGACGCGCCCCTACGCTCGAGATATCGAAAGCAACGGCCTGTGCTTCTCCGCCGCTTCTGCGGATGGCGTCCACCGTTTCGGAAAGATCTGTCGAACCAGGCAGGTCGTTCACGACGACAGCGAACCCTGCGCCGGATAGGGCAGACGCGATGGCCCTACCTATCCCCCGACCCGCCCCGGTGACCAAAGCGCGCGGGCGCCCCTGATTGTTCATGCGCGTTTCCCTGTGTCTCATGCTCGGCCGTGGAAAGGCACTTGCCAAAGCCCGTAAGAGCTGTTACTGGATCGATCTACTAGATCGTTCTACTATATCGTTCTAGTGGCGCAAGCAAGAGAAAACTAGTCGCGGCACGGAGGAGCCCAAAATGAATCGTCCTGTAAATCGCCGAACTGTCGTAAGCGGGATGGGTGCCCTCGGGCTCATGGGCGTGGGCGCAAGAGCCCAAGGGCTTGGTCCGATGCCCTCGTCACCCGTCGCGCTCAATATCATGGACGTGGCTGGCAATCTCGCTCTGAGCCAGAAATCCATCGACGCCTACAGGCAGCAGAATTCCAAGCTAGTCTCGCGCATCGCCTTCTCGAAGGCGCCAGCGCCGGAGCTCGCCAGCAAACTGAAGGCGCAGCAGTCAGCCAATCGCGTCGATATCGACGTCGTTCTCACCGGCACGGATGGGCTGTTTGCCGGGATCGAGCAGCAATTGTGGCAAGAGCTACTGCCGCAGTATGCGGGCGCGTTGCCGAAGCCCGAAGAGATTTACGAGCGCGGCGCGCTGAAGATGCAGGCCCTGGCAAAGGGGCAGGGGATGGAGATTGCCTATACGCCGTCGGGTCCGCTGTTTGAGTACATGCCTGAGCGTGTCAAAAAGGTTCCGAAAACCGCCGACGATTTGCTTGCTTACGCACGTGAGAACAAAAACCGTTTCCTGTATGCGAGGCCCGCCAACTCAGGACCGGGACGCACCTTCCTGATGGGGCTCCCCTACCTTCTCGGGGACAAAGATCCCTCGGATCCGCAAAAGGGGTGGGACAAGACCTGGGCCTATCTGAAGGCGCTCGGCGAGAACATTGAATATTATCCTTCCGGAACTGGGCAGACGATGAAGGAGCTCGGTGACGGGACGCGGGACATGATCGTTTCGACGGTTGGTTGGTACATCAACCCGCGGGTGCTCGGCATTGTACCCAAGGAGGCGGCGCTCTGTGCTCTGGAGGGCTTCCATTGGGTCGCGGACGCAATGTTCTTTGCCGTGCCGAAAGGCGTGGCGGCAGAGAAAATGCCCGTCGTGATCGATCTGCTCAAGCACATGCTCAAGCCTGAGCAGCAGGCCTTTGCGTATGACGAAGGCTATTTCTATCCAGGGCCATCTGTGAAGACGTCGACGCTCGCAATGGCTCCGCAGGAAAGCCGGGACGCCATCAAGGAGTTCGGCTGGCCTGACTACGATCGCGTGACCGCGTCCACACCGCTCGAAATACAGCTCCAAGCGGATCAACTCGTGGCCGCGTTCCGGCGCTGGGACGAGGAAATCGGCGGCGCCAAGCGCAAATAGCCGCGGGAGAACCTCCCAAACTGGGGCTGCCCGATGCGATCTGGCAGCTCCCTTTTTCGCAATTTCAAGTCGACGGAATCGTAGCGGTCGACACACGGGATCAGGATCCATGACTATCGCCCTCCAGAAGTTTGACGAGCTCCGCCTCGAGCAGGTTCGCCGCGAGTTCGGGGGATTGAACGCGCTCAAGGATGTGACGCTCACCGTGAAGCGCGGCGAATTCATAGCCCTGCTTGGGCCCTCCGGTTGCGGAAAGTCGACGACGCTTAACTGCATTGCCGGGCTTCTTCCAGTTACGGGGGGATCCATTTGGCTCGACAAGCGGCGCATTGACACGCTTCGACCGGAAGAGCGCGGCTTCGGAATGGTGTTTCAGAGCTATGCGCTTTTCCCCCACCTCACCGTGAAGCAGAACGTGGGGTTCGGGCTGAAGATGCGCGGCGTGCCGAAAGCAGAAATTTCGCGAAAGGTGGACGAAGCGCTGGCACTCGTCCGCCTCACCGGGCAAGCGCAGAAGCTGCCCGGCCAACTTTCAGGCGGCCAGCAGCAGCGCGTCGCGATCGCGCGAGCGATCGTCATCGAGCCACCTCTCGTTCTGATGGACGAGCCCTTGTCGAACCTTGACGCCAAGCTGAGGCTCGAGATGCGAGCCGAGATAAGGCGGATTCACAACACGCTCGGCGCGACCACGATCTACGTCACCCATGATCAGGACGAGGCTCTCTCTCTCGCCGATCGAATCGTCGTGCTGAAGGATGGCGTTATCCGCCAGGTCGGCACCCCCAACGAACTCTATGAGAAGCCGGCTCACATTGACGTGGCGGACTTCATGGGCTTCCGAAACCGTATCAAGGGTCGGGTCATCCGTCAGGCCGGCGCCAGCGCCACCCTTGCGGTTGGCGGCAGTGAGGTCACTGGCATCATGCGAAGCTCAGTGCAGGACGGCTCCGAAGCCTACGCCGCGATCCGCGCGGATGACCTGATGACTGGCGAGCCCGGGCAGAATGCGTTCGCCGCCCGGATTGAGACCATCGAGTATCGGGGGCGCGAGTTTGTCGGAACTGCGCGCACGTCAGACGGCATCGATCTCGTCTTCAGATCGGATCATGCAGTGGCGCTCGGCGCAAATGTTCATCTGCGCGCTGCACCGGAACGTGTCCTCGTGTTCAGCGAAGCGATGTGAGGCGTCCATGACGATGACGGTCCTCGCCGAGAAGCAGATCATTGAATCTGGTCCGAGTCTGCATCAGCGGCTCGCCGCACGAGGCTTCGATGCGGTGACACTTCTGGTCATCCCGGCGTTCGCCTTGTTGGCGCTGCTCTTTGTTTACCCGTTCGCATATGGGCTGATCCTGTCGTTCGAGCCGAAGGCCGGATCTGCCTGGTCGAACTATCAGCGCTTCTTCACGGACCCGTACCTCTACACTACGATCTGGAAAACGCTCCTTCTGTCGGTTCCGGTCACGGTGCTGAATCTCGTCGTTTCGCTGCCGGTCGCGTTCCGGGTGCGGCTAATGTACCGGCAGCGGCTGTTGACGACGATTCTCGTCGTACCGATTACGCTCGGAACGGTTCTGATCGCTGAAGGCCTCTTGAACTATCTGGGGCCTCAGGGGTGGTTTAATCGCACTTTGATAGCGGTCGGACTGATCGATCATCCGCTGCGCCTCGTGCACAATTATTGGGGCGTTTTCGCATCTCTGCTGATCAACGGCTTCCCGTTCACCTTCCTCCTTGTCCTGTCCTATGTGACGGGGATCGATCCAGCACTTGAACAGGCCGCCGCTACTTTGGGCGCCAACGCTCGGCAACGTTTCACCAGCGTATTTCTGCCGATCTTGATGCCGGGACTTGCGATCACCTTCTGCCTTAGCTTCGTGCAGGCGTTCTCGGTCTTTCCCTCGGCCGTCCTCCTGGGTGAGCCGGCGGGACAAACCAGGGTGATTTCTATTGCGGCCTATCAGGCTGCGTTCGAGGAGTACGATTATTCGATGGCGTCTGCGATCGCGATGATCATGGGCATCGTTCAGCTCGCGATCGTCCTAGGCATGATGGCGACCCGCGGACTGTTCTATCGGGGGCCCGTCGCAGGGACGAAAGGGTAGGATCGATGATCCGCGACACTTCTCTGTCATCAAAACTGTGGATCCGAGCAGTCTGGATTTTTGTCGGATTCTTCATTCTCAATCTGTTCGCGATGATCGGCTCGGTCGTGACGAGCTCGTTCGCGACTCGCTGGCTTGGCACATGGTTTCCTGCCGGCTGGACCACGCGTTGGTATTCATCGGCCTGGAGCGAATTCCAGCTCCAGGACGTCCTGCTTGTGACCTTCGAAGTCGTCGGCGCGGTCGTTGTCATCTCGGGACTATTGGGCGTCACCGCGGCGTACGCGCTCGCCCGCCGAGACTTCGCTGGCAAGAAGATCATCATGCTGGTTATCCTCCTTCCGTTGATCGTGCCACCGATCACCTTCGGCATCCCGCTCGCCACCGTCCTTTACCAGACTGGGTTTGCAGGAACGTTCTGGGGCGTTGTCGCGGCCAACCTGGTCCCGACCGTGCCGTTCGTTATCCTGGTCATGATTCCGTTTATCGAGCAGATCGATCCAAGGCTCGAGGCGGCTGCACGTGTGTTCGGCGCGAACACGTTCAAGTTATTTGTGCACGTTCTGATGCCCTTACTTCTTCCCGGCATTCTGGCCGCCCTGTTGCTGGTGCTCGTTCGAACGATCGCAATGTTCGAGCTCACCTTTCTGGTCGCGGGCCCTACGAGCCAGACACTCGTAGTCGCTCTCTATTACGCTGTGTTCGCCGCTGGTGTGCGGGCCGTTCAGTCAATCGATGCGATGGCCGTCGTCTACATGGTGACAACCCTTGTCTGGTTGATCATCGCGCTGAGGTTCGTGAACCCAACGCAGATTGTCACTCGTGCCAAGCAGCAGCCGGCCCACTGACGCCAGTCCGTTTGGCGACATCACTTAGGAGATCGAAGGTGAAGCAAAAGATCATCACAGCATCCGAAGCTGCGAAACTCGTCGGCGATGGCGACGTCGTTTGCATCGGAGCCTCTGCGGGATTGAATTGCCCCGATTTCGTACTCGCCGCCATTGGCGAGCGGTTCCGCTCGGAGGGGCACCCGCGAGACCTCACGGTATTCTCCCCGATCGCCGCCGGTGACATGTACGGGATCAAGGGAATCGATCATCTGGCCCAGAAGGGATTACTGTCGACGATCCTCGCCGGCTCCTACCCAAGCGGTCCTTCGTCGCTCCCGTCTCCGGCGATTTGGGAGATGATCGGCAGGAACGACGTCGCCGCATACAACCTCCCCTCAGGCGTCATGTACGATATGGCGAGGGACGTTGCGGCAAAGCGGGCGGGCGTGCTGACCAAGGTCGGCCTCGATACATTCGTCGATCCTCGGCTCGACGGCTGCAAGATGAACGAGGCGGCAGTCAAAAGGGGAGAAATCGTACGCCTTGTCGAGTTCGGCGGCGAGCCCTGGCTTCATTTTCCCAATCACGCTCCTCAAGTCGCCATCATTCGCGGCACGACGGCCGATGAGCGCGGCAACATCTCGATGGAGCATGAAGGCGCTGTTCTGGGTATGGTCGATCTCGCGCTTGCTGCGCGCAACTCCGGCGGGATCGTCATCTGCCAGGTCAAGCGGACGACTGCATCCGGTTCGATTCCGACACACCGCGTCCACGTTCCGTCGACGCTCGTAGACTACATTGTGGTTGACCCGGAGCAGGCACAGGCAACCGAGATCTCTTACGATCCCGCCATAAGCGGTGAGACGCGTCGTCCGCTTTCCTCGTTCGAGCCGGAGCCGTGGAGCGTCGAGAAAGTCATCGCCCGCCGCGCCGCGATGGAGCTGACGGACGACAGCGCCGTCAATCTCGGCTTCGGCATTTCGGCCATGGTCCCCCAGATTCTCGTGGAAGAAGGCCATGCCGAGGCGGTCACATGGGCTATCGAGCAGGGTGCAGTCGGCGGTGTGCCGCTTACCGGTTTCGCATTTGGATGCGCCGCGAATGCGCAGGCGATCTTTCCCACGCCACAACAATTCACCTATTTCCAGGGTGGCGGCTTCGACAGTTCGTTCCTTTCATTTCTGGAAGTCGACGCATTCGGAAACGTCAACGTGTCGCGTCTCGCCGCACGACCTTATTTGACCGCGGGATGCGGAGGCTTCGTTGATATTACGGCGAACGCCCGCAAGATCGTCTTCAGCGGTTATTTCATGGCGGGCGGCCTTAAGGTGTCCGCAGGCGAAGGCAGACTGCGCATCCAGCAGGAGGGCAAGATCGCAAAGTTCATTCCCGAGGTCAGCCACGTGACGTTCAGTGGTCGGCGGGCTGTGGATCGGGGATGCGAGGTCACATACGTGACCGAACGGTGCGTTCTGGCGCTCAGGCCGAGCGGTCTGACCGTCGTGGAGATTGCCCCAGGGGTTGACCTCGAACGTGACATCATCGCGAGGGCAGGCACGCCCCTCATCGTGGCCGACGATCTGAAGCTGATGGACGAACGACTATTTCGTCCGGAGCGGTTCGGCCTGAAATTACACGACCGGACGGGCACGAAGCCACTGAGCAAACAACGCGCCGCCTGAGGAAATCGAAATGTCGAAGCAGATTGTCGCAAATTCCGTCTTCGAAGCGAGTATGCCGCGTCCCGGCGTGGTGCTGGTCCAAATCGTTTCCAAGCCTCTCGGTGTCTTCACGGTGCAGGCGCGCCGTGAATTGAAGGCTCTGCTGGAGCGCGCTCGGGCCGACTATTCGGCACGATGCGTAGTCCTGATCGGAACGGGGGCGGCCTTCTCGGTTGGTTCAAACATCCGGGAGTTTGAGGCGACGGCGGAATGGATCGAATCTGCTCGTCTCGCGGAGACGGGGTTGAACGAGGCTATTGAGCTCGGACCGGTGCCGGTCATCGCCGCCTGCAATGGGCATACGCTTGGCGGGGGGGCGGTCATGGCGCTCGCCTGCGATATCCGGATCGCGGGACGCAGCGCGAAGTTCGGTGTACCGGAGGCTAAGCTGGGTGCGATGCCGACCGCCACAGGGACCATGCGGCTGCCCCTCCTTGTCGGCCGTGGCCAAGCACTTCGTTTGATGCTGACAGCACAGCCGATCGATGCGGAAGAGGCGTACCGGATCGGGATCTTCGATGAGCTGGTTGATGATGACAAGCTGCTCGATCGAGCCTTGGAAGTCGCCGGCCAAATCGCTTCGGTATCGCCTGAAGCGGTTCGCGCATCTCGGCGCTGCGTTTCAGTGGCATTGCGGCTCGGATATCACGCCGGGTTGGCGATGGAGTCTGAGATAACGATTCCTCTAGGGCTCTCCGACGACGCGATTGAAGGTAAGGCAGCCTTCGTCGAGAAACGTGCGCCCCGGTTTAAGTAGAGAAGTGACTGCGATGCCCGAAATATTGGTTCGCCCCCTGCCGCTGTCGCGTTGTTCGATCAACACTGCCACTCTGGGGCACCGTTCTTCCATTCAAGACGTCATCGAACGCGTGGCCCGTCACGGCTTCGGTGGAATTTCGCCGTGGCGCCGGGATCTCGAAGGACAGGACCATCGCCTCGTCGGCAGGCACATTCGAGACGCTGGTTTGGCGTTGAGCGGCTACTGCCGCGGAACCTACTTTCCGGGCGCAGACCGAAGCAGTTTTGAAGCGAACGTTGCCGACAATCGCCGTGCAATCGATGAGGCGGCCGAATTGGGGGCGCCGTGCTTTGTCCTGGTCGTCGGGAGCCTCCCGGCGGGGAGTAAAGATCTGAATTCAGCTCGGGCGCAAGTGGCCGAGGGCCTTGATATCCTCCTGCCTTACGCCAGAAAGGCGCGCGTCGGCCTCGCGGTAGAACCCCTCCATCCGATGTACGCGGGCGACCGCTCATGCATAACGAGCCTCGGAGAAGCTCTGGCGCTTTGCGAACGCTTGGATCCGTCGCGCGAAGGTGGGATCGGAGTGGCCATAGACGTCTATCATGTCTGGTGGGACTGGCGCTTGAGTGAGGATATTGCCGCCGCCGGCCGATCGGAGCGCATCATGGCTTTCCACGTCTGCGATTGGCTCGTCCCGACCAACGACCTTCTGCTCGATCGTGGAATGACGGCAGATGGCGTCATGGACATCAAGCATATCAGGCGCGACGTTGAGGCCGCAGGCTATAGCGGCTTCACGGAAGTCGAAGTCTTTTCCAGACGTTGGTGGTCCACGCCCGAGGACGACGTTCTGGTCGCTTGCGCCAAGGGTTTTTCCTCGATTTGAGAACGCGGCCGGAACTGGCGCCAAATTGCAATCGAGGACGGACATGGACAATTCGGACGGTCGAGTGATTCTCGATGCCCTCTTGCAAGCAGCGCTAGATGCTGCGCGCCCGGCGGGTAGGTTCGCCGGACGCCTCCCTGATCCGCCATCGGGTCGCACGATTGTTGTGGGCGCCGGCAAAGCCGCCGCGAGCATGGCGCAAGCATTTGAAGCCGAATGGCCGCATTCGCTCGAGGGTCTCGTTGTCGCTCGGTACGGCCATGCCGCAAAGACGAGATCTATCGAGGTCGTGGAAGCATCTCACCCTATGCCGGATGCCGCCGGGCTGCGGGCAGCGCAGAGAATACTGGAGCTCGTCCGGAGCGCTCGCCCCAACGATCTCGTCGTTGCCTTGATCTCAGGAGGGGCATCTTCGCTCCTGAGCGTGCCTGCGCCTGGCCTGACCCTGGATGAGAAACGCGTGTTGACTTCCCAGTTGCTGCGCTCGGGTGCGCCGATCAGCGCCATGAACGAGGTTCGGAAAGCGCTCTCGGCAATTAAGGGTGGACGTCTCGCGGCAGCCTGCCGCGCCAAGCTGGTCACCTACGTGATTTCCGACGTCCCCGGAGATGATCCGACCATCGTCGGTTCTGGTCCAACGGTCGTGGCAAAATCATCCCGCTTGGTTGATGTCCGCGCGATCCTTGATCGCTACGGAATCAACGCGCCAGCCCACGTCGCGAAGGTCATCGCCGCCAATGTCGCGCCTACCAGTGTCGACGGTGAGACTCACGTCATCGCAACGGCGAAGACGGCGCTCGACGCAGCCGCTCTTGCTGCGCGCCGGCTGGGCATTGAGCCCCTGATTTTGGGAGATGCCATCGAGGGGGAGGCGCGCGAGGTCGGCGTCGTCATGGCCGGCATTGCACGCTCTGTTCTGAGCTGCGGAACTCCGGCGAAGCGCCCCTGCGTGATCTTGTCGGGAGGCGAGACCACAGTCACGATGCGCGGGCAGGGACGAGGCGGCCGAAACACGGAATTCCTTCTTTCGCTGGCAATGTCCCTTGATGGCGCGGAGGGGGTCTCTGCGATCGCCGTGGACACGGACGGCATCGATGGATCCGAGGATAACGCCGGCGCGTGGTTCGATCCTACGTTTGTCTCGTCGGCCGGCGACTCCGAAGTCGATCTTGCCGCGCATCTAGCCCGAAATGATGCCTACGAGGCGTTTGCCAAGATGAACCGCCTCGTGATGACAGGGCCAACACTGACCAATGTCAACGATTTCCGCGCAATCTTGGTTCAGTGAGCGTAAAGCTCCGTCGGCCCCAAAGCTCACGAACTGCCTAAGCGTAAGATTGGATCAAATATCGCAGGTTTGGCTGGACATGAGGAAAGGGGGTAGCGTTCACTGACTTGAACCCCCGACAGCTCTTCCGGCGAGACGATTTGAGCCTTAGAGTTCACATCATGCCATATGACGCCATCGCTATTGGGATCTAGTTGGCCACAGGTTGCTGGTGCTGGCTTAAACTTGCCCGTGATGGATTGGAGCGAGAGTTCAAGTATTTCAGTCGGGTGTGTGCACGACGTGTGCACCGGGAGATCAAGAAAAATCTTGCTGCATCCCGTGTGAGCAGACCTTCTGAAGAAGGGCGGAGCCGCCTCCGGTTGGCGCACGCACGACCGAAAAATTCCGAGGAGAGAGGGAGAAAGCGCACTTGCTGGTTGCCTGCGCTCCCACGAGGATGGAGACTCGCCAGCGGCGGACGCAAAGATCGACGATGTTGACGACCGCTTGAGTCATTTGCTTCGTTTATTGTGCAAGCGCTTGCCGGTTGGAATAGCCGAAAATCCCTCTTCCCGGTCCCAGGGGAGCAGACGTGTAACGTGCGAAGCGGTCGCCGGCTGCCGGCATGTTGGGGAATTCAGGCGTCGAGGCGGCCCGAGACATGCTCCATCAGCGGTACGACCTACCCTCCGGTCGCAAAGCCGGGGAAGAGCATCATGCCGCCGTCGATGAACAGGGTCGCGCCCGTCACGTAGTCGGCGCCATCCGACACCAACCACGCGACCGCCTGGGCGATGTCGTCTGGCTCTCCTATGCGCTTATAGGGCACCAAGGTCATCAGGCTTTCGTAGGCCTCTTTGGTCTCCCAGGCCGGCCGGTTGATGGGCGTGCGAATGGCGCCCGGTGCAATCCCGTTGACACGAATGGCGAGCGGAGCCACCTCCTGGGCCACGCTTCGCATCATCTGCATGACGGCGCCTTTCGAGGCTGCATAGTTTGCGTGCCCCGCCCAGGGTATCTCCTGATGGACAGAGCTCATGCAGACGAGCTTGCCGGCCGCGACGGAGACGTCCTTCACGACACCTCGCCTCTTGAATTCGCGGATGGCTTCCCTGGCGCAGAGAAACTGGCCGGTCAGGTTGACGCCGATGACCTTATTCCATTGTTCGAGAGTCATGTCATGGAATGGAGCATCGCGCTGCAGACCCGCATTGCTGACCACGATGTGCAGTGTCCCGAAGTGCTCGACAGCGCGGGCAAACATCGTCTCGACGTCCTCCTCACTGCTGACGTCCGCCTTGACCGTGATCGCCTTCCGACCCAACGCTTCGATCCGGTGGGCCACGTCTTCAGCCGCTTGCGGGTCCACGATGTAGTTGACGATGACGTCGGCGCCAGAGGCGGCGAGACCCAGGGCGACAGCACGGCCGATCCCAGAGTTTGCGCCGGTGACGAGGGCTGGCTGGCCCTCCAGCACGACCGGAAAACGGGCTGCGGGTCGAGGACGTTCGCCGGGGAGGGCTGGTGCTGTGGGGTCGGTCGTGGTCTCAGCCATGGTTGCCTCCTAAAGCGAGTTCGTCGCCTGCTGTCCTTTGCTGGGAACCGGCTTCTTGCTGCCGCGGTGCTCAGAGGGTTTCTCGCGGTGCGTGAGGTTGTGGGCCGTATTCACCAGTGCGATGTGCGCGAACGCCTGTGGGAAATTCCCGACGAGGCGCCGGCGTTCGACGTCGTACTCTTCCGAGAGCAGGCCAATGTCATTGCGCAGCGCCAGAAGCCGCTCGAACAAGGCCTTGGCATCCGCGTCACGGCCAATCAGATGATACGCATCGGCAAGCCAGAAGCTGCAGGCGAGGAACATGCCTTCGCCGGGCGGGAGACCGTCCTTTGTTGCACCCGTGTCATATCGGCGGACGAAACCGTCCTGGAGCAATTCCCGCTCGATTGCCTTGATGGTCGAGATCACGCGCGGATCATCGGGCGGCAAGAAGCCGACTGCCGGAATCAGCAGTAGGTTGGCATCGAGCTGCGGCTCGCCATACACCTGCACGAAACTCTGCCGATGTTCATCGTAACCGTGCCGACACACATCTTCGTGGATCGCGGCGCGTTGTGCTTCCCACTCTCGTACCGGCCCATGCATGCCGAACTCGGCCGCCGACTTGATGGCACGATCGAAGGCCACCCACGCCATGATCTTCGAGTAGGTGAAGTGCTTGGCGCCGCCGCGAACTTCCCAAATGCCTTCGTCTGGTTCGGTCCAGATGCCTTTGAGATGGTCGAGCAGGGCACATTGGATCGCCCATGCCGGCTTGTTCTCATGAAGCCCGCCGCGACGCGCCTGATAGAGAGCGTCCATCAACTCGCCGTAGACATCGAGCTGAAGCTGGGTGTGCGCCGCGTTTCCGATGCGCACCGGCTTCGAACCTTCATATCCCGAGAGCCACGGCACCTCCCACTCGGTCAGCCGGCGCTCGCCCGTGACCGCGTACATGATCTGGAGTTGCTTGGGGCTTCCCGCCACAGCGCGGACGAGCCAATCTCGCCAGGCGCGCGCCTCGTCGTAGTACCCAGCTCCCATGAGGGCCAAGAGGGTCAGCGTGGCATCGCGCACCCAGCAGAACCGATAATCCCAGTTTCTTGGGCCGCCGATCTGCTCAGGAAGGGAGGTCGTCGCCGCGGCAACCATGCCGCCGCTCGGGGCGAACGTCAGTGCCTTCAGAGTGATCAAAGAGCGCTGAACTGCATCGGAGTACGCTCCTGCTGCTTCGCAGCGGCCAGACCACTCGCGCCAGAAACGGTCCGTTGCGTCCAATAGCGCGCCTGGATCCTCGGCAGCCGCAGGGTCCTGGTACGAAATCTGGTAGGAAAGAACGAAAGAGACGCACTGTCCCTTCTTGACCGAAAACGAGCTGATGCTCTTCATGGACTCGCCGTGCATGGGCGCTTCGGTTCTCAACAGCAGCATCGAGTCCCCCGCAACAAGGCTGAGCGCCCCGTCTTCAATGCGACTGACCCACGGCACGCTCATGCCATAGTCGAAGCGCGCGACCAGCTCGCCGCGCATGTCGACCTTACCCTCCAGGCCCTCGACGATCCGCACGACCTTTGAAACGTCTGTCTTTGGAGGCATGAAATCGGTGAGGCGGACACGCCCCCGGTCAGTCGCGAAGACCGTCTCGATGATCAGCATCCTCGGCCGGTACCGGCGCTCGCGTCGATGTTCACCGACTGGGCAAAGCTTCCAGTACCCGTTGTCCTCGTTGCCGAGAAGCCGTCCGAAGCAGCTATCGGAATCGAAACGAGGGAGGCAGAGCCAATCGATCGACCCGTCGCGCCCAACCAGGGCTCCGGTCTCACAATCGCCGATCAACGCGTAGTCTTCGATCCGAGCCATTCAACTTACCCAGTCGGACCAATGGGAGTCTCGCCCTTGGGTTCCGGCTGCGGGATTTCGGCGGCATAGACTTTCGGCGAAAAGGCAGGTCCGACGTCAGGGGCGGCCGGTAGGTGGCCGGCGATCGGCCGATGGATCGGGGATCGATCCGCCGGCCTTTGGCAAGAAGACTCGGTCGCACTCGATCTTGATTTTCTTGGGACGGACGCTTCCTTGCGGCGGCGCTTGTGGAACGTCGGCCATTTGAAGCCATGAGGAATGATGGCCTGGCCGTAGTTCAATCCCGCCGATCGCACGAACAAAGCAAATAAACGAATTCAATTGACATTTTGCTGCAGCGATTATGCTATGAAACAATGGATATCGAGCTTGCCAGAACTTTCATCGAGATCGTGTCAACCGGTAGCTTCATCAAAGCTGCCGACCGCTTGCATGTCGCGCAGACCACGGTCAGCGCACGTGTGCGCCTCCTCGAGCAGCAGCTCGGGCGGCCGCTGTTCGTTAGAAACAAGGGCGGTGCGAGCCTCACCCCGGCTGGCGAACAGTTCCTTCGTTTCGCGCCGAGTTTCGTGCAATTGTGGCAGCGCGCAAAACAGCAAGTGGCGGTGCCGGAAGGACACAGCGCTGTCTTGACGATCGGAAGCGAAGTCAGCTTATGGCGCCCGCTTTTAATCGAGTGGGTCAGGGAGTTGAGGCGATCACACTCAGACATTGCACTTCGCGTCCACGTCGACGTTCCTCAGGATTTGATTACTCACGTTGCTGCCGGGCTTGTAGATATCGCGATCATGTACGCTCCCCAACATCGACCAGGGTTGGAGGTAGATCTGGTCATGGAGGAAGAACTCGTTCTCGTGACCACCGATCTCGCGAAGTATCACGAGAACGATCCCCGATATGTTCACGTCGAATGGGGTTCTGAGTTCGCTCTTCATCATGCCGTGAGCTTTCCGGAAACCGTGCCGAGCCTCGTAACAAACCTTGGTCCGCTTGCGCTCAGCTATATCCTCCTGGAGGGAGGTTCCGGATACTTCCGAATGCATGCAGTTCAGTCATATCTTGCCGAGGGCAAACTTCACCTAGTTCCTGGTGCGCCTCGGTTCTCATTCCCCGTTTACGCCACACACGCGACAAATGTTGATGCCGCAGCGTTGGAGGCGGCACTCGTCGCACTGCGCAAGGCTGCAAGCGCAGGGAAGTAGCTCGACAGGAAAGTGTGTCGGCTCGTTCAGTAAGAACATGTGCAATGCGTCAGCATTGGCGAAGCGCTAAGGCGACGTCGCCAGACCATTACCATGCATCATCGACACGCTGTGCCGCCGATTAGGTCGGCGGTGATACTCCGCTCGCTCGCACTTCAAGCACCGCGAGGCTTCGTTCCCTACCACGCTCGGTCCAATGAATTGACTGCCCAGGTCCAAGTCCAATGAGGGCGGTGCCAATCGGACTTAGAACCGAGATGCAGTGAGCGGTTCTGGTTTCGTCGGGAAGAACGAGACGACCGCGACGAAGACGTGAGGTTCCAAGCTCTACGAACTTCACCTCGCATCCGAGTCTGACGGCCGAACTCCATGCGGAGGTGTCTGAAATCATGTCGGCACGATCAATCTCCTCTCGAAGAAGGCAATCGGTATCGACGCTTCTCGTTGGCAAGTCTTCCAGCAGCCTGAGCAGCTTTTCTCGGTCCATTCTCGTTAGAACTATGGACGGTCGGTCAGGAAGTCTGTGTCCAGCGTTGGTCATGGTACCCGTCTCCCGGAGAGCGGCACCTTCCCATCGGCCGCCTTCGACGACAAACGAATTTATTTGACCGTTCGATGCAATGAAAACGCTGGGCTGAGCGACATAGATCCAATGCGGCCGCGTGGCAAAAGTCGCAGTGATAAAAGCCACAAAGCGCGCTATGCAATTGCCGCAGGGCAACGTGACCGCACGACGGTGGTTGTGCGCGTTCTCCGAATGATGCGCTATCCAGATCACGAATGCGCGCTTTGCTGTCTGAGATGTCAGGCGCGAGCTACTTCGTTGGTTGGCGATTCCGGGCTGGGCTTCACGAGCAGGCCAACTTGATCCGCGATGAGAATTCAAGGCCGTATCTCATCGCGGTTCAATTCTGCAGAGATCGGAAAGGGTCTAGTACGAAGGTACGAAGCAGTTCGCGACAAAACGGCGCGCACCAACGGAGTATCTTGATTTCGCGGACCGTCGCGCCAAGTATGTTGGCATGATTATCATCGCGCTCGATCAACAATATTCGGTCGAGGGCCACCTGCAAATTGGCAGGTGACCCGGGTAGCCTTAATGGCTGTCCGGGATAATGATTTTTACAACAATTTTTCCTGCTCTGTCACGAGATGCGTAGCACGCGTTGCGCGCTCGTTTGACATGAGCCTGTCGGCGAAGGTGCGCCGCGATACGAAGCTTGGTCAATTGGCGACAGGGCAACTTGCAGCACTATCGAGCTAACACCGAAGGAGTTCAAGCGATGACAGAGGCGAGAGAGATCGGGCGAGTGTACATGAACGCCGCGAGCGATGTAGTTGCGACCATTGCAGACCATAGTCGCAAAACCGTGCAACTGGCCGGCAACAACACGTTGCAGTCATTTGCATATCTTGCCCGACTTGCCGGCGCCAAAACTGGAATGGAAGCGATCGAGGTTTCAGACGCGTATTATCGAAATCAGATAGATGCGCTGGGGCAGCACGCGAACATTCTGATCGATCTAACCAGGAGGATGCGAAGCATATGTCTAGCCCCCTCTGAACGCCAAGAGTCGGACGAAGGCGACTTACCAGCTCAGGAAAACTGAGGAGTACTGCGCGATGTCAAACAAGCGATTCGATTCCACTGAGCAATTGCCGTCGATCGTCATAGCGCGGCAAGACCATGCGCGCCTTGAACGGTTAGCCGATGATGCCGTGAAAGAACGTCATCCGGTAGGCAGATTCCTGATGTCAGAGATTCGTCGGGCCGTCGTGTTCGATACGAACCAGGTGCCGGATGGCACTGTGCGTCTCAACGAGTGGGTGACCTACAGGGTCGATGGTGGTCGGCAGTCCGAAACCAAAATCCTGGTGTGCCCGCACGATCTTAGAAACGGGCTGATGGAACTATCGGTCCTCTCACCGCTTGGTGCCGCCCTTCTTGGAATGAGCGTTGGGCAGCGTATGAAGTTCTTCAGTATCGAGGGCGGGCTTCATTCCGTCATTGTCGAAAGCGTCCTGGCACCGGCGGGAGCACCACTGTTGTTTCCGGCACAATCCCGCCGCAGCGCCGGTCGGGCTCCCACCAGCGCTCTGGGGCCCGATGACGACGGCCCCCAGGCGGCTTAGGAGCGCATGTGTTGGAAGAGAGCTGGATCGCTCGACAAATCTTAAGGAGTGCGAAATGCAGCGCGACATAGTAGCTGAGATGAGACCGCCGATTGCCATTGATGCTGATCATCTCGCCAGACTATCGGCGCTCTCGTCGGTGGCAAGCGGGCCGATAGCCGAGGTATGTGAGTATCTTCGGGAGGAACTCGACCGAGCGCATATCGTCCCCGCAGATAAATTGCGTCCCGACATCGTTAGTTTCGGCAGTAAGGTGGAATTTCGAGATGAACAGACCGGAAAGATTCAAGAAATAGTTCTAGTTTACCCGCACGATGCCGATATTGCACGCCGACGTGTGTCCGTGCTGACGCCGGTCGGCGCCGCACTTCTGGGGCTTTCGGTTAATCAGACGATTTCGTTCCGCACCAGAATCGGCGAAAGGCGCGAGCTCACCGTGCTCAAGGTCGGCCGCGAAGACTAATAGACGGGCGCCGAAGAGAGGACGTGGGCGCGATGGATGCCATCGCGCCCACTTTGATCGAAGCAGCTCGTTGCTAAGCTGCGATTGGTTATACCTAATCCGACCGATGTCTATCGTGTCGCGCATACGTATCGTGCTCGATCGCCCAAAGGGTCCACACGAGAGCAGTGCCCAGGCAGACAATAATTGCCAAAAGGAGCAATGTCAGTTGGGGAGCTGTGAGCGCGGGGGCGCCCATCGCATGCTTGGCGAAATGTTCGAGCGGCACAGGCATTGCATCCGTTGCGATCGTCCGCGTTTGGGGTCCCCTGAGTTGTCGTCCATTGTGCGAGCCTTGCAAACGAAAAATGTTGTCAGTTCTCATCGACAAGAATGCTAAGTGCGACAGCGAGCAAGTCGTGCGCCTATGGTCATTTAGACTGAAGAATTCTCGCGCCATTTTCGTTTCGGCCAATCGGGACCAACGATGATGGTTTTGGTTTGTCAAATGTTGATCGACGTGTAGGTTGACCTCAGTGTGGTCCGCGAGCCAGGAGCAGGAAAAATGCCGACAGATCATGCACCCGAGGAACCATTGCGGGGCTGTCGATGTTCCGAGCTTCAACGTATGTCAGACCAAGGGCTCTGATGTACAGAAGGATTCTCCTGGCATTTGATGGATCACCGGATGGCCGCGACGCGCTCGTTCATTCCCAGAACGTGGCAGCCGCTTGCGGTTCGACGGTTCATCTCGTTGCGATCGTTGACTCGCCCGAGCGAATGCTCACCCTCGAGGGAGGGGCATCGTCTTTCGCAAATCAGGGAGTTGAAACGCGGGCACTGCTCGACGAGGCTGTGAGGCAGCTCACGGGCACCGGATGCGCCGCAGCAGCAAGCTGAACTATGGGAGGCCGGCAGAACAGATAATGCTCGCCGCCGTTGAGATAGGCGCGGATCTAATTATCGTCGGTCGCCGAGCTCAAGGAGCGCTCGCCCGCTACTGAATGGCCTGGCAGATGGATCGACCTTGCCCCAACTGCCATGCAGCGTGCTTGTAGTGGCCAAGTGTGTGCGTACGCAAGCAGCTTAACGCTTATGAAGCTCAGAGGTGGCTACCGAGCGCGAAGCCTCAGCATTTCCTCTTGTCGAACCCTGGTGCACCAACCCCTCCTGGTCTGACGCCGACTGATGATTCTCCCCTGAATCGAGTTCGCAGCAGCGTGACTGTGCGGCAAAAGTCCGCAGCTGCCTTGGGATCGCGTCTTTAGAGCATACATGAGAGCAGTCATGTTTGATCGAGCTTCCAATCATTCTCCTCGCAGCTCGGGGTATCGGCAAACCCGCTCGTGAACCGGGCGTGCGCCGCATCGCGTGCTCGCGCCCGGAGGTCCGAAGCCCTAAATCTGGTCCCGCAGTGAAGCAGGGGCCTCGTCTTGCGGTCACAACCCCTTGCCGCGGGAAATCCATTCGCCAAGCCACGCATTCAGCGCAGTCGTGGAGAAGGTCAGCGGGCTCTGGATGCCCGCCGAGATAGGAGAGATTAGTCGTGACAAGAGAAATCGAGACCCGAGAACAGCGCGAGAGGCGGGAACTGGATGAGGAATTGGACAGGCAGCTGGAACAAACATTCCCCGCGAGCGATCCGCCGAAAATCACGCGCTCTGCTCCAGCTAGGGGAGGCAGGTAGGCAGAACGGTCCAGCCCGCGTGGCTTCTGCGACCGCGGACCATTGACGCCCTGATGGGGGGCTATCCCGATACTCTCCACGCAGACAATACAGGCGAATGGGCGCTGCGATTAGGTGTTTTTGTATCCGCGGCGCGAACTTGGTCTTGATCCATCGAGAGTGCGAGAAAATTGTGCTAATCACGAGATAGTCAAGTCTCGCATCACGTCGGTTGCCGGTCAATGCGAGACTAAGACGCTCAGGAGGTGCTCCGGCCGAGCAAGATCTCCCTAAGAACGACGGCATCGTTGTGAGCAGCATCGTGCGCTGCGAAGACGAGCGTAATACGCCCCCGTTGGGCAAGGGCGCGTAGCTCGTCAAGCCGCTCGCGGTGCTGGCGCATCTCTTCCGAATAACGGCGACGGAACTCGGGCCAACGAGCCGGATCATGCCCGAACCACTTCCGCAGCCCGGCGCTAGGCGCAACATCCTTGGCCCACAGGTCGATCGCCGCGTCCACTTTCCTGACACCGCGGGGCCAAAGGCGGTCTACCAGAATTCGCGTGCCGTCATCGGAGTGGGCACTATCGTATGCGCGCTTCAACTTGATGTTTTTCGCCACAATCTTGCTTTCCATCGCTGCTTCTTCTTTCTCTCGACCGGTCCGCTCGATCCCCAGCGACGATCTAATCTGTTCCGATTCTCCTCGACGATCGCATCATTGTATCGGCCCGCGTAGCCTTGTCCGCGAGGTTGACCGGCTCGGCCAAATCCCTGGTCGAATTTCGCACGTTGTTTCCCGAAATGGCGATTGAGATGAATAGCCCGACGGCCACCCACAACATCAACCCACCGATCCCGCCCTCTGCCCAGGGCGCGGCGGAATAAGCACGGCCATTCGACGGCAATAGATCGATCAAGCGATCAGCCAGCACGATTGCCTCCGACGGAGACCATTGCCCGCTCTTCGATTGGGAAATCGTCGCGGCAAGGCTCTGTATTGCCTGAGCCTTTGAAAGGTTGCTTAGGCGGGCGGCCTCCTGCCAGGGGTCGACGTCTTGGCGTGCGAGTAGTGACAAGACGCTCAAGTTGTTCTGGTCTGGCTCGCATATCGAGGCAAACAGGAATGCGTCGTATCGAGAGTCGAGAGCGCATAGTCCGGCCATGATACCCTCCCATGACCTCATTACTTCATCGGCGCTGCGGCGTCCTGCGCGCCGTCTGATTGAACATCACAAGATTGCTCGGTGCTTCAGTCGCTGCTTGGGTACACGAGCGCTTCGCCTTGTATCGTCCGTGGCGGCATGCGATTTCGCGCAGAAGCGGGTAATCTTGGGGGCATCGCTTGCCGGAAATGTGTCCTCCAGCTCCCGATCCAGTTGACGGTCTATCTCTCTCTTCTCCCGCTGGGCAAAAGACTCTCTGGCGGTCACGACAATCTCCCTTCGCTCTTGCATGTGTCGCACGACACGAAGACCTGCTCGCCCCCCGCGGGCTATGCGGCAATTGCTTCAAGCTGCTCGACTTGTTTGCGGTGTAGAAGCAGCAAGTAGATGAGCTTCGCATTTAGTTTGGAATCGAAGATGTCCACGACGGCATCCTCGATCATGTCGGCCAGCATGGCCTGATTGCGGCTTGCGAACCTTATCCGGCTTCGGAGGCTGCCATCGATGTTGGGAATGGCGTCCGTCGCCTTTGCGCGAAGCATGCCGGTCCCGCCTCTCGCGGCAATCTCCTTTCTGAGCAGGATGCAAATCGCTCCCTGGCCCATTTCGGCCTCTAAAGCCAGGTCTGCAAGATGGGTGCAGGCCGCACGACCGATCGCTGCGTATGCGGTCAGGCCGATGTGTTCGCCGTCAAGCAGCTGCTTGAGAAAGCTCAGTATCTCCTCTTTGGACCAATAGCCAAAGTAGGTGGAGCCGAGCGCATTCGCCTTGAAAGGAGAGGGCGCAAACTGCCGGATTGTGACGTCCGCGTTCGTTTGTTGGGGTACCCGGGCTTTCCGCATGATGTCGTTTCCCTGCGAGAACGAGAAGGATCTGCAGTCCTTGGCTCATTGGGCCATCGATGTCTTGGGCTGCCGCGCACCAGTACCGGCTATTCGGTCAAGTTCTACAAGCGAAAAGTATTGCAAGTTTGCATCAAGAATGTTGTTGGCTTGTGGGAGCGCGACGGTGCGCTCGCGCCACGCCCCTGTCGCGCTTTCCTGACCTTGTGCCCACGCAGCGAAGATGCGAGCGGCTATGACGGCCGAAGTCAGGCCGCGCGTGCTGCAGAACGCTCTCGCTCGATGCGTTCGGTGACGTCGCGGGCCATGGCGACCGAGCCAAGCACGTCGCCGTCGACACCCTTCACGAGGGCAAAGGTCAGCTCGACGTAGAGCTTTCGTCCGCTCTTATGCAGGGCTCGCGTCAAAGTCGGACGACCTTGCAGCTTCATTACGCCGGTCGACATAGCTGCGTCGAACCCCCGCCAATGCGGAGCGCGCAGATGCCCTGGAATGATCAGATCGAGACGTTGGCCGAGCGCCTCTTCCGAGGAGAAGCCGAACATGGCCACCGAAGCGCGATTCCATCGCGCGATCTCACCCGATCGGTCTGCGTAGATGACGGCGTCGGCAATTTGATCGAGAATTCTCTCAGGCAAGAGGTCGTTTTCCATGGAGCCCTCTAGTGAACGATATCCTCTGGCCCTGGCGGGGCGTTGTTCCGTCGTCAACTCTCGCGGGGCGCCGAAGTTCACGTTGGCAGCGCTTGAACCGTCGAATACATCGGAAAGGACGCTCAAGCGTAAGAGCCGCAGAAGGATACATCAACTTTCTTGATCATGACGCGCAATGTTTTTCGCTTGCGGAGAGCGAGCGGTGAACGAAAATAGCGAGGTTCGACCCGCCAGGAGTCCGCCATGAATGCGCCCCACGAGCATCCGATCGCACTTCCTCCAGTCATGCTTTCAGAAGCAGACCGAGACAGGCTATACGCAATTGCCATTTCCGCGCTGACGAATAGCCGTATGGCGTCGTCCGCATCGAACGTACTACGGGAGATATCTCGGGCGAAAATCGTCCCTGACGACGAGCTTCCAAAGAACGTCGTAGCAGTCAACTCGCACGTGGACGTGCGCGATAATGTTACCGGCACGACAAGGCAGGTCGTCCTCGTCATGCCCCACGAAACGTCGGAACAACCGAACGCGGTTTCGGTATTGAGTCCTCTGGGAGCAGCCTTGATCGGACTGTCGGAAGGCCACTCGGTCGACTGGTGTTCGGCAAGCGGCGAGCCGAGCAGCGTGACCGTCCTCCGGTCGACAGCGAGTTCGGCAAGATCGCCAGCCTGCGGCGATCGGCATGTATCGCGGATTCAGTCCCGCTCATGAAGGATTGGGTCCCATGCAACACAATTTCATCGTCGCATGGGCGCGCATGACGTCCGTGCCGTGGCAGGGCGCGGTTCACATCCGATTGAACGGCGCTTCGTTCCGGCCAAGCTCGCGGGGCTCGGCCGGTCTTTTCGGCTAGTTCTGATATCATTGCCCCTCGTGCTGCGAAGGATGGATCGCGGCGACGAGCAGTGCTTCTCCGTGCTCGATGGCTGCGTCTACCGTCAGGAGAACTTCTCGGCAAATTGCTTTGCCAGAGCGTCGGCCGTGGCGTCCGCGATCTGATAGATGTGGTTCTTCATCTCTTCCCAGGTTTGAGCCTCGGCGTCGTACTGGTGATCGGTCAGTTGCTGGATTTGCTGGATGTGATGACTACCGTGGGCCTGGAGCAGGCCGTTCACCGCATCCTTCTGCAGATATGGGTTGGCCTTGCTCAGAAAGTTCGCAATCTCTTCTGCGTTCGAAGTCAGAGACTGAGTAGCCGCACCCTGCCTGGTGGCGTCGCCTGCAACCGTCGCTGCAAGATAGGCTTTTACGGCACCATAGTGTCCCGCAAGGAGCTTGAAGAAGGCATCCTTGGCCGCTGCGCCGTAGAATGGCTCGATGGCCGCGGCGATGGATTGAGCGTTGGCAACGGCCTGACGTTCTGCCGTTTTTGCGATCGCTCCCTGCTTTTCGATGGTCGCGAGCGAGACGGCTCTTACCCAGAAAATGTGTCCGATCCAAAGATCGCGAAGCGCGGCCGCCGTCTCGGAAGTCTTGACGGTTCGAGGTTGTACCTTGTTGGAGCGCGAGCGCCTGCCGGTCGCGAACGCGCTGTTGGAGAGAGGCAGAAGACCGGCGATAGCGGCACCGACGGTGAGAAGCTCACGACGATGGGCAAGCGGACGTACTACGTCTCGCGACATCAAAACCTCCTTGGGCGGACCTGAGCCGCTTTGTTGTGTCCTTGAGAGACTGTATTCACCCGTGATTGAACGAAGCAAACGAAATTGGTTGCCAGTTCAATGCAAGTTCGATGCAGGTGGCTGTTCAAACGGACGCGTCGGCTCTTTTGTCGCTTCGCCAACTGTCACGTCTTGGAGCATTCTCGGATTGTGTGGTGTTGCCATGCGAAACCTCACAGCAACAAAACCGATATCAAGTGTCCATACATTTCGTTTGTCAAACATGATCGCAGACATACGTTGATGGCGGCTTGATGGTGCAGATCGTTGGCACCGAGCGCGTGCTACAGAGGAATGCCGAGATGACGCGAACTTCGGCAAGTGATCTTTCAAAACGCCTCGCCGGGCCTTCGACGGTCGGTGGCGTCGAGACTGTCCTGAAGGCTCGATGGGTGTCGGCCATCTTTGCCCTAGCGGCTCGAACGTGTCGATGAAGGAGCCTGCCGCTCGCGCCATAGATTGCCGCATGCGTTAGCGGCCGGGCGTGTTCCGGCCGCGCACACCAGTACGGAAAGGAAGCCCCCATGTATAAGAAAATCTTGTTGGCTTTCGACGGCTCGCCCGATGGCCGCGAGGCGCTGGCGCAGGCCGAGACATTGGCATCAAGGTGCGGTGCGACGGTTCATCTTCTGGCCGTCGTCGATGCTGCCGAAAGCATGCTCATCGGGGAAGCGATGACTTATATCCCTGAGAATCAGAAGTTTGTGATGCAGAGAGTGCTCGAGGAGGGCGTCAAGCGGTTTCAACGCGCCGGATGCGTCGCGACCAGCGAGATCCGGTATGGAAGGCCGTCCGAACAGATAGTGCTGTGTGCCCGGGAAATGGGCGCCAGGTTGATTGTCGTGGGCCATCGCGATCAAGGGACCCTTGCGCGGTGGCTGAACGGATCGGTCGGCGAGTCGATCCTGCACCAGCCGCCCTGCAGCGTTCTGATCGCCATAAAGCCCCAGCGGACGGCGAGCAGCGTCACGCCGATGCAGCAACCAAAGACGAGGAGGAAGGCATGAACTTCGTGTTCAAAATCTCCCGTCTGTCGGCTCTTCTGATGTTTGCCGCAGCCGTCTCGATGCCTTCGGGCGAGGTCCTTGCAAAGGAGATCGTCTTGGGAGCGTCGGTGCAGCTGACGGGACCCGTCGCCAATACCGGCCGCTACTATCGCGACGCTTACCAACTCGCGATCGATCGCGTTAATGCCGCGGGCGGCGTCAAGATCGGCAATGAATCGTACAAGCTCGCGCTCAAGCTCTACGACAATCAGTCCGACGTGAACTTGAGTGTGCGTCAGTACACGCAGTTGGTTTCGCAGGACAAGGTCGATTTCCTGCTGGGGCCGTTTGCGAGCAATTTCGCGCTGGCGGATTCGGCTGTGTCCGAAAAATACAGAATTCCCATGGTGCAGGGGGGCGGCGCGTCAGACCAGATCTTCTCGCGCGGCTTCAAGTACATCTTCGGGACGCTGGCGCCGGCCAGCAACTATTTTGGCTCGACAATCGAGATGTTGAGCGGGCTCGATCCCGCTCCCAAATCGGTCGCGCTGCTATACGCGGACGATGCCTTCGACGTTTCGGTCGCGGAGGGGACTCGGCCAAAATTGAAGAAGGCGGGTCTGACGTTGGTCTTGGACGAGCGATACAGCACGAACGCCACGGACTTCAGTTCGCTTCTGGCGCAGATCAAAAGCAAGAACATTGATGCGGTGCTGGTCGCGGGTCATGAAACCGAGATCCTGAATTTCGTCCGACAGGCGAAGAGCCTGGCGGTCGCCCCGAAGATGTATTCCTTCACTGTGGGCGTTCCGAGCGAGGATTTCCGCAAGGCGCTGGGCAAGGATGCCGATTATGCCTTCGGTATGACGGCCTGGCTGCCTTCGACAGACCTGAAGGACCGGTGGTTTGGCGACGCCGCGCAGTTCGCGGCCGTCTACAAGGCGAAATTCGGCTACGACCCCGATTATCATGCCGCCTCCGGTGTCGCCGACGTTGAAGCCCTTGTGCAGGCCGCGGAAATGGCAGGCTCGACGGATCCCGCGAAGGTGCGCGACGCGCTCTCGAAAGTGAAGTTCGACAGCCTGTATGGTCCGATTGCATTCGATGAGAACGGCCAGATCGATCTGCCCCAGACGGTCATTCAGGTCCAGGGCGACCGCTTGGTCGCGATTTACGGTGGCAATGGCAAGATTGCGGGGCCGAAATATCCCATGCCGGCCTGGGACGTGCGCTAGGCAGACTGTGAACGAGCCTTCGGCTGAGAAGAGGAAGATGTGGACCTGCTCGCGCAAGTTCTTATCAACGGAATGCTCCTGGGCGGTCTGTACGCCGTGATGGCGCTCGGTCTCGCCCTGGTCTGGGGCGTCCTCAATATCGTCAACCTTGCGCATGGCGCGTTCATAATGCTCGGCGGCTATGTGTCCTGGTACCTGTACACTTATGCCGGCATCGACCCATTTCTGGGGCTGCCGCTGACTGCTGTGGTGATGTTCGCGGTGGGATATGGCGTGCAGCGAGGTCTTTTGAACCTGATCGTCAGGGCCCCGATGTTCAACACTCTGCTGGTGACCTTCGGGATCGACGTCGTGATCACCTACCTGGCTCAGTTGGCGTTCTCAGCCGACTTTCGCACCATCAACCCGTCCTCTGCCGGGAACAGCATCGCCTTCGGAGCGGTGGTGCTGCCGGTGTCGCGTCTTTTTGCGTTCGGCATTGCGATCGTGTTGACGGTCGGCATGTGGCTCTTCTTGCTGCGCACACGGCTCGGACGTGCGATCCGCGCCACCGCGCAAAATCTGGTTGCGGCCCGGCTCTACGGCGTCGATCCCCGGCACCTCTACGCCATGACGTTTGGAATCGGGGTTGCGCTGGCTGGCGCCGCCGGAGGCCTCTACGGAACGGTGTCACAAATCAACCCGTATATTGGCGCGGCGCTGACGGCAAAATGCTTTGCCATCTCGATTATCGGCGGACTGGACAATCCGCTCGGCGTGATCGTCGGCGGCTTGTTCCTGGGAGTCCTGGAGTCCCTGACCGCGCTCTATATCGGATCGACCTTCTCCGACGTGGCAAGCTTCGGCGTGCTGGTGTTGGTGCTGATCGTGCGTCCCAACGGTCTATTGGGGAAGGCGGCATGAAGACGGCACGCACCATGCTACTTCTGGCCGCGCTTGCCGTCCTGGCTGCGGTGCCGTGGTTCGGTTCGGACGTGCTCATCCAGTTCGGCATCAATGCCCTTCTTCTGGCCGTTCTGGCGCAGGGCTGGAACGTCATTGGGGGCTATGCGGGCTACGCCTCGTTCGGCAATTCGGTTTTCTACGGGCTCGGCAGCTACGGCGTGGCCATCGCGATGGCGCAGTGGCAATTGCCTTTCTGGGTCGGCCTCTTGTTCGGCGCTGCGCTTGCGGTCGTGTTTGCCGTGCTCATCGGGATGCCGGTGCTGCGGTTGAGGGGGCACTACTTCGCGATCGCGACGTTGGCGCTCGCCCAGGTCATGGCCGCGATCGTCTCCAACGTGAAATTGGCTGGGCGGAACGTCGGACTCGTCTTGCCGCCCCTCAACAACGACCCGCTTTTTTACGAGTTTTCGCTGCTCCTGCTCGTGCTCGCGACGCTAACCGTCTACTGGCTGACACGTAGCCGCTTCGGCTTTGGACTGATCGCGATCCGCGAAAATGAAGAAGGCGCGGCGGTGATGGGTGTCAATACGACCCTTTACAAAACCGTGGCTTTCGCCATCTCGGGCGTATTCAGTGCGCTGGCGGGCGGCATTCACGCCTACTGGGTTACGTTCATCGACCCGGAAAGCGCATTCGATATAGGCCTGAACGTCAAGATGATCATCATGGCAGTATTTGGCGGGCCTGGGACGGTTTTCGGCCCCGTCGTCGGGGCGCTTTCGCTCTCGGCCGTCTCAGAGCTTCTGTCGAGCGAGATCACTAGTTTCGCGGGCCTGTTCTTCGGCGTTGTCGTCGTCGTCGCGGTCGTCTTGATGCCGCGTGGCCTGGCCGACGTGCTGCGGCGCTTTCGCGGCACGGGCTGGCGTTACTTCGGCGAAAATATTCGGAGCCACCAGCTATGACGGCGATGCTCGAGATCAATCACGTCACCCGGCGCTTTGAGGGCCTAGTCGCCGTCGACGACGTCAGCTTCATGCTGCTGCGTGGCGAGATCCTCGGCCTGATCGGTCCAAACGGTGCAGGCAAATCCACGCTGGTCAGCCTCATAAGCGGAACGCTGGCTCCGAGCTCCGGCGACATCCTCTTCGAAGGAAGGTCCATTGTCCACTTGCCTGCATATCGCCGTGCGAGACTGGGCATAGGCCGCACCTTCCAGATCATGCGTCCATTTCCCGGCCTATCGGTCCTGGACAACGTCGCCGTAGGGGCACTGTTCGGACGGGGAGGCGGACAGGTCCAGATGGCGAAAGCCCGTGAGCAGGCCCGCGCTCAGCTGGAGTTCGTCGGACTGGCCAGAAATATCGATCAGCGCGCCGACGAACTAGGAGGGCCGGGCCGCAAGCGGCTCGAGCTGGCAAAGGCGTTGGCAATGAAGCCGAAGGTTCTTCTTTGCGATGAGGTCATGGCTGGTCTCAATCAGGTCGAGATCGAAGACGTGATCGGAGTGATCCGCAAAGTTCGCAATGAGGGGATCAGCGTCCTTGTCATCGAGCACGTCATCAAGGCCATCAGGAGTCTGTCGGATCGGCTGCTGGTGCTGAATCATGGCGTGAAGATCGCCGAGGGCGATCCAGGCCGCGTCCTGTCGAACCAAACGGTTGTCGAGGCCTATCTCGGCAAGAGGCGGGCATGAAATTGGATTCGGCAGCCAAAGCGGTCCCGCTGCTCGACGTGCGCGGAGTAAGTGCGGGCTACGGCGGAATGCCGGTCTTGCAGGACATAGCCTTGAAGATTTACCCGGCCGAGGTCGTGGCGCTGGTCGGCAGCAACGGAGCGGGCAAAACCACTCTGCTGCGCGCGCTGTCGCGCGTGCTGCCCTGCCATGGCAGCTTGTTCTTGAATTCCCGGGATCTCCTGCCGATGACGTCCGACGGTGCCTTTAGGGCCGGCCTCGTGCAGGTTCCTGAAGGCCGCCAGCTCTTCGACCGCATGAGCGTACGGGACAATCTGTTGATGGGCGCGTTCGTACGCGCGGACAAGTCTGCAGTACGCCGGGACCTGGACAGGATGTACTCTCTATTTCCGCGCCTGGCCGAGCGCCGGCGTCAGCTGGCTGGCAGCTTATCGGGAGGCGAACAGCAGATGTGCGCGATGGCCCGCGGATTGATGGCCGCCCCAACTCTTTTGATGATCGACGAGATGAGCTTGGGGCTGGCACCGGTAGTCGTGGAGCTGTTGATAGATGCGCTGGTAGCCATCCGCACCGAGGGCGTGACAGTTCTGCTGGTCGAGCAGGACGTCAATCTGGCTCTCTCGGTCGCCAATCGGGGTTATGTCATGGAAACAGGACGTATCGTTCGTAGTGGGTCCGACAAGCAGCTCATCGACGATCCAGAAGTCCGACGTGCCTATCTCGGGCTTTGAGACATCGGCTTGCGACGGAACGACCGTATCGAGGAACGTCGCTTCGATGTGAAGGCGCGGAAGAACAGGTTCGTGCCACGTCGGATAGGGAGCACGTTTAAATGCCGGTTTTGTCCAAATCGCAATTCGAGCACACGGTCATCAAGCATGACACGATCGCTAAACTGAAATCGCTGCAACGAAGCAGCGACGGCTGCAACGTGCACAGCAGCGCCGAAACGGTGATCTGCGAATTCCTCGACGCAGTCGGCTACGAAGAGATTGCACGCGAATTTCGGAAGGTCCGCGAGATGTGTCCGGTGGTGGTTCCCAGATACTCGAGACCTTCCTGGCGATCTTAAGTGAGTGACGCGACCGGCGGGCGCAAATGCTCGCCCGGTCTGAAGCCGACATGCCGTTCCGCCGCCGGCGAAGAGGTTTGTCCCGCTCCTTTGGCTCAAGTCATCAATCGCCAGAGAGCCACATGTGACATCGCGCGATCCAAATGGACGTGGTCCGCAACGTCTCCGACGTCGGCGCGGAAGAGGGACGTGAAGTTTCAAAGATCAAGAATCATGCATTTAAGCTGCAAATAAAATCGATTGCCGCCCGGGTGCTCTGATGGAAGAAAGATGCAAGCGCCTGCTTTGAAGGTCGCGAGGCAAGCAGGTCTAGCATTCGAATGCTTGATCGGAATTGACGATGACAACCATGTCGACAGTTGGCGAGGCGCACGATGCGGGGCGGGCACATCGGGGCGGCTGGCGTCGATATCTCTATTCGACTAACCACAAAGATATCGGCACGATGTACTTCGTGCTCGCCATATGTGCAGGCTTTATCGGCGGAACCTTCTCAGTTTTGATTCGGATGGAGTTGCAGCATACCGGCCTGCAAATCTTCACGGACCCGCGCGTCTACAACGTATTCGTAACGGGCCACGGCCTGATCATGATTTTCTTCACGCTGATGCCTGCGATGATGGGCGGAGTCGGCAACTGGATGGTGCCGCTCATGATCGGCGCGCCCGACATGGCATTTCCGCGCATGAACAACATTTCATTCTGGCTGCTGCCGGCGTCGTTTGCTCTGCTCATCATTTCGATGTTCGTCGAAGGCGCGCCTGGATCGGATGGTGCCGGCACCGGGTGGACGCTCTACGCCCCGTTGTCGACCGCTGGTCATCCGGGACCGGCAGTCGATTTCGTGATCTTGTCGATGCATCTCGCGGGTGCGTCGTCGATTCTCGGCTCGATCAACTTCATCACGACGATCTTCAATATGCGAGCGCCCGGCATGACGATGCATAAGATGCCGTTGTTCGTCTGGTCTGTCATCGTCACGGCTTTCCTGCTGCTGCTGTCTCTGCCTGTACTGGCCGGCGCCATTACCATGCTTCTCACCGACCGCAATTTCGGAACGACGTTCTTCGCGCCTGAAGGCGGCGGAGACCCGATCCTGTACCAGCATCTGTTCTGGTTCTTCGGTCATCCCGAGGTCTACATCATGATCCTGCCGGGTTTCGGCATGGTGAGCCATGTCGTCGCCACGTTCAGCCGCAAGCCGATCTTCGGCTATCTGGGCATGGTCTATGCGCTGCTCGCAATTGGGGTCATCGGGTTCCTCGTCTGGGCCCATCATATGTACACCGTCGGCATGTCCAGCAGCGCGCAGGCGTATTTCGCCTTGGCCAGCATGGTTATCGCTGTGCCGACGGGCATCAAGATCTTTTCCTGGATCGCCACGATGTGGGGCGGCTCCATATCCTTTAGGACGCCGATGCTGTGGGCTGTCGGATTCATCTTCGTGTTCACAGTCGGCGGAGTTACCGGCGTTGTGCTCGCCAACCCAGGCATCGATCGATCGCTGCAGGACACCTATTACGTCGTTGCGCATTTCCATTACGTCTTGTCGCTTGGTGCCGTGTTCGCAATTTTTGCAGGCTGGTATTATTGGTTTCCGAAAATGACCGGATACATGTTCTCGGAAGCCCTCGGCAAATTGCACTTCTGGCTGACGTTTGTCGGCGTCAACGTTGCGTTTTTTCCGATGCATTTTCTCGGATTGTCGGGAATGCCACGCCGAATTGCAGATTATCCGGATGCATTCGGCGGCTTCAATCAGATTGCGTCAATTGGGTCCTATCTCTCCGCCGCCGGTTTGATCACGTTCTTCGTGACCATGGTGCATGCCTTCGTCCGGAAGGAAACGGCAGCGGGTAACCCGTGGGGACCCGGCGCGACCACGCTGGAGTGGACGCTTTCGTCTCCGCCGCCGTTCCACCAATTCCAAGTATTGCCTCGGATTTCGGGAGATCATTAGGAACCACTGCGCACGTTGGCGCGAAAGAAGCAGGCGACTCAGATCGCCGCGGAAGCAAGAGGCATGACAGGACGAAGAGCGCTCTTCATCGATGGAGCCAATCTGGATCGGACAGCGAGAAACCTTGGCTTCGAGATCGATTACAAAAGATTATTGCTGGAATTCGAGAAATCCGGGGTCATAGTCCGTTCTTACTTCTACTTGGCGATAAGAGAGAGCGCGGCCGGCGGCGTTCAGCATCTCACTGACTGGCTCGAGGTCAATCGGTTCACCGTCCGTACGAAGTTGATCAAGCGCCATGAGGATGAGGGTAGGAGGTCGAGACGCAGCATTGGTATAGACCTTGCCATTGACGCGCTTGAGATCGCTCCGCAACTGGATGAACTGTTCCTTTTCTCTGGGGACGGCAGATTTTCTGCCCTCGTCGAGGCGGTTCAGCGTTTGGGAGTCAGAGCCACGGTCGTGTCAAGTGTACAGACCGCACCGGCGATGGTATCCGAAGAGCTGAGACGGCAGGCAGACGAGTTCCTCGAATTGGCGACCTTACGAAATTCAATCGAGACATAGACGCGCTGGTAGAATTGAGAGAGTTTGCAGCGCAAAGTCGGTGCAGTATCCAAATCATCTTCTGGACTTTGAAATGCCCCTGCTGGCGACCCGCAGCGCGGCGGAAACGGCGTAAAGGTGAAGCCCGATGGACGCTATCTCGTCGTGCGCAGTCACCTATGAAGGATGGCCAATCCGGATATCGAAGATGACGAGCTCTTGACGTGCGTCAAGCGCCCTTGACGGCCAAGCGGCCGATCCGGGATGCCAAGGGCCGGCAAGGACCAGAATGCCGAAGCTCCCGCGCATCGAGCCGTGAATGAGGTAAAGCAAGCGCTGGGTGGGCGGGCCGGTCTGGTGGATGACAGGGCGCTAATGCTCCCGCACAATGCCTGGTGTACGGGACGTTATAACTGTCTACGTCAGCTCGCTTTGCGGATCGCGTTCCCCTTGGAGTCGATACGGCCCATCAAATCTCTCCAAGACTTGACGAAAGACTGGGCGCCGTCGTTCTGCAGCTTGGCAGCGAGTCCGTCGATATCGATACCGGCCTTCAAGAATTCGGCGAGAACTCTCTCGCAGTCTCCTCCGTCAGGATCGAGCGTCGTGTCGACCTCGCCGTGGTCTTCAAAGGCCTTGAGGGTAGCGTCCGGTATCGTATTGATCGTGAAAGGTGCCGCGAGCGCTTTGATGTAGAGCATATCGGAGGCGTGCGGATCTTTGGTGCCGGTGCTGGCCCATAGCAGGCGCTGAGGTAGTGCGCCGGCGTTGGCGACGCGCAGGAAGCGCGGGGAGGCCAACAACTCTCGATAAGCCTTGTAGGTCCGCTGAGCGACGGCTATGCCGAGCCGGGTTGTCAGCGCGCCCGGAACCTTGTCGGCGACCGCGACATCCCAGCGGCTGACGAAGAGCGAGGCGACCGAGGCGACTGCCGGATTCAACCCCGCCGCGATGCGCCGCTCGACGCCGCGCAGGTAGGACTCGGCAGCCGCGACGTATTGCTCGCGTGAAAAAAGCAGCGTGACGTTGATGGGAACGCCGGCAAAGATAGCCGCCTCGATAGCAGGCAGCCCTTCCGCAGTGCCGGGAATCTTAATGAACAGGTTGGACTTGCCGCCACGCCGGTGAAGCTCGAGCGCCGCCTCGACGGTCTTGTCGCTGTCATGAGCTAAGGCGGGCGAGACTTCTAGCGACACCCAGCCGTCGATCCCGTTTGTCCGGGCGAAAACAGGTTGAAACAACTCGGCGGCGCGGGTCAAATCTGCCAAGGCCAGATCGAAAAAAATATCCTCAGCCGATTTCGTCGGCAACGCCTGCTGGGAAATGTCGACGTCATAGGTCGTGCTGCTGTTGATCGCATGATTGAAGATTGCGGGGTTCGACGTCAGTCCCGTCACCGAGAGCTCGTCGATGTAACGTTGCAAAGTGCCATCGTTGAGCAAATCGCGAGTGATGTTGTCAAGCCACAAGCTTTGACCGAAATCGTGAAGCGTTCTTGTCGGATTCATCGCGCTACCTCCGTGTTGAATGCGACGGGCATAGACGGCGCCAGGCGATGGATGCGCTCCGGTCGTCCGGCGACGGGACTGGATTACGCCGTTGTTCACACATCAGATCTCCAAAGGCCGCGCTTACGTCACGCCGTCTTGGTTTTGTCTCTTGTGCGCATTTGACAAGCGACAAACTGTCTGAGCTCTATCGTGAGCCTGACGTTTACTTCAGACAAACGAATTTTCCTGAGAGTTAAGAGCAAACTTCATGCTCCGGAAGGCCCCGGAGGACCTTCAGCGTCCAAGGCGACCTGATGCGCCCGGCAAGCGGGCTTAATCCATTAAAGGTTCTATTGGTGATGCTAGTGAGATGTCGACTCGAACTGCGCGCGCCACAGCGCAAGATGTCTTGGCCCAGATTAGCCGCGGACGGCACCCAAAGAACGACAGACATGCCTAGGGATCGGATCCCGTCCGGCTAGACGCGCTGATCGAATTGAGAGAGTTTGCAGCGCGAAGTCGATGCGTTAGTTGATGTATTACCGGACGATCCATCGCTGCGAACCGAATTGCCTCGGCATTCTGCCGATTAAGCACGGGTCGCCCTCGGTCTCGATGCCGGGCTACGATGGTGCGGAAGAAACCGAGGTCGCCACCGGCGAGATGTCGGGGCCCGAAATTGGCGCTCCGGCCTGGCACGGCCGTCACCCATTGGTACGCGAACGATCGATTCGAGGGAGGCTATCTGCAGCGTTACGCCAGTACTTCATCACGGCCGACGCCGGATACTCAGACAGGATGGATACGTCCGGGTGGTCGGCTGCACCGATGACGTCATCAACGTCGCCGGGCACCGCCTTTCGACGGGCGCGATGGAGGAGGCCATCGCGTTGGGCACTGCTGGGCCCGATAGAATGCAAAGACGCGACGGGCGTCCTTTAGGTTCAGAGAGTCGAATATTTGTCCTCAATGGTGACTGTCTGGCCGTCTTTGAGGGCACGATAAGACTATCTGACGTCTGTCCGACGGAAGGGGTCCGCCATATCGTCGTGACCGCTGCGACTGCTGAAAAACATCAGCGCCATCAGCCCGCAACCGACTAGCAGGGCGAAGAATGTTCCGAGGCCAAGGGCTATCCAGCCATGCTTTCCGATTTCCACACCGGTGGTCGCTCCCCACGTAACAACAGCTCCAGCGCCGGTGAGCAACAATATGGCTGTTAGAATGGTCAACAGAGCGATTTCCGCGCCTTTAGTCTTCCTCATATCCTGCTCGCGTTCTTCCGAGGTTTGCGTTGGGCAAGTTTGATGCGGCCGAGCTGATCCGTGGCATTTACGAGGGAGAACCGTGCTCTAAGCCGCGCTCGTATAGTAGGTCCCGCATCGCCGATCGACCGACCTATCTGGCTGTCATTCCGAAACCGAAAGAACGGTCAGATCTCTTTTGCGCCTATCGGCTGTCTCGAAGTCGATCCGCTGACGCTTCTTGGGCCCTGATCTCTCCTACGCCGCAGATGGTCCTGGGTCATCATCAAGCGGCTTGTTCTGCCGACGCGCCGTCCTGGGCACGAGGGGCACTACCTCGTCTGACTGGGCCACGTTTTGTACCCTTACAACGTTCAAACAGCCGGCAACGAAGTATGGCATTTGGTCGCCGACCTGGAGCCCGATCAAAGCCGCACCTAACGGCGTCAAAACTGAAATGCGGGCAAGATCCGCTTGACACTCCTCGGGCCAGACCAGTTGGACCCTTCGCCGAGGAACGCCCCAGTTGGTGGAATAGGTGACCCACGATCCTATGGTCACGAATGAGGGGAGATCCTCCGACTCTTCGGGTACGATCTCGGCCCTGTTGATCTCACCCATAAGGAATATCCCGTCCAAGTCTCCTTGTCGGGCGGCAATGTGGGCGAGCTGTTCAAGCCGTGGATAGTCAGATGCGGTGAGCGCGATTTTCGGAAGGGGCAGCATGACAACTCCTTCTGCTTCAATACGATCTCTCGGGTGGAGATCACGAAAGCTCGAAAAGAGCCCGGACGGCGCGCACACCGTCCGGCTAACTGCCTGCGAGAAGAAGGCCGGCGTGAAGATCAAAGCGCGCCGCGCGCGTATCAATTTCTATCCTATAAACCATAGCAAAACCAATATAGTGTCCTTAGCCCGTCGGCGACATTGCGGCGAAACCGCACAGTCGCTTGCAATACCGAAGACCGAGTGAAAGAGCACTGCTAGGTGAAGCAGGCGGGTGGTTATCCGCCTACATAGTTGTGCACGCACATGGTGCGCTGGCAGTCCGCATCTGAGGGTCCAAACTTCTGTCGCCTCAATCGGTAGGGCCGGCCTTTGACATGAATGTGAGCCGCAATTCCGCAGCACGTCGTTATATTGGGCTGGACTCACCTGCGTGGAACAACGAATGGCATCCACGACATGCGACGCCGCTCAGAATTCAGTGAACCCAAAGACGGCGAGGCCGTTGCGCTAAGCGGCTGGCGGGTGGTCGCGCTCTGCGGATTGTATGCGTTTCTTGGCGCGCTGGCGGCCGCAATTGCTGCCTTGGTAGGCACTTTTCCTCATTGGATCTGAACCGTTCGATTGTGAACGAGGGCTGGCCAGTGGCCCCGGGCATGCCGGTCGAACCCGCAGAGCGGCGCCAAACCTTACAGTGGCGATACGCATCTGTCTCGGCTAAGCAAGGTGGGTCGCGAAAACATACCCTCCACCTAGCAGCTGGGGCAGCGAAGGCATGTTCCTCCTTGCCGTTCTCGTTCTTCCCTTCGTCGGGAGCTTCATCGCGGCGCTCCTGCCGGTCCATGCGCGCAATGCTGCGGCATGGCTCGCCGGAGGAGTTGCGCTTGCAGCCTTTTGCATCATTGCTGTGGCCTATCCGAGCGTGACGCACGGCGGGGTCGTCGGCTGGCGCACGGCGTGGATTGCCGAACTTGGGCTTTTGTTCGCACTGAGACTCGATGGCTTCGCCTGGGCGTTCGCCATGCTGGTCACCGGCATCGGATTTCTGGTAGTGCTGTACGCCCGCTATTACATGTCGCCTAGTGACCCCGTTCCGCGGTTCTTTTCTCTCCTGAGCGCCTTCATGGGGGCGATGCTCGGGATAGTGCTCTCCGGCAATCTGCTCCAGCTCGTTTTCTTCTGGGAGCTGACCAGCTTGTTTTCGTTCTTGCTGATCAGCTATTGGCATCACAATTCGGCTGCGAGGGACGGCGCACGAATGGCGCTGGTGATCACCTCGAGCGGCGGACTCTGCCTCTTTGCGGGTGTCCTGCTGATCGGTCACATCGTCGGCGGCTACGACCTGGACAAGGTGTTGGCGTCAGGAGAGGCGATCCGTTCGCATCCGCTCTATGTTCCCGCTCTCGTGCTGATCCTGCTCGGCGCCCTGACCAAGAGCGCCCAGTTTCCTTTCCATTTTTGGCTACCGCACGCGATGGCGGCTCCGACTCCCGTATCCGCCTATCTGCACTCGGCAACGATGGTGAAGGCGGGCGTGTTTCTTTTGGTCAGACTCTGGCCCGCCCTCGGCGGATCGAACGAATGGCTGTGGCTGGTGGGATCGGCCGGTCTGATCACCTTTCTGCTGGGCGCGTTTCTCGCGGTATTCCAGCAGGATCTGAAAGGCCTGCTGGCTTACTCGACCATCAGCCATCTCGGCTTGATCACCCTTCTGACCGGACTGGACACGCCGTTCGGGCAGATCGCAGCGATCTTTCACATCATGAACCACGCCACCTTCAAGGCCTCACTGTTCATGGCGGCGGGGATCATCGACCACGAAACCGGCACGCGCGACATCCGGCGCTTGAGCGGTCTCTACGCGTTCATGCCGATCACCGCGACGCTGGCCATGGTTGCGGCCGGATCGATGGCGGGCGTACCGCTGCTCAATGGCTTCCTCTCGAAAGAGATGTTCTTCGCTGAAACAATCGAAATCCATGACAATTCATTTGTCGATCAGGCGCTACCCTACATCGTCACTGCGGCAAGCACTTTCACCGTGGCCTATTCACTCCGATTCATTCGCGACGTGTTCTTCGGTCCCGCCGCCGTCGGCCTTCCGCGCACGCCTCACGAGCCGCCCCTTCTGATGCGGCTTCCGGCCGAGCTTCTCGTGCTTGCATGCGTCGTGGTGGGCATCGCTCCGGCGTTGACCGTTGCACCGGTCCTCGATACCGCCGCTGGCGCCGTGCTCGGTTCCAACATGCCGGAGTACAGTCTCAGGATCTGGCACGGCTTCACGCCCGAATTGCTGATGAGCATCCTGGCGATGGTTGGCGGCGTCGGCGTCTATATGATGCTGCGCTCCTATCTTCTCGTTAATGAGGGGCCGCCCCTGCTCGGCCGGTTCAGCGGCAAGGAGGTCTTCGACTGGATGATGGTGACGCTATCCTGGCGTCTTGCACGCTGGCTCGAGAGCAAGCTCGGAACGAGACGTCTCCAACCACAATTGAGAGTCCTGGCCGCTACCGCGTTCCTCGCCGCCCTGCTGCCGCTCTATTGGCGCGGCGTCCCGCTGGCGGATCCCCTGCGGACTCCATTTGACCTTGCGTTCGCTTTGCTTTGGACGGTTGGCGCTGCCTGCGCGGTCGGCGCCGCGATCCAGGCCAAATTTCATCGCGTCGTCGCGCTGATCCTGCTCGGGTCTGCCGGTCTCGTGACCTGCGTCACCTTCGTATGGCTATCGGCTCCCGACGTAGCCCTGACGCAGATCGTCGTCGAGACGGTTACGACTGTGCTCCTGCTGCTCGGCTTGCGATGGTTGCCAAAACGTATCGCCCCGGCCTGGGCGGAGGCGCCAGCCGGCAGGATTCGATGGCACCGCGCGCGTGACTTCGCGATCGCGCTCTCCGTCGGCGTCGGGCTGGCGACGCTCGCGCTTGCGGCCATGCAGCACCCGGATACGAACAGCATCTCGCGATACTTCATCGAAAACGCCTATGTAAAAGGCGGCGGCACGAACGTGGTCAACGTCATCCTGGTGGACTTCCGCGGATTCGACACCATGGGTGAAATCACGGTGCTCGCGGTCGTCGCCCTCACCGTCTACGCACTGTTGCGTCGCTTCCGTCCGGCGCCGGAGAGCATTCCCGTTCCCGAACAGCAGCACGCCCAGGACAGCCACGACGAGGCGCATCCCGACCGACAGAAGGGTGACACCGCCAAGGACACCACGGAGACCGCGTCGCTGATGATGAGGCTGATGTTTCCCGTGATCGGCGTGGTCGCGGTCTTCCTGCTGTTGCGCGGGCACGATCTTCCGGGCGGAGGCTTCGTGGCCGGCGTCGCCATGGCGACCGCGTTCATCCTGCAGTACATGGCTCGCGGCACGACATGGGTGGAAGCTCGTCTGCACTTCATGCCGGTACGCTGGATGGGGATTGGGCTTCTGCTCGCTGGGTGCACGGGGGCAGCTGCCTGCGTTTTCGGATATCCGTTTCTGACCTCGTACTTTGCGTATGCCGAACTGCCGCTGGTCGGCCGCGTCCCCACAGCGAGCGCATTCCTTTTCGACGTCGGCGTGTTCTCACTCGTGATCGGCGCCACGGTGCTGATGCTCATCGCGATCGCGCATCAATCGCTGCGTCGGTACGCAGTTCCGCCTCAAAGCGGCCGACACTTGGGCAGTGAGGCATCGAAGGAGGAACTGGTCTGATGGAGCTCGTGCTGGCGATCGGTATCGGTACGCTTGCGGCGTCCGGCGTCTGGCTGATCCTCAGGCCGCGCACCTTTCAGGTCATCATCGGGCTGTCGTTGCTCTCTTACGCCGTCAATCTCTTCATCGTGGCCATGGGGCGGGTGCGGAGCGGAGCTCCGGTGCTCATCGCAAAGGAGGCCGGAGATCCCGCGCGCTATGCCGATCCGCTCCCGCAGGCGCTGGTGCTGACGGCAATCGTCATCAGTTTCGCGACCACCGCGCTGTTTCTTGTCGTGCTGCTGGCATCCCGCGGCCTCGCCCGGACCGATCATGTCGACGGCCAGGAGCCGGAAGCGTGAGCGGCGCCTCTGGCCTGGTGATTGGCCCGATCCTCCTGCCCCTGCTGGCGGGTGCCGGCATGCTGCTGCTCAACGGAGAGAGACACCGGTGGATCGTCGCCGGCCTCAACGTCGGCGCAACTTTTGCTCTCGTTGGCATTGCCGCGATCCTGCTCGAAATCTCCGATACCGGCACAAGGGACGTCTATCGTCTGGGCAATTGGCCTGCGCCGTTCGGAATTGTTCTCGTTCTCGATCGGCTGTCGGCTCTGATGCTGCTGCTGACCAATATCCTCGCGCTGGCCTCAATCGTGTACTCCCTTGCACGCTGGCACCGGGCAGGCGCGCATTTCCATTCGCTGTTTCAATTCCTGCTGATGGGCCTCAACGGCGCCTTCCTCACCGGCGATCTCTTCAACCTGTTCGTGTTTTTCGAGTTGTTGCTGGCGGCGTCATACGGCCTTCTGCTGCACGGATCCGGCCTTGCACGGGTGAAGGCGGGACTGCATTACATCGTCGTCAACCTCGCCGCCTCGCTGCTGTTTCTGATCGGGGTCAGCCTGATCTACGGCGTGACCGGAACGCTCAACATGGCGGATCTCGCGGCACGGGTGCCCGCGGTCGCCGCCGAGAGCCGCGGCTTGCTCGAAGCAGGTGCGGGCGTGCTGGCGGTTGCCTTCCTGCTCAAGGCAGGAATGTGGCCCCTGAACTTTTGGCTGCCGACCGCCTACGCCGCCGCAAGTCCGCCGGTGGCGTCGATCTTCGCAATCCTGACCAAGGTCGGCGTCTATATCGTGCTGCGCCTGTCGCTCTTGCTTTTCGGCGAGAGCGCCGGCGCATCGGCTGGCTTCGGCAGGGAGTTCTTGTTGTTCGCCGGTCTGGCGACGATCCTGTTCGGAGCGGTCGGCACACTGGCCTCGCAGGACACCGCCCGACTGGGCGGGTTCTCGGTGCTCATATCCTCCGGAACGGTGCTCGCCGCCACCGGGATGGGACAGGTCGGCGTCACCAGTGGAGCGCTGTTCTACCTGGTCAGCTCGACGCTCGGAATCGGCGCATTCTTTCTCCTCGTCGAGCTCATCGAGCGCGGCCGTGAACCTGGAGCGGACATGATCGCTGTCACGCGGGAGGCTTATGGCGAGGAGGTCGAGACAGACGAAGCCGAAGCGGACGTGGGCATCGCGATCGTGGCCACCATGGCATGGCTCGGCGTCGCTTTCATCGGCTGTGCGCTAGTTATCGCCGGCTTGCCGCCGCTGTCCGGATTCATCGCCAAATTCGCGCTGCTCGCTGCGGCGCTGCATCCGACCGATCAGCCGGGCGGAGCCATTCCCGGTAGCGGATGGGCTCTTCTCGCGGTGCTGATCCTCTCGGGTTTCGCGACCTTGGTCGCGATGGCACGCGCGGGAATCCGCATCTTCTGGGCCTCGCCCGATCGCACTGTGCCGCGCGTGCGCGTGATCGAGATGGCGCCGATCATATTCCTGCTGTTCATCTGTGCCGCGCAAACCGTCTGGGCCGGTCCCGTGATCCGCTTCATGCAGGCCGCGGCCCATTCCCTCCACGCACCGGCGGGTTACATCAGCGACGTCCTGGACAACGGCCCCAGCAGCCGACAAGCGGAGGGCAAATGACGCGCTTGCTGCCCTTTCCGATTATCAGCTTCTGCCTGCTCGCGCTATGGCTGCTGCTCAATCAAGCGATCACCTTCGGGCACATCCTGCTTGGCTGCTTGGTCGCCCTCGTCGGCGGACGGATCCTGACCATCTTGGAATTGCCGCCCGTGCGGGTCAGGCGAGCCGGCATCATTCTGCGGTTGTTGCGAATGGTTGTGATGGACATCGTCCGCTCGAACCTGGCGGTGGGACGGATCGTTCTCGGCTTCGGGCGGCGACAGCGCAGATCGGGTTTTGTGGAGATTCCGCTCGACATGCGCGACCCCTACGGGCTGGCCTCACTCGCCTACATCATCACGTCGACCCCGGGGACGTTGTGGGTGAACTTCGATGCCCAGAGAGGGGCGCTGACCATCCACGTTCTGGACCTCGTCGATGAAGAGGAGTGGATCCGCACCATCAAGGACCGTTACGAACGTCATCTGCTGGAGATATTCGAATGAGCCAGCTCATGCTGACCTACTCGCTGCTGGTCGCACAGGTGTTGCTGGGATTGGCAATTGGCTGTGGCGCTTTGCGCATCTTCCTTGGACCTCGCGTGCAGGATCGCGTTCTCGGTTTCGATACGTTGTCCGTCAACGCGATGTTGTTGCTTCTGACGGTCGGGATTCGAACCGGCGAAGCGCTCTATTTCGAGGCTGCCCTGGCCATGGCCCTGTTCGGTTTCGTCGGGACGGCTGCGCTCGCCAAGTTCCTCCTTCGCGGCGAGGTGATCGAATGAACGGCATTCAGCACTTGCCGCCTTGGGCGGCCGTCCTCACAGCGGTCTTCCTTTTGACCGGCGCTGCCGTCACGCTGATCGGCTCACTGGGCCTTTTGCGGCTCGGTACATTCTACGAGCGGGTCCATGCGCCGACGCTCGGAACGACGCTCGGTACCGTGTTCATCGCGGCCGCTTCGATGGTCTACTTCTCGGTGCTGCAGACCAGACCGGTGCTGCACGAAATCCTGATCATCGTCCTCGGCATCGTGACCACTCCGATCGCGCTGACTGTTCTCGTCGGCGCAGCCCACTTTCGCGACACCGCGGAACGGGCACAGCTGGGCAAACCCGCAGGCCGGGTGCAGCCCCACGCGAGGGTTCCGGGCGACGCTCCCACCGGCAAGGCCGGCTAAATGTCGCAATTGATCTGCCGCGGCGCATGCTTACGTCCATTGTAGGCATGATGCTGGACCGCGTGCACGTTCGCCGCGACTTCAGCCGGCCGATCGTCGGCCCGCGCCGACGACCTGATCTTGCGGATGCCGCTCGAAGATCTGCGGCATTCCCAATAGAGGACATGATGACCAAGGTGCGACCAGACATTCAGGAGAACCGGCTGCAAATCGGCATGTGACCCGGGCGATTTGTATCGCCCGGGCGCGGCAACTCAACGATTCCAAGCAAGCCGGGAGTTCTTCATGTCTGTCTTTTTCGCACTGCTCGTCCTGACCTCGTGGATCCTGTTCATCTGGATTTGTGATCCGGACGGATTCCGCACAGCCTTTGCGCGCCGTCCGCCCCCGATACCGCATCACCCGGAAGGGTGATGCTGGAAGGTGCTTCGTCACCTCGTGCTCCCGCTCCTAGGGTTTTCGATCGCGACATGCTCCTGCGCTCCGGATCTCGGAGCGGCCTGTGTGCGGCCGGTCCACGAGCCGGCCTTCAACCAATCAATCGTCCCCTTGCCGAGATCGCCTCAGCGAGGTGGGCCAATACAAGGGTTCTGACATGATCATCGTCGCTGCGACGGATTTCTCTACGCGTTCTCATCGCGCTCTGCGCCAGGCCGGCCTTCTGGCGCGCGCCCGCCGTGCCGAACTGCACCTTGTTCACGTCGTTGATGAAGACCTGCCCGCCGATCTGGCCGATATGGAAGAGCGCGAGGCTCAGCGGGTCCTGACCGAGCAGATCGGGTCCATGCCCGAGCTACCTGACGCGCGTTGCCATGCGACCGTGATCAGGGGGAATCCCTTCGACGGGATCTTGCGCGCGAGCGCCGCGGTCGGCGCCGATCTCATCGTAATGGGCGCCCATCGCAAGCAGTTTCTGCGCGACATCTTTACTGGGACCACGATCGAGCGTGTCATTCGCGGAGGAAAGTATCCTGTGCTGATGGTGAACAACGAAGCGCAACGGCACTACGAACGAGTTCTGGTGCCAGTCGACATGTCGGAGACATCGGCCGATGCGATCCGCTTCGGCCTGACCGCCGGGCTTTTGGCAAACGGAGCGACGCTTCTTCACGCCTTCTCGCCGGTGGCCAAGAGACGGTTGCTTAGCTCCGGTGCGAGCTCCGAGGTCATTAGTGGATATGTCGATAGCCAGCGTCACGGCGCGCTGGAAGAAATGAGCAGTTTCCTCGTGGCCAATGAGTTCGCCACCGAGCGATGGTCGCTCAGGGTCGACGAGGGCGCGCCCATGCAGGTGATCGCGCGCGCGGTCGCAGAAAAGAGGCCGGACATGGTCGTAATGGGTACTCATGGCCGATCTGGGTTTCTCCGCGCGTTGATTGGCAGCGTCACAGAAGAGGTTCTGCGGTCCGTGAACGTGGACGTCCTCGTCGTTCCTCCCACCCGCGCTGACCTCAGACCTCCAAAGGTCGCCACGGCTGCCTCTTCTCAGGCGTGACGCGGAACGAATGGGGACTCGCCGGGGGCCCAGGGTCTCAACAGAACCAGAGCGCGAAATCCCCTTGCGCAGCAGCATGGCGTCCGCAGGGAGATTCGCATGTCCGCGGATCGCCATGGCCTCCCGATATGACTCAGCCGCGTATTCGCCCAGTGTCGCGGACAGCTGATTTTGACACGGTTCGTTTGGCTGGTCGCGTGATTTTTGGGGGATCGCTGGCTGGAAAAGTTTCCCGCAGTTGCCGGTCCAGCTCCTCGTCCAGTTCTCGCTTTTCTCGCTGCTCCGATGTTTCGTATTCCTTCGGCATTATCAATCTCCGCGTTTAGCAGGTGACCGGCCGTCTTTTGCCAGAGAACTTCGGTGGCAGATGCATATCGTACCATCAAAAAGCGAGCGGAATTGAGGTTCTTGTTTGAGAAGGGCTCTGAATATTGCCCGCCGAAGAGGCGATCAATTACTGAAACTTAATACCAGTGAGAAAGGCCGGCGGCTTTTTGCGCAGGAAAGGAATTGCACCTCCTTCGGGCTGGGAAGGGTCTTCTATTCTTCTTGAGGCGTAATGCGTTCCTGACGAAATGTCGCGTTTGACTTCATGCCAGGAATGCCCACTTAAACTTTATCATGGTGAGCTTGGCAACATTCCGTCGGAGCCTGTACCTCGCAAGGTATCCGATCGCGGGCGAATAGCCCCGAGCTCAGCGCGCTTGTCCGCTCCGAGCTCGGGGCGACCGCCGGCAGGCAAACTAAAGCGCATTGCATTCGGTCGAGCTCAAATCCGCCTGCAAGCGTATCAGAGCGCCCGCAGATGCGAGGCCTAGGCATCCGATGTGATGAATAAAGTCCGAGCAACCGAACTTGGCCGATCCCAGATCGGCTCAGAAGCTCGGGCCGCTTCATTTCCTGGAGCAAGCTCTACTCGAACTGGCGCGGCGAGGGGACCCAGACGAGCAGACGAAGACATCTTGTCGGGCCGAAACCCGAACGCAAAAAGTGGAGAAGAACACGATGTCAATAACATCAACTAAGACGACCGTGCGTAGTGAGATCAAGCCGCCGATAACGCTCACGGCTAATGATTACAAGCGGCTTTCGCTGCTCGCGCGAGCAGCGGAGAACAAAATGCCTGATGTGGCCTCTGTACTAACCGAGGAGCTGGAGCGGGCACACGTGCTTGCGGATGGCCATCCTGTACAAACTGTTTGCATGGGCTCTGAGGTGCGGTTCCGGGACGACTCGACGGGGACCGTTCGGACTGCGACGCTCGTCTATCCGGACGACGCGGACATCTCCCGGCGAAAGCTTTCCGTCCTGACGCCCGTCGGCGCCGCTCTCATTGGCCTTAATGCCGGCAACTCGATCACCTGGGAGACGCGGACCGGCGACCTTCGGCGATTGACGGTTCTTGAGGTCCGCGTACCACAGAGTGCCTGAGGCTCCGAAGGGACCATGGTAATCGCGATGTAACAGTGCGGGGCAGTACTTATTCTGCCCCGCAGAATGAATAACATCCGCGCTCGGCCCCCTCGAATCTAGAGCGCAATAAGCAGAGACGGGTGAACAACGCAGTGTTGAGTACTTGCCTTCATTACGTAGATCCAGCGGACGAAGCTGAGCGAGACTTCCTTGAGAGCTTGATCCGGGAAGACTTTGCGCGCTGTTATCCCGACGATACAATTGAGGATCTTCGGCGCCGGGCCTCCCATTCGAGGCATGACAAAGGGCTTCTTCGCGATTGGATGAGCTTAGCGGCAGCGCGAGCCGGCACGTTTTCGGCCCCCATGCGATCTACTCGCGCCGATTGAACGGATGGCTATTCTGCGGATGAAGAGCGTGGGCTTTTGTGAATGCAGTCGCATCAGCCGAACTACGTCGAACTGTTTTGTGCCCTATTCGCCGCAATGCTCGCAATGTCAGTAAGGACTATGTTGGAGTTGTTATGATTCACACGGTTGAGCCTGATACACACGTTGCGCGGCGTTCTCTGCATGGCGGACGCTTGCAATAAGGCATTTAGCCGGACGGTAGCCTCGCCCGTCCGGACTGTCTTTCGATCCAACAGGTTGTTCCCAGCGCTTCGTTGCGGGATCGCCTCCCTTTACCTTGACGAACTGAGTGTAGTGATGCCTCTGCCTTCCATCGCCCTAACCGCGTCCGACTTTCCGCGCCTAGACACACTCGCGCGCGTAGCTGCACGGCAAGGAGACACGGGTGGGGCGTTTCTGCTTGCTGAAATCGATCGAGCAATTATCGTTTCGGATAACGCTCCCGAGGTCAAATCGCTCGTTGCGATCGGCTCTTGGGTCGAGTTCTGGACGAATTGGGGCATTCGCAGACGCACCGTGCAGTTGGTCTGGCCTGAAGACGTCGCGTCCAATCCGGCGCAGCTTTCGGTTTTGTCGGGTTTGGGCGCCGCGCTTGTCGGCCTCCGGGTTGGGGATCACATGCCATATTTCGTGTCGGAAGGAATGGATGTCCTCAGAATCGAGAGCGTGAATCAAACCGAGTGACATCCTCGTCCAACGCTGCGCTCTCGTGCGTTGCGGACTAAGTGCACCGGATCTCTGCGATGCCGCCCTTACTCATGCTTCGCCCGAGCCGGAGAACAGCAAGTTCGGCGGCGTTGCCTGGGCACCGGAGCGTCCGTAGCTTGATCCGCTGCTCTTGAGATCGTGCCGACTGGCCAGGTCGAGCAGCCGCCGCTTGGTGAACGGGCCCGCATTCTCCGCCAGATCGCGCGTCCGCTGCGCGAAGCCTCCGTAGAACTCTTCCACGACGCCACCCCCGCAACAATTACTGAAAGCCGGATTTCACTATCGGCCAGCGGAGAGGTCAAGAGCTGAGGAGATCGCGGACAACTTTCGGCGACACTGTTGCACCGACGTCCAGCGATGAACTACGCACGCGGGTGGCAGGAAAAATCCGAGGACTGTGCTCTACGCGAGCCGAAAGCTGTGCCCGTCGTGCAGCACCGCGATGACCGGTTGTTCCCGGCGATGCCGCGGCCCGGCGGCAGCGCTATGGTCTGCCTAAACGCGCTCGCTCGGCGACAATGAAATGGCGCTCGTACCGCAGCGACATGGCGTAGGTGGTGGCGACCGCCGCGGTGATGAGGAGGAGGGGTGTCTCTGTGCCTCTTCGACCCGAATGGACATCGATTGCTGGAGTTGGCTCAAACCCGACCATGATGGATTGGAACAGAGTTCAAGTTTTTCAATCAATTAGGAGGCGCCGCGTGGACCACGTGTGCAACCGGGAGATCAACCAAAATTTGCAGCATCCAGTGTGAGCAGCCTCTTGAAGCCTACTACAGTGTTTCCTCCGCCAAGAAGCGCATTGAACCGGTCGACGTGATCGAGGGCTGGCCTTTGGCGCAAAGCAGACTATCTTTGATTGGCTATGCTGTTCGCCGCGAGCGGCTTTTCCTGTTCGCTTCTCGGTGCCTGATACGATCGGCAGCGACATTGCCGTTCCAAGGTGCCGCTCCGCGCTTGGGCGCTACTCCTCATCGGATGCTCCGGGTGTCCTTGGCGGAACCGCATCCCGTCGCAGTCCAGCATTGAAGGAGTGCGATCAGCCCCAACACGCTGCCAGCCTGAATTCAGCGGAGGGAAAGTCTGTCCCGCGAAGGTCTCTCGCGTTAAGCTCGGGCATCTTCTACCGGTGACATACGTTACATTCATCATTGTCTATCACTAAGACGATCGGCGTCGCGGCCTGATCGGATCGCTGGTACCCGGTCTATTGGTTCACTGACCGGGCGGCTGGTTGGAGTGCAGGGCGGCCGAAGCCGAGAGACCGCCGTAGCCTGCGCCGCCAAGCGGCGAACAGGTCCGCGGCATCAAGTCCGATGGCCCAGCCAGCCATAAGAATTCACTATGGCGGCAGACCGCAGTCGTGCTTCCCCCGCCCGCAGCTGCAAATCTATTTTTTACCGTCGGCCGCAGCAAAAATCTAAGAACAAGACCGCTAAGGCGGAGACGTGGTCAGGCGCGTGGATTGGCAGCAGCAACGGAGCGGGGAAATGACGATCGAGTTAAGCCGTCGGGGATTCTGTATCGGAACCGCTCTGATTGGGCTTCAGACCATGTCGTCCGGTGCCTTCGCCCGGAGCGAGGATGGCACCGTCAAGCTCGGTTTGGTGGCGCCAATGAGCGGTCCGAATGCCCGCTACGGCGCTTTCTCGCTGCGCGGCGCCGAGATGGCCGCGAAGGAGATCAACGCCGGCGGCGGCGTCGGCGGCCGCAAGATCAGCGTCATGCCCGGGGACAGCCAGGGCACGCCGGTCGAGGGCGTTTCGGCGACCCGGCGCCTGATCGACCAGAGCCAAGTCGACTACATCATCGGCGACGTATCGAGCTCGGTGACGCTCGCGATGCAGCCGGTCGCCGAGGATGCCGGCGTGCTGTTGCTCAATGCCGCCTCGTCGAATCCGAAGATTACCTACAAGGCGGGCGTCGGCGGCTTCAAATGGACCTACCGCAACTATCCGACGGATGAGAACCGCGCCCTGATCGTGTTGCAATACGCTGCCGAGAAGAAGGGGTTCACCAAATACGCCGTGCTCTCCGTCGATACCGACTATGGGCGCGCGGCCATCGAGTTCACCAAGAAGTACCTGCCTCGCTTCAAGAGCCAGATCCTGACGGAAGACTATTATAAGGAAGGCGAGGTCGATTTCCGCAGCGTGCTCGCCAAGATCCGCGACTCCGGTGCTCAGGCCATCATCATGTACGGCAACGCGGATAGCACGCCCATTGTCGGGCGCCAAATGATCGAAGTCGGCATCGCCGGAAAGATTCCGCTGATTGGCAATGCCGAATTCAATACGGCGAGCTCGATCAAGGCGGCACCGAAGGCGCTCGAAGGAGCCATCGAGGCCGCGGCCTGGCTTCCCGCGTATGATTCTCCAAAGAGCAAGGCTTTCGTGGAGAAGTTCATCGCCGAGTACGGCGAGGCACCCAACAATCACGCCTATGTGCATTGGGAGACGGTTCATCTGCTCGCCAAGGCGATCGAGCAGGCTCAGAGCATCGATCGCGAGAAGGTTCGCGCCGCGCTCTCCACCATCCACTACGAAAGCGCAGTTGGCGAGGTGACCTTCGACGATCACAATCAGGCCCGCTTGCCGATGATCCTGCTGGAGATCGAGCACGGCAAGCCCGCGATCAAGGGAGCCTACTCGGCCGAGATCGACTATCCGAAGTAAGGCAGCGCAACGGAACGCACATGTTCTACACGGTCATCGAGCAGGTCGTTAACGGGATCGTATCCGGATCGGTCTACGCGATCGTTGCCGTCGGCATGACGATGATCTTCGGCGTGCTGCGCGCCATTAATTTCGCCCATGGCGAATATTATATGCTGGGGACCTTCGGGGCCTGGTTCGCGATCGACTATTTCGATCTGCCCTATCCGGTGGCGATCGTGATTGGCGTGGTGGCGACGGCGATGATCGCCGTGGTGGTCGGCAATTTCGTGATGCAACGCATCGTGGGGGCGCCAGCCGAGGCTGGCGTGCTCGCAACTCTCGGTGTCGCGTTGATCCTGCAGAACACGGTCATCCTGGTGTTCGGTGGCAGCTACAAGTTCTTCTCCGGCGGCTACATCGAGCCGGTGAGTATATTCGGCTTCACGCTCGCCGAGCAGCGCATCTTGATCATTATCGTCGGGCTCATCGTGTTCGTCGGCCTCGAGCTGATGGTCACCTACAGCCGGATGGGCAAGGCGATGCGTGCGGTGTCACAGAACATCGAGTGCTGCGCGGTGGTCGGCATCGATGTCAGCCATATTGCGCTGTGGACCTTCATCCTAGGCGCCGGCCTTGCGGGGCTGTCGGGCGTGCTGACGGCGCCGGTCAATGTAAGTGTCTATGGTGGCATGGGGGAGCTCATCACCTTCAAAACGCTGCCGATCATCATCATGGGCGGGCTCGGCAATGTTCGCGGCACGTTCGTCGCGGCGATGATCCTCGGCATCGCCGAGAGCCTTGTTGCCACCTATGTCGGCCTGCAGTTCCGCGACACCGTGGGCTTTGCGACCCTCATGCTGGTGCTGATGTGGCGACCGCACGGGCTGTTCTCCGCGCAGGCGCGCTTCTGATCGCATGGATGTGACATGACCGAGATCGTCCGGGACCAGACCATGACGCAAGCCGAAAGCGCGGTGGCGACGACGGGACGCGATCTTCGCATTCCCTTCGGCCTCGCGCTGATTGGGCTGGCCTGTGTCGCACCGCTGTTCCTCGGCAACTACCCGCTGCATGCGATCATCATCGCGTTGATCTTCCTGCTGCCGGCGCATGGTCTCAACCTGCTGCTCGGCTATACCGGGCTGTTGTCGCTGGCGCAGGCAGCGTTCTTCGGCATCGGCGCCTACACGTCGGCGCTGCTGGCGGTGCATTTCGGCACACCGTTCTATCTGAATTTCCTCGCTGCGGGCTTCGTGACCGGCGCCATCGCGCTGCCGCTTGGCATCCCGGCGCTGCGCCTGCGATCGACGTCGTTCGTGATGTGCACGCTCGGTTTCGTCATCATCGGCCAGGCGATCGCCAAGAACTGGATCAGCTTGACGCGTGGCGACATGGGCCTGGCGGCAATCCCCAAGCCTCACTTCTCGCTCGGGCCGGCCTCATTCACGGTGTCGGGAACCGTCGGTTTTTATTATTTAGTGCTTGCCATCGCTGCGCTGGCGACCCTCGCCGTCTATCTGATTGTGCGATCGCCCGCCGGTCGAAACATGATCGCTATTCGCGAGAACGAGACGCTGGCGGAATCCGTCGGCATCCCGACCTGGCATTACAAGCTCATAGTCTTCATGATCAGCGCCGCTTTCGCAGGCCTGGGTGGCAGCCTGTATGCGCATTACCTCACCGTCGTCAGCCCGTTGACCTTCCAGATGTACTACTCGACGACGATGCTGATTATCGTGCTCGGCGGCGGGGCGGGGACCATCTCGGGCGTGATCTTCGGCAGCCTGCTGTTCGTCGGCCTCACCGAAGCGCTGCGCGTCGCGCCGGAACTGCGCATGATCGCGTACGGCTTCTTCCTGCTCGCGCTCGTGTTCTACTTCCCGAACGGGTTCGCGCCGTTGATCGGCCGTTTCTGGTCATTTCTCGAGAGGCGCAAATGAGTGGGCTGCCGATTCTCGACATTTCCGGGCTCTGCAAATCCTACGGCGCCGTGCGCGCGGTCGACGGTGTCGATCTGCATGTCAATCGCGGCGAGATCTGCGGTCTGATCGGCCCCAATGGTTCCGGCAAGTCGACCTTCTTCGACTGCGTGACTGGGCTTGCGCGGCCAAGCGCCGGTGCGGTGAAGCTCGACGGTCAGGACATCACCGGCTGGTCGTTGAACGATATCGCGCGCGAAGGGCGCATGCTGCGCTCGTTCCAGAAGACGGTGGTATTCTCGGCGCTCGATATCGAGGAGAACCTCGTCATCGCTGGTCAGATGTTCACCTTCCCCGGAATCTGGTCGACCTTCGGCATCGGTACCGCAGCGCGCAACCGTGTCGCGGCCTTGCGGGAGCGGGCGCGCGAGCTGATCAAGATCGCCGGCCTCTGGGATGTGCGCTTCCAGCCCGCGGGCAAGCTCTCTGGCGGCCAGCAGAAACTCATCCAGTTTGCCTCGATGCTGATGCCGGAACCAAAGCTTATTTTGCTCGACGAGCCCATGGCCGGGATCAACCCGAAGCTCATCGAGCGCGTGGTCGACAGCATCCGGCTCGCCAACACGTCCTTCGGCGTCAGCTTCCTGATCATCGAGCACAACATCGACGTGGTCACCAGCCTATGCAAGCGCGTGGTTGTGCTCGATCAGGGTCGCAAGCTCGCTGAGGGAACACCGGACGAGATCGTGCAAAACCAGGCAGTGCGGGAGGCCTATCTCGGTGGCTGAACCCTCTCTCTCGATTAAGGGACTGCGCGCGGGCTACGGCGCGCTCGACATTCTCAACGGCGTCGATCTCGACGTTCCGCAAGGGCAGTTCGTTGCGCTGATGGGCCCGAACGGCGCCGGCAAGTCGACCTTGCTCAAGACGCTCTACGGCATGACCACGGTCAAGGGCGGCAGCATCAACTGGCGGGGCAAGGACATCTCTGCCTTCAAGTCGCGAGCGATCCTGGCCGAAGGCATCTCCTGGGTGCCGCAGGGCCGCTGCAATTTTCCAGTCATGACGGTCGACGAGAATCTGCAGATGGCCGCCTACACGCTGCGCGATGCCAGAGTGAAGGCAGAGCGCGACTATGTCTACGACCTCTTCCCGATCCTGAAGACCCGCCGCAACACGCTCGCGGGCAACATGTCCGGCGGCGAGCAGCAATTGCTCGAGGTCGCGATGGCCGTGCTGCAGCGGCCAAAAATCCTGCTGGTCGACGAGCCCTCGGTCGGACTGTCGCCGACCGCGATCGGTATCGTGTTCGACGAATTGCTGCGCATTAACGCGGCCGGCCAGACCATCCTGCTGGTCGAGCAGAACACCAAGAAGGCCATGCAGGTCGCGCAGCGCGCAGTAATTCTGCGGCTCGGCAAGGTGATCTGGGACGGCCGGCCCGCCGACATTACCCACGACGAACTCGGCGAGCTCTTCCTCACCGGGCGTATGCGCGGCGAGACCAACGTCGAGCACTGACACGCTTTGCAACTCAAAGGACGACCACAGTGACGATTTTCGTGCCGGCCGCGCGCGTCTCGCGCATCAAGATATCCCCGACCACCGCAGCGTCTGCGCGCGTGCGCGAGTTGAAAGCCGCCGGTCGCGACATCGTCGACATGGCGATCGGCGAGCCCGATTTCGACACGCCTGATGACATCAAGGCCGCGGCACATACGGCGATCGACCGCGGCGAGACCAAGTATACGGCCGTCAACGGCACCGTCGCGCTGCGCGAGGGGATAATCGCCGACTACAAGCGGCGCCTTGGGCTCGACTACACCGACAACGAGATTTGCGTCGGCGGCGGCGCCAAGCAGATCCTGTTTCTTGCGCTGATGGCGAGCGTGGAGGAAGGAGCCGAGGTCATCATTCCGGCACCCTATTGGGTGTCCTATCCCGACATGGTCATCGCCAATGACGGCAAGCCGGTCATTGTCCGATGCTCCGAGAACCAGGGGTTCAAGCTGACGGTAGACGCGCTGGAAGCCGCGATCACGCCAAAGACCCGCTGGCTGATCCTCAATGCGCCGTCGAATCCGACTGGTGCGGCCTATTCCCGCAGCGACCTCGAAGCGCTCGGCGCTGTGCTGCTGCGCCATCCGAACGTCCTCGTGCTGTCAGACGATATCTACGATCAGATCTGGTATCACGACGAGCCGGCGACCACGCTTGCGGCTGCGGTGCCCGCCTTGAAGGATCGCATCCTGCTCACCAACGGCGTGTCCAAGACCTACGCCATGACCGGATGGCGGATCGGCTATGCCGCAGGTCCCGCGCCGCTGGTCTCGGCGATCAACAAGCTGCAATCGCAGATGTCATCCTGTCCGTCGTCGATCAGCCAGGCGGCGGCGGCCCATGCACTTACCGGCGACCAGTCCTTCGTGCGCGACAGCGTCAAGCTCTACAAGGAGCGCCGCGACTATGCCTGCGCGCGGCTCAATGCGATTCCCGGCCTGTCATGCCTGGTGCCTGATGGCGCCTTCTATCTCTATCCCGGCTGTGCAGGTGTAATCGGCAAGACCACGCCCGAGGGCAAGGTCATCGAGAACGATCTCGACTTCGTGCTCTATCTGCTGGACGGCGTCGGCGTCGCCGCCGTGCAGGGGGCGGCCTATGGGCTCTCGCCCTATTTCCGCCTGTCGATCGCGACCTCGATGGAGGTGATCAAGGACGCCTGCGACCGCATCGAGCAGGCCTGCCGGGCGCTGCGCTGAGAAACCGATTGAAATCAATGGGCTAGATAAGGGATAGTGCCTGATAGGAGCGTGGTTCCAGAGCAGCATTCCATCCTCATGAGCGTCGATTTCAGGAAGCTGAAGAGCTTCGTCAAGGTCGTCGATGCCGGCAGCGTTTCACGCGCCGCCGGCCTATTGCGAACCGCGCAGCCGGCGCTGTCGCAGCAGATCGCGGCACTGGAGAGCCACTTCAAGCACAAGCTGCTGCTCCGCAGCAACCACGGCATCGTGCCGACCGAAGCCGGCCTGATTCTCTACCGTCATGCGCAATTGTTGCTGAAGCAGATCGAGCAAGCCCAGACCGATATCGATCAATCGACCAAGGCGCTGGCGGGACGGGTGTCGATTGGCCTGGCGACTTATTCGGCGTCGAGCACGCTGTCGCTGCCGATCTTGAAGGAGATGTCGGCGCTGCATCCGCAGATCATCGTCCATATCAACGACAGCTTTGGTCATGTGCTGAGCGAGCTGATCATGACCGGCAAGATGGACATGGCCATGATCTACGGTTCCGGTCCAATTAAGGGCGTCAAGCTGCAGCCCTTGTTTCGCGAGGAGCTGTATCTGGTCTCGCGCGCCGAGACGACGGCAAAGAAGCCGAGTGACGAGCCACTGCCGCTGTCGGCGCTGGCCGACGTCAAGCTGCTGCTGCCGAGCCAAGGCCATTTCCTGCGTCGCCTGATCGACGAGTCCCTGGCGCGGGCGCGGGTGACGCCGAATGTCGCCTCCGAGATCGAATCGGTCTCCGCGCTCGGTGCGGCCGTGACCGAAGGGCTGGGCTCGGCCATCCTGCCGGCGTCGGTCGCCGCCGCCAGCGCATCAAGCTTTGCCGGTGTCGAGGTGCGACGGCTGGTGCGCCCCGCCATAGAGGCGACCGTCTCCTTGTGCGTCTCCGATCACCTGCCGTTGTCGGAGCCCGCGCTTGCCACGCGCTCGGTGCTTCTGACCGTCGTGGAGAAGCTCATGCGCAGCCATCCGCAGGGTATCCGGGCGGTCTAGCGACACGGCTGCCGGCTGCGGCCATTCTATTGTGCATGGTGTTGTTTTCGCGCTTTCGTGTTGTTGCATCGTGCCGGCTTTGCCAGGCCATAAACAAAACCTATGGCGGCAGACTGGAGTTGTGGTGGTCGCGTGGAGGCTCATTTCCTACCCTCGAAGATGACAGCTCCGAGGAAACAGATGGCCAAGCTCGCATTCGATACCGGGGGAACCTTCACCGATTTCGCGCTGCTCGACGACCAAGGCGAGCTGCATCTCCACAAGGTGCTGAGTACCCCGTCCAATCCTGCCGAAGCCGTGGTTCGGGGCGTCTCCGAACTGCTCGGGGAATTCGGCGACGTGGTCGATGTCGATCATCTGCAGGTGCTCGGCGCCACCACCGTCGTCACCAACGCGGTGCTGGAGCGGAAGGGCGTCAAGACCGGGTTCATCTCGACCGCCGGCTTCCAGGACATGCTGCGGATCCGTAACGAAGGGCGCTACGATCTCTACGACCTGAATTTGAAATATCCCGACCCGCTGGTGACGCGCGCCAACAGCTTTGGCGCAGTCGAGCGGATGTCTGCGGATGGCGAGGTCATCACGGCGCTGGAGGAGGACACGGTCCGCGAGATCGCTGGGCGGCTGCGACAGGAGGGCATCAAGTCCGTCGCCGTCTGTCTGCTGCACGCCTACAAATATCCTGACCACGAGCAGCGCATCGCAGCGCTGCTGCGCGAGGAAGATCCTGATATCTTCGTATCGCTGTCCTCGGAAGTCTGCCCAGAGGTCCGCGAGTTCGACCGCGCCTCGACCACCGTCGTCAATGCCTACACGCGGCCGCAGATGTCCGGCCACGTCGCCCATCTCGAGCGCGAATTCGCCGCCAAGGGCATCGATCGCCAGGTGCTATGGATGACCTCGTCGGGCGGTCTGGTGCCGAGCAGCCGCGCCGCGGAGCTGCCGGTGCGCCTGATTGAATCGGGCCCGGCCGCCGGCGCCGTTGCCGCTGCCGAATTCGGCCGCATCGCCGGCGAGGGCAGCGTGCTGTCCTTCGACATGGGCGGCACCACCGCTAAATTGTGCCTGATCCCGAACGGCGAGCCGACGGTTGGCACCGACCTCGAAGTCGCGCACTATCATCGCTTCCGCAAGGGCTCGGGCTTTCCGCTCAAAATCCAGTCGATCCGGATGATCGAGATCGGCGCCGGCGGCGGATCGATCGCGGCCAAGAATCCGCTCGGCCTGCTCGATGTCGGGCCGCGCTCGGCGGGCGCGATGCCCGGGCCGGCCGCATATCAGCGCGGCGGCACCGAGCCGACCGTGACGGACGCCGACATCCTGCTCGGCTATATGGGCACCGAATCTTTCGTCGGCGGTTCGTTCAAGGTGTCGAAGGATGCGGCGTTGGCGGCGATGACGAAGCTTGCAGCTTCGCTCGACGTCAGCGTTTCCCGCTGCGCCTTCGGCATCCACGATCTCGTAAATGAATCCATGAGCAAGGCGGCCGCGGTGCATGCGACCGACCTCGGCGTCGATCCGCGCAGCCTGCCGATGGTCGCATTCGGCGGCGCCGGGCCCGTGCATGCCTATGGCATCGCGCGCAAGCTCGGCATCAAGCGTATCATCTGCCCGACCGGTGCGGGCGTCACGTCGGCGATCGGCCTGCTGATTGCGCCGGTTGCGGTCGATCTGTCGGCGAGCTTCCCGATGCAGGTGGACAATTGGGACTTTGAGACCATGGATCGCCTGCTTGGCGATCTCTCCGCGCAAGGTGCAGAAGTCGTCCGCGCCGCCGGTGTTGCGCCGGAGACGATCGTGAACAGCTACACGGTCGACATGCGACATGTCGGTCAGGGCCACGAGATTACGGTCGCGCTGCCCGATCCCAGCGTGCCGCGGGAGAAATTCTTCGAACAACTGCTCGGCAATTTCTACAAGCTCTATCGCGAACTGTTCGGCCGCACGGTCGCGGGCTCGTCCGTTGAGGTGATCACCTGGCGCCTGCGCTCCAGCGGTGAGAAGGATCGTGTGACCCGTCCGCACACGCGCCATGCTGCCGAGGCGAAGAAGGGCGCGCGCTCGGTCTATTTTAGCGAGCGCGGCGGCTTCGCCGAAACGCCGGTTTACGATCACTACAAGCTGCCGGTGGGCGTAGCCATCCAGGGGCCCGCCATCGTCGAGCAACGAGAGTCGACCGCCGTCATCGGGCCGAGCGGCACGGCGCATGTCGATATCAACGGCAATCTCGTGATCAACATCGCCTAGGGACGACGCCACCATGTCCGTGAACACTGCCGATTTCAACGATCCCATCAATCTTCAGGTGATGTGGAATCGACTGATCTTCATCGCCGACCAGGCCGACATCGTGCTCGGCCGGACCGCGTTCTCGCCGATCGTGCGCGAGAACCACGACTATGTGACGGTGCTGCTCGACAGCCGCGGCCGCGCGCTCGCGCAATGCACCTGGTCGATTCCGGTGTTCATCACCTCGCTGCCAGTCGCCGCGCAGAAATACTTCCTGACGAAGTTTCCAGTCGACACGTTGCAGGAGGGCGACGTGCTCGCTACCAATGATCCGGAGATCGGCACCGGCCATCTGCCTGACGTCACCATGATCACGCCGATCTTCAAGAAAGGCAAGGTCGTGGCCTATGCGGGTTCGATCGCGCATCTGCCCGACATCGGCGGCGCGCCCTTGCACTCCGAAGCCAGCGATATCTTCGAGGAAGGTATTCGCTTCCCGATAGTGAAGCTGCACAAGGCCGGCGTTCCCAATCAGGACGTCCTCGACATAATCGCTGCCTCCGTTCGCCTGCCGACCGAGGTAATGGGTGACCTCGAATCCATGGTCGCGGCCAACAACGTGATGGGCCGCGAGCTGGTCAAGTTCCTCGACGAGTATGATCTCGATGGGATCGACGAACTCGCGGATGCGATCCACACCCGCTCCGAGGCGCAGACCCGCCGCGCGATCCGGCAATGGCCGAACGGCACCTACAGCGCCGAGGTGCTGCTCGACGGCTACGATACCGACGTCACGCTCAGGGCGGCCGTGATCGTCCGCGACGATTCCATTCACGTCGACTATGCCGGTACGTCCGAGCAGATCCTTCACTCGATCAACTGCCGCACCAATTATCGCTACGCCCACTCGGTCTATGCGTTGAAATGCCTGCTCGACCCGGATACGCCGAACAACGAGGGCTGCATCACGCCGATTACGGACGAGGCGCCGCTCGGCTCTATCCTCAATCCGGAGGAATGGACGGCGGGCAATTCGCGCAACCTGATCGGACATGTGATCCCGTCGCTGATCTTCAAAGCGCTGGAAGGCGTGGTGCCCGGCAAGGTGATGGGCGACAGCGGCGGCGCGCCGATCTGGGCCGCCAATTGCGTCGGACGGCGTGACGACGGTTCGCAATACGGTTCGGTGCAGAATTTTCACGGCGGGCAGGGCGCCCGCGCCGAATTCGACGGTCTTGATACGCTGAGCTTCCCATCGAATTGCAAGGTCACGGCGATCGAGATGTTCGAGATCGCGGTGCCAGCGCTCACGGAGTGCAAGGAGCTGATCCCAGATTCCGGCGGCGCCGGCAAGAGCCGCGGCGGCCTCGGCCAGCGCGTCGTGCTGCGCAATCTCGGGCGCAACCCGATGAACATCTATCTGGCGTCGGAACGCGTGCGCCATCCCTGCTTCGGCGTGGTCGGCGGCAAGTCGGGCAGCGCCGGCAAGGTGTACCGGAATGGCGAACCGCAGTTTCCCAAGGGCAAGGTGGTGCTGAAGACCGGCGATCGGCTCGAGGTCGAGACGCCCGGCGGCGGCGGGTGGGGACGGACGTCCGAGCGCACGGCGGCTGCGATCGAGCTCGATCTCGCCGAAGGCTTGATCACGGCTGCCGCCGCGAGGCAGATTTACGGCTATCAGCCCACAAGCATGGCGGCGAGCGCCGCCGAATAGGACAATCATGGGTATGCTCGATGGGAAGATCGCACTCGTCACGGGTGCGGGAACAGGGATCGGGCGCGAGACGGTGATCCTGCTTGCGCGGGAAGGCGCGACGGTGGTCGTGACGGGGCGGCGTATCGCGCCGCTGCAGGAAGTTGCGTCAGTGATCGAGAAGGCGGGCGGCAAAGCCGTCGCTCGCGCGCTCGACGTCGCGTCGCGGGATGCGATCCTGGAGACTGTCGCCTGGGTGAAAGGCCATGTCGGGTCGGTCGACATCCTCGTTAATAACGCCGGCAGCGCGAGCAAGGTGCTGAACGCGCGTTTCATCAGCGAGGCGGAGTGGAACGCCACAGTCAACGTCAATCTCACGGCCGTGTTCAACCTGACGCAGGCCGTGCTGGATGACATGCTCGCGAAGAAGGATGGCACGATCATCACGGTCTCCTCGCTGGCCGTCGTCAATCCGAACCTGCTCGGGGGAGCAGCCTACGGTGCAGCCAAGGCCGGCGTGAAGAACTTCATGACGTTCCTACACAACACGTTTCGTAACCAGGGCATCCGAGCAACGACGATCCTTCCAGGCGAGACCGACACGCCTATCATGGATAACCGCGCGCGCCCGCCGCTGGATAGCGAACGCGCCGCGATGCTCAATCCGCACGACGTCGCGCGTGCGGTGCTGCTATGTGCGAGCCTGCAAAAGGGCGCCGTGATCCCAGAGTTGCACATCTGTCCGACCTTCATGCGGGATACGTCCGCGGACATCGAAACGGCCCGTTGGGTGGGTGCACCCGCGGGCCTCGCCGACAAGCCGAAAAGCTAGAGAAGAGGATCTCCCATGAACGGAGCCAAGTTACGCGAGCGCCTTGCCAAGAGCGAGGCGGTCACCATGTTCACGCCCCATCACTCGTCGTCGGGGCTGGCAGTCCGCCTGATCGAGCTCGGTGCGGATGCTATCTTCGTCGATTGCGAGCATGGCACCTGGAGCTTCGAGGATGTTCGGATCACGGCCCAAGCCATCCGCGGTGCCGGTGGCGCCGCGATCGTGCGCCCGCATTCTCATGAGCGGCCGGTTCTGATCCGCTATCTCAATGCCGGCGCCGACGGTCTGATGGTGCCGATGGTCGATACAGCAGACCAGGCGCGCGCCATCGTCGATGCGGTGCGCTACGCATGCCCGGCCGATCACGAGAATCGGCTCATCATCGCCATGATCGAGACTCCGAAAGCGATCGACGACATCGATGCGCTACTCGCGGTGGAAGGGATCGACGTCTTTTTCATTGGACCCGGCGACCTCTCACAGAACATGGGCTATCCGCCGGCGCCGCCATTCGGGCAGCCGCGGCCGCAGGCCGTGACGGAGCGAGTTGGCTACGCCGTGAAGAAGATCCGTGCGGCCGGAAAGGTTGCGGGGACACTCGTGACATCGGATGAACTGCCCGCGCTGCTGGAGCAGGGGGTGCGGTATTTTTACATTCACTCCGACCCGTTCCTGCGTGTCGGCCTAGCTGGCGTCAAGAAGCTGCTTGAGCGCTGAGTCACGCGCAGTGAGAGAGGGTCCCGTGGCATTCGAATTGTTCAATCTCGCCGGCCGGCGCGCGCTTATAACGGGATCATCGCAAGGCATCGGGCTTGCCATCGCCCGAGGGCTGGCCGAGCACGGCGCCTCCGTGGTGCTGAATGGCCGCGATCGCAATAAGCTGGATGCGGCCGCAGCGGGCGTCAGGGCCGGCGGCCATGAGGTCGCAGTGACAAGCTTCGATGTGACTCGGTCCGACGCCGTTCGCGGCGGAATCTTACGCATTGAAGAGGCAATCGGGCCGATTGACATCCTCGTCAACAACGCCGGCATGCAATTCCGCACGCCCTTGGAGGAGTTTCCGGCCGAGAAGTGGGAGGAGTTGCTCAAGACCAACGTCTCCAGCGCCTTCTACGTCGGCCAGGCAGTGGCGCGCCATATGATTCCGCGCGGGAAAGGCAAAATCATCAACATCGCGTCGGTCCAGAGCGAATTGGCGCGGCCCGGGATTGCGCCGTACACCGCGACCAAGGGAGCAATCAAGAACCTGACGCGGGGCATGTGTGCCGATTGGGCCAGGTACGGTCTGCAGGTCAACGCGATCGCACCCGGCTATTTCAAGACTCCCCTGAACCAGGCTCTCGTGGACAATCCCGAGTTCTCGGCATGGCTGGAAAAGCGCACGCCAGCCTCGCGCTGGGGCAATGTCGACGAACTGATCGGCGCTGCCGTGTTTCTGTCCGGCGAGGCGTCGTCCTTCGTCAACGGCCATACGCTCTATGTCGATGGCGGCATCACCACCTGTCTGTGATCCACGCGTCCCGGCGCCTCTTAAGCAATTTGCGGCCCTACACCGGGCTCAAAAGGAGTCCCTACCATGCCGACGAAGCCCGAAGTGCTGATGATCGGAGCCTATCCCGCCTGGGATATGGACGATCTCGACGCGCGCTACGTCCTGCACAAACTCTGGGAAGCGACGGATCGCGACCGCTTGATCGAAGAGCATCGCAGCGGTATCCGGGCGATCGCCACGCGTGGAGAACTTGGCGCCTCCGCTGACCTCATGAAGCGGTTGCCGGCACTCAAGCTGCGGCACTTACGGCTGACCCAAGGCCGACTGCGCTGAGTAGCTGCCGGCCCCAGGCCCGCACCGAATTTCGTCCGCGTCGGCTGGACAGGGTTTTTCCGATGACGGCGAAGCTATGCCACGAGCCAAACGATCCAGCTTCTCAGCTACCGGTGGTCAGCCGCGGCGGGTTGCTGGGGATAATCCAGAGCTCGATCGCTGCCAAGATTGCGACCGCCGCGCCGATGATCACATGCACCGTCATCGCGGTGGTTCCCTGGAAGCCCAATACCCAGGGCGATACCAGTGCCCACAAGCCGACGACGAGGTTCAGCCACTCCTCCCACACCGCGAACGCCGCCAGCGCCGCGACCGCAAGGATCGCGATGGCGATACCGGTGATAACGGCGTTTTGAGAGACCGTCCCCGCATCGAAACTGAATATCCAGGGCGAAACGAACAGTACCGCGCCGAGGATCAGGTTCGCAACGTCACAAAACTTTGCGTTCGTCCAATTCCCTTCCCAATTCTGCATGTCACCCTCCATTGGAGGTTTCGATGCCAAATCAATCGCGTAATCGCCGAGCCGGTTTCCATCGCGGCCGCGGCATAATCGCGGTGCAGTCCTAGGCTAGCACTACTTTGGCAGATTGTGTTTTCGCCGCTGTTTTTCACGGATTTGCCTTCGGCAATATGGGCAATGCTGAGACGGCGGCCGAAGGATGAGATCGACGATGGCGTGACGTACGGCTGGCATG
>NZ_RDQF01000037.1 GCF_004114425.1 Bradyrhizobium vignae | reverse complement strand
AGTACCTCGTCTACTACAACAACCACAGACCCCATCAGGCCTTGGCAGGACAAACTCCCAAGGCTTTCGCCGCTTCCAAGACCACCGCGATCCAATCAGCGAATTATTGAACATCGACAATTGCGAGGAGCTCGCGACAAAATTGCGTAGCGATTTTGCGCTGATGCGACGAAGCAATTCAGAGTGCCTCCGCGGATGCATTTCTGGATTTGCTTCGCTGCGTTCGCAATGACGGCGGGGAAGCAGCGTTGCCCCCTTCCAGCAGTCGCAGGAAGGCTCTAATCTCAGCCCCCATGTCCGCACCTGAAATCAGGCCCACCACCGAGGCCGACCTTCCCGCCATTACCGCCATCTACCAACAGGCCGTCCGCGAGGGCACCGCGACGTTCGAGCTGGAGCCGCCCGATCTTGCCGAGATGACGCGCCGCTATCGTGCGCTGATCGAGGGCGGCTATCCCTATTTCGTCGCCATGCTGGACGGGCGCGTGGCCGGCTACGCCTATGCCGGCGCCTACCGCCCGCGGCCGGCCTATCGTTTTACGGTGGAGAACTCGATCTATCTCGATCCCTCCTTCCACCGCCGCGGTGTCGGCACTCTGCTGCTGGAACGGCTGATCGCCGAAAGCGAGGCGCGCGGCTTCCGCCAGATGATCGCGGTGATCGGCGATTCCGCCAATGCCGGATCGATCGGCGTGCACACCAGGGCCGGCTTCAAGATGATCGGCACGCATCCCAATGTCGGGCTGAAATTCGGCCGCTGGCTGGACACGGTGATGATGCAGCGCGATCTCGGCGAGGGGGCGAGGAGCGTGCCGGGGAATTAGTTCCGCACTGCACAGTCATTCCGGGGCGCGCGTCAGCGCGAACCCGGAAATCCAGAGGTTGTGGACAAGCTCGAGATTCTCAGGCGCGCAACGGCGCGCCGGAGTTCGCGACTTCGTCGCGCCCGGGAATGACGACCAACGGTCGTCACACCAAGGCCAGCTTGCGATCGATCACCAGCAGCACGCGCTCGAGTTCGTGGCCGCGGCGCAGGATCAGGCCCGTCGCCGAGATCACGCTGTACATGCCCTGCTTGCGCGCGAGCCGCGGATCCTTCTCGATGCGATAGATCGGGACTTCCGAGGCGCGGCGATAGACCGAGAACACCGCGCGGTCCTTCAGGAAGTCGATGGCGTAGTCGCGCCACTCGCCGTCGGCGACCATGCGGCCATAGAGATTGAGAATACGATGCAGCTCGAGCCGGTTGAACGTCACCCGGTTCGGCTGCGCATTCGCGGCGGAGCGCGCCGCCGCGCGCTGCTCGCTCGGATCGGCATCCTCCGAGATCAGGCTCATGGGAAGCGCCTCCTCATCGCACTGCAATGAACCGCATCCGCGAAAACCGTCCCCGGAACCGCGTTCATGACAATCGCATGATCGCGCCAACCGTTCCGCACCGCAAGGGGTTCAACCGATCGAATTGGACGGGGATCGGGACGCACGCACTGGTGGAACTCTGTCGCGGCAAACCGTCACGGGATCGTGCTCAAGAATCTTAGTCTCGCCGCTTTTCCGCCAAGCGCCTGCCGCCCTGCAATGCGAAAAGAATCGCGTGCGTTGACCCGGTCCTTTCGGTTCCGGATTCCTCAGCCCCCAGCCCCCCGGGGTCGAACAGGATCGGGTCTGTACGCACGGCAAGGAGGGCCAACGCAAGTTGGTCCTTTTTGGTTTGTGTCGGGATGTTTCCGGCGCCCCCTCTCTCCGAACATCCGCGCGAAGATTCCCTCCCCTCATCCCAAGGGCCGCGCCTTCGCGCAGCGTCTCGAAGGATGCAAGGCCGAGCTGCATCAGCGGGGGCCTTGCATGGTTCGAGACGCGCGCAAGGGTGCGCTCCTCACCATGAGGAGTGGGAGCGAACGTAGCGATAGAAACGAATCAATGCAGCGACGTGTACGCCGCGCCCAGCATCGGGCCCGGCTTCTCACGACTGCCGTCCTGGACGTACACCACCGCGCCGTCGACGCCGTCGCGCGTGAGGTTCTCGATCGGCACCGTCCAGCTTTCCGGACCCCCGGTCCAGTCGCCGACCTTGAGCAGGTTGCGCACCACGTTGTGATAGGTGACCTGCTGTCCGCGATTCTCGCCGCGGGTGATCGCGATCGGCACCGACTTGGCGATCGAGCAGATCCAGACTTCGCCGCGCGAGACCGTCGGCTCCTTGCTTGCGTCCACCGAGACGTTGATCTGCTTGCCCGAGAGTGACATCGTCACCGGCACGCTCATCACGCCGGCGCCCTTGTCGGTCTTGCCGATCGCACTCTCGATGCCCGCGCGGTCGCTGCCGATCACATGCGTGGAGCCGTTGACGACGACTTGCGGTGTGTAGACTTCGCGGTCGCCGCGCATGCGCGAATAGGCACGTTGCCGCGCAGAGAAGCGCGAATCCGCCAGCGTGTCCTTCCAGCCGAGATAGTCCCAATAATCGATCGGCATGCTCAGCGCGATGACCGAGGGATCCTTGGAGAGATCGCCGATGATCTGGTCGGCGGGCGGACAGGACGAACAGCCCTGCGAGGTAAATAATTCGACAACGGCGCGGGGATCAGCCTCGGCGGGGCGTATGACGGCGATGATCGCACAGATGCCGAGAGCTCCCGACCAGAGGGCACCAGACCAGCGGGAAATCGGATGAGTAGCCGTCATTGTCGTCATGTCGAACGCCGCACACCATTGCTCGTGAGAGGGAAATCTTATCGCCTGATGGTCACCGTAGTCTTACGGGGCGCGGCACATTCGTCCAAGCAACCGTCCAAGGGAGGTTTTCCGCCGGGCGGGCCCATCTGAAGCGTACCGCAAACGCGTGAAGGCGGCCTTTTGATAGGCCGCCTTCGTCAGGGCTTCTACTCACTTCGCAGTGAGCCATCGTTCACAAATCCGCGCTTACGCCGCGAGCTTGCGCAGCACGTAGTGCAGGATGCCGCCGTTGCGGTAGTAGTCGAGCTCGTCCAGCGTATCGATGCGGCAGAGCAGCGAAACGCGCTGCAACGAACCGTCGCCGGAGACGATCTCCGCGGTCAGCTTCTGACGCGGCCTGAGGTCGCCTTGCAGGCCGCGGATCGTCACCTTCTCGTCGCCCTTGAGGCCGAGCGACTGCCAGGAGGTGCCCTCCTCGAAGGTCAGCGGCAGCACGCCCATGCCGACCAGGTTGGAGCGATGGATACGCTCGAAGCTCTGGCAGATCACGGCGCGAACGCCGAGCAGGCGCGTACCCTTGGCGGCCCAGTCGCGCGAGGAGCCGTTGCCGTATTCGGCGCCGGCGAACACCACCAGCGGCACCTTCTCTTCCTGGTACTTCATCGCGGCGTCGTAGATCGACATCTGCTCGCCGTCGGGCCAGTGCTTGGTCAGACCGCCCTCAGGGATGTTTCCATCCGCGCCCTTGAGCATGAAGTTCTTGATGCGGATGTTGGCGAAGGTGCCGCGCATCATCACTTCGTGGTTGCCGCGACGCGTGCCGTACTGATTGAAATCGGCGGGGCGCACCTGATGCTCGCTGAGATATTTGCCGGCGGGCGAGGTGAGCTTGATCGAACCGGCCGGCGAGATGTGGTCGGTGGTGATCTTGTCGCCGAACATGGCGAGGATGCGCGCCTCGACGATGTCGGTGACCGGCTCCGGCTCCTTCTTCATGCCTTCGAAGTAAGGCGGGTTCTGCACATAGGTCGAAGACATGTTCCAGCGATAGGTCTCGCTCTCGACCGTCTTGATCTTGCGCCAGTTGGTATCGCCCTTGAACACGTCGGCATACTTCTTCTTGAAGATCGACGCGGTCACGAACTTCTTCATGAAGGCGTTGATCTCCTTGGCCGTCGGCCAGATGTCCTTCAGGTACACCGGCTTGCCGTCCTTGCCCTCGCCGAGCGGCTCGGTGGCGAGGTTCTTGGTGACGCTGCCGGCGAGCGCGTGCGCAACGACCAGCGGCGGCGAGGCCAGATAGTTCGCCTGCACGTCCGGCGAGACGCGGCCTTCGAAGTTGCGGTTACCGGAGAGCACGGCAGCGGCGACGATGCCGTTGTCGTTGATCGACTTCGAGATCTCCTCCGGCAGCGGACCGGAATTGCCGATGCAGGTGGTGCAGCCGAAGCCGACCAGGTTGAAGCCGACCTTGTCGAGATCCTTCTGGAGGCCGGAATTGGCGAGATACTCGGCCACGACCTGGCTGCCCGGGGCGAGCGAGGTCTTCACCCACGGCTTCGCTTTCAGGCCCTTGGCCGCCGCGTTACGCGCGAGCAGGCCCGCACCGATCAACACGCTGGGATTCGAGGTGTTGGTGCAGGAGGTGATCGCCGCGATCACGACGTCGCCATGGCCGAGATCGAAGTCCTTGCCTTCGACCGGGAAACGCTTCGCCGGCTCCTCGGCCTTCTTGTACTCGCTGGCGAGCGCGAGCGAGAAGCCTTCGGCCACCGAAGGCAGCGCGATGCGGCCTTCGGGACGCTTCGGGCCGGCCATCGACGGCACGACGTCGCCGAGGTCCAGTGTCAGCAACTCCGTGAACACCGGATCGGGCGACTTGGCGGTGCGGAACAGGCCCTGCGCCTTGGCATAGGCCTGCACCAGCGCGACGCGGGCCGAGGCACGGCCGGAGGTCTTGAGGTAGTCGAGCGCGGCGGCGTCGACCGGGAAGAAGCCGCAGGTCGCGCCGTATTCGGGCGCCATGTTGGCGATGGTCGCCTTGTCGGCGACCGAGAGGTGGTCGAGGCCGGGGCCGAAGAACTCGACGAACTTGCCGACCACGCCGAGCTTGCGCAGCATCTGCGTCACGGTCAGCACCAGATCGGTCGCAGTGACGCCTTCCTTCAGCGCGCCCTTCAGCTTGAAGCCGACGACGTTGGGCAGCAGCATCGACAGCGGCTGGCCGAGCATGCAGGCTTCCGCCTCGATGCCGCCGACGCCCCAGCCGAGCACGGCGAGACCGTTGACCATGGTGGTGTGGGAGTCGGTGCCGACCAGCGAATCGGGATAGGCGACCTCGAAGGTGCCGGTCTTCTTGCCGACCGTCATCTTCTCCTTCTTGGTCCAGACCGTCTGGGCCAGATATTCGAGGTTGACCTGGTGGCAGATGCCGGTGCCGGGCGGCACTACGGAGAAGTTCGAGAACGCCTTCTGACCCCACTTCAGGAACTCGTAGCGCTCCTGGTTCTGCTTGTATTCCTCGACGACGTTCTTGCCGAAGGCCTTGTTGTCACCGAAGAAGTTCACGATCACGGAGTGGTCGATGACGAGGTCGACCGGCACCAGCGGATTGATCTTCTCAGGCTCGCCGCCGAGCTTCTGCATCGCGTTGCGCATCGCGGCGAGGTCGACCACCGCGGGCACGCCGGTGAAGTCCTGCATCAGGACGCGCGCCGGGCGGAAGGCGATCTCATGCTCCAGCGACTTCTTGCGCAGCCATTTCGACACCGCGACGATGTCTTCCTTCTTGACCGAGCGGCCGTCCTCGTTGCGCAGCAGATTCTCGAGCAGGACCTTCATCGAATAGGGAAGCTTCGAAATTCCCTTCAGACCATTCTTCTCGGCTGTGGGCAGGCTGTAATAGACATAGGTCTTGGCGCCGACCTTGAGGGTCTTTTTGCATTTGAAGCTGTCGAGCGAGGTCATGTAGGAGATCCCAATTGTTAGTTATACCCGGCAGGGTATTTTAACACCGTCAGCGTATCAGGCTGGGCCGCTTGCAGGGGCAGGTTGAGTTGCTGCATCAACTAGTTCCGGGCTTATAGAAGCTTTCTAACCGCACCGCCACAGCCACAATCGTGCCGCAGCAACCGCTGAGCCAAAAATTCCCATGCGCTACCCCAAGATTTCCTGAGGCCTGGCTGTGAGCTGGTTGAAGCGAGGCGAGATGCGGCTGGCAGGTCATGGGCTCAGATGCGTGCGGGGCGGCCGCGAGGTGTTCGCCGGCCTCGATTTCGCGGCCGTTTCGGGCGAAGCCCTGGCGGTGATGGGTCGCAACGGATCGGGCAAGACCTCGCTGCTGCGGCTGATCGCGGGCCTGCTGGTTCCCGCCGGCGGGACGATCGCGCTGGACGGAGGCGTTGGCGAGCTGACCTTGGCGGAGCAGTGCCACTATCTCGGCCATCGCGATGCCCTGAAGCCGGCGCTGAGCGTTGAGGAAAATCTGGCATTTTGGGCTGATTTTCTCGGCGGCGAGCGTTTTGAGGCGGCCGAGAGCCTCGCCAAAGTCGGCCTCGACCATGCCACCCATTTGCCCGCAGCCTTCCTCTCCGCCGGCCAGCGCCGCAGGCTCTCGCTGGCCCGGCTGCTGACCGTGCGCCGCCCGGTCTGGCTCCTGGACGAGCCGACCACGGCGCTGGATGTGGCCGGCCAGGATATGTTCGGCGGCCTGATGCGTGAGCACCTGTCGCGCGGCGGCATGATCGTCGCCGCCACCCACGCGCCGCTCGGGATCGAATCGCGCGAGCTGCGGATCGGGGATACGGCGTGATTCCGATGCACCCTCAGCTTTCCAAGCGGCCTGGCGCCGCCCTCTCCGCTCCCTCGCCGCTCCCGCTTGCGGGAGAGGCCGGCATAGGCGGCCCTTGGCCGCCGTCCCTCAAAAACGCCGATGCTTTGCATCGGCTATGGCGCCGGATGGGCGTTCTCTCCTCTGGGGGAATCTTCGTTGTCGAGAAACCCTCTCCCCGGCCCTCCCCCGCACGCGGGGGAGGGAGCGCACCGCCCCTAGGGCACAATGGGAGCACCCCATGACCGCCCTGTCCGCCCTGATCCTCCGGGACATCAGGATCGCGCTTCGCGTCGGCGGCGGGGCGCTGATCGGGGTGCTGTTCTTCCTGACCGTGGTGGTGCTGATGCCGTTCGCGGTGGGGCCGGATCTGGCGCTGCTGTCGCGGCTGGGACCGGCGATCCTGTGGCTCGGCGCGCTCCTGGCGAGCCTGCTGACCCTGGACCGGCTGTTCATGGCCGACCACGAGGACGGCTCGCTCGACCTGATCACGATGGGCCGGATGCCGTTGGAGCTCGCCTGCGCCGCCAAGGCGCTGGCGCATTGGCTGGCCGCCGGCCTGCCGCTGATCGTCGCAACCCCGCTGCTCGGCCTTTTGCTCAACCTCGACATGGTCGCGACCGGTGCGGTGGCGCTGACGCTGCTTGCGGGAACCCCGGCCCTGACCTTCACTGGCATGATCGGTGCGGCGCTGGCGGTGACGCTGCACCGTGGCGGATTGCTGATGGCCGTTCTCGTGCTGCCGTTGTCGATTCCCGTGCTGATCTTCGGGGTGGCGGCCTCGCAGGCGGTGATCGTCGGCCCGATGACCTTCGGCGCGCCGTTCTCGATTCTATGCGCGCTCTCGCTGGTCAGCTTCGTGATCGGCCCGTTCGCGGCGGCGGCGAGCCTGCGGCATGGACTGGACTGACCTTGACCCCGATCAACTTTCGCGACGGACTTTCGTGCTGATTGCCTGAGCGGCCCCCGGTGACTATCACGATACCATGACGCTGATCGACCTCGCCAACCCCACCCGGTTCCTCGCGCTGACGGCGCGGGTGTTGCCCTGGCTCGCGGCTGCGACCGTCATCCTGCTCGCCATCGGCCTCTATCAATCCGCATACGCGCCGGACGACTATCAGCAGGGCGCGACCGTCAAGATCATGTTCATTCACGTGCCCAATGCCTGGCTGTCGATGTTCGTCTGGGGCGTGATGAGCATTGCCTCGCTGGGCACGCTGGTGTGGCGGCATCCGCTCGCCGACGTCGCCGCGAAAGCGGCTGCTCCGATCGGCGCCAGCTTCACTTTCCTCGCTCTGCTCACCGGCTCGCTGTGGGGCCGGCCGATGTGGGGCACCTATTGGGAATGGGATGCGCGGCTGACCTCCGTTCTGATCCTGTTCCTGATGTATCTCGGCCTGATGGCGCTGTGGCGTGCGGTCGACGATCCCTCGCGTGCGGCGCGCGCCGCCGCGGTGCTGACGCTGGTCGGCGCGATCAACCTGCCCATCATCAAGTTCTCGGTCGACTGGTGGAACACGCTGCACCAGCCGGCCTCGGTGATGCGCATGGGCGGCTCGACGCTCGACAAATCCTTCCTGATCCCGCTGCTCGTGATGGCGATCGCCTTCACGCTGCTGTTCGTCACGCTGCATTTGGCGGCAATGCGCAACGAGATCCTGCGCCGCCGCGTCCGCTCGCTGCAGATGATGCAGGCGAGCCGCGTCGCGTTCTCGAGCGAGTTGGGCACCGGCTCACATCAAGAAAACGCGTCAAAAGGGGCGGCGTGATCATGTCGCTCGGTCCTTACGCGTCTTTCATTGTGGCGTCTTACGCGGCTGCCGCACTCGTGATCGTGATCCTCATCGGGTGGGTCATGCTCGATTATCGCAGCCAGACGCAGCGCTTGCGCGAGCTGGAGGAGCGCGGCATCACCCGCCGGTCAGGCCGCAGCGCGACGGAGCGGCGATGAACGACCGGTCGAGCTCCGCGTCACCGCAGCGGCGCACCTTCCTGATGGCACTGCCGCTGATTGCCTTCCTCGGCCTCGCGCTGCTGTTCTGGTTCCGGCTCGGCAGCGGCGATCCCTCGCGAATTCCTTCGGCGCTGATCGGCCGGCCGGCGCCGCAGACGATGCTGCCGCCGCTCGAGGGCTTGCAGGCCGACAATGCGCCGGTGCCGGGGCTCGATCCCGCCGCCTTCAAAGGCAAGGTCACCCTGGTCAATGTCTGGGCGTCCTGGTGCGTGCCGTGCCATGACGAGGCGCCGCTCCTGACCGAGCTCGCCAAGGACAAGCGCTTCCAACTGGTCGGCATCAACTACAAGGACGCCTCCGACAACGCGCGGCGCTTCCTCGGCCGCTACGGCAACCCGTTCGGCCGCGTCGGCGTCGATGCCAACGGCCGCGCCTCGATCGAATGGGGCGTCTATGGCGTGCCAGAAACGTTCGTCGTCAGCCGCGAGGGCACCATCGCCTACAAGCTGGTCGGCCCGATCACGCCGGACAATTTGCGGACGGTGTTGATGCCGCAGCTGGAGAAGGCGTTGAAGGCGGGGAGCTGATCGCCGCGCTCGCGCCGCATACTCAACTGTCATCGCCGACTTGATCGGACGCCAGTCGGATACGAAGAGGCCGCAGCGTACTGGATGCCCCGCTCAAGCCCGGGCATGACAGCGATATGTGGAGCGACGCTTCGCCCTACCCCTTCCTGACATCCCCCGCTTCCGCCTCGCTTGCTTCCAGCGATGCCGGCGCGATCCCGTAGCGCTTGGTCAGCGGCATCTGGGCGATGGCGAAGATCATGGTCAGCGTGGTCACGCCAAACACCTTGAAGTTCACCCAGAAATCCGTGCTCTGGGTGCGCCAGATGATCTCGTTCAGCACGGCCAGGCCGGCGAAGAACAGCGCCCAGCGCAGCGTGAGGATACGCCAGCCCTGCGGCGTCAGGTTGAACATCTGGTCGAACATCACGGCGATGAAGGAGCGGCCGAACAGCAGGCCGCCGCCGAGGATCACGGCGAACAGGCCGTAGATGATGGTCGGCTTGACCTTGATGAAGGTCTCGTCGTGCAGCACCAGCGTCAGCGTGCCGAACACCAGCACGATAACGCCGGTCACGATCGCCATGATCGGGATGTGGCGCGTCACCACGTAGGAGGCGGCCATCGCCGCCACGATCGCAACCATGAAAGCGCCGGTCGCGGCGAACAGATTGAACTTCGCATTGACGAAGAAGAACACGAGCAGCGGACCGAGCTCGGTCGCAAGCTTGAACAGCGGATGCGGCTGGGTCTTGTCCATTCTCTCTTCCGTCTCTCCCATCCTTCGAGACGACCGCTTCGCGGTCTCCTCAGGATGAGGACCTCTTATGTGGCACGATCTCATCCTGAGGAGCCGCGCAAGCGGCGTCTCGAAGGATGAGGCTATTCGATTCCGGCGATGGCGCGGGCGAAGTCGCGCGCGGTGAACGGCGCGAGATCCTCGACGCCCTCGCCGACGCCGATGAAGTGCACCGGCAGCTTGAACTTCTCGGCGAGCGCCACCAGGATGCCGCCGCGCGCCGTGCCGTCGAGCTTGGTCATCACGAGGCCGGTGACCCCGGCGGTGCGATGGAAGGCCTCGACCTGCGACAGCGCGTTCTGGCCGACGGTGGCATCTAACACCAGCAGCACCGCATGCGGCGCGGTATCATCGACCTTGCGGATGACACGCACGACCTTCTCAAGCTCGTTCATCAGCTCGGCCTTGTTCTGCAGGCGGCCGGCGGTGTCGATCAGGAGCACGTCGATGTTCTGCTCCTTCGCCGCGGTCAGCGCGTTGAAGGCAAGGCTTGCCGAATCCGAGCCTTGTGCGGCCGCGATGACCGGCGTCTTCGTCCGCTCGCCCCAGACCTTGAGCTGCTCGATCGCGGCGGCGCGAAACGTATCGCCGGCGGCCAGCATCACCTTGCGGCCTTCGGATGCGAATTTCTGCGAGAGCTTTCCGATCGTGGTGGTCTTGCCGGAGCCGTTGACGCCGACGACGAGGATGACGAACGGCTTCTTGGCCGTGTCGATCTCGAGCGGTTTCGCGACCGGCGCGAGCACCTTCTCGACCTCGGTCGCAACGACGTCCTTGACCTCGTCCGCCGAGATTGCCTTGTCGTAGCGCCCCGCGCCGACGGCGTCGGCAATGCGCACCGCGACCTGTGTGCCGAGGTCGGCGCGCAGCAGCACGTCCTCGATGTCGTCGAGCATGGCGCGGTCGAGCTTGCGCTTGGTGACGAGGTCGGCGACCGCGGTCCCGAGCGAGGACGAGGTGCGCTTGAGCCCGTTGGACAGGCGGCGCCACCAGCTCAGTTTTGGGGTGTCGGAGGTGGTATCGTTCATGATGGCGTGTTAGCCGTTCCGGCCTGCAAACGAAAGTCTTGACCGAAAGTCGTTGTCCTTGCTCGATGTTCCCGAATTGACATCAGACGAAATCCTGGCGCGCGTGCTTCATCGCGACGGCTTGATGCTGGTGATCGACAAGCCGGCCGGCCTGCCGGTGCATCGCGGCCCCAAGGGCGGGCCGAACCTGGAAGCCTGCTTCGACGCGCTCCGTTTCGGTCTGCCGCGGCCGCCGGTGCTGGCCCACCGGCTGGACAAGGACACCTCGGGGTGCCTCGTGCTCGGCCGCCACCGCAAGGCAACCGCCTCGCTCGGCCTGCTGTTCAAGCACGGCAAGATCGGCAAGACCTACTGGACGGTGGTCGAGGGCGGCCCTGCCGAAGATGAGGGCACGATCGACATGCCGCTCGGCCGGCTCAATGCCGAACGCGGCTGGTGGCAGAAGCCGGATCCGGAAGGGCAGAAGGCGATCACCAATTGGAGGGTGATGGGCCGCGGCGACGGTTTCACCTGGCTCGCCATGGAACCCGTCACCGGCCGGACCCATCAATTGCGGGTGCATTCGGCCGCGACGGGCTGGCCGATCTTCGGCGATAACATTTACGGCAACGGCCCGCGCTTCGGCGAGCCGCGCCTGCATCTGCATTCCCGCGAGATCGTGGTGCCGATCTCCCGGAACAAGGAACCGATCCGCGTGGTGGCGCCGGCCCCGCCGCATATGCATGAGAAGCTCAGGGCCTGCGGGTGGAATGGGGAGTAACCCAACTGCCTGACCCTCATGGTGAGGAGGCCGCGCAGCGGCCGTCTCGAATCATGAAGCCCCGCTGCCAGACCTCGGCCTCTATCCTTCGAGACGCCCGCTTTCGCGGGCTCCTCAGGATGAGGATCACCATGGTTTACGAAACGTTCAGTGCTCGCCTCTAATGATCACGGTTGCTTAGAAAAAGCTTCCGTAACCGCTCAGGACGAGCCGCGCGTGATGACCAAGGCCGGGCTATCGATCATCGACGAGGTCGAATCCGCGATTCGGATGGGCTCGCCGGAAAAGGGGCTGGAGACGGCCCGGCGCGTCACCGAGCTGTTCCTGTGCTCCGCCGGCAATTTCGACGACGAGCAGATCGCGCTGTTCGACAACGTGCTCGCGCGCCTGATCGGCACCATCGAGCTGCGCGCCATCGCCGACATGGGCGCGCGCGTGGCGCTGGCCGAGATCAGCGCGCAGCTCGCGCCGATCGCGCAGGCGCCGCCGTCCGTGATCCGCCGGCTCGCCAACAATGACGAGATCCGCATTGCCGGCCCGGTGCTGCAGGAATCCGCGCGCCTCGACGATGGCGAGCTGGTGAAGATCGCATCAAGCAAGGGCGAGCCGCATCTGCTCGCGGTCGCCGGTCGCTGGTGGCTGAAGGAGATCGTCACCGACGCGCTGCTGGCGCGCCGCTATCCCAGCGTCAGCCGGCGGCTCGCGGCCAATCCCGGCGCACGCGTCTCCGGAGGCGGATTTGCCATCATCGTCGGCCAGGCCGAGAGCGATCCGGAGCTCGCGGTCAGCGTCGGCGTCCGCGTCGATCTGCCATCGGAGCTGCGGCGCCAATTGCTGCGCTCGGCGACGGATGCCGTGCGCACCCGCCTGTTGTCGCGCGCGCCGCCGCATCTGTTCGAGGAAATCCAGAGCGCGATCGCAGCCGTCACCATCGGCGTCGAGCGCGAGATGTCCGGCGTTCGCGATTTCGAGGGCGCCAAGCGCGCGATTGCGAATCTCAAGGCGACCGGCCAGCTCGATGAGGCGACGCTGTTCGGCTTCGCCGGGCAGCGGCGCTATGAGGAGACGGTGGCGGCCCTGGCGGCGTTGTCCGGATCGACGATCGAGGTGATTCGCCCGCTGATGCAGAGTCTGCGCGAAGACGGTCTGCTGGTGCCGTGCAAGGCCGCGCAGCTCAGCTGGGAGACCACCGTGGCCGTGCTCGAAAGCCGCTTCGCGACAGGTGCGATGAAGCCCGCGGACATCGCCACGGCGCAGGGACACTATGCGAGAATGACGGCGGAGAACGCCAAGCGCACGCTGCGGTTCTGGCAGGTAAGAGCGCTGTAGGGGGCGCGCTGCTCATCACACACTCGGCCGTCATTGCCCGCGAAGGCGGGCAATCCAGTATTCCAGAGACGGCGGAGATCAAACTGAGAAGCCGCGGCGTACTGGGTCGCCCGGTCGAGCCGGGCGACGACACCGACTATGTGGTGAGCCGCTCGCCATCAACGCCGGCAATCACTCGTGGCACGATGCCCCCCACCCGCTCGCCCGCAATCGCCACCGGCAGATAATGCTCCGTGCGGCCCTGCTCCCCGCTCTCGATCAGCACATCGCGCCTCGCGCCGATCTCGGCTTGCAGCCGCCGCCGCAGCGCCGCTTCGCCTGCGGCCCGCAGCCGTTTCGCACGCGCCTTGATCTCGGGACCCGCCACCTGCGGCATCCGCGCAGCCGGCGTGCCGGGGCGCGGGGAGTAGGGGAAGACGTGCAGGAAGGTGAGGCCGCATTCCTCGACGAGCTCGAGCGAGCGCGAAAACATCTCCTCGGTCTCGGTCGGGAAGCCCGCGATGATGTCGGCGCCGAAGGCAACGTCGGGTCGCAGCCGGCGGACCTGGTCGCAGAACACGATGGCGTCCCGGCGCGAATGCCGTCGCTTCATGCGCTTCAAAATCATATCGTCGCCGGACTGCAGCGACAGGTGCAGATGCGGCATCAGCCGCGAATCGTCGGCGATGGCGTCGAGCAGATCGGCATCCGCCTCGATCGAATCGATCGAGGAGATGCGCAGGCGCTTCAGCTCCGGCACATGCCTCAGGATCTGCTTGGTCAACATGCCGAGCTTCGGCGCGCCGGGCAGGTCGGTGCCATAGCTGGTGAGATCGACCCCGGTCAGCACGATCTCGGCATGACCGCGCTCGACCAGCGCTCGCACCTGCTCGACCACGGCGCCCATCGGCACCGAGCGCGAATTGCCGCGGCCGAACGGGATGATGCAGAAGGTGCAGCGATGATCGCAGCCGTTCTGCACCTGCACGAACACGCGCGGCAGACCGCTCGCATAGCCGTCGATAAGATGCGGCGCCATCTCCCTCACGGCCATGATGTCGCTGACAGCGATCTTTTCGCTGGCACCAAAGTCGAAGGCGCTGCGCGTCTCCTGCCATGCAGACGATCGCATCTTGTCGTCATTGCCGACGACGCGATCGACCTCGGCCATCTCAGCGAACATCTGGCTCTGCGTCTGCGCCGCGCAGCCGGTGACGACGATGCGCGCCTCGGGGCGCTCGCGCTTCAGTTTGCGGATCGACTGGCGCGCCTGCGCCACCGCCTCGTTGGTGACGGCGCAGCTGTTGATGACGATGGTGTCGGAAAGGCCCGCACCCTCCGCTTTGCTGCGGATCACCTCGGCCTCGAAGGCATTGAGGCGGCAGCCGAAGGTGACGATGTCGACGGCCATCAGGCGACCGGCGCGAACAGCGCCGGATCGAAATGGCCCTCATATTCGAAGGTCGCGGTTCCCGTCATCAGCACGTGGTCGTCGCGCTCCCGCCATTCGATGCCGAGCCTGCCGCCTGGCAATGTGATCTCGACCTTGCGCTCGGCGCGCTTCAGCCGCGCTGCCGCGACTGCGGTGGCGCAAGCCGCCGAACCGCAGGCCCTGGTCAGGCCTGCGCCGCGCTCCCAGGTGCGGATCGTGATGTGCTGGGGATCGACGATCTGGGCGAGCGTGATGTTGGCGCGCTCCGGGAAGATCGGATGGTTTTCCAGGAGCGGACCGAAGCGGCCGAGATCGTACGCGTTGACGTCGTCGACCCAGAACACCGCATGCGGATTGCCCATGCTCAAGACGGAGGGCGAATGCAGGATCGGATTGTCGATCGGCCCGATCTGCAATTCGATGTAGCGGGTGTCGCGAAACTCTTCCGCCAGCGGAATGTCCTGCCAGCCGAATTTTGGCGCGCCCATGTCGACGGTATAGAGATCGGGCGCCGGCCCCTGCCAGGCATTGAGCAGGCCGGCGGCGGTCTCGAAGGTCGCCGTGGTCTGGCCGGTCTTCTCGAAGATGCGGCGCACGACGCAGCGCATGCCGTTGCCGCAGGCGCCGGCTTCGGAGCCGTCATTGTTGTAGATGCTGATGAAGGCCTCGGTGCCGTCGAGCCGCGGCTTCTGCAGCACCATGAGCTGGTCGTAAGCCACGCCGCCGTTCGCGGACGCCACCGCGCGGGCATCGTCCGGCGTCACCCGGCCTGCGGAATCGCGCATGTCGACAACGACGATCTCGTTGCCGATGCCGTTCATCTTGGCAAATGCGTGGTTGGCCAGCGCGCTCATGAAAGTTCCCGAATTTCGCCTGTCTTATATGGCGATCCTCGGCCGCTTGGCCAGCGATTTGCGGCCGGTGCCGAGACGTCTGCTATGACGCATCTGTCATGGGACGAATTCAGCGCTCGCGTGTTAGAACGGCGCGGTTCGCGCGAACGGGGACGCTAAAGCCGGATTTGGGCCTTGGTGGGCAAGGTCTTGGGGAGAATCTTGGGGAGAATAAAATGATCAGGTTTCGTCGTTTCGCTCTGACCGCACTGGTCCCGGCAGCGGTCCTGTCGCTTGGCCTGTCATTTGGACCGCGCGAGGTTCTGGCGCAAACCCCGAGCCCGGCGCCCGCCGCGTCGGTCAGCCCCTCGCCGGCCCCGTCGGCCTCGCCCTCCCCCGCACCTTTGGCAACACCCGCGCCAGCGGCCAGCGCCTCACCCGCTCCTTCAGCATCGCCAGCACCCGCGGCCAGTGCCGCGCCCAGCCCGACCGCCCCACCGCCCGCCGCGGCCGCTACTCCTGCCCCGGTGCAGACCGCCGATCCCTTTGGCCTCGAAACCACGCTCGAGGCCAAGAAGGTCGTGATGGTCAAGGGCACGGCCAATTGGGACTCGGCCTTCGACACCCTGATCGATGCCTTCAAGGCGCTGAACGCGCTGTTGGACAAGCAGGGCATCAAGCCATCAGGCAATTCGATGATCGTCTACACCTCGACCGACGACACCGGCTTCACCTTCCTCGCCGAGATCCCGGTCGACCAGGAGCCCAAGAACCTGCCCAAGGACATGAGCATCGGCAAATCGCCCGAAGGCAAGGCGCTGAAATTCGTCCATCGCGGCTCCTACGACAACATGGACAACACCTATGAGGCGATCACCAATCACCTCGACGACAAGAAGCTGGAAGCCAAGGACACCTTCATCGAGGAGTACCTCACCGATCCCCTGAAGACGGCGGAGGACAAGCTCGTGATCAATGTTTTCGTGCCGCTGAAGTGAGACTGATGCAAAAGCCTGCCCTGCTCGCCGCCGTTTTCGCCACCGCCGTGCTGACCGCCTCCGCACGCGCCGACGATTTTCCGTCCGCCATCACGGTGAGCGGCGAGGCCACGATTTCCGCGGCGCCCGATCTCGCGCACATCGATGCCGGCGTCGCCAACGACGCCAAGACGGCGAAAGAAGCCTCCGATGCCAACAACGCCGCGATGGGCAAGGTGCTGCTGGCGCTGAAGGGCGCAGGGATCGCCGAGACGGATTACCAGACCTCGCGCCTGTCGCTGCAGCCGCAATACGGCCAGAACAAATCCACCGGTGCTTCGCCCGTGGTCGGCTTTCGCGCCTCCAACCGCGTCACCGTCAAGATCCGCGACGTGACCAAGGTGGCCGGCATCATCGACACACTGGTCAGCGCCGGCGCCAACGACATCGGCAACATCTCCTTCGAGGTGACGCAGGCGTCAAAACTGCTCGACGACGCGCGCGAGCAGGCGGTGGCAGACGCCCGCCGCAAGGCGGAGATTTATGCCAAGGCCACCGGCGTCACGCTGGGCGCGCCGCTCAACGTGTCGGAGGGCGGCGGCCCAGTGCCGCTGTTCAAGGCGCGGATGGCGACGGCCCCGATGGCTGCGCCGGCCGCCGTTGCGCCGGGCGAGGAAACGCTGTCGGTGACGGTGAATGTGAGCTGGGCGATCAAGCAGGGACAGTAGGCCGTAAGAGGCACACTGCGCGCTCCAATTTCGCTGTCGTCCCCGCGAACGCGATGGCGAGCGCGGGGACCCATAACCAGAGAACAATGTGGGGCAGAACTCCCACTCCGAGTCGTCGCCAAACATCTCCCTTGGATATGGGTATCGGATCTGCGCGCGCTCGAGGCGCGCCTGTCCGGGACGACGGGCTGTATGTGTGGTGACAGCGGAGTAAATCGCGCGCGCTAAATCTCCACGACCTGCCCGGGCTGCATCGCCACGAACCGCTCCTGAGGAATGTTCGCGGCATCGAGGGCCTCGACCAGCGCCTTGGCCGGCGCGTCGATTGCTTCGTCGGTGAGCTGGAACGTGCCGTGGTGATGCCCGAGCGCGGCCTCGGCGCCGCAATCGGCCAGCGCCTTCACGGCGTCTTCGGGATTCATGTGCTGGTCGCGCATGAACCAGCGCGGCTCGTAGGCACCGATCGGAAGAATCGCCAGGCGCAGCTTCCCGTGCTTCTCGGCGACGCGGCGAAAGTGCCTGCCGTCGCCATAGCCGGAATCGCAGACGACGTAGATCTTGCCGGCCGGCGTCTCCAACACGAAACTCGCCCACAGCGCCTTGTTGCGGTCGAACAGGCCGCGCGCGGTCCAATGCCGGGTCGGCACCAGATGCACGGCGACGCCTTCGCCGAGCTCGACGCGATCGTGCCAGTCGAATGCTTCGGCCTTGATGGTGGGATCGGCGCTGCGCATCGTGACGTCGTTGCCGAGCGGGGTGACCACGCGCGGAGCGAAATTCTTGGTGAGCCGCGACAGCGTCGCGATGTCCAGATGATCGTAGTGCCCGTGCGAGACCAGCACGACGTCGATCTTCGGCAGCTTCTCGAAGGCGATGCCGGGATCGTTGTGCCGCTTCGGTCCGGCCCAGGCGACCGGAGAGACCCGCATTGACCAGACAGGATCGATGAGGATGTTGAGACCGCCCGCCTGGATCAGCCAGCTGGCGTGGCCGACGAAGGAGAGCCGCACCTTGTCACCGTCGACACGCTCCGGCGGGGTGTCGGCATGGGCGCTGGGAGCCCAGTCCGGCCATTTCGCGCGCTGCCGGCCGCCGTCGAACTGCCAGCGCAAAACCTCTCGAAGCGATTTCGGCGGCGCCCCGTCCGGATCGAAGAAGTGCAGGCCGTTGAAATGGTCGGAGGCGGGGCCGTCATAGGTTTTCATGCTGGACATCCAGAAGGAGGGGATGCCGACCAAAGCACCGGCTCCGGCGAGCAGTCCGAATAGGCGGCGGCGGGTGACCGGCACGGCGGGCTACCAGGGATGGTCGGGACGGTAAGGCATCACCGGCTATATGGGCCAGCCTGGCGGAAAAGGAACCCGTCGCCAAAAGGGGCACATTTTCAGTATCTTGCCCTACCAAGGGCACGGCGGCACCCTAACTTTCCTTGACTTTTGGACGTGAGCGGCGTTTAACCCCGCCACTTTCTCGGAAAGGCTTTCTTTTCGACCCGCCGACCGGCCCTCGAGGCCGGAGGTCAACGCCCGACAGCGCTGTGCGCCCTCGGGCGCAAAGGTGTTTGGAAGATCGTTTGCCAGGAAGGTGGTCATCCCCCGCGAAGGCGGGGGATCCAGTATCCCAGAGGCGGCTCGGCTGGAACCGAGGTGCCGCGGCGTACTGGATGCCCCGGTCAAGCCGGGGCATGACAGCGGAGAGTAATGGAGCGCTCCTCCCATTCGGGGGGACAGCAACAGGACAACGGCATTGTTCGACAATCTGTCGGAACGGCTTGGTGGCATTCTCGATCGTCTGACGGGGCGCGGTGCGCTGACCGAAAAGGACGTCGACGCCGCGATGCGCGAAGTGCGCCGCGCGCTGCTCGAGGCCGACGTCGCGCTCGAGGTGGTGCGCAGCTTCACCGAGCGCGTCCGCGAGCAGGCGATCGGCGCCACCGTCGTGAAGTCGGTCACCCCCGGTCAGATGGTGGTCAAGATCGTCCATGACGAGCTGATCAACACGCTCGGCGCCGAAGGCCAGACCATCAACGTCAATGCCGTGCCGCCGGTGCCGATCATGATGGTCGGTCTGCAGGGCTCCGGTAAGACCACCACCACCGCAAAGCTCGCCCGCCGCCTGGTCCAGCGCGACAAGCGCAAGGTGCTGATGGCCTCGCTCGACGTCTACCGTCCGGCGGCGATGGAACAGCTGGCCGTGCTCGGCCGCGACCTCGACATTCCGACCCTGCCGATCGTGGCGGGTCAGCAGCCGCCGCAGATCGCCAAGCGCGCGCTGGAAGCCGGCAAGCTCGGCGGCTACGACATCGTGCTGCTCGACACCGCCGGCCGCACCACGCTCGACGAAGAGATGATGGCGGAAGCGGCTGCGATCAAAGCCGCCGCCAATCCGCACGAAGTGCTGCTGGTTGCGGACTCGCTCACCGGCCAGGACGCCGTGAATCTCGCGCGCTCGTTCGATCAGCGCGTCGGCCTCACCGGCATCGTGCTGACCCGCGTCGACGGCGACGGCCGCGGCGGCGCCGCGCTGTCGATGCGCGCCGTCACCGGCAAGCCGATCAAGCTGATCGGCACCGGCGAAAAAACCGATGCGCTGGAAGATTTCCATCCCGATCGTATCGCCGGACGCATCCTCGGCATGGGCGACGTGGTCTCGCTGGTCGAGCGTGCCGCCGCCAATATCGACGCCGAAAAGGCCGCGCGCACCGCCGAGCGCATGCGCAAGGGTCAGTTCGACCTCAACGACATGCGCGAGCAGCTGTTGCAGATGTCCAACATGGGCGGCATCAGCGGCCTGATGAGCATGATGCCCGGCATCTCCAAGATGAAGAACCAGATCGCGGCGGCCGGCATCGACGACAAGATCCTGAAGCGCCAGGTCGCGATCATCGATTCCATGACGCGCGAGGAGCGCCGTCATCCGGACCTGCTCAAGGCCAGCCGCAAGAAGCGCATCGCGGCCGGCAGCGGCCAGAGCGTCGAGCACGTCAACAAGCTGCTCAAGATGCACCGGAACATGGCCGACATGATGAAGGCCATGGGCTCGGGCAAGCGCGGCCCGCTCGCCGGCATCGCGCAGGCGATGGGTTTTGGTGGCGGCATGAAGATGCCCTCGCCGGAAGAGATGAAAGCGCTGCAGGAGAAGATGCAGGGTGGCGGCGGACAAGGCCTGCCCAACCTGCCGAAGGATCTGCCGCCTGGTCTTCGCACTGGCCTGCCGAACCTTCCTGGTCTCACCGGGCTGAGCGGCAAGCCAACGCTGCCGGGCCTCGGCGGTTTCCCGGGCAAGAAGAAATGAGGAATTCGTCGCGGGGGACCGCAACAGGTCTCACGCAACGCGGAATACCAATCCACCGAACAAAACGTACTTTGAAGGAGAACTGAATGTCCGTCGTTATCCGCCTCGCTCGCGCAGGCACCAAGAAGCGTCCCGTCTATCACGTCGTCGTCGCCGACTCGCGCTTTCCGCGTGATGGCCGCTTCATCGAGCGTCTCGGCCATTTCAACCCGCTGCTGCCGAAGGACAACGAGACCCGCCTCAAGCTCGACATGGAGAAGGTGAAGGCCTGGCTCGCCAAGGGCGCGCAGCCGTCGGATCGCGTGGCGCGTTTCCTCGACGCCGCCGGCGTCAAGAAGCGCGAAGCGCGCAACAACCCTGAGAAGGCCGTGCCGCGCAAGGAGCGCAAGGCGCAGGCCGAAGCCGCCGCCAAGGGCTGAGGCTAGGACATGTCGGCGCTGGTCTGCGTCGCGCGGATCGGCGCCGCGCATGGTGTGCGCGGTGCGGTCAAGCTGTGGACCTTCACCGAAGATCCGTTTGCCGTCAGGCGCTACGGGCCGCTTCTCGCCAAGGACGGCAAGCGCCAGTTCGAGGTCGCGACGGCGCGCGAGGCGAAAGATCATCTGGTGGCGACGTTCAAGGGCGTCACGACCCGCGATGAGGCCGAGCGCCTCAACGGCGTCGAGCTCTACGTTCCGCGCGAAAAGCTGCCCGCGACCGACGAGGACGAATATTACCACACCGATCTGATCGGGCTCGCCGCCGTCACCACGGACGGCGAGACGCTCGGCCGCGTGCTCGCGATCCATAATTTCGGCGCCGGCGACATCATCGAGATTGCCCCGCCCAAGGGCGCGACGATGCTGCTGCCGTTCTCCAACGCCGTGGTGCCGGAGGTCGACATCGAGGGCGGCCGCGTCGTGATCGCGCCGCCGCATGAGATCGAGGGCGAGGAGCGGGGCGAAACTCTCGCTCCGAGTCGTCGCCGCGAAAGCGGGGACCCATAACCACAAGCCGTGGTTTTTGGCTAAGCTGGAGCCTCCAACCATCGCAAAACTGGCTGCGCTGGTTATGGGTCCCTGATCTGCGCGCGCTTGAGGCGCGCTTGTCGGGGACGGCGAGAACTGAGATCGAATGACCAACCCCTCACCCTGGCGCGCAACCGTGCTGACGCTGTTTCCGGAGATGTTTCCGGGACCGCTCGGCGTGAGTCTGGCCGGCCGGGCGCTGGCCGCCGGGCTGTGGCAGCTCGAGGCGCGCGATATCCGGGCCTCGGCCACCGATCGCCACCGCAGCGTCGATGACACCCCGGCCGGCGGCGGGCCGGGCATGGTGCTGCGGGCGGATGTGCTGGCGGCTGCCATCGATGCCGCTGGGATTGGTGCTGAGCGGCCGCGCCTGCTGATGAGCCCCCGCGGTCGGCCATTGACCCAGGTCCGGGTGGTCGAGCTCGCCCAAGGCCCCGGGCCCCTGATCGTCTGCGGACGGTTCGAGGGGGTAGACCAGCGGGTGATCGACCGGCGCGGCCTGGAGGAGGTCTCGATCGGCGATTACGTCCTGTCGGGGGGTGAAATCGCGGCCTTCGCCCTGATCGACGCCTGTGTTCGACTCCTGCCGGGCGTGATGGGCAAGGAGGCCTCGGGAACCGAGGAAAGTTTTTCGGACGGCCTTCTGGAATACCCCCAATACACCCGCCCGCAGCTGTTCGAGGGGGTTCCGATCCCGGGGGTCCTCACCTCGGGCGACCACGCCAAGGTGGCGGCCTGGCGGCGCGCCGAATCCGAGGCCCTGACGGCGGCCCGACGGCCGGATCTATGGGCTCGAATCCCGGTCAAGGCCCCGAATCGGGCCGGCCGCCAAAAAACGCCAAAAAACAAGACAGACGGGTGACAAACGCTCCGGCTTGCCTTATAGGAGCGGCCAAATCCGCAATGGCTGGATAGACGAATTTCACGCAGCCCCCGTTTCTTCAAGGCTGGGCGCGCCGATGGAGATTTACCCATGAACCTGATCAAGCAGCTCGAACAAGAGCAATTCGACAAGCTGTCCGCTGGCAAGGACATTCCGGAATTCGGCCCCGGCGACACCGTGATCGTCAACGTGAAGGTCGTCGAAGGCGACCGCACCCGCGTGCAGGCCTATGAGGGCGTCTGCATCGGCCGTTCCGGCGGCGGTCTCAACGAGAGCTTCACCGTCCGCAAGATCTCCTATGGCGAGGGCGTGGAGCGCGTGTTCCCCGTGATGTCGCCGATGATCGACTCGATCAAGGTGGTGCGTCGCGGCAAGGTGCGTCGCGCCAAGCTCTATTACCTCCGCAATCTCCGCGGCAAGTCGGCCCGCATCGTCGAGAAGCAGGACCGCGCTGCTGCCGTCGGCGAGTAAACCTCGCCACCTGGCAAGTTTTTCGAAAGCGCGGGGCTCGGCTCCGCGCTTTTTTGTTGCGTCAGTGCGCGCGCAAGGTGCCCGTCCCTCACCCTGAGGAGCGCGGAACGCGCGTCTCGAAGGGCGAGGCCACCGGCCGGGCCTTCATCCTTCGAGACGCGCGCCAAGAGCGCGCTCCTCATGCATGGTGTGCGTGGCGGTCATTTGAAACCACTCGCGATTCCAGTTCGGCCTGCTATATATTCTTGGAATGTTTCCAGATCTGACCAGCTTCGCCCCCGTCCAGCGCATCGTCATCGACGATCGCTCGCGGCTGCCTGGCCGGTTCTTCGGACGCTTCGCGACCTCGGCAACGTCAGAGCTTACGCGCGCAGCCTAAAAGCTGCGCTGACGATTTTGCTGCCCGCGCGCCAGGCGCGCTATCCGCTTACCAACATTCCCGGAGCTCAAGCTCATGTCCAAGCCGACCACCCTGTACGACAAGATCTGGAACGACCACCTGGTGCACGAAGCCGAGGACGGCACCTGCCTGCTCTATATCGATCGTCACCTGGTGCACGAGGTGACCTCGCCGCAGGCGTTCGAAGGCCTGCGCGCGACGGGGCGCAAGGTCCACGCGCCCGAGAAGACGCTCGCCGTCGTCGACCACAACGTGCCGACCACCGATCGCACCAAGCCGAATCCGGATCCTGAGAGCATCGAGCAGATCAAGGCGCTGGCCGAGAACGCCAGGGAATTCGGCATCGAATATTACAACGAGTTCGACAAGCGCCAGGGCATCGTCCACGTCATCGGCCCCGAGCAGGGCTTTACCCTGCCCGGCACCACCATCGTCTGCGGTGACAGCCACACCTCGACGCATGGTGCGTTCGGCGCGCTCGCCCACGGCATCGGCACGAGCGAGGTCGAGCACGTGCTGGCGACGCAGACGCTGATCCAGAAGAAGGCCAAGAACATGCGCGTCACCGTCGACGGCAAATTGCCCGACGGCGTGACCGGCAAGGACATCATCCTCGCCATCATCGGCGAGATCGGCACCGCGGGCGGCACCGGCTACGTGCTGGAATATGCGGGCGATGCGATCCGCGCGCTCTCGATGGAAGGCCGCATGACGGTCTGCAACATGTCGATAGAGGGCGGCGCCCGCGCCGGCCTCGTTGCGCCCGACCAGAAGGCCTTCGACTTCCTGCGCGACCGGCCGAAGTCGCCGAAGGGTGCGGCCTGGGATGCGGCAATGCGCTATTGGGAGACGCTGCGCTCCGACGAAGGCGCGCATTTCGATCACGAGCTGCGCCTCGATGCTGCAAAACTGCCGCCGATCGTGACCTGGGGCACCTCGCCCGAAGACGTGATCTCGGTGACCGGCATCGTGCCCGATCCCGACAAGATCGAGGACGAGGCCAAGCGCATCTCCAAGCATCGCGCGCTGAAGTACATGGGGCTGACCGCGGGGACGAAGATCACCGACATCAAGCTCGACCGCGTCTTCATCGGCTCCTGCACCAACGGCCGCATCGAAGACTTACGCGCAGCGGCGAAGATTGCTGAAGGCAAGACCGTTTCGGCGAACGTCAACGCCATGGTCGTGCCGGGCTCCGGCATCGTGAAGGAGCAGGCCGAGGCTGAAGGTCTGGACAAGATCTTCATCAAGGCCGGCTTCGAATGGCGCGAGCCGGGCTGCTCGATGTGCCTTGCGATGAACCCGGACAAGCTGAAGCCGGAAGAGCGCTGCGCCTCGACCTCGAACCGCAACTTCGAGGGCCGCCAAGGCTTCAAGGGCCGCACGCATCTGGTGTCGCCGGCGATGGCGGCGGCCGCGGCGATCGCGGGGCACTTCGTCGACGTCCGGGAGTGGCGGTAAGCCGGTTCCTGCAATTGTAGCGATCGCGGCAAAGCGCCGTTAAGCGCCCACAACGACACTGCGTCCTCGCGACGATCTCGCGAGGACGCAAGCCATGGCCAACAAGCCTGAATATGTCGACCTGATCAGCGAAGCGACGCGCCAGCACCGCCGGCGTGCGGCGCCGCTGCGCGTCGTCGCCAAGCCGGAGGTGGAGGAGACGTCAAAGCTCAGCCGCTGGCCGCCGGCGATGTTTCGGCAGTGGAAGCTCGAGAATCTGATGCGGTGGAAGGCTTCGTCTTGGAAGCTGAAGGATTGGCTCTGACTTAAAGAGCGCCACCACTATCCGCTGTCATTCCGGGCGATGCGAAGCATCGAACCAGGGTGCGCTATTGCGCACCCGAGAATCTCGAGATTCCAGGTCTGGCGCTTGCGCGCCATCCCGGAATGACGGTGCTAAATCACCTCACCAATAATACCGGTACGGATAGTGCCAGCGGGGCCAGCGGCAGACGCGGCGCGGGCCGTAATAGGTCCAGATGATCCGGCAGCGACGCGGATAGTGATAGTAGGGATAGTAGCCCCCGACATAAAAGCGCCGGTGGAAGTGACGATAGCCGTAATGGGGACGATAGATCCCGTAACGATGATAGCCGCCATAGTGGCGAAATCCGCCGTAACGAATGCCGCCGCCGTGAAAGGCCGGCGCAGCGCGGAAGCCGCCGCCATGGAAGCCGCCACCGCGGAAGCCGCCGAAATGTCCGCCACCGCCGCGGAAGCCACCACCGCCGTGGAAATGACCGCCACCGCCATGTCCGCCGCCGCCGTGACGTATCTGCGTGACGAGATCGTCGGTCGCGGCCTTCGTCGCGGGTGACGTCGCCGGATTGATCAAGGTGAGTGCTTCAGCGCGACGCGCGGTGCCGGCCGACAGCATCAGCGTCGCGGCGGCCGCGATCCCGAGCACGCGCATCGGGCGAGCCCGACGACCCAACATCCTCAGCATGGAACCCTCCCTGAATCTGGACAGCAGAGCTGCGACGCGACGTCTCGGCCGTGCCATCGCTGTTCAATTACGGTCGCTCCCAAGATTAAATTGCGGACGGCGATGTGAACGCGCCATGAATGAACGACACTGGGCCTCGGCGATGCGACGCAGTGCCGCGACGGAAGGAATTTTGCAGATGACTGTCTACGCCATTGCGCAATTGAAGATGACGGACCGCGCAGCTTATGACCGCTATCAGGCGCGGTTCTTCGACGTGTTCAGAAAGTACAACGGGCGCCTGCTCGCCGCCGACGAACATCCGCGCGTGCTCGAGGGCGCGTGGCCGCATGACAAGCTTGTCATGATGTCGTTTGCCGACGAGGCCGCATTCCTCGCCTTCTCGAACTCGCCCGAGTACGAAGAGATCTCGCGTGATCGCAAAGCCGGCGCGCAGGCGACTGTGCTGCTGGTCAGGGGATTTGACCCCGCGGGCTAAAGCGCGATGAGATTTGGATGAATCGTCATCGCGCTTCAGCTTGTTGTTTACGCATGATCTTTCCGGAAAACCGCTTCTCACTTTTCCGGATCATGCTTTAGCGCGTCCAGAACGGCCCGTAGCCGAACACGAAAGGTACCGGCACGCGGTAAGGATAAGGACGATAGTAGACGGGCCGCGCGTAGTAGCGTGGATCGTGGCGCGCAGCAGGCCGCGCAATGTCACGGGCTCGCGCGTGTCGCCGGACATCGAAAACCGCGATCCCCGCCGACGCCTCCGGTATCGTCGCCCTTTGCGCCGCGGAAGCGCGAGGCACGCCGGCAGCGAGCGCCACGGCAATAGCCAATCCAATCCATCGCGCCATCACGACCCTCACGAGGCCACGGCGCTGTTGGCTGGCGCGGGCATTGAACTGGTCAGCCCCGGCGCCAGTAGCAGCTCACGCGCGGCACGATCACCGTGCCGCTCGGCCGGTACTCCTGCACATAGGTCGCGTTGCAGACGCGGACCGCGTCGGGGCCGGGATTGTAGCGCGGATAGACGCCATCCGGGCTGTAATAGGGCGTGACGCGCAAGCGCGCCGGGGGCCGCTTGCGCAGCGGGGGTATGTCGTCAGGCGGAACCGCCTGGGCGAAGCGAATCTCGGGGTCGGCGGTCTGCGCTTCCGCGCCAACGCAAAACTGCGAAAACAACCCCATGCACAGTAGAGTCAGCGCTGTTTTCGCTCGCATTTTTCCGCCCACCTGAAACGTCCCATTCAAGGCCCACGCTCCCCGTTTTGGTCGCGCCCGTCAACGCTTATAAAGCCAGATGCATCGCCGCGGAACCCGCGGTAAGAAGGGGTCCATGTGGACGGAATTGAAAGCGCCGTCGCTGGCCGAGATGGAAGCGATGGCTCACGATGTGTTCGAGCGCCTGCCGGTGGAATTTCGCAAGCTCTGCGAGGGCGTGATTGTCCGCGTCGACGACTTCCCGACCGAGGAGGTCCTGGACGAAATGGACTGCGAGAGCGAGTTCGACCTGCTCGGCCTGTTCCAGGGCGTCGGCCTGCCGCATCAGAGCTTTGGCGACGTGGCGCGGCTGCCCAACATGGTGTGGCTCTACCGCCGGCCGATCCTGGATTATTGGGCCGAGCACGACGAAAGCCTCGGCCATATCGTCCGCCACGTCCTGATCCATGAGATCGGCCACCATTTCGGCCTTTCGGACGACGATATGGCCGCGATTGAGGCCAAGGCGGAGTAGAGCGGAGCTTCTTCACCTCTCCCCGGCGGGGAGAGGTGAAATCCCAAGGGAGAGGTGAAATCCCGACGCCGCACCAGTCCAGCCTCATACCCCGCAAGCAGGAGAGGTAAGGCAGACCTGCCCAATTCGGCCTAGGATTCGGCCCCCGATCGCGATAAATACCGGCTCCCTGAACCACGTGCGGGAAAGCGCAACCATGGACAAGTTCACCACGCTGGAAGGCGTCGCGGCGCCGCTGAAGATCGTCAATGTCGATACCGACATGATCATTCCGAAGCAGTACCTCAAGACCATCAAGCGCACCGGCCTTGGCAAGGGGCTCTTCTCCGAGCAGCGCTACAAGGACGACGGCAGCGAGAACCCGGATTTCGTTCTCAACCAGCCCGCCTATCGCAACGCGAAGGTGCTGGTCGCCGGCGACAATTTCGGCTGCGGCTCGAGCCGCGAGCACGCGCCCTGGGCGCTGCTCGACTTCGGCATCCGCTGCGTGATCTCGACCTCGTTCGGCGACATCTTCTACAACAACTGCTTCAAGAACGGCATTCTGCCGATCCGCGTCTCGCAGGAAGATCTCGACAAGCTGTTCGACGACGCCGAGCGCGGCGCCAACGCGACGCTGACGATCGACCTGCCGAACCAGGAGATCCGCGGCCCCGACGGCGGCAAGGTCAAGTTCGAGATCGATCCGTTCCGCAAGCACTGTCTCATCAACGGTCTCGACGACATCGGCCTCACCATGGAGAAGAAGGCCTCGATCGATTCCTATGAAGAGAAACTCAAGCGCGAGCGCGCCTGGGCCTGATCTCGGATTTTCGTTCGAGCCCCGGTGCTGTCGGCGCCGGGGCTTTTTCTTTGCCCTGCTTATCCGTATGGCTCGCGCATGCTCCCCGAGATCGTCACCTTCTGGCATGGCCCGATGGATGCGCTGCGCCAGACATGTCTGCGCTCGCAGCTCGCTGCCGGCCACAAGGTCACGGTCTACAGCTTCGACACCATTCCCGGCCTGCCCGCCGGCGTTGCCAACGCCGAGGCCGAGGCGATCCTGCCGCACGCATTCTCCGAGCGGTTGCGGCCGCCGCAGCCTGATGGAAGCTGGCGCGACTGGACCACGCTGCAGTTCAGCGACTTCTTCCGCATGAAGCTGATGGCGAAGGGCCTCGGCCTCTGGCTCGACGCCGACGTGCTGCTCTTGAAGCCCGTCGAGATCGATCCGGCAAAACCCTATTTCGCCTGGGAGCGGCCGCGCCAGCTCGGCAATTCCGTGCTCTATCTTCCGCCCGAGCACGGCATCGTCGCCGCCTTCGAAGAGCTGATGGAGCAGGAGGAGCTGACGCCGAACTGGCTCTCGGTGCGCCACCGCATCACCTTCATGATGCGCCGCCTGCGCGGCGGCTCGAACCGGCTCTCGGACATTCGCGTCGCGATCTACGGGCCTGCGGCGCTCACCGCGCTCGCGCGCCGCACCGGTGAATTGCAGAACGCGTTGCCAAAACAGTCGTTCTACGCCGTGCATGCCGAGCCAAAATTGTTCTTCGACCCCTCGAGCTATCTCGGCCTCGTCACCAATCCCGAGATCATCGGCCTGCACATCTCCCCCAAGGGCCGCGGCGGCGAGAAGCCGATTCCCGGCAGCCTGTATGCGTGGGCGGCGGAGCGGTTTAGCTAACTGTCGCGCAAGAGATGCGCTGCAGCTCGCAGGCTTATGGAGCCTTCCGAGCAAACGCCTCGTCCTTCGAGACGACCGCTTCCAGCGGTCTCCTCAGGATGAGGCTAACGGGCATAGGTGCCTGTAGAAACCGTTGCCGCACACTCCGTCCTCATCCTGACGGTTATTGCGCGAATGCCGCGACGCTGGAGTCGCTCGGCCGTGCCGATCTCGTGCCGCGCCGAGATCGTGCGTGCTCAGGACTTCCCCATCGCCGCGATCGCATCCGCGATCTCGATCGTGCGGCGGGCCATGTCGGCGTGCAGGCGCTCCACCATGGCGCCGTCGAGCCGGATCGCGCCGCGCGAAGCATTCTCCGGCAATTCGAACGCCGCGATGATCTTTCGGGCGCGCGCGACTTCTTCTTCAGGCGGGGTGAAGATCGCGTTGCAGGCGTCGATCTGTGAGGGATGGATCAGCGTCTTGCCGTCGAAGCCGAGGTCGCGGCCTTGCGCGCATTCGGTGGCGAAACCGTCGGAATTGGCGATGTCGCTGTAGGGGCCGTCGAGGATTTCGAGGCCATGGGCGCGCGCCGCCAGAATGCAGTGGGTGATCATCGGGATCATCGCGGCGCGGCCCGGCAGCATCCGGATCCGCGTCTCGCGCGAGATGTCGTTCGGTCCGAACACGAAACCGGAGAGGCGGGTCGATGGATCGCGGCCGGCGGCGGACAGCTCCTCGGCATGGAGCACCGCGCGCGCGGTCTCGATCATGGCCCAGACTTTCACGGTCGGCGCGGCGCCAAGCTCGGCCAGCTTACGGCCGATCGCATTGAGATCTTCGATGCTTGAAACTTTTGGAACCAGGATGCCGTCGGGCGATGCCTTGGCGGCCATCGCGACGTCATCGGCCCACCAGGCCGTGTCCAGACCGTTGGTCCGGATCTGGATCTCGCGCTTGCCGAACCCCTTGGCCGCAATCGCAGCGGCGATCCCGTCGCGGGCCAACGCCTTGGCTTCGGGGGCGACCGAGTCTTCCAGATCGAGGATCAGGCCGTCGGCGGCCAGATTCCGTGCCTTTTCCAGCGCGCGGGGGTTGGATCCGGGCATGAACAAATGGCTGCGGCGCGGGCGGGTCATGCGATCGTTCCTTCCGGTTTCCTCGTCTGTCTTCTGACCTGAGCCGTAGCACTTGGCATGCCTATTCGAAAGGCTTGTTCGGTCCCGGGCTCTATGGTTAGGCATAGGCCATGACGACATTCCCGAAGCATTTGCTGGAAGGCTACAAGGCCTTCGCCACCCAGCGGCTGCCTGCCGAGCAGAGCCGCTACCGCGAGCTGTCGGTGAAAGGACAGTCGCCGGAAGTGATGGTGATCGGCTGCTGCGACAGCCGCGTCTCGCCCGAGGTGATCTTCGACGTCGGCCCCGGCGAATTGTTCGTCGTCCGCAACATCGCCAATCTGGTGCCGACCTATCAGCCCGACGAGAGCGCGCATGGTGTCTCGGCGGCGCTGGAATATGCGGTGACGGTGCTGAAGGTGAAGCACATCGTGGTGCTCGGCCACGCGCAATGCGGCGGCATCCGCGCCTTCGTCGACAAGATCGAGCCGCTGACGCCCGGTGACTTCATCGGCAAATGGATGCAGATGTTCATCAAGCCCGGCGAAGTGGTCGAGCAGCGCGAGCACGAGACCATGGCGCAGTTCGTCGAGCGCATCGAGAAGGCCGCGGTGTTCCGCAGCCTGGAGAACCTGATGACCTTCCCGTTCGTGCGCAAGGCCGTCGAGAGCGGCCAGATGCAGACCCACGGCGCCTATTTCGGCGTCGCGGAGGGGACTTTGTTCGTGCTGGACAAGGCAAGCAAGGAATTCAAGAGCGCGCGCGGCGAGGCTTGAGCGGCTTCGTATACTGCCGCATCAAACGAGATCGTCGTCCCGGACAAGCGCAGCGAAGCGGAGCGCAAATCCGGGGACCAATACTCCCGGGACCAATCGAGGCGCGAAGGCGTAACTCCGGGTCCCCGTAACCACGTCTCCCTTACGCCGCCTTCTTCTTCGCGCTGATCAGCTTGCGGTTGATCAGGACTTCCGCGATCTGGATCGCATTGAGCGCGGCGCCCTTGCGCAGATTGTCGGACACGCACCAGAACGCGAGACCGTTCTCCACCGTCGCATCCTCGCGGATGCGGCTGATATAGGTGGCGTCCTCGCCGGCGGCTTCGTATGGGGTCGCGTAGCCGCCGGGCTCCTGCTTGTCGATGACGAGGCAGCCGGGCGCCTTGCGCAGGATCTCGCGGGCTTCGTCCGGGCTGATCGGATTCTCGAACTCGATGTTGACGGCCTCGGAGTGGCCGACGAAGACAGGCACGCGCACGCAGGTCGCCGAGAGCTTGATCTTGGGATCAAGGATCTTCTTGGTCTCCGCCATCATCTTCCACTCTTCCTTGGTGTAGCCGTCTTCCATGAAGACGTCGATGTGGGGGATGACGTTGAAGGCGATGCGCTTGGGGAATTTCTTCGCGACCAGCTCGTCATTGGTGTAGACGGCCTTGGTCTGCGAGAACAGTTCGTCCATCGCGTCCTTGCCGGCGCCCGACACCGATTGATAGGTCGAGACCACGACGCGCTTGATCGTCGCCTTGTCGTGCAGCGGCTTCAGCGCGACCACGAGCTGCGCGGTCGAGCAGTTCGGGTTGGCGATGATGTTCTTCTTCTTGAAGCCTTCGGTCGCGCCTGCGTTCACTTCCGGCACGATCAGCGGCACGTCCGGGTCCATGCGCCAGGCCGAGGAATTGTCGATCACGACGGCGCCGGCGGCGCCGATCTGCGGCGACCATTCCTTCGACACCGTGCCGCCCGCCGACATCAGGCAGATGTCGACGTCGGAGAAGTCGTAATGCTCGAGCGCTTTGACCTTGAGGGTGCGGTCGCCATAGGAGACCTCGACGCCGACGCTGCGGCGCGACGCCAGGGCCACGACCTCGTCCGCGGGGAATTTGCGCTCGTCGAGGATGTTGAGCATTTCCCGACCGACATTGCCGGTCGCGCCGACGACTGCGACTTTGTAACCCATCGTTCACTCTCCGATGAAAAAAGCCCGTTCCTGAAGCTGACGCTTAAACAGGAAGAGCAGCGCTTCTATGCGAGAACCGGCCTCAAGACAACGTGGGACGATGCCTGAAGGCCGTGGATGCAGTCGCCTGAGGCCAGCACGGCCGTTAGCCCTACCCAGATCCAGCTGGCGCTCCTGGCCGTTGCCGACGAGGTCGTCGGCACGCTGGTGCGCCTGATTGCCTATGTGGGGGCGCTCGCCCTGCTTGCCATCCTCGCCGTCGCAGCGCTCGGCCAGCTGCCTGACTTGCGCGACGATGAGCCGGCGGACAAGCCAGGCTGGAGCGTGGCCGACCGCTCGCATCCGGCCTTCGCCGTCAGCCGACTCGATTCATCAGATAAAACAGCATCTTACACCATCCTCAGGCATCCCGAAGGCGGCCGCAGGGACGTGCTGCGCTGGACCGACGCGGCGGACAAGCCCGTGGCCGAGCTCGAAATCTACCGCCAAGGCGCCGAATTCGACGTGACAAGGCCGGCGGCCGCGGGTCTGGCCGCCCAGATGGGGTTGGGGACGGTCACCCCGCTCGAGCAGGCCGGCCTGATCGACACCAAATTCGGCCCCGTCGCGCTGTTCCGGCCAACCGGCACGATCGAGGGTGCGCAGGGCTGCCTCGGCTACCTCAAGCGCAGCGAGGAGCCGGGCTTGCAGATCTCCGGCTTCTCCTGCCAGGGCGACAGCCTTCCCGCGACGCGCGCGGCGATCGCCTGCACGCTGAACCGGCTGACGCTGTTGACCTCGGGCAACGAGCCAAAGCTGGCGGAAATGTTCGCCCATGCCGAGCTCAAGCGCCGCTCGTGCGATTCGCGGGGCTCACCGGACTGGCTGCTCGGCGCCGCCAATGCGCAATTGCGCGGGACGCTTTGACCGGCATCAAACTCAAGTGGCTGGTTTGCATGCAACTTTTGCCGGCGCGCACGATTATTCCGCGCTGGTGTGACCCAATAGACCTAGTTGCGGTCACCCCGGGCGCGCTAGTATGGGGTGAAATCGACTGGCGGCTTGCCGCCTGAAGGGGACGTGATGAGCTCGAAATTTTCTGCGGCGAACAAATTGGCGACCTGGCTTGCGGCAGGCGCCGTGATTGCCATGTCCGTCGCGACGCCGGCCTCCGCCGACACCAGGACCAAGCGCTATGACGAGCGCGGCCGCCCCTACTATGGCCCGAGCGGCCCCAACGCGGTCTATCAGCAAGGCCGCACTCGCATCTATGTGAGCAAGCGCTCCTGGCTCGACGGCGGCACCGAGGTCAATCCGGGCGACCGCAAGTTCACCGACTACGCCTTCCCGCCGGCAGTGGGCTATCCGTCCTTCGCGCGCGAGAACCTCAACCGCCCGATCGACCGCCAGCCGCTCTCGCCGCCGCAGGATGTCGGCGGCTATCCGCAGAATTTCCCGCTGTACTGAGCGGGCTGATCTTTCCGAATCAAAATGGCCGGGCTCGCGCCCGGCCATTTTGTTTTTGCGAGATGCCGTAGGGCACTCCTGCCTCTCCATCGTCATTGCGAGCGCAGCGAAGCAAATCCAGAATCTTTCCGCGGAACGATTCTGGATTGCTTCGTCGCTTCGCTCCGCGCAATGACGGCTGAGACTATGCGTTCGCTGCCGGATCATAGCGCCGGCAAAATTCTTCGATCGCCTCGGAGCGAAAATCGGCGAGACGCTCGAAGATGAGCGCATCCGGCCAATCCCACCAGGCGATGCGGCGCAGGCTTGCCGCAACGGCATCCGGAAAGCGTTTGCGGATGGGGCGTGCGGGAACGCCGCCGACGATGGTGTAGGGCTCGACATCACGGCTGACGACCGCGCCTGCGGCAATCACCGCGCCGTCACCGACGCTCACACCCGGCAGCAAGATGGCGGCGTGGCCGATCCAGACGTCATTGCCGACGATGACGCGATCGCCGCGGCGGCCTGCGAAGAAGTCGCGATCGCGCGTCGCCGACGCCTCGTAATATTCAGGGCAATAGGTGAAGCGATGCTGGGACGGCCGGCCCATCGGATGGTTCGGCGCGCCGATCCGCACCGCATTGGCGATGGCCGTGAACTTGCCGATTGTCGCATCGGCGACGTCGCAATTCTCGCCGAGATAGGAGTAGTCGCCAAGCGAGGCATATTCGATGCGCGTATGGCTGAGGATCTCGCAGCGCCGCCCGATCTGCGCCTCGCGCTGGCGCACCGTTTCATGGATGATGGTTTCCGCGATCTTGGGGCGGGGTGAGGCATCCATGAGGGAGCTCCGATAGCAGGTGCGTAGGGTGGGTTAACCCTGCGACTGCGCGAAGCGCATTTCGCACGGCGTAACCCACCACTTTGATTTCCGCGGAGACAGAAGAGGTGGGGTGCCGTGCTTTTGGCTACGCGTGCAGCTTCTGCAATTCCTTCAAAATCGCTTCGCCCATCTGCGTGGTCGAGGCCGCCGTGGTGCCTTCCGACTTGATGTCGGCGGTACGCAGGCCACTGGCGAGCACGGCGGCGATCGCGGCGTCGACCTTGTCAGCGAGATCGCCCATGTCGAAGGAATAGCGCAGCGCCATGCCGAAGGACGAGATCATCGCAATCGGATTGGCGAGGCCCTTGCCGGCGATATCGGGCGCCGAGCCGTGCACGGGCTCGTACAGCGCCTTGCGCTTCTTGCTCTTGACGTCGACCTCGCCGAGCGAGGCCGAGGGCAGCATGCCGAGCGATCCCGTCAGCATCGCTGCGATGTCGGACAGCATGTCGCCGAACAGGTTGTCGGTGACGATGACGTCGAACTGCTTCGGCCATTTCACCAGCATCATGCCGCCGGAGTCAGCAAGCTGGTGCTCGAGCGTGACATCGGGATATTCGCGCTTGTGGACCTGAGTCATGACCTCGTTCCAGAGCACGCCCGATTTCATGACGTTGCGCTTCTCCATGGACGTCACCTTGTTCTTGCGCTTCCTGGCAAGCTCGAAGGCGACGCGGCCGATGCGCTCGATCTCATAGGTGTCGTAGACCTGGGTATCGATCGCGCGCTTCTGGCCGTTGCCGAGATCGGTGATGGTCTTGGGCTCGCCGAAATAGACGCCTCCGGTGAGCTCGCGCACGATGACGATGTCGAGGCCCTCGACCGCCTCGCGCTTCAGGCTGGAGGCATCGGCCAGCGCCGGGTAGCACACGGCCGGGCGGAGGTTCGCGAACAGGGCAAGATCCTTGCGCAGGCGCAAGAGACCAGCTTCGGGGCGCACCTCGTAAGGCACCGCATCCCATTTCGGGCCGCCGACTGCGCCGAAGATCACGGCGTCGGCGTCCTTGGCCTTGGCCATGTCGCCCTCGGAGATCGAGACCTTGTGGGCATCATAGGCCGAGCCGCCGACGAGGCCGGTGTCGGTCTCGAACTTGACGATCCCGGCCGAATTGAGCCAATCGATCAGCCGCTTCACCTCGCCCATCACCTCGGGGCCGATACCGTCGCCGGGGAGCAGCAGCAATTTGTGGGTCGCCATGGTCGTTCTACCTCCGTTGCGTCGTGGCCGGGCATAGCCGGCCAAAGGACGGCGTCGCTTCCGCTCGCCTATGTTCCGGCCATCCACGTCCTTGGCTTGCGGGCCGAAGAACGTGGATGCCCGGCACAAGGCCGGGCATGACGGCATCTCGTGAATTTCGGCCGGAGTGCTAGAGCGGCGTTGCGCGCTTGGCAAGACACCATTGCCGCGCCGCGGCTGTGCAAGACCGGCAGGGCCTGCCACAGTGCGGGTTGCCGGAGTACCCCTTGCACGCCCCTGACCGTCCCCCGAACCCGCATCCTGCGCGGCTGATCCTGACCCTGTCGCTGGCGGCAACGGTCGGGCTCGGCATCGGCCGCTTCGCCTATGCGCTGGTGCTGCCCGACATGCGGGAGGACCTTGGCTGGTCCTACTCGGCGGCCGGTTTCATGAACACCATCAACGCCGTCGGCTACCTCGTGGGCGCGCTTGTCGCGTCGCGGCTGATCCAGCGCGTCGGCTGGTCAGCCGCAATCCGCGGCGGAACCCTGGCCTGTGTCGCCGCGCTCGCGACCTGCGCGCTATCAGGCAATTTCGTCGCGTTGAGCCTGGCGCGCCTCGTGCTGGGCCTGGGCGCAGCGGCGGGCTTCGTCGCCGGCGGCGCGCTGGCCGCGACCATTGTGCAGTCGCAGCCCGCGCGCGCCAATTTCCTGCTCAGCCTGTTCTACGCCGGGCCGGGCATCGGCATTCTATCATCCGGGTTGATCGCCCCGTTCACGCTGCAATATTTCGGACCCGGCTCGTGGTGGATCGTCTGGTGGGCGCTGACGCTGCTGTCCGTCGCGATGACGATCCCGCTGTTCCTGATCCGCATCGAAAGCGGCGCGCGTTTCTCGGAAGGCAGTCACGCATCGTTCGCGATCCTGCCGGTGCTGATCTATCTCGCCGGCTACTTCCTGTTCGGCGCGGGTTATATCGCCTACATGACCTTCATGATCGCCTATGTGCGCGACGGCGGCGGCGGCGCTGCGGCGCAGGCGGCGTTCTGGAGCCTGATCGGTCTGTCCGCCTTCGTCACCCCCTGGGCCTGGCGCGGTGTGCTGGCGCTCGACCGCGGCGGGCTCGCCACCGCGATCATCCTCGGCACCAACGCGTTGGGGGCCGCCCTGCCGATGCTCGGGCATTCGCCGGCCTGGCTCGCGATCTCGGCGGTCGTGTTCGGCGTCGCCTTCTTCGCCGTGGTCGGCTCAACCACCGCCTTCGTCCGCTTCAACTATCCGCCCGAGGTGTGGCCGACCGCGATCGCAGCGATGACGATCTCGTTCGGCGTCGGCCAGACGCTCGGCCCGATCGTGGTGGGTGCGGTCACGGATGCGCTGGGGAGCTTGAGCTACGCGCTGAACGTCTCGGCCGCACTGCTGGCGCTCGGGGCGGTGGCGGCGCTGTGCCAGCGGAAGGTGGGGCCGGCCAGGCAATCGGTGCCGTAGGGCGAGCAAAGGCGCGAAGCGCCGTGCCCACCATCTCCTTCATCATGGATGGAATGGTGGGCACGCTTGCGCTTTGCCCACCCTGCAGCGGAGCTAGCTCCCGCTGAACGAATTGTACCCCTGGTCTTCCCAGTAACCGCCTTTGTAGTCGTTGGTGACTTCCATCGAGACCACGTATTTCGGGTTCTTGAAGCCGAGCTTTGTCGGCACGCGGATCTTCATCGGGAAGCCGTAGGCGCGGGGCAAAATCTCGTTCGCGTATTTGAACGTCATCTGCGTCTGCGGATGCAGCGCGCTGCGCATGTCGAGCGGCGAGTTGTAGCCGTCCTTGTCGGCACACTGGAACCAGACATATTTCGCGCGCGTGTCCGCGCCGATCAGCTTGAGGAAATCGCGCAAGGGCGTGCCGGTCCAGCTGCCGATCGCGCTCCAGCCCTCGACGCAGATGTGGCGGGTGATCTGGGTGACCTGCGGCAATTGATAGAGCTCGTCCAGCGTCCAGGACTTCTTGTTGTCGACGAGACCGCGCACTTCGAGCTTCCAGTCCTTGCCGTCGACATCCGGGGCATCGTCGAGATCGTAATAGGCGTTGAACGGGAACGGCTTCGTGATCGCGCTCTCCGGGAAGGTCGGCGCCAACGCATCGGGATTGAAAATGAAGGACTGCACGGCGTCGTTGAACTTCGACACCTGCTTCAGCATCTCCTCGGCCGAGGAGGAGTCGACGACGTCGCAGCCGGTGAGCAGCGTCAGCGCGCCGAGGCTGGCGCCGCCCGCGATGAAGCGGCGGCGGGTGAGATCCGGCATCGTCTTGAGGGAGTCCTTGATCAGGAGCCGCTTGTCGACGCCGGGGATCAGGAATGAACGTTTGGCCATCACAACTCTCCTAATCAGCGCCCGATGATCATCGCGCGCAGGCTCTTCGGCACCAGCAGCGCGAGCAGGACGTGGATGACGAGGAACGCGCAGATCGCGGCCATGCAGAAGAAATGCACATAGCGCGCGGTCGGATAGTCGCCGAACAGCATCACGAGGTAATACAGCTGCACCGGCTTCCACATGCCGAGGCCGGAGAGCACGATCAGCACGCCGACCACGATGATGCCGGCATAGAGCAGGCGCTGCACGTAATTGTAGACGGTGAGATCGTCATGACCGAGCTTGAAGGTCAGAGCCGCCCTGACGTCGTGAAGCACGCCGGATGGCGTGATCGGCAGCAGTTTTTTCCGGAAGCGTCCGGTGGCAAAACCGGTGATGAGATAAGCAAGGCCGTTGATCATCAACAGCCACATCGCCGCAAAATGCCAGAGCAGGCCGCCGCCGAGCCAGCCACCGAGCGTGTACTCGCGCGGGAAGCTGAAGCCGAACAGCGGCGAGGCATTGTAGATCTGCCAGCCCGACAGAATCATCAGGATCATGGCGAGGGCATTGATCCAGTGCATGACCCGGACCCAGGCCGGCTGGATCACTTTGGCCGGGGTGGCGCTGACCTGCTCGTCAGTGACTGTGAGGCTCGACATGATGGTTCCGTCCTGGCGATCGTCTAACGATAATTATACGCCGCTGCGTCCGCTTTCGTTACGCCTCTCGCGTCATGGAATCGATGCCGCGAGGCTATGGCGGTCACAAAAAAGCGAGCCGGGCACCCCCGGCTCGCCGTCTCAAAGCGTCCTGTTCGGGGGATGAAACAGGGGCGCGCGGTGTTACGTCGCCGGCATCAGCACGGTGTCGATCACATGGATGACGCCGTTCGACTGGTTGACGTTGGAGATCGTCACCATGGAGGTGCCGCCCTTGGCATCGACGATCCAGGTCTTGCCGTCCATCTTCTTGACCGTCAGTTCCTCGCCCTCCGCGGTCTTCAGCTTCTTGCCGTCGGTGAGGTCGGAGGCCTCGAGCTTGCCGGGCACGACGTGGTAGGTGAGGATCTTGGTCAGCGTCGCCTTGTTCTCGGGCTTGACCAGATTGTCGACGGTGCCGGCCGGCAGCTTGCCGAAGGCGGCGTTGGTCGGCGCGAACACCGTGAATGGTCCCTTGCTTTCCAGCGCCGGCACCAGGCCCGCCGCCTTCACCGCCGCCACCAGCGTGGTGTGGTCCTTGGAATTGACTGCGTTCTGCACGATGTTCTTGGACGGGAACATCGCGGCGCCACCGACCATGACGGTCTTCTCCTCGGCGCGCACCGGCGCGACGACGGTCGCGGTGACGGCGATGGCGCTGAAGGCGGCGGCAGCGAGATAGGCAATGCGCTTCGACATGGAAAGTCTCCCGATTGAATAGAGGCCGGCGATGGCCGGTGTTTGAGTTGGGCAACAACGGCGGCTGCGGCCGTGTGAAGTGATGCAGCAGTGCCGTCGTTGGACCGAACTACGGGAGGGTCTGCGATACGGTTTCGAGGAAAAATTCTTTGTGATGCGTGAAACTATGTGGGGAGATGTTCGTGTGGTGGCTCAGGCGTCATTGCGAGGAGCGAAGCGGCGAAGCAATCCAGACTGTCTCCGCGGATCTATGCCTGGATTGCTTCGCTTCGCTCGCAATGACGAGGTCGCGCGACCTTGGCTAATCCCTGTTGTTCGGCGTCTGGATGAAGCCGCGATTATGCGTGGGGCTGATCAGGAGCTCGTTGATGCAGACGCGCGGCGGCATCGAGGCGATGAAGGCGATGGTGCGGCCGAGGTCTTCCGGTTGCAGCATCGTGGCCTGCTCTTCCTCGCTTGGCACCACCGGGCGCAGCTTCAGGATCGGCGTCGCCACCTCGCCCGGCATCAGGCAGCAGGCGCGAAGCCCATTGACGCATTCGTCCATGTTGAAGGAATGGGTCAGCGCCAGCACCGCATGCTTGGTCGTGGTGTAGGCCGGGCCCGGCATCTTGGAGACGTGGCGGCCGGCCCAGGACGAGACGTTGATGATCGAGCCGTCCTGCTGCTTGCGCATCGTCGGCAGCACCGCGCGCATGCAATAGAGCACGCCGTTGAGATTGACCTGGACCAGCTTGTCCCAGCCCTCCAGTTCCATGTCCTTCCAGCTGCGCTTGGGAACATTGATGCCGGCATTGTTGACGAGCAGGTCGATGCGGCCGTGCCTGGCGACGATCTGATCGGCTGCCTTCTGGGCCTCCACGGCGTCGGACACGTCGAGTGCAATGGCCTCAGCCGCTCCGCCCGCGTTACTGATCTTGACAACTACGGTATCCAGGGCGTCCTTGCGTCGCCCGGACACCACCACCGTCCAGCCGTCAGCCGCGAGCGCCTCTGCGCCGGCCTCCCCGATCCCGCTGCCGCCTCCGGTGACCCAGGCCACGCGTTTCCCGTTTTTTGACATGCAAACTGTCTCCGTTGCTTCATCGGGGCGGTTTTTGCTAATCCAGCCCTCGATTTTTGACCGGCCTCCGCCGGCGAGGAATGTTGCATGAACCAAGCTGCCAACGCCAACCTGTTTTCCCGCCTGTTCGACGGCCTGGACGATCCGAAACGCCTTGCGATCGAGACGCATGACGGCGCCCATATCAGCTATGGCGACCTGATCGCGCGCGCCGGGCAAATGGCGAACGTGCTGGTCGCCCGCGGCGTGAAGCCCGGCGATCGCGTCGCGGTGCAGGTGGAGAAATCCGTGGCCAACATCGTGCTGTATCTCGGCACGGTGCGCGCCGGTGCAGTCTATCTGCCGCTCAACACGGCCTACACGCTGAACGAGCTCGACTACTTCATCGGCGATGCCGAACCGTCGCTGGTGGTCTGCGATCCCTCCAAGGCGGAAGGGCTCGGCCCGATCGCCGCCAAGGTGAAGGCCAAGGTCGAGACGCTCGGGCCTGACGGCAAGGGCTCGCTGACGGAGGCTGCCGACAAGGCAGGCAGCGAATTCACGACGGTGCCGCGCGCGAGCGACGATCTCGCCGCGATTCTCTACACGTCAGGCACAACCGGCCGATCCAAGGGCGCGATGCTGACCCACGATAATCTGGCGTCGAACTCGCTCTCGCTCGTCGACTACTGGCGCTTCACCGACAAGGACGTCTTGATCCACGCGCTGCCGATCTACCATACGCACGGCCTGTTCGTGGCGACCAATGTGACCCTGTTCGCCCGCGCCTCGATGATCTTCCTGCCGAAGCTCGACCCTGATTTGATCATCAAGCTGATGGCGCGCGCGACGGTGCTGATGGGCGTGCCGACCTTCTATACGCGCCTGCTGCAAAATCCCGCGCTGTCGCGCGAGACCACGAAACACATGCGGCTGTTCATCTCGGGCTCGGCGCCGCTGCTGGCCGAGACCCATCGCGAATGGTCGGCGCGCACGGGCCATGCCGTGCTCGAGCGCTACGGCATGACCGAGACCAACATGAACACGTCGAACCCCTATGACGGTGAGCGCGTGCCCGGCGCGGTCGGGTTCCCGCTGCCCGGTGTCTCCCTGCGTGTGACCGATCCCGAGACGGGCAAAGAGCTGCCGCGCGAAGAGATCGGCATGATCGAGGTGAAGGGCCCGAACGTATTCAAGGGCTACTGGCGGATGCCGGAGAAGACCAAGGCCGAATTCCGGCCCGACGGGTTCTTCATCACCGGCGACCTCGGCAAGGTCGATGCGAAGGGTTACGTGCACATCCTGGGCCGCGGCAAGGATCTCGTGATCTCCGGCGGCTTCAACGTGTACCCCAAGGAGATCGAGAGCGAGATCGACGCCATGCCCGGCGTGGTCGAGTCGGCCGTGATCGGCGTGCCGCATGCCGATTTCGGCGAGGGCGTCACGGCGGTGCTGGTCTGCAACAAGGGCGCCGATGTCAGCGAAGCCTCGGTGCTCAAGGCGCTCGACGGCCGCCTCGCCAAGTTCAAGATGCCCAAGCGCGTCTTCGTGGTCGACGAGCTGCCGCGCAACACCATGGGCAAGGTGCAAAAGAACATTTTGCGCGAGACGTACAAGGATATTTACGCGAAGAAATAAGGAGCGCCCTCTCGTCTCGTCATTGCGAGGAGCTCTTGCGACGAAGCAATCCAGGCTGCCTCTGCGGAAAGATTCTGGATTGCTTCGCTGCGCTCGCAATGACGGTGGGTGCGGCGGCTACTGCCCGCCCAGCAAGCTCAGCACGAACCTGCTACCCACAATGAACAGATAGCAGCCGAACGCGACTTCCAGCATGCGCTTCGACATCGCGTGCGCGGCCTTCACACCCAGCGGCGCGGTGACGAGGCTCATTGGCATCACCAGCACGGCGCCGATCAGCGAGACGTAGCCGAGCGCGAACGGCACCTGCAGCGCGGCGACGGTCGGATAGCTCGCCGCGGCGGGCCAGCCAGCGTAGACATAGCCGAGCGCGCCGGGAATCGAAATCAGCACCGCGAGCGCCGACGAGGTCGCCACCGCCTGATGAATGGGACGGCTGTAGAAGGTCATCAGGAGGTTCGAGAACAGACCGCCGCCGATGCCCATCAGCGTCGAGAGAATGCCGACGCAGAAGCCGTAGACGCGCATCAATGGCCCCTTCGGCAGGTCGTCGCCGAACTTCCAGCCTTCGCGCGCGAAGACGAGACGGGCCGCCGCCGACCAGGCGACGCCGACGAACACGATCTTGAACAGCCGCTCCGGCGCGACGCGCGCGACCACGCTGCCGGCGATGACGCCGATCAGGATCGGCACCCACCAGACGCGCAGGATCGCCATGTCGACCGCACCGCGCTTGTAGTGCGCCTGGAACGATCGGATCGAGGTCGGGATGATCACCGCGAGCGAGGTGCCGACGCACAGCGGCATCCGCACCTCCAGCGGCACACCGGCGATGCGGAAGCATTCGTAGAACACCGGCACGAGGATCGCGCCGCCGCCGATGCCGAACACGCCGGCCAGAAATCCCGAGAGCGCGCCGGTTGCGATCAGCAGCAGCGCGAGCTCGACGATCTCCTTGATATCAAGACCTGCAACCACCCCTGACTTGCCCCCGGCGACTTGGTCGCAACTTCTCCGCCACGCACGTTCGGAGAGCCATCTGCGGTGGTTTAGGCGATCTGATTCCCACGGTCGACACGCAACGTCGGCCGGCTGGGGTGGAATGCAGGGTGCGCATATCCGGACCAGACCCGAATGCGATCAAAGCTCAGCAGATTGGCGCCCGGCCGAGGCGCGCTGCCGGCGTTTTGGCTGAGCTCCGGCTGGGTTAGACGGCATGGTCCGTTTGGAGGTGTTCCAATAGCAATTTCAACGCGCCTCGGCGCTTTGGAAAGACATGAATGAATGTTCGGTTCTTTGTTGGCGGACAGAGGCTCTGGTATACCAAGCCCCTGATTGGTCTTGTTTCATCAAGGCTGTAGAGCTGAACCCTCGTTCGATTTATGGCGATTTGGTGATTGCGCAGGCGGAATCGACTCCGTAAATAGAGCCGACCTCTCGCGATCCCCGCGCGCGCCCTCAAGGGCCGCCATACAACATCAAAGCCCATGACCGCACGGATCGAACGACCGCTTTCACCACACATGCAAGTCTACCGCTGGACGCTGACGATGGCCCTATCCATCGTCCACCGCGCCACCGGTATCGCCCTTTACGTCGGAACCCTGCTGCTCGCCTGGTGGCTGATCGCGGCGGCCTCCGGCCCCGCCGCCTATGCCCATGTCCAGGCCTTCACCGGCAGCATCATCGGCCGACTGATCGTGTTCGGCTACACCTGGGCGCTGATGCACCATATGTTGAGCGGCATTCGGCACTTCGTCTGGGACCTCGGCTACGGCTTCAAGGCCAATGAGCGCGAGGCCCTGACCTGGGGCGCAGCGATCGGCGGCATCGCCCTGACGGTGCTGATCTGGATCATCGCCTATGCAATCGGAGGCGGACGATGAGCGCGACCGATACGCCCAAGCGCAGCATGCGCACCCCGCTCGGCCGCGTCCGCAATCTCGGCGCGGCGCATTCCGGCACATCCGATTTCTGGCGGCAGCGCCTCACGGGGGTGGCGATGACGCTGCTGATGATCCCGGTGCTGGTGATCATCATGATGCTGCTCGGCCGCAACCAGGCCGGCGCCAAGCAGATCCTCGGCTCGCTGCCGGTCGCCATCATCATGGTGCTCTTCATCATCGCCAGCGCCTGGCACATGAAGATCGGCATGCAGGTCGTGATCGAGGACTACGTCCACAACGAGAAGCTGAAGCTCACCGCGATCATACTCAACAACTTCTTCTCGATCGCGGTCGCGCTCGCCTCGATCTACGCGATTCTCCAACTGTCATCCGGAGTGTAACCCATGGCCAACGAGACGAATGGCAAGGGCAACGGCGCTCCCGCCACCAACGGCAAAGCCTACCCGATCGAAGATCACACCTATGACGTCGTCGTAGTCGGCGCCGGCGGCGCGGGCCTGCGCGCGGTGGTCGGCTGCAGCGAGGCGGGCCTCCGCACCGCCTGCATCACCAAGGTGTTTCCGACCCGCTCGCACACGGTCGCGGCGCAGGGCGGCATCTCTGCTTCGCTCGGCAACATGCACAAGGACGACTGGCGCTGGCATATGTACGATACCGTGAAAGGGTCGGACTGGCTGGGCGACCAGGACGCGATCGAATACATGGTGCGCAACGCGCCCGACGCGGTCTACGAACTCGAGCATTGGGGCGTGCCGTTCTCGCGCACCGAGGACGGCAAGATCTATCAGCGTCCGTTCGGCGGCATGACCATGGACTACGGCAAGGGTCAGGCGCAGCGCACCTGCGCCGCCGCCGACCGCACCGGCCACGCCATGCTGCACACGATGTATGGCCAGTCGCTGCGTCACGCGGCCGAGTTCTTCATCGAGTTCTTCGCCATCGACCTGATCATGGACGACCAGGGCACCTGCCGCGGCGTCATCGCGCTCAAGCTCGATGACGGAACGCTGCATCGCTTCCGTGCCCAGACCGTGATTCTCGCCACCGGCGGCTACGGCCGCGCCTACGCCTCCTGCACCTCGGCGCACACCTGCACCGGCGACGGCGGCGGCATGGTGCTGCGCGCCGGCCTGCCGCTCCAGGACATGGAGTTCGTCCAGTTCCACCCGACCGGCATCTACGGCTCGGGCTGTCTCGTCACCGAGGGCGCCCGCGGCGAAGGCGGTTATCTCGTCAATTCCGAGGGCGAGCGCTTCATGGAGCGTTACGCGCCGTCGGCCAAGGACCTCGCCTCGCGCGACGTCGTTTCGCGCGCGATGACCATCGAGATCCGCGAAGGCCGCGGCGTCGGCAAGAAGAAGGACCACATCTTCCTTCACCTCGACCATCTCGATCCCGCGGTGCTCTCCGAGCGCCTGCCGGGCATCTCCGAATCCGCAAAAATCTTCGCCAATGTCGACGTGACGCGCGAGCCGATCCCGATCGTGCCGACCGTGCACTACAATATGGGCGGCATCCCCACCAACTATCACGGCGAAGTGCTGACCAAGAAGGACGGCGACGACAACGCGGTGATCCCCGGCCTGATGGCGATCGGCGAGGCCGCCTGCGTCTCCGTGCACGGCGCCAACCGCCTCGGCTCCAACTCGCTGATCGACCTCGTCGTGTTCGGCCGTGCCGCAGCGCTCCGCCTGGCCGAGAAGCTCACGCCCAATGCCAAGCAGCCCGAATTGCCGGCGAACTCGGCCGAGATGGCGGTCAGCCGTCTCGACCATTACCGCTACGCCTCCGGCGGCACCCCGACCGCGAAGCTGCGCGAGGGCATGCAGCACGTGATGCAGAACAATTGCGCGGTGTTCCGCACCGGCGAAGTGCTGAACGAAGGCCAGAACCTCATCGCGAAGGTCCACAGCGGCATCACCGACATCGCCGTGTCCGATCGCTCGCTGGTGTGGAATTCGGACCTCGTCGAGACGCTGGAGTTCGATAATCTGATCTCGCAGGCCGTGGTGACGATGAACTCGGCCGCCAACCGCACCGAGAGCCGCGGCGCCCATGCCCGCGAGGACTTCTCCGAACGCGACGACAAGAACTGGATGAAGCACACGCTGGCCTGGCTGGACGATGCCGGCAAGGTCAAGATCGAGTACCGCCCGGTTCACGACTACACCATGACCAACGACGTACAGTACATCCCGCCGAAGGCGCGCGTGTATTGAGCGAACAGTAGCCGTCATTCCGGAGCGATGCGCAGCATCGAATCCGGAATCTCGAGATTCCGGGTCTGGTCCTTCGGACCATCCCGGAATGACGAAAGGTTAGAGCAATGGTTGAATTCGCACTTCCGAAGAACTCCAAGATCACTGGCGGCAAGACCTGGCCGAAGCCCGCGGGCGCGACCGAGCTCCGCGAGTTCAAGGTCTATCGCTGGAATCCTGATGACGGCAAAAATCCGAGCGTCGACACCTATTACGTCGACACCAATGATTGCGGTCCGATGGTGCTCGATGGCCTGATCTGGATCAAGAACCACATCGACCCGTCGCTCACCTTCCGCCGCTCCTGCCGTGAAGGCGTCTGCGGCTCCTGCGCCATGAACATCGACGGCCAGAACACGCTGGCCTGCACCCGCTCGATGCACGACGTCAAGGACGGCGCGGTCAAGATCAACCCGCTGCCGCACCAGCCCGTGGTGAAGGACCTCGTCCCCGACCTCACCAATTTCTACGCGCAGTACGCCTCGGTCGAGCCCTGGCTGAAGACGACCTCGCCGACGCCGCAGAAGGAATGGCGCCAGAGCCACGAGGATCGCGAAAAGCTCGACGGCCTCTATGAGTGCATCCTCTGCGCCTGCTGCTCGACCTCCTGCCCGAGCTATTGGTGGAACAGCGAGCGCTATCTCGGGCCCGCCGCGCTGCTCCAGGCCAACCGCTGGGTCTCCGATTCGCGCGACGAAGCCACCGGCGAGCGGCTCGACAATCTCGAGGATCCGTTCCGGCTCTACCGCTGCCATACCATCATGAACTGCGCCAAGGCCTGCCCGAAGGGCCTCAACCCGGCCGAAGCCATCGCCGAGCTCAAGCTCAAGATGGTCGAGCGGCAAATCTGAGACGAAGGTCATCCTTCCACCCCGGCCCAGACCGGCCGGGGTGTTCTGCAATTGGCTTAAATTCGAGCAGAATTTTCTCAATCCCGCTGCACGTGCAAATTTTTAGATTGCAACCAGCCGCTCCAGCATAAGCTACTTCCTCACCTGCACAAGATTCGGTTAAGCTCCCACTCGGGACGGAGCGACTGTGCAGAGGGCGCAACGCAACTCGCTGAGGCTGTTGCAGTGGATGATGGCGGCATCCCTGGCGCTGCCGATTGCGCTGTTCGCCGTTGCCGCCACGATCTCCTACACATCGACCAAGGATATCGCCGACCGGGAGATCGAGCGCACGGTCGATGTCGCGCATGAGCACGCGCTCAAGGTGTTCGAGACCATCGACCGCAGCCTTGCCGAGCTCAACGAGGTCGTGCGCGGCCTTTCAGACGATACCATCCGCGCCCGAGAGCCGACGCTGCATCGCCGGCTGAAGCGGCTGACCGATTCGCTGCCGCAGCTCAAATCGGCCTGGATCTTCGATGCGCACGGAAAAGCTCTGGTCAACAGCCTTGTCTCGCCACCGCCGGACCTCGGCTTTGCCGACCGCGATTACTTCTATGCCCATGTCGACCAGACCATCGGCACCTTCATCGGCATGCCGCTGACGCCGCGTCCGCCCTATCAAGGTGCCCGCTTCTTCGGCGTGAGCCGCCGCCGTGACTCCGACGACGGCCGCTTCATCGGCGTGATCCAGGCCTCGGTCCTGCCGGAATATTTCGAGAGTTTTTACGCCAGAATTGGATCGGATCCCGGCAGCTTCTTCGCGATGGCACGCACCGACGGTGCGGTGCTCACGCATTTTCCCCGGCTTGACCACGACCTCCGGCTCGATCCGGCCGGCCCTGTAGGCCGGAAGATCGTGGCTCAACCCGAGCACGGCCTCATCACCGTGGCATGGCCCTCGGACGGCATCGAGCGGCGCATCGCCTACCGGCGCGTCGCCGAATATCCGATCTATGTCAGCGCCGGGCTCGAGACCTCGGCGATCCGCGCGCGCTGGTTCGCCACCATGGGCCAGCATCTGGTGTTCGGCATTCCCGCCACCGCACTGCTGTTTCTGCTGCTGGCGCTCGCCTTGCGGCGCACCCAGCACCTTCAGGCCGAAGCTGCAAAGCGGCGCGAGGCCGAGGAGGCGCTCAAGCACAGCCAGCGCCTGGAAGCGCTCGGACAGCTCACCGGAGGCGTCGCCCACGACTTCAACAATCTCCTGACGGTGATCCGCGCTTCGGTCGACCTTTTGAACCGGCCGCAGCTGACCGAGGAGCGGCGGCAGCGCTACATCACGGCCATCGCCGATTCAGTGGCGCGCGCAGCCAAGCTGACCTCGCAGCTGCTCGCCTTTGCACGGCGCCAGCCCCTCAAGCCGGAGGTGTTCGACGTCGGTGCGCGGGTGCAGTCGCTGCACGACATGCTCGCCACGCTGCTGGGTCCCGCGATCGAGATCGTCATGCAGCTGCCGGCGGAGCCGTGCCTTGTCAATGCCGATGCCAGCCAGTTCGAGACCGCGCTGATCAACATGGCGACCAACGCGCGCGATGCCATGCAGGGCAAAGGCAGGATCGTTTTCAGCGTCGAGGCAACAACGACCGTTGCGGACGCAACGGTGCAGCTTTCGGCCAGCCCGGCCATGACAGAGCATGGCTTCGTCCGCGTGACAGTCAGCGACACCGGCATCGGCATTCCCGCCGCGCGAATAGGGCGCATCTTCGAGCCGTTCTTCACTACGAAGCAGGTCGGCCACGGCACCGGTCTCGGCCTGTCCCAGGTGTTCGGCTTCACCCGGCAATCGGGCGGCGAGGTGACTGTCACGAGCGAGGTGGGGCAGGGCAGCACCTTCTCGCTCTATCTGCCGCGCGTCCCGCCGGACCTGTTGCCGCAGCGCCAGGCGCCCAACACTGCGCCGGCGGTGGCCGGCAGCGGCATGTCGGTGCTGGTGGTCGAGGACAATATCGAGCTCGCCAATTTCGCCGCCGATGGGCTCACCGAACTCGGCTACACCATCACGCTGGTCGACAATGCGACCGATGCACTCGCCGAGCTCGCCGTGGACGCGGATCGTTTCGATGTCGTGTTCTCGGACGTGGTGATGCCCGGGATGACCGGGCTCGATCTGGCGCAGGCGATCCGCGACCGCGGCATCGGCGTGCCGGTCGTGCTGACCACCGGCTACAGCCAGGCCCTGTCACAGGACGGCGCTGCCGGATTCGATCTCGTGCAAAAGCCCTATTCGATCGAGGAATTGTCGCGCGTTCTGCACCATGCGGCACGGCCGCGACGCGTGCGCGACGGCGCCGCCGAGTGATCAGCCGGAACCCAAGGGAACCGTTTGATTTCCTTTGCGTTGTCCGCTCATGCACAAGCCGGCCGCAACGCGCGAACAGGGCAAACAGCCGCCCATTGTCGAGATCAAAGGCGAGAACGGCGATGAAGTGACACCGCCGCCGCCCGACCTGGTCGAACCTGACCCCGAGCTCTCAACCGAGGAAGCCGAGCAGGCGCGCAAGGATTATCTGCTGACGCGGTTCTGGATCAGCGCGCGCGGCTTCTGGGGCCGCAACGGCAACCGCTTGGCCTGGCCGTTCTCGATCGGTCTCGGCGCGCTGATCGTCCTGACCGTCGGCTTCCAATACGGCATCAATGTCTGGAATCGCGCGATCTTCGACGCCATCGAGAAGCGCGATGCGACGAGCGTCTTCCATCTCACGGCGGTGTTCTTCCCGCTCGCGATCGGCAGCATCGTGCTCGCCGTCGCGCAGGTGTTCGCGCGCATGGGCATCCAGCGGCGCTGGCGGGCCTGGCTGACTGCGAGCGTGCTGACCAGGTGGCTCAAGAACGGGCGCTACTACCAGCTCAATCTCGTCGGCGGCGACCACCAAAATCCCGAATACCGAATCGCGGAGGATCTGCGGATTGCCACCGACTCTCCGGTCGATTTCCTCGCCGGCGTCACGTCCGCGCTGCTGTCGGCTGCGACCTTCATCGTCGTGCTCTGGACCATCGGCGGTGCGCTCACCGTCGTGCTCGGCGGCTCGTCCATCACGATTCCCGGCTTTCTGGTGATCGCCGCGATCCTGTACGCCGCGATCGCATCCGGCTCGATCGTGGCGATCGGCCGGCGCTTCGTGCAGGTCTCCGAGGAGAAGAACCAGGCCGAAGCTGATTTCCGCTACACGCTGACGCGCGTGCGCGAGAACGGCGAAAGTATCGCGCTGCTCGGCGGCGAGGAGGAGGAGCGCGACGGCATCGACCGCAATTTCAACCGCGTGCTGCGGCAGTGGGCGCGCCTCGCCGGCCAGCACATGCGCACTACGCTGGTGTCGCAGGGATCCAGCCTCGTTGCTCCCGTTGTCCCGCTTCTCCTCTGCGCGCCAAAATTCCTCGACGGCAGCATGACGCTGGGACAGGTGATGCAGGCGGCCTCCGCCTTCACCATCGTGCAGAGTGCGTTCGGCTGGCTGGTCGACAATTATCCGCGGCTGGCCGACTGGAATGCCTGCGCGCGCCGCATCGCCTCGCTGATGATGTCGCTCGACGGCCTCGAACGCGCCGAGCAGGGCGACGGCCTTGGCCGCATCAAGCGCGGGGAGACGCGCAACGACGCCATGCTTGAGATGAAGGATCTCTCGGTCACGCTCGATGACGGCACCGCCGTGGTCGGCGAGACCGAAGTCGTGATAGACCCGGGCGAACGGCTGCTCGTCGCCGGCGAGTCCGGCACCGGCAAGAGCACGCTGGTGCGCGCCATCGCAGGCCTGTGGCCATGGGGCGGCGGAAGCGTGAATTTGCATGCCGACCGGCGTCTGTTCATGCTGCCGCAGCGGCCTTACGTGCCCTCCGGCTCCTTGCGGCGCGCGGTCGCCTATCCCGGCGCCGCCGACCACTGGACCGTCGAGGAGATCGGCGAAGCCCTGCACAAGGTCGGCCTCGATCATCTCAAGGGGAAGATCGAAGAGGAAGGACCGTGGGACCAGACGCTGTCCGGCGGTGAGAAACAGCGCCTCGCCTTCGCACGGCTGCTGCTGCACAATCCTGATATCGTCGTGCTCGATGAGGCAACCTCGGCGCTCGACGAGCGGAGCCAGGACAAGATGATGAAGATGATCACCGGCGAGCTGCCGAAGGCGACCATCGTCAGCGTCGCGCATCGCGCCGAGCTGGAGGCTTTCCACAGCCGCAAGATCGTGCTGGAGCGGCGCAAGGGCGGCGCAAAACTCGTCAGCGACGTCGAGCTGATTCCGCGCAAGGGCAAGCGCAAGCTGCTCGGGCGATTGCTGCACCAGCGGAAGAAGGCAGCGTGATCCGAAGCCCGGATGAGCGAAGCGCAATCCGGGACCGGTCCGTCCACGCGCGAGAACACGCTGTAACGCTCCATCCAGGCTACAACCCGCCCGTTGGAGTTGTCGCCAAAACCGGCTATGCATGCGCCGCCTGCAACGAGGACCTGCTGCTTGACGTCCGACAACGCCCCTTCGTCCGCGCCGTTCGGCGCGTTTGCCCCCAATGCGGCACAGGCTGCGATCATCCGCCTCGCGACGCGCTCGGGGCTGATGCGCGGCGCGTTCCGACCCTGGCTGTCGCGGCTGGTCAATCTGCTGCGCAGCGGCCCGCTCGACGTGCAGTATCAGGGCGCCTCGTTCCGCTTCTATCACCAGGGCAGCGCGACCGAGCGCGGCGCGCTGTTCAATCCCGACTACAATCTCGACGAGCTCGACTTCCTGCGCCAGCACACCCCTGCGGGCGGCGTGTTCGTCGATGTCGGCGCCAATGTCGGCACCTTTGCGCTGGTGATGGCGCGGCAGGTCGGGCCATCAGGCAAGGTGGTCGCGATCGAGCCGCATCCGCTGACCTTCGGACGGCTCTCCTTCAATCACGCCGCGTCGAAGACGCCGCAGGTGCGCCTGGTGCAGGCGGCCGCGGGGGACAGCGACGGCGAGCTGATGATCGAGAGCGGCGGCGGCAATCTCGGCGCCACTCACGTCGTCACCGGCTCGGCCGGTGCCGAGGCCATCAAGGTGCCGTCGCTACGCTTGATGCGCATTCTCGAGGAGGCCGGCGTCACAAAGGTCGATTCGCTCAAGATCGACGTCGAGGGCTTCGAGGACCGCGTGCTGATCGGCTTCTTCCGCGACGCGCCGCAATCGCTCTGGCCGCGCGCGGTCGTGATCGAACACCTGTCACGAAACGAATGGCAGCAGGATTGTATTGCCGACATGGTCGCGCGCGGCTTTACGATCGCACGCAAGACACGGAGCAATACGTTCCTGTCACGCTGACAAGGACGAACAGGAGAGGTTGCGATGATCGACCATCTGGGTTTCTCGGTCTCCGACTATGAGCGCGCAAAAACGTTCTATGCGAAGGCGCTGGCGCCGCTCGGCTATGGCCTGATCATGGAAGTGACGGCCGAGCAGACCGGTCACGCTGCGGCCGCAGGTTTCGGCGCCGACGGTAAGCCGGACTTCTGGTTCGGCGCGGAAGGCGCCATGAACAAGCCGGTGCACATTGCGATCGCAGCGAAGGACCGCGCCACGGTGGATGCCTTCTACAAGGCGGCGATCGCGGCCGGCGGCCGCGATAACGGCCCGCCCGGCATCCGCCCGCATTATCATGCCAATTATTACGGCGCCTTCGTGCTCGATCCTGATGGCCACAATATCGAGGCCGTCTGTCACGCGCCCGAATAACGCAGACTTCGAATCGATGTGGTGCGGAACATCAGCGCGACATGGTCGTTGTCGTTCTCTGGACAACGATCTCGATGATGCCGATGCCGATCGAACCGCCCGAGATTCCGCCATCGACGCCCGGCACTCCGACCGAGCCGCCGCCCGGAATTCCGCCGGGCAATCCACAGCCCGACATCACGCCGCCGACGCGCGAGCCCGGCGAAACACCGCGGCCGGATGAATTGCCCGGCCATATGCCGGAAGAGATTCCACGACGCGGACCTAACGGTCCGCTGACGCCCAATCCTGCGACGGACGCAGCTCCACCGCAGGATCACGTATGAGGCGAAGCATCACAGGTGAGGCGATTGCAAGAAGCGTCTGAATGCGCAATGAACGTCACCATAGTGAGGTGATTTGCGTGCAGAAATAAATCGGACTGCGGTCGCATCGCCCGCCACAATGCGGCCTAACGCGTAGCTGTTCATCCCAACACTTTCGTCAAAGAACCTTCCGGGGAAGTTCACCACCATGACCAACCTTCGTATCGTGCTGCTTGCGACGACGGCTCTGACCGCGATGCAATTGGCAAACACCGCATCGCACGCGCAAAGCGCTTCGCCGCTCGTGGTCGCACAGGCCCAGCCGCAAGAGACGGGCCCTGACGGAAAACCGAAGCAGCCGCCGAAGGGACCGCCCGGGGCCGCCCCACCTGCAGCACCCGCGCGCCCAGCGGCACCGCCGCCCGCGGCTGCACCGCCCCACCCGCCCGCAGCGCCCCCGCCGACAGCCGCACCGCCGCGCCCGGCAGCGCCGCCACCGCCTTCGCCTCCGCCTGCGGCCCGTCCGGCGCCCCCGCCGCCGCCGGCCACTCCGAAGCAACCTGCGCCGCCTCCACCGCCGCCGGCCGCCCCGAAGCAACCTGCGCCGCCTCCACCGCCGCCGGCCGCCCCGAAGCAACCTGCGCCGCCTCCGGCCGCGGCCCCGCAGCAGCACGCCCCGACACCGCCTCCTCCGGCGCCGCCCGCGGCACGTCCTGCGCCCACGCCTCCGGCACCGCCTCCGGCCGCGGCTCCGCAGCAGCACGCACCCACCACGCCGCCGCCTGCGGCTCGCCCGACGCCACCCCCTCCTCCTCCGCCTCCGCCCGCCGCGGCTCCGTCGGCCCGGCCGACGCCTGCGCCCACGGCAACCCCGCCTGCTCCGACAGCTGCGCCCACGGCCCGCCCCGGCGCAGCTGCGCCGGCAGCCACGCCCGCTCCGACGGCGACACCAACGCCGACGCCGACCCCTGCGCCGACCGCAACGCCGGCTCCGGGCAGCACGCCTGGTGCACCGCCAGCCGGCCGCCCCGGCGCGCCTCCACCCGGCGCACGTCCCGGCGCGCCTCCGGCGGCGGGATCGCCAGCCCCCGGAGCCATGCCTGCTCCAACGGCAACGCCGGCCCCGAGCGGCACCGCGACGCCGCCGGCCGGACGTCCGGGATCGGCGACGCCGGCCCCAGGCCCAACCCCGGCTCCGACCGCGACGCCAACCCCTGGCCAACAGGGTGGAACGCCTCCTGCCGGCGCGCCCGCTGCCGGAACTCCGGCTGCGCCGCCGCAGGCCGGCAATCTCCCGCCCCGCCCCGCAGCTCCCGCCGGCGCCCCAGCACCAACTGTCGTCCCCGGCACGCCGGCCGCAGCACCGCCGCCGAACCGGGCGCAATACGCGCCGCCGACGGTCGCACCGGCCTTCCGCGCCGCGCCGACGGTCGCTGCACCGTTGCCGCCTCCGCCCCGCCCGCCGCAGCGTGACCTGACGCCGCTCGCGATCGGTGCGGGCGTGGTGGCTGGCGCCGTGATCGGCGCGACGATCGCCGACTACCGCAATCAGCGGCAGGAGGTCGTCGAAGGCGGACGCACCATCTACACCGAGCCGGATCGCATCATCATCCGCGACCCCGGCGGCCAGGAGTATGTCCGCGGCAACGATCTCTACCGCTTCCGTTACGGCGCCCGCGACATCCGCACCTTCAACGAGGGCGGCGAAACGCGCACCGTCGTGATTCGCCCTGATGGCAGCGAGGTCATCACGGTGGTCGGTCCGGACGGTTCGCTGCTGCGGCGAATCCGCAGGGACCCCGGCGGACGTGAGATCGTCATCATCGACAACAGCTACCGCGATCCGCGCTCGGTCGGCGGCTTCTATGTCGACGTGCCGCCGCCGGTCGTGAACATTCCCTATGATCGCTACATCGTCGACGCTGAGGAGGCGTCGCCGGACGTGATCTACGCGACCATGGAGGCACCGCCGGTACAGCGGATCGAGCGGCGCTATACGCTCGACGAAATCCGCTACAGCCCCAATGTTCGCATGCAGATGCCGAGCATTGACGTCAACACGATCAACTTCGAGACGGGATCGTGGACCATCCCGCCGGACCAGGTGGCCCGGCTCCAGGTGATCGCCGACGGCCTCAACCGGGCGATCCAGCGCAACCCGCGCGAGGTGTTCCTGATCGAGGGACACACCGACGCGGTCGGCAACGACGTCGACAATCTGTCGCTGTCGGATCGCCGTGCGCAGGCCGCGGCCGAGTTGTTGACGCAGCAGTTCGGCGTGCCCGCCGAGAACCTGACCTCGCAGGGCTACGGCAAGCAGTACCTGAAGGAGCAGACCGACGGACCGAGCCGGATCAACCGGCGCGTCACCGTCCGCCGCATCACGCCGCTGCTCAACGGCGGCACGGCCTCGCTGCCGCCGCCCCCGCCCGGGGCCGCGCCGCCGCGGTAAGGCGAAGCACAAACGCAAATGGCCGGGAGCGATCCCGGCCATTTTTGTTTTGGGCTCTCGTCATTGCGAGGAGATCCAGACTGTCACCGCCGAGAGATTCTGGATTGCTTCGCTTCGCTCAGCAATGACGAATGAAGCTACACCAGCTTCACCCCTTGTCGCTCTCGAGCCGGAAGATCTGCGAGCCCTCGCTGCCCGAGAGCAGGCCGGTGTCGCTGTAGAGCTTCAGCTTGGTGCGGGTGTCGGCGATGTCGAGGTTGCGCATGGTGAGCTGGCCGATGCGGTCGGCCGGCGTGAAGGCGGCGTCCTCGACCTTCTCCATGCTGAGCCGCTCCGGCGCATAGGTGAGGTTGGGGCTTTCGGTGTTGAGGATCGAATAGTCGTTGCCGCGGCGCAGCTCCAGTGTGACCTCGCCGGTGACGGCGCGCGCGACCCAGCGCTGCGCGGTTTCGCGCAACATCAAGGCCTGCGAGTCGAACCAGCGGCCCTGATAGAGCAGACGTCCCAGGCGCATGCCGCTGATGCGGTACTGCTCGATGGTGTCCTCGTTGTGGATGCCGGTGACAAGGCGCTCATAGGCGATGTGCAGCAGCGCCATGCCGGGGGCCTCGTAGATGCCGCGGCTCTTGGCCTCGATGATGCGGTTCTCGATCTGGTCGCTCATGCCGAGGCCGTGGCGGCCGCCGATCGCATTGGCTTCGAGGAACAGCGCGACGGGATCGGAGAAGGTCTGGCCGTTCAGCGCGGTCGGCTGGCCTTCCTCAAAGCGCACCACGACCGTCTCGGCCTTCACCGCGCAGTCATCGCGCCAGAACGGCACGCCCATGATCGGATTGACGATCTTGATGCCGCTGTCGAGGCTTTCGAGATCCTTCGCCTCATGGGTGGCGCCAAGCAAATTGCTGTCGGTCGAGTACGCCTTCTCCGCACTCATCTTGTAGGCGAAGCCCTGAGCGGTCATGAACGCCGACATCTCGGCGCGGCCGCCGAGCTCGTCGATGAACTGCTGGTCGAGCCAGGGCTTGTAGATCTTCAGGCCGGGATTGGTGAGCAGGCCGTAGCGGTAGAAGCGCTCGATGTCGTTGCCCTTGAAGGTCGAGCCGTCGCCCCAGATGTTGACGCCGTCCTCTTTCATCGCCGCGACCAGCATCGTGCCGGTGACGGCGCGCCCGAGCGGCGTGGTGTTGAAATAGATGATGCCCCCGGTCGAGATGTGGAAGGCGCCCGACTGGATCGCGGCGATGCCTTCGTGGACCAGCTGCGTGCGGCAATCGACGAGGCGCGCCTTCTCGGCACCGAACTCCATCGCCTTGCGCGGGATCTCGTTGTAGTCGGCCTCGTCGGGCTGGCCGAGATTGGCGGTGTAGGCGTAGCAGCGCGCCCCCTTCTGCTTCATCCAGAGCAGCGCCGCAGAGGTGTCGAGGCCGCCCGAAAAAGCGATGCCGACTTTCTCACCCTTGGGCAGGCTTTTCAGGATCGTGGTCATGGCGCGTCCAATCGGTCTCAAATAGCTGATGTTGTGGCTCGAGGGCGGCGAATATCAAATTTCGCGAGGCTCGGCACGCATTTAATGGCTCAAACCGAGGGCTCGGGACCGGTCTTGCGGCCGAACAGGCGCTGGCGGAGCCGGTAGGCGGGCATGTTCAGCCGGGTCAAGACGGCATCGACCGCATCGTCCGAAAACCGCGTCCGCGGCCAGCGGTAAATCAGCGCGTAGGCGAACCAGATCACGACGAAGGTCACGAGGCCCGCGATGGAAACGTCGGTGAAGAAGTGGCCACCGAAGGCCATGCGCAGCCCGCTGGTTACCGCGCCGAACACCACGGCGGCGGTATAGGCAAGTGGCCGCCACGCCGGCGGCGCCAGTGCGGCCGGCGCGAGCGTCCAGAATGCCGTTGCCCCTTCGCCGGAGAAGAACGAGCAGTTGCGTCCGCAGCCGCCGCGCGGATCCCACCAAGGCACGAATTGCTGATCGCCGGCAAACTCGGTCACCACCACCGGACGGGGACGGCCCCAGTAATTCTTGAACGTCAGGTTGGTCAAAATGCCGGCCGACATGGTCAACGTCACCAGCAGGAAAATGATCGTGCGCCCCGGCACCATCAGCGGCCGGTCCGGCCGGATCATCTTGACCACAAGCGCGACGATCGAGGGCAGGGCGAAGGCCCAGGCGATCCACATCGCCGCATCGCGCGCAAAGCCGGCCCATTCGTTCAGCTTGAGCGGAAACGTCCTGGTCGCGGGGTCGAAGAACAGCGCAGCGAGCTTGAGATCGAGCTCGGGATAGAGGCCGAAAACAAGGCCGATCACGAGCCAGAGCGCCAGGGCGATGAAGAGTCCAGTCCGGTTCATGGCGCGCGGTTTAGCGGAGTGGAAGGAGGATGGAAACCCTTTGCCACCGTCATTCCGGGATGGTCCGAAGGACCAGACCTCAGGTGCACAATTGCGCACCGGGGAATCTCGAGATTCTCAGGTGCGCAATTGCGCACCATAGTTCGATGCTTCACATCACCCCGGAATGACGCACATAAATTACCGCCCGTCCGGCCGCGACTGTGACGGCAGCGGCGGAGGCGGCTTGTGCGGAGGCGGCGGCTCGCGCCAGGCGCCGGCGTTGCGGCCGGCGATCAGCCAATAGACCACACCGGCGACGATGCCGGCGCCGGTCATGATCTCCAGGTGACGCCGCACGATGCCTTCGAACTGCAAGGTGTCGGCGTGAAACGGAACAAGGCCGAGATAGCAGGCGAGCCCGACGAGGCCGCCGCCGACGGCGTAAGCCAGCGCGCTGCGGATGTAGAGCGCTTCGGTGACGGCGACGATCACCGCCGCTGGCACCAGCGCGAAGCCCGAGACGAAGATGAAGCCAAAGCCGAGCAGGATATCGATCGCACCTTGATCGACGGGACCGGCGCCGAGATCTGCGAATTCCGGGAACAGCAGCGCGACGACGACGATCATGCCGCCGACGAAGCAGGCGGCGAGGAAGCCGATGAAGATGATGATGAGGCGGCCGATCAGGGACATGGCAAAAATGTCAACTCAGTCGCCATTGCGAGGAGCGCAGCGACGAACAATCCAGACTGCCGCCGCGGAGATATTCTGGATGCTTCGCTGTGCTCGCAATGACGGGGATGCGAGAGCGCGGACATAGAAAGCTAGTCCGTCATCGCCATGGCGCGCAGCGCCTGGCGCTCCCTGGCGCTGAGCTTCTCGGTCTCCGACTTGAGCTGGCCGCAGGCGGCGAGGATGTCGCGGCCGCGCGGGGTGCGGACCGGTGAGGAATAGCCGGCGTTGAAGATGTATTCGGAGAATTTTTCGATCTGATCCCAGTCCGAGCACTCATAGGCCGTGCCCGGCCAGGGATTGAACGGGATCAGATTGATCTTGGCCGGAATGCCCTTGAGCAGCTTCACCAGCAGCTTTGCATCGTCGAGCGAATCGTTGACGCCCTTGAGCATCACATATTCAAAGGTGATGCGGCGCGCGTTCGAGGCGCCGGGATAGTCGCGGCAGGCCTGCAAGAGCTCCTTGATCGGATATTTGCGGTTGAGCGGCACCAGCTCGTTGCGCAATTCATCGCGCACAGCATGCAGCGAGATCGCGAGCATGACGCCGATCTCCTCGCCGGCGCGCACGATGTTGGGCACCACGCCCGAGGTCGAGAGCGTGATGCGGCGGCGCGAGATGCCGATGCCTTCGTTGTCGCCGACGATGAGCAGCGCATCGCGCACCGCGTCGAAATTGTAGAGCGGCTCGCCCATACCCATCATCACGATGTTGGTGACGCGGCGCGTGCCGTCCTCGCGATCGGCCCAGTCGTTCAGGCGATCGCGCGCGACCATCACCTGTCCGACGATCTCGCCGGCGGTGAGGTTGCGCACCAGGCGCTGCGTGCCGGTGTGGCAGAACGCGCAGTTGAGCGTGCAGCCGACCTGCGAGGAGACGCAGAGCGTGCCGCGATCGGTTTCGGGGATGTAGACGCACTCGACTTCATGCGCCTTCTGGACGGCGTCGCCGCTCGGCAGCCGCAGCAGCCATTTGCGGGTGCCGTCATTGGAAATCTGCTCGGCCACGACTTCCGGCCGGTCGACGGTGAAATGCTGGGCGAGATCGGCGCGAATGCCCTTCGAGATCGAGGTCATCTCGTCAAAGCTCTGGGCGCCGCGGAAATAGATCCAGTGCCACAACTGCTGCACGCGCATCTTGCGCTGGGCCGGTGCAACGCCGATCTCGCCGAGGCGATCTGCAAGCTCGGCGCGCGACAGGCCGATCAGCGACGGCCTTGCCGGCGGCACATAGGTTTCGAGCGGAGTCTTCTCCACCAATGTTGCGTTGTGCGGCTCGGTCATCGCTTGCCTGAGATTGCTGCTGTCTCGTCATGGCCGGGCTTGTCCCGGGCATCCACGTTCTTCCCGCCCGGAGCCAGCGCGTGGATGGCCGGGACAAGCCCGGCCATGACGGCAGCACCTTTGGGATAACCCCTATATAGCAATCGGAACCGCCGATTGCGACCTTATCGCCCTCAGCCTTAACGACGAGGCGTTACCGCCTGCAGTCCTGTGCGATCTTGTCGAGCGCCTGGGCGAGACCCTTCAGCGAGAAGGTATCGGTCGTCTCGGTCCCCTTGGCCGAGACGCCCTTGACCACGAGATCGACAGATTTGCGCATGGCTTCGACCATCCGCTCCTCCTCGGCCGCGTTCTTGATCCAGAGCCCGTCGCCCTGCGTGTACATGGCGAAGGAGGCGCCGCCGACCTCGACGGTCGATTCCGAGCCCGGCTTCAGCGCGTAGCCGATCATCACCGAGACCTCGTTGCTCACCTTCTCCGCCGGCCGGGTCGACACGAAGGCATAGGCGGGATCACGCGGCCGGTTCGGCGGGTTGGTCTTCGACGACGACGGCTTTGCCAGCGCGAAGCAGACCTTCTTGCCGTTCGGCGCCGCCGAGTATGCTCCCCAGGTGCCGAACTGCCCGATCAGGGTCGGCTCGGCGCCGCCCGCAACTGCGGCGGGCGAGGCCGCCGATTTGCTCTCGGGCTTCGAGGCCGCCTTTGCAGTCGTGCTGGCCGGCGGGGCCGGCTTCGGTGTCGCCTCTTTTGGAGCAGACTCTTTTGGAACAGACTTGGGCGCCGGTTGCGCCGTCTGCGCCCACGCGGAATCGACAATCCGCCCGGCCATCACGCCAGTCATCAAAGCTAAAATCAGCACCCGCCACATGCTGGAGTGGTTCCCTCAATATTGTGACTGGAAGATGGCCCGAGCGCGCTTTGTCCCCGGGCAGGGATAGCCGGGAAAGTCCAATTTGGGAAGGCAGTTAGCGGTATCGGTGGCGGTTAGGCCTTGGATCGCGCGGCGCGTTGCTCGGCCCATTGTGCCTCGGTCCAGGCGAGCAAATCCTCGGCGCCGGAACTGCGCAAATGCGCGCCGCCGTCGATCACCACCATCTCGCCATTGATGTAGGCGGCACGGTCCGAGACCAGGAAGCTGGCGAGATCGGCAAGCTCGTCGTGCTCGCCGGTGCGCCCAAGCGGGTTGCGCGAGGTCCAGCCTTCGTCGCGGCCCTCGGGACGGAGTTGCCCGGCGGCCCCTGCGGTCGGGAACGGGCCCGGCGCGATCGCAACGTTGCGGATGGCCTTCGGGCCCCATTCCACGGCGAGACTCTTGGTCATCGCGAGCAGCGCCGACTTCGCCATCGCCGACGGAACCGTGAAGGCGCGGCCGGTGATGGTGGAGGTCGAGAGGATCGACAGCACGACGCCGCCGTGCTTGCCCTCGATCCAACGCCTGCCGGCGGCGAGCGTGCAATACATCGCGCCATGCAGCGTCGGCGCCAGGATCGCATCCGCGGCGCGGAAGGAGAGATGCTCGCTCTGCGCGATGAAGGTGGCAGCGGCATTGTTGACGAGGATGTCGAGCGGCGCCTCGCGCCAGATCGCATCCATCATGCTGTCGACGGCCGCGCCGTCGCGGATATCGCAGGCGATGGTCGTGACTTTGCCGCCGGTCTCTTCGCGCATCGCCGCTGCCGTCGCTTCCAACCGATCGAGCTTGCGGCCGCAGATCACGAGCTCAGCGCCGAGCGCGAGGAAGCGGCGTCCCATCGCGGCGCCAAGGCCCGACCCGCCGCCGGTGACGAGGATGCGCTTGCCCTTGAGCAGACCTGTTTCAAACATCGTTTGAATCCTTTCTCCGCGGATTTCATCATTGCGAACGCAGCGAAGCAAATCCAGGCTATTTCCGCAGGACGGATTCTGGATTGCTTCGCTGCGCTCGCAATGACGGGAGGATAGGCCGTCGTATCACCCGAGACAAAGAATCCGGATTGTCGACCCGCATCAAATCCGGCAAAACCGGGCCAACCATAATTCCACTCGAAACGCCTCAAGGTGCCGCGATGAAAGCCATCCTCTGCTCGCAATATTGCCAGCCCGACGATCTCGTGCTCGCCGATGTGCCGGATCCGGTGGCTGGCCCCGGCGAAGCCGTGATCGCGATCAAGGCGGCGGCGCTGAATTTCTTCGACATCCTGATGATCCAGGGCAAGTACCAGATCAAGCCGCCATTCCCGTTCTCGCCGGCTGCGGAAGTCGCGGGCGTGATCGAGAGCATCGGCGCCGGTGTCACCGACCTCAAGGTCGGTGACCGCGTGGTGGCATCCTGCGGCCACAACGGCGCACGCGAGAAGATCGCGCTGCCGGCGGCCTCGATCGTGAAGATCCCCGACAATCTCGACTACGACCGCGCGGCCGGCATCATCATCATCTACGGCACCGCACTGCATGCGCTGGAAGATCGCGCCAGTCCGAAGCCCGGCGAGACGCTCGCGGTGCTCGGGGCCGCCGGCGGCACCGGCCTTGCCGCCTGCGAGCTCGGCAAGCTGATGGGCCTGAAGGTGATCGCCTGCGCCTCGTCCGACGAGAAGCTTGAATTCGCCAAGGCGCACGGCGCCGAGCTGACGCTGAACTACGCCAAGGAAGATTTGAAGGAAGGTCTGCGCAAGCTCACCGGCGGCAAGGGCGTCGACATCATCTTCGATCCCGTGGGTGGTGCGTATGCCGAGCAGGCGCTGCGCTCGATTGCCTGGGAAGGCCGCTTCCTCGTCATCGGCTTTGCCGCCGGCGACATTCCGAAGATGCCGCTGAACCTCGCGCTGTTGAAGGGCTGCGATATCCGCGGCGTGTTCTGGGGCGCCTGGACCCGGCAGAATCCGGAGAAGAACCGGGCCAATCTCGAGAAGCTCGTGAAGTGGACCGCGGAAGGAAAGATCTCATCGCATGTCGACCGCACCTTCCCGCTCGCGCAGACGGCGGATGCGCTGAAGGTGCTGGCGGGGCGCCAAGCGATGGGCAAGGTGATCCTGCATCCGTGATCGCGATGTCATCGCGACGCCGCTTCATACACAGCTGTCATCGCCCGGCTTGATGACCGGGCGATCCAGTACTCCGAGACAGTTGTGGTTGAATCGATGGCCGCGGCGTACTGGATTCCCCGTCTACGCGGGGAATGACAGCGAGCGCGGAGCTGGCAGTGTGCCTGCCGCTGCATCATAAGTCCCCCTCAACCACAGTTAGTAAAATAGAGGTGCATTCCGCAACCTCGCCCCAATCTAACCCAAATATTTCCCGATTCGCCCCAATCGTCGTCGTCTTTTGGACTGATTCAAACGGCGATTTACCGGTTCCAGTTTGCGGGGCGCTCCTGGACAAGAACAAGAAGACTGAAGCCGGGACTGCCCCTGCGTTGCGTCAGTAGGGAGCATCACACCATGGAGACGACGGCCTATCGACCGTCGAAGGAGTCGCTCGCGCTCGACTCCGATCGATCTGCATCACATCCGCCCATCGCATCCTATATCCGCGCACGTGCCAGGCGCGCCGAGCTTGCGCAGGACGATCCCATCCCACTGTTTCTGTCCGACCCGCTCGGCGCACCGGACCCGCAGGAATATGCGCCGCTGCGCCCCAGAGCTAGGATCGCGCCTCTTCTTGTCGCTGCCGGACTTGCGATATCCGCCGCCGCGATCGCGGCGGTGGTGTTTCAGTCCGACCTGCGTGGCCTTCTCGCCGACTATGCCGGCGCAGTTCCCGGGCAGGCAATGGCTACCGCCAGCCCGCCAGTCGTAAACCAAGTCTCGAGCAAGGATCCCGGCCGCGTGACCGACACGATGCTGGCGAGCGCCGACAAGCAGGACCTCCCGGCACCGCCAGTGCCGAGCCGCGAAGCGATTGCGACCGCCTATCAGACTGCGCTGCAGGCCCAATCCCAAAGCCAAGTCCAGAACCAAGTCCAAATGCAGACCGATGCGCCGGCACCTGTCGCGGCGCAGCCTGCGCCGCCCGAGCCCGCCAGGACCCTCGAGGCCGACACGCTTGCGGCACTGACGACGCGCGCCAAACGTCTGATCGGCGTCGGCGACATCGCCGCGGCGCGCCTGCTGCTCGAACGGGCGGCCAATGCGCAAGACGCGACGGCCGCGCTGCTGCTGGCACAGACCTACGATCCGGCAGTGCTCGGCACCAACGACGCACGAAGCGTCATTGCCGACGCGGCAGCCGCCCGTGACTGGTATCAGCGCGCCGCCAGCCTCGGATCGGCGGAGGCGCGCCAGCGCCTCGCCCAGCTCTCGAACTAGATCACTTCAGGGGACATCATGCGTAATGCTTTGAAAATGGCGCTTGCCGCCATCACGACCATCTGTGCCTTTGCGGCGCACGCCGAGCAGACCGAGTACGATCCGGCCAAGGTCTCCGACGGCCTGAAGGCCATCTTCCAGTTCGGCTCGACCTCGACCAAGCAGGCGCTGAACGCCAACACGGTCACGCTGATCACCGGCACGATCGGCGGCACCTATGTGCAGTTCGGCGCCGACCTCGCCTCGGTGCTCGACGACGGCAACAAGATCCGCGTGCTGCCGATCGTCGGCCGCGGCTCGGTGCAGAGCGTTGCCGACATCCTGTTCCTGCAGGGCGTCGATCTCGGAATCGTGCGCGCCGACACCCTCGACTATCTCGAGCGCAAGGGCTTTGCCAAGGACATCAAGCGGCAGTTCACCTATGTGACGAAGCTCTACAACGAAGAGATGCAGGTGATCGCGCCGAAATCCGTGGCAACGCTCAAAGACCTCGAAGGCAAGACCGTCAGCGTCGACCTGCCGAACGGCGGCACCTTCGTCAGCGCGCTCACCGTTTTCGAGCGGCTCGGGATCAAGGCGAAATTCGTCTATGTCGAGCAGCGCATCGCGATGGAGAAGCTGAAGGCCGGCGAGATCGACGCCGTCATCGTGGTCGGCGGCAAGCCGTACAAATCGGTCTCGACCTTCGGCAATGATGGCCGCTTCCATCTCGCGAAGGTGGACTATGCGACCCCGCTGCAGAGCGACTATCTGCCGGCAACCCTGACCGCGAAGGACTATCCGAACCTGATCAAGGAGGGCGAGAGCGTCGACACGATCGCCGTGCCTGCAGTGCTCGCGGCTTATAATTGGGCACCCAACACCGAGCGCTATCGCAAGCTCGCGCTGTTCGTGGACGCGTTCTTCACGAAATTCCCCGCGCTGCAGAACCCGCCCTTCCATCCCAAGTGGAAGGAGGTCTCGCTCGCGGCGCCGCTATCCGGCTGGAACAGATTGCCGGTGGCGCAGCACTGGCTCGACAAGCACGGCGTCGAGCCGGTGACGCGGCAGCGCTTCGAGGCGTTCCTGAAGCAGAGCCCGACCGCTGCAAACGTGTCCGACGCGGACAAGGAGACGCTGTTCAGGCAATTCCAGGCGTGGGACGCGGAGAAGGCGCGGGTGGAGAAGAAGTAGCTGTTGCCGTTGCGACCAACGATGTCGCGAGCGACATCCACACACTCGCTGTCATCGCCCGGTCTTGAACCGGGCGATCCAGTATTCCGTGACGGCAACGACTGAATCGAGAGGCCGCGGCGTACTGCATTCCCCGCCTTAGCGGGGAATGACAGCAGCAGGTGTCGCCACGACTTGCCGTCAACAACGGCTAGTCCGTCGCCTCCTCCTCCACCCCGCGCTTCAGCGCGGCGCGGGCGGCCTCGCGGTGCTCGGTCGTGATGTGGCCGGCAACCATGCGGATGGCGGTGGCGAGCACGGCGGCGTCATCGGCGAAGCCGAGGACCGGCATCACGTCCGCGACGAAGTCGAACGGCAGGATGAAATAGGCGATCGCACCCAGCAGCGAGGCTTGAACGTGGCGCGGCGTCTGCCGGTCGAACGCGCAGTAATAGGCGGCAAGCAAATCTTCCGCGAACGGCAGCTGCGCGGCGACGCGCTTCAGCTTGCGCCAGAAGCGGCGGCGCACGCTCTCGCGATCTTCCGCGAGCCGATCGGCCGGCTCGAAGCCGACGCTGTGCTCGGCAGCCATGCTCAAATGCTCCCCGTTCTGCCGGAGGTGGCGGATCGCCCGATCCCGGCGATCACAAGATGGGGATGCGGCCGGTCCCTGCAAGGCGTCAGCTTGGTGTCAGCCGGCGATGGCGTTCATCGCCTTGGCCAGGGCGATGTCGAGCGCGGTGACGCCGCCGGCGTCGTGGGTCGACAGCACCACCTCCACCGTCTTGTAGACGTTGCGCCATTCGGGGTGGTGATCCAGCTTCTCGGCTGCCAGCGCGGCCCGGGTCATGAAGCCGAACGCCTCGTTGAAATCCTTGAAGACAAAGGTTTTCCCGATGGCGTCGCGGCCTTGGACTTCAGTCCAGCCCGGTAATCCGCCCAGCGCCTGCTTGCGCGTCTCCGCCGAGAGCCGTTCTGCCATGGTCGTCTCCGTCCTTTAGGGGAACTTTACTCTAACACCGCGCCGGCGCACGGGTTCATAGCGGATTTCCTGCATCCGCTAACCATGACGGAGATGTAACCCCGCCGGACAAGAAATTTGCTACACTTGCGGGCGTAAACCGCCGGCCAAGATGAAACTGAGCCTGAAGAGCCTGTTTGGGAGATCGATGACCGGGGGATTGGACCTGGCCGAAACGCCCCCTCCGCCTTCGCCGCGATCCGCGGCGCGGAAGACGGCACTCGTGTCTCTGGCATTCGTGCTGGCGATCATCGGCGCACTCGTCGGCGGATATTACTTCGCGATGCGCCCCGTGACGCTCAAGATCGCGGTCGGGCCCGCGAACAGCGACGACGTCAAGGTCGTGCAGACGCTGACGCAGGCCTTCACGCAGAGCAGGGGCCAGGTGCGGCTACGCCCGATCCAGACCGACGGCGCCACGGCCAGCGCCAATGCGCTCGCGGAAGGAAAGGTCGATCTCGCCATCCTGCGCGGCGACCTCGACGTGCCGAAGAACGCACAGGCGGTCGCGACCCTGCGCAAGAACGTCGTGGTGCTTTGGTCCGTTCCGGGCAAAGGCAAGAAGCGAGGCCCGAAAATCACCAAGATCGCGCAGCTCGCTGGCCATCGCGTCGGCGTGGTCGGCCGCACCCAGGCCAATGTCAACCTGCTCAAGGTGATCCTCCAGCAATACGGTGTCGATCCCGCCAAGGTCGAGATCGTGCAATTTCCTGCGAACGAGGTTGCCGAGGCGATCAAGGCGCAGAAGGCCGACGTCTATCTCGCGGCCGGCCCCGTCAACAGCAAGATCACGGCGGATGCGATCTCCGCCTCCATCAAGGATTTCGGTGCGCCCACCTTCCTCGCGATCGATTCGGCGGACGCGATCGCACAAAACCATCCGGTCTACGAAGCGTCCGAGATTCCTGCCGGCACCTATGGCGGCTCGCCCGCCCGCCCGGAGGACGAGGTCAAGACCATCAGCTTTTCGCACCACATCGTGGCGCGCAAGGCTGTGTCCGAAACCACCATTGCGGCGTTCACGCGCCAGCTCTTCGCCGTGCGTCAGCAACTGGTGACGGAATTCCCGCTCGCGGCGAAGATCGAAACGCCCGATACCGACAAGGATGCCGTGATCCCGGTGCATCCGGGTGCGGCTGCCTTCGTCGACGGCGAGGAAAAGACCTTCCTCGACAAATACAGCGATTACATCTGGTGGGGCCTGATGGCGCTTTCCGCCATGGGCTCGATCGGCGCCTGGTTTGCCGGCTATCTGAAGAAGGACGAGCGCAACAGCAACAATCATCAGCGCGAACGACTCCTCGACATGATCTCGGCGGCGCGCAAGTGCGAGACGACCGAAGAGCTCGACCAGATGCAGACCGAGGCTGACGACATCCTGCGCGACACGCTGCGCTGCTACGATCACGGCGCGATCGAGGAAGGGGCGCTCACCGCCTTCAACATCGCGCTCGACCAGTTCCACGCCGCGGTCGCCGACCGCAAGGCAGTGCTGATGAGCCTGCCGCAGAACCTGCAACGCGCGAGCGCGCAATTCCGCGCCGCCGGCAACGCGTAAAGGCTTGCGCGCGTTATCGCTGCGTCACATTGTCTCAATATAGCGTCTGACTTCACCGGCTGCCGCCTGGCGGCCGTCGCACGCGATATCGGGGCCGTCCCATGAACATCAAATTCTCCCGCCGCCGTTTCCTCGCCACCAGCGCCGGTGCACTCGGCACGATCGCGATGCCGTATCTCTCGCGCGCAGCCGACCGGCCGGCCGTCACGCACGGCGTGCAATCGGGCGACGTCACCGTCGACAGCGGCGTGGTGTGGGCGCGTACCGACCGGCCCGCACAGATGCTGGTCGAGGTGGCAACGACCGAATCCTTCAAGGATGCCCGTGCGCTGCCGCCGATCGCGGCGCTGCCCGAGAGCGACTTCACCGCGAAGATGCTGGTTGAACGTCTTCCGGCCGGCCAGGACATTTTCTACCGCATCCGCTTCCGCGATCTCTCGCACAGCGCGGTCGAGGGCGAGCCGGTGGTCGGCCGCTTCCGCACCGCGCCGGCCGACCGCCGCGACGTCAGCTTCGTCTGGGGCGGCGACGTCGCAGGCCAGGGCTGGGGCATCAACCCCGAGGACGGCGGCATGTTCACCTTCTCGGCGATGCGCAAGCACCGGCCGGATTTCTTCCTGCATTCCGGCGACACCATCTATGCCGATGGTCCTATCCAATCCGAGGTGAAGCTCGCCGATGGCAAGATCTGGAAGAACGTCACGATTCCGGAGAAGGCCAAGGTCGCCGAGACGCTGGACGAGTTTCGCGCCGCGCACAAATACAACCTCACCGACGACAATCTCCGTGCCTTCAATGCCGAGGTGCCGATCTTCGTGCAGTGGGACGACCACGAAGTCACCAACAACTGGTCGCTGTCGAAAGACTTGCCGGCCGCCTACAAGGTGCGCGACATCTCGCTGCTCGCGGCCCGCGCGGGTCGCGCCTTCCACGAGATGTACCCGATGCGCGAGAGCATCATCGAGCCCGGCCGCGTCTATCGCCAGATCTCCTATGGCCCGCATCTCGACGTGTTCGTGCTCGACGAGCGCAGCTATCGCGGCCCGAACGGCGCCAATCTCGAAACCGACTATGGCCCGGCGAGCTATTTCCTCGGCCCCGACCAGATCGCCTGGCTCAAGCGCGGTCTTCTGAATTCGCGCGCGACATGGAAGGTGATCGCGTCAGACATGCCGATCAGCCTTGTCGTCTCGGACACGCCGAAGGGCGGCTCCGAAGCCGTTGCGCAGGGCGACGGCCCGGTGCGTGGCCGCGAGTTCGAGATCGCCGACATCCTGCGCTTCATCAAGATGGCGCCGGTCAACAACACGGTGTGGCTGACGGCGGACGTGCATTACGCTGCAGCGCATTATTACGATCCGAACAAGGCGCAATTCCAGGAGTTCGAGCCGTTCTGGGAATTCGTCTCGGGCCCACTACATGCCGGCACTTTCGGTCCGAACGCGCTCGACAACACCTTTGGACCCGAGGTCCGCTTCGTCAAGGCGCCGGGCAAGGACAGTCAGAACCTGCCGCCGTCAGCCGGCATGCAGTTTTTCGGCCACGTCAAGATCGACGGCGCCTCCGGCCAGATGACGGTGACCTTGCGCGACCGCGCCGACGTCGCACTGTGGTCGACCACGCTGGATCCGAAGCAGAGCTGATCGCTAATTGGCGGCGCGCGCCTGGAGGGCCGCTTCCAGCGCGTCGCTCGAACACGGCTTCTGCAGCCGCGGCCGGCCTGCCAATTCCGGTGGAATGCGCGCCTCGGCCCCGTAGCCGGTGACGAAAACGAACGGAACCTTCAGCGCGATCAGCCGCTCGGCGATCACAAAGCTCGTCTCGCGGATCAGCTCGACGTCGAGCAGCGCGAAATCCGGCGTACGCTTCGCGATGGCGTCCAGTGCCTGTGTCACCGAACCGACGGTCCGCACACCGGTCACACCGAATCCGAGCAGACGGTCCTCGAAGTCGAGCGCGATGATCGGGTCGTCCTCGACGATCAGAACATCGGCCGGCCAGCCTGAGCCATTGGACGGTGCGGGTGCCATGATCACATCTTGGTTGGAGTTATCGATCAGGACTGCCGCGACACGATGCCTGCGCCCAGCGCATCAGAGGGTTCCCGGAACGAAACTCACCACATCATCGTTCTTTAGTCTGTCCACTTGTACACACAGGAGTGGATGGGACTCGGTAAGTGGGAGGAAGGAGGGGAGTTCAAAATGGATACGCGTGTCGGCAAGGTTACCGAGGTCGAGAGCCGGCCGGCCAACAATCTGCTGCGGCGTTTGAACCAGGCAGACTACGCACTCCTTGCACCGCACGTGACCGTCGAAGACTCCGCAGCAGGCCAATTGCTTTACAATCCCGGCGATGACGTACAGGTCGTCCACTTCCCCTGCGGACCGTCACTCGCGACTTTCCTTGTCCCCAACGAGGATGGCCGCGACGTCGAAACCATTCTGGTCGGCCGCGAAGGCGCGGTGGGCGGCATCGTCAGCGAGGGATTTCTACCGGCCTATACCCGGATCTGCGTGAAATTCGGAGGGCCGTTTGCGCGCATTCACGTGGCCAAGCTCGAAGCAGCCAAGCTGCGCTCGTCGTCCCTGCGCAACATTTTTGTTCGCTACGCCGACTGCATGCTGGCCCAGATCTTCCAGTCCACCGCCTGCAACGCGATCCACTCGATCGAGCAGCGCACCGCCAAATGGATTCTGGCCGCGATGGAGCGGACCGGCAACGACACCAGCGTGCCGCTCACGCATGAACAGCTCGCGACCCTGCTCGGGGTTGGCCGCAGCTATGCCAGCCGCGTGCTCCAGTCGTTCAGAGCCGAAGGCGTGCTCGACACGCGGCGCGGTTCGATCCTGGTTCGCAACCGCGACGGCCTGCGCCAGCGCGCCTGCCTGTGCAATGACGCCGTGAAGGCGCATTTCGAGGAGGTGCTGAGCGGGGTGTATCCGACCGAGGTGCGGAAGGCGGTGTAGAGGCGGCTCGGCTGCTATCGCGGGCCTCGACGACTTCACCTGCGGCACGCCCCGCCCATCCCGGAACCCAGCCCTAAGCTCCGGAAATTCCCGGACAAAATTCAGTCAACCAACGGCCAAAGAACACATTGTTTTTTGGCCGTTTTTGCATATATTGCGCCGCAACGCGTAGGGCGCCCGGTCTGATATGGCCGGGCTTCCTTTTTGGGCGCAAAGCGCCCTGTTTCCAGTCTTCCAGCGTTGTTTCGAGAAGAGGTCCCGGTCCGACCGGCGAGATCGCGCTTAACCCATTGTTCGACCGCAAAGAAGCTCACTCATGAACCTTCGTAACGTCGCCATCATCGCCCACGTCGACCACGGCAAGACCACCCTGGTCGACCGCCTCCTGCAGCAATCCGGCACGTTCCGTGAGAACCAGAAAGTGACCGAGCGCGCCATGGACTCCAACGACCTGGAGCGTGAGCGCGGCATCACCATCCTGGCCAAGGCAGCCTCGGTGCAGTGGAAGGACACCCGCGTCAACATCGTCGACACCCCCGGCCACGCCGATTTCGGCGGCGAGGTCGAGCGCATCCTCAACATGGTGGACGGCGCCCTGGTGCTGGTGGACGCCGCCGAGGGCCCGCTGCCGCAGACCAAATTCGTGGTCTCCAAGGCGCTGAAGGTCGGCCTCAAGCCGATCGTCGTCATCAACAAGGTCGATCGCCCCGACGCGCGGCCGACCGAAGTGATCAACGAGGTGTTCGATCTGTTCGCCGCGCTCGATGCCAGCGAGGAGCAGCTCGATTTCCCGATCCTCTACGGGTCGGCCAAGCAAGGCTGGATGGCCGAGAGTCCCGAGGGTCCGAAGGACAAAGGCATGGAGCCGCTGTTCGACCTGATCCTGCGCCACGTCGCGCCGCCGAAGGTCGAAGAGGGTCCGTTCCGGATGATCGGCACCATCCTCGAAGCCAACCCCTATCTCGGCCGCATCATCACCGGCCGCATCTCCTCCGGCACGCTGAAACCGAACCAGCAGGTCAAGGTGCTCAACGCCGAGGGCAAGCTGGTCGAGTCCGGCCGCATCACCAAGATCCTTGCGTTCCGCGGCCTCGAACGCACACCGCTCGATGAGGCAGAAGCCGGCGACATCGTCGCCATCGCGGGCCTCACCAAGGGCACCGTTGCCGACACTTTCTGTGATCCGACTGTCGAGGTGCCGCTGCCGGCGCAGCCGATCGATCCGCCGACCGTGTCGATGTCGTTCATCGTCAACAACTCCCCGCTCGCCGGCACCGAAGGCGACAAGGTGACGAGCCGCATGATCCGCGACCGTCTGTTGCGTGAAGCCGAGGGCAATGTCGCGCTGCGCGTCGTCGAATCCGCCGACAAGGACGCGATGGAAGTGTCGGGCCGCGGCGAACTCCAGCTCGCGATCCTGATCGAGACCATGCGCCGCGAAGGCTTCGAGCTCTCGGTGTCGCGCCCGCGCGTCGTGTTCCAGAAGGACGAGGCCACCGGCGCCACCATGGAGCCGATCGAGGAGGTCGTGATCGACGTTGACGAGGAGCATTCCGGCGTCGTCGTGCAGAAGATGAGCGAGCGCAAGGCCGAGCTGATCGAGATGAAGCCGTCCGGCGGCAACCGCCAGCGCCTGGTGTTCTACGCCCCGACCCGCGGCCTGATCGGCTACCAGGGCGAGTTGCTGACCGACACCCGTGGCACCGCGATCATGAACCGCCTGTTCCACGGCTATGCGCCGTACAAGGGCGAGATCCAGGGTCGCCGCAACGGCGTGCTGATCTCCAACGACCAGGGCGAGGCCGTGGCCTATGCCATGTTCAAGCTGGAAGACCGCGGCCCGATGATGATCGAGCCGGGCTGGAAGGTCTATCGCGGCATGATCGTCGGCGAGCACACCCGCGACAACGATCTCGAGATCAACGTGCTCAAGGGCAAGCAGCTCACCAACATCCGCACGACCTCGAAGGACGAAGCCGTGCGCCTGACCCCGCCGATCCGCATGACCCTGGAAAAGGCGCTCGCCTATATCGAGGACGACGAGCTCGTCGAGGTCACCCCGAAGTCGATCCGCCTGCGCAAGAAGCACCTCGACCCGAACGAGCGCAAGCGCGCGGAAAAGGCCAAGGAAGCGGTGGCGTAAGGCTCCCACTCTCGTTCACTGTCATTCCCCGCGAAGGCGGGGAATCCAGTACGCCGCGGCATCTCGGCTCTATAACGATCGTCTCTGGAATACTGGATCACCCGCCTGCGCGGGTGATGACAGCTGTGCGCGTTGCGGCTTCAGCGCGTATCAGAGACGTGCTAAAGCATGATCCGGAAAAGTGCGAAGCGGTTTTCCGGAAAGATCATGCGTAAACAACAAGCTAAAGCGCGATGACGATTCATCCAAATCTCATCGCGCTTTAGAGCCCGGCCATGACCTCCCTCCCCTCCTCCGTCGACGTCGCGATCATCGGCGCCGGTGCCGCAGGTCTCGGCGCGGCGCATGCGCTGGCGGGCTCCGGCCTCTCAGTCATCGTGCTGGAGGCGCGTAACAGGCTCGGCGGCCGGGCCTGGACCGTGCAGGCCTCGCCTGAGGTGACGTTCGACGTCGGCTGCGGCTGGCTGCATTCGGCGGACAAGAACTCCTTCGTGCCGATCGCACGGCAACTCGGTTTCGAGGTCAACAAGGATCTGCCGCCCTGGCGCGAGCGCGCCTATGGCAATGCCTTTCCGCAAAGCGAGCGCGACGATTTCATGCGTGCGATGGACGCGTTTTATGAGCGTCTGTGGGAAGCGGCGCAGAAGGGCCAGGACGAGCCTGCGAGCGTGAGCCTTGAGCCAGGCAATCGCTGGAATCCGATGATCGACGCGATCTCGACCTATATCAACGGCTGCGAGCTGAAGGACATGTCCACGCTGGACTGGGACGCTTATGAGGACACGAACGTCAATTGGCGCGTCCGCCGCGGCTATGGCGCGCTGGTTGCAGCCTATGGCGCTTCCTGCCCAGTGGAGCTGAACTGTAACGTCACATTGATCGACCATTCCGACAAGCGCATCCGCATCGAGACATCGCGGGGCACGCTGACGGCGGACAAGGTGATCGTCACCGTGCCAACGGATCTGATCGCCCTTGAGGTGATCCGCTTCTCGCCGCCGCTCCCCGCCAAGGTCGACGCCGCCTCCGGCCTGCCGCTCGGCGTCGACGACAAGGTGACGCTGGCGCTCGAGGACGCCGAGGCCTTTCCGAAGGAGGGCAACTTACGCGGCGCCACCATGCGCACCGAGATGGGCACCTATCACATCCGCCCGTTTGGCCAGCCCTGCATCGAAGGCTTCTTCGGCGGCAGCTTTGCCCGCGAGCTGGAAGCCGCCGGCGACGGCGCCATTGCCGCGCACAGCATCGATGAGATCGCGGGTTTTCTCGGCAATGATGTCAGGCACAAGCTGAAGCCGCTCTGCGAGTCGCGCTGGGCGCGCGATCCTTTTGCGCGGGGGTCCTACTCGCATGCGCTTCCCGGGCATGCCGGCGACCGTGCCGTGCTGGCCGCGCCGGTAGCTGGCCGCCTGTTCTTCGCGGGCGAGGCAACGTCGCCGACCTTTTTCACGACGGCGCATGGGGCGCGGGATAGTGGGGAGCGAGCGGCGAAGGAAGTGCTCGCGGCTTTGGGCAAGCCGTAGCCACGCCCTCCGTCATTGCGAGCGCAGCGAAGCAACCCAGACTGCCGCCACGGAGAGATTCTGGATTGCTCACATGGGGATTTGGTGTGTCAAGGCGGTTTGTTCAGCTCTTTGTTCGATTGCAGGCCAGCTCTTCGTCCCGACCGTGGAGCACGTAGGATGGCGCGCGCAGATCGAGTCAA
>NZ_RDQF01000036.1 GCF_004114425.1 Bradyrhizobium vignae | reverse complement strand
GTCGCTTCGCGACGGCCCTACGGGCCGACCTTGACTCGATCTGCGCGCGCCATCCTACGTGCTCCACGGTCGGGACGAAGAGCTGGCCTGCAATCGAACAAAGAGCTGAACAAACCGCCTTGACACATCCAGACTATCTCCGCGCAAAAAGACTCTGGATTGCATCGTCGCGAAGGGCGCCTCGCAATGACGGCGGAGAGAGGTCAGTTGAACTCCGCCTCCACCGTCCCCAGCCCATCCAGCTCCATCCGCACCTTGTCGCCGGCCTTCAGCCACAGCGTCTTCACCAGGCTGCCGGTGAGCACGAGCTGTCCCGCGTGCAGCCCCTTGCCCTCGGCGGCGAGATGGTTGGCGAGCCAGGCGAGTGCGTTGTGGGGATGGCCGAGCACGTCGGCGCCGGTGCCATGGCTGACCTCCTCGCCATTGAGGATGGCGCGGCCCTTGACGGCCTTCAGGTCCGGCACCGACGAGCGCGGAACCGAGGGACCCAGCACGCAGCCGGCGGCGAAGAAATCGTCGGCGATCAAGGTCGGCGCGCCCATCGTCTCCCACTGCACGTAGCGGTCGTCGACGATCTCGATCGCGGGGTGGTAGGCCTCGACGGCCTCGCCGACCCATTCGGCCGTGAACGGCGCCTCACCGGCGGCGAGGTCTCGCTGCAGCCGCACCGCGATCTCGCATTCGACGCCGACCCGGACATAATTGGAGGCGGCGAGCTTGGCGCCGCTGTCATGGACGTCCTTCTGGAACACGCCGCCGCCGCAAGGGTGCGGGATGCCGATATACTCCTGCATCACCTGGCTGGTGCAGCCGATCTTGTAGCCGATCAGCGGGCCGACATGCGGCAGCAGGAGATCGTGCAGCGCGCGCTGCACCTGATAGCCCTCCGCTTCATCAACCGGAGGACGCTCCAGCGCCGCGAGCGGCGCACGATTGCGGCGCGCCAACGCGATCGCCTTTGCGGATGCGAGAATCCTGCCCATCGACGCCGCCTCCCACGCTACACAGTCGAAGGCGGCACTTCAGCATCCCCGCTCCGCCCTGACAAGCGCGCCCGGCCCGGGGACAACCGCCTCCTGCCCGCGTTTAAGGAAATATTGAGTGGGTGGAGACTTTATGAAGCCGCGCCACCGGCAGCTCTCGCAACATGCGCGCGAGACGTGATTACGGCGATGCTTGATGCAGCTGGATCAAAGTCTCAACTCCGGAGTCGATCTCGTTGATGCGACTCGCAAAATCGCCCGCACCCGAAGTGAAGGCTGTTTATCATCCGAACTCACGTGAGCTCGGAGCAGCCGGGCCTAGGCCGTTGATCGCGATTCATTTTTGGCGATCGCACCCACGTGCTCACACGCGTGGGAAGCGATAGGCAAACGCCGATCACGGCGCCAAGCGGCGCCTTGCGTCCCAAAAACAAAGAGCCGCAACTCTGCGGCTCGGGCTCTATTCGTCGCGATAAACCTTCTCGCGTTTCTCGTGGCGCTCCTGCGCTTCCACCGAGAGCGTCGCGATGGGCCGGGCCTCGAGCCGCTTCAACGAGATCGGCTCCCCGGTTTCCTCGCAATAGCCGTAGGTGTTGTCCTCGATGCGCTGGAGCGCGGCGTCGATCTTGGCGATCAACTTGCGCTGGCGGTCGCGGGCGCGGAGTTCGATGGCGCGGTCGGTTTCGGACGATGCCCGATCGGCGAGATCGGGGTGGTTCACGTTCTCCTCCTGCAACGCTTGCAGGGTGAGCTTGGACTCTTTGAGGATCTCATCCTTCCAGGCGAGGAGCTTCAAACGGAAGTACTCCTTCTGCCGGTCGTTCATGAAAGGCTCTTTGTCGGTCGGTCGGTAGTTTTTCAACTTTTCCAAGGGCGGCCTATCTTTTTAAGCAACGACTCGCGAACGGAACGAGGTCCGTTGAGCCGGGCCTTATATAGTGGCCTCCGGTGACAGACAATATTTCCCTGATGGTCCCGCGATCGCCCCCAAGCCCTTGCACAGGAAGGTTTATCCTGGAGGGCTTCGGGGGGCCTGCGGGCTCAGTAGCCGACCGTGAAGCGCTGCCTCAGATGCGCCGGCCGCTCGATCTCGTCGGCGAGTGCAATTGCGTAGTCCGCGAAGGTGATCCAGCTTTTCCCGTTCGCATCTGCGAGAAGCTGATCGGTCCCGAGCCGGAACTTGCCGGTCCGCTCCCCCTCGATGAAGAGGGCCGAGGGCGAGATGAAGGTCCAGTTCAGGTCCTTTTCCTGCCGCAGCAGGTCGAGGAAGTCGGAACCCTTTTCGGCCTCCGCCTTGTACTGCGCCGGAAAACCGGGGGTTGTGACCAGCTTCACGCCTGGCGCGACCTCCAGGCTGCCGGCACCGCCGACAACGACATAGCGTCCCACCTTGGACTCCTTCGCCGCACCGATCAGCTTGAGCGCATCGCTGGCCAGGAAGTGCACGGAACTGATGGCGACGTCGTGCCCCGCCCACAGCCGGGCCAGGCCCGCCTGGTCGAGCACGTCACCCTTGGTGGGCGTCACGTTCGGCAGTGCGGCAATCTTCTCCGGGTTCCGGGCGATGGCCGTGACCGTATGGCCGCGGCGGGACAGTTCCTTGGTGATCTCTGACCCGGCCCGACCCGAGGCACCGGCGATTGCGATTTTCATGGAAGGTTCCTTTGCTTGACTTTCGGTAACTAGTGGAAACTAGATATCGTAAAGAATGCTGGTGTTAAGAGAGCACTTTGTGCTTACCTGATTACGCAGGAGTAACCGGCAGGCAACCGCAAGGATTCAGAGGACCCGACGATGAAACCCGATGTCTATGCAGCGAACTGTCCGACGCGCCAGATCCTCGATCGCGTCGGCGACAAATGGGCGGTGCTGATCCTGCTGTTGCTGCGCGAGGAGCCGATGCGCTTCAATCAGTTGCGGCGCACGATCGAGGGCATCTCGCAGAAGATGCTGAGCCAGGTTCTCAAATCGCTTGAACGCGACGGCCTGATCAAGCGCCATGCCATCGCGACCGTGCCTGTGACGGTGGAGTACTCCATCACGCAGCTCGGGCTGACGCTGGCGGCGGCGGTCGATCCCTTACGCGATTGGGCCGAGCAGAATCTGAAAGACGTGCTCGCCGCTCAGCGTCGCTACGACGCGCAGCAGAAGGAGGAAGCGGCGTAAGTGCGCGAAGAACTCCTGAGGGAGTCCCGTCATCCTGAGGCGCGAGTGGCGCGATGCAAAGCATCGCGCCGGGAGATGTACGGCCGAGGTGCCGCGCCGAACACTGATGTCCTCGCGCAAGCGACGGGACCCTCGCCTTCGAGGCCTCCGCTACGCTCCGGCGCCTCAGGGTAACGGATCACTATCAAGCCCGCCCGGCCTTCGCCAGTTCGACCTCGACGCGCAGCTCGATCTCGGACAGCACCGCATCGAGACCGGCATCACCCGAAGACGATTTCAAATTCGCAGCAGCATCGCGCAGGCGCATCACGGTCGAGGCGTCGAGATTGCCGGACAATAGCCCCATCTTCAGATCATCGAGCACGTCGAGCGCGGTCCTGCCCCGGGCAACCGAGCGCTTGCGGCGCTCGACCGGATCCTCCTCGACGCCCTGCAGCGCCAGCAGCGCATCGATGTTGGCGGTTGCCTTCGGTGCCGCAGCGCTCCGCGTCTCCTGCGCCGAGGAGGTATCCGGCAGCACGAAGGTGCCGGAGGCGGTTCGCCTGGCCTGGCTGGCCGGCGTTCCAAGCGTGGTGCCGTTCGGTCCGTAGATGCGCATCGGAGAGAATCCGGGTGATCGATGCGCCACATTCGCCGTTTTATGGTTAACGGCGCGTAAACGGCCCGGCAAAATCTGCCGACAGGCGGCAGTTTCGCTCCTCACGGACAACGCCCACTGGCACCGGTCGAAACAGATTATTCAACCTATTCAATCGGCTAACCCCACTGCCGCGCGTTGGCACAGCGCTCGCAAGGACAGCGTCGGACCAGCTCGTCATGGGAGTGTCGCAGAGGGTCCTTTCGATTTGAGAGGCCTCGGGGAGCAGAGGATGCCAGGCGTTCGTTGGGTGAGGATTGTTGGGATGGCCTGCGCCGCGCTGTCAGCGCTGGTGCTCACGGTCACGTCAGCGGCCGCGACCTCGCGCATCAAGGATCTCGCCAATATCGAGGGCGTGCGGCAGAACCAGCTCATCGGCTATGGCCTCGTCGTCGGCCTCAACGGTACCGGCGACACCCTCAACAACATCCCTTTCACCAAGCAATCGCTGCAAGCGATGCTCGAGCGCATGGGCGTCAACATTCGCGGCGCCACCATCCGCACCGGCAACGTCGCCGCCGTGATGGTGACAGGCAACCTGCCGCCTTTCGCCACCCAGGGCACGCGCATGGACGTCACCGTCTCCGCGCTCGGCGACGCCAAGAATCTCCAGGGCGGCACCTTGCTCGTCACGCCCCTGTTAGGTGCCGACGGCAATGTCTATGCCGTGGCGCAGGGCTCGCTCGCGATCTCCGGTTTCCAGGCCGAGGGCGAGGCCGCCAAGATCGTGCGCGGCGTCCCGACCGTCGGACGCATCGCCAACGGTGCCATCATCGAGCGCGAGATCGAGTTCGCGCTCAATCGGCTGCCGAATGTCCGCCTGGCGCTGCGCAATGCCGACTTCACGACCGCCAAGCGCATCGCAGCCGCAATCAACGACTATCTCGGCGTCAAAACCGCCGAGCCGATCGATCCTTCGACGGTGCAGCTGTCGATCCCGCCGGAGTTCAAGGGCAACGTCGTCGCCTTTCTCACCGAGATCGAGCAGCTCCAGGTCGATCCCGATCTCGCCGCCAAGATCGTCATCGACGAACGGAGCGGCATCATCGTGATGGGCCGCGACGTGCGCGTCGCCACCGTCGCGGTGGCGCAGGGCAACCTCACCGTCACGATCTCCGAGAGCCCGCAGGTCAGCCAGCCCAACCCGCTGTCGCGCGGCCGCACCGTGGTCGCGCCGCGCAGCAGCGTCACCGTCAGCGAAGACGGCAAGAAGTTGGCACTCGTCAAGGACGGTGTCTCGCTCCAGCAGCTCGTCGACGGCCTCAACGGTCTCGGCATCGGTCCCCGTGACATGATCAGCATCCTCCAGGCCATCAAGGCCGCCGGCGCGATCGAAGCCGACATCGAGGTGATGTGATGCAGACCGGCGCGATCAATACCCCGCACCTCACGACCTACTCCCCGGTCTTCTCCGTCGAGAGCCGCAACGGCCGGCCGGACTTCGAGCTCGCCGCCGCGCTGCAAAAGGTCTCGCCGCAGCAACAGGCCAAGGCGCAGAAGACCGCCACCGATTTCGAGGCGATGTTCCTCAACAGCATGTTCTCGCAGATGACCTCGGGCGTGAAGGGCGAGGGCCCGTTCGGCGACACCCCCGGCACCGGCGTGTGGCGCTCGATGCTGACCGAGCAATACTCGAAGAACTTCGCCAAGGCCGGCGGCGTCGGCGTCGCCACCGAGGTCTACCGCACCCTCATCCTGCAGCAGGCCAAAACGATCCGCACGGCATAAGGTCAAACGAGATGAACCATTTCAACGCCTCACGTCAGCCGATGCCTGCCCAGCGTCCGAACATCGCACCCGGCAGCACCGAGGCGCGCAAGCTCGCCGAAGACCTGATGGACGCAATGAGCGCCCTGCTCGGACTGATCGAGCGCGAGACCGAGCTGGTTCGCGCCGGCCAGGTCCGCGAGGCGATGACGCTGGAGAGCAAGAAGCAGGAGTTGTCGCGCAATTACGTCGGCGCCGTCAGCCAGTTGAAGGCGAACCAGACCCAGCTCGCGAAATCCGCGCCGGAGCTGCTTTCGACGCTGCACCGCCACCACGATGCGTTTCGCGCGATGCTCCAGGTCAATCTCACCGTGCTCGCGACCGCGCATGCGGTCTCCGAAAGCGTCGTGCGCGGCGTCAATGCCGAGATCCAGAAGCGCAACGTGCCGAACACGTATACGGCCGCCGGACGCCGCGCAGCGCCGGGTCCGCGCCACATCACCCCGCTCGCAGTCAGCCGCTCGCTCTGAGCGCGCACGGGAACAAGCGACAATTTTAGGAAAAACCGCGCGGCGATATCGTCGCGCGGTTAGGCACGTTTGCTTACCGGGTCTTCAAACCTGGTGTTCCATGGTTGCGCTATTAGAGGGGTTGGGATTTGACTCAAGCAAGGCAACCAGGAGGCTGCCATGAGTACAGATTTCAGCATCAGGCCGGTGGGGATTCCGGCGCCCACGCAGATTGTACCGACGTCCAATGCGGCGGCGAATGAAGCTGTGCAAACGGATCTTCCGGTGAGCCGGACGGTCGCCGCGGCCGACACGAGCGCGCCGGTACGCAATGCTTTGCCGAACCACGACAACATCTCACGCCAGGTCGTGTTCGATCAGGCGGCCGCCTCCTTCGTCTTCCAAGTCGTCAACGAGAAGACCGACACGGTGGTGAACCAGTTCCCGGACGAGGCGATGCTGCGCCGGCGCGCCTATTTCCATGCCCTGGACATGAAATCCGAGCCTTCGCGCCCGCTCAGCACGGACCGCAGCGCCTGACGATCACTGCTTCGGCATCGTGAGGCCGTGCTCGAGGCCGCTCGCGCAAGCCGCGTGTTCGCCGACCTCCCCCGTCACGTCCCCTTTACGGCCGGCCGGACAACCCGGCAGCGATGTTGCGGTTGATCTCGATCAGCGGACGGAAGTGATCGAACTGCGGGCTCATCTGCAGCGCGGCGGTCTGGCTCAGCACGAATACGCTGATATTGGCGATCTTCTGCCGGATGTCGAGCGGCTGCGGATTGGTATCACGCATCGCCTCGCTCAAGAAGATGGTCCAGAGCTTGCGGTTGAACATCAGGGCCTGCATAGTCTGCTCGCTGAGCGGATTGGCGTTGTTCACCGCGTCCTGGAGCTTGTTGGCGGCCTTGAGCAGGGTCTGCGCCTCGATGTCGCGAGGAGATGCGGTGGTCGTTGCAACACGCGCATAAGCCGAGGCAGCGGAATTCGACATCAATCACCTTGGACGTTACCTAGCGCTTTGGAAGCGCTTAAGGATTTCTTTCCCAACCCTAGGCAGCACCGCTTAAGATTTGCTTACGTGTGTGCTTGGAAGCACTCCGGACAATTACGGGGCGCGGAGCTCTTCGTCGACGCAAACACTAGATGCACGCAAGTAAACTCGCCTGGCGTGATGCGTGTCGATTTCGGCTAATCCAGCCTTAGCGATCTCCCTCAAAAGAACGGCGGAGCGTTAGCCCCGCCGTACATCTCGAGCAGCGAACTTGCGCTCTCGAAATTAGCGGAGCAGCTGCAGCACGCTCTGTTGCGACTGGTTGGCCAGCGACAGCGCGGAGACCGCGATCGACTGCCGAGTCGACAGCGCCTGGCTGTTCGCCGCTTCCTCGTTGGTGTCGGCGAGCGTCAGGTTGGACGAACCCGTTTGCAGCACGTTGATCAGGTTCTTGGAGAAGTCCTGACGCACCTGCACGATCGAGAGATTCGAGCCGAGCGCCGAGCCTTCCGAGCGCAGCGTGCTGGAGGCGGCGTTCAGGCTGGCCAGCACCTTGTTGGTCGCGCCATTGTCGATGAAGTCGACGCCGTTGACGAGGTTGCTGAGGCCAAGACCCGCCGCGTTGAACACCACGCCGTTGATGCTGAGCGTGGAGGAGCCGGTCTCGTTGAACACGAGCTTGAGCGTATCGCCGTTGAGCAGGTTGACGCCGTTGAACGAGGAGTCCTGCGAAGTGGTGTCGATCTGCGCCAGGATGTTGTTGAATTGGTTGACGAGGTTGGAGCGCGCGGTCTGCGCGACGGGATCCTGCACCGGCGGCTGGGCGGTCGTGAAGGCAACCGTGCCGGTGATCGTGCCGCCGACGACGCCGCCCGCGGTCACGGAGCCGAGCGTTGAGGACGCATATTCGTTGACGGTGGTGATCGTGAGCACGCCATTGGCGTCGATCGTCGCCGTCAGGTGGTTGGCCTGGAGCTGGTTGTTGAGCTGATCGAGCGTCTTCACGGTGCCGTTGGTGCCGTCGCCGAAAGTCACGTTCACCGGCTTGCCGCCGTTGAAGGACGTGAAGGTCAACGTCTTGCCCGAGATGCTGCCGGGACCCGGCGCGCGCCCCGCGGTAAAGGCCGTGCCGGTACCGGTCGGGCCGGTCAGGCCGAACGCGGACAGCGCATTACCCGTTCCGGTGATGGAGAGATCGGCCGTGGTGCCGGTGCTGAGCTTGAGAGCGCCGTTGACGACCGAGGACAGCGTTGAGCCGCTCGCGGCGGCCACGGCGCCGCCGCTGACGATGCCGGCTCCCGAGGCCAGGTCGATCGCGTTCAGGGAATCCTGAACGGTTGCGCCCTGGAGATAGACAATGGAGTTGCCATTGTTGTCCGTCACGATATTGCCGATCTTGGTCGACCCCGTCGGCGCGGCAGCAGGGACCGCCGCATTCTTGAATGTGACCGTCTTGCCGTCGACGTTGAGCGTGGAGCCGTCCTGAACCAGCGTGCCTAGCGTCGTCGGGTTCGTGAGGCGGGCCTTGGTCACATTGACGTTGCCGGAGCCAGTCGCGGTCGTCAAACCAAGCGCCTTGAGGAAGTCGGCCTTGCCGGTGATGCTGAGGTCGGCGCCGGTACCCGTGGTGAGGGTGAGCTGACCGCCGGCAATCGAGGCATTCGCACCCGAGGAGTTCGACAGCGTCGCCGTGCCGCCCGTGATCGCCGCGGTCTGCACGCCGCTTGCAAGATCGATCGCGTCCATCACGTCCTGGACGGTTGCGGCCGGGGCGGCGTTCGTTCCGAGGTAAACCGTGGAATTGCCGTTGCCGTCGGTGACGACGTTGTTGTTCTTGCCGGAGCCGGCGGGAACGTTGGCGACAGCCGGCGCAGCCCCGGCCCTGAAGGTGATGGTCTTGCCGTCAACGATCAGCACATCGCCATCGGACGGAGCGCCGTTGGCCGCGATGGTGGTGGCGCTCGGCGTGCCCAGCAATTTGAGATTGGTCGCAAGGCTCGCGGCGTTGCCGGCTCCATCCGGAGCGGCGTTGCCGGTCAGGGATTGCGAGATGCCACCGAGCGTGGTCGCGCCGGTGATTGGGGTGGTACCGCCGGCGGTACCATTGGTGACGACATTGCCGGTCGCCGTTGCATAGGTGTAGCTGGTTGTGCCGCGCAGATCCGCCGGCGTCGCACCGGGGATCGTGGTCGAAATGTTCGATTTAGTCGAGTAGCCGACCGTGGTCTGCAGCGCCTGGTTAGCGATCGACTTGGCGCTGTCGATCAGCTTCTGCAAGGAGGTGATGCCGGTGTTGGCCGCCTGCAGCACCTGCACGCCGTTGTTGATGCCGTCGAGCAGGTTGCTGATGTCGCTCGCCCGGTTGTCCAGGCCCTGCGCGGTGAAGAAGTTGGTCGGATTGTCCAGTGCCGTGTTGACCTTCTTGCCGGTCGACAGTCGGGACTGGGTGGTGGCGAGCAGGTCCGCCGTTGATTGCAGCGACAACAGGTTCTGACGAACTGACGCCGAGAGAACGATGTTGGACATTGGCGGTCTTCCTCTTGAACCGGATACGAATCGGGCTCGCCGATCTGGAAAGCGGGCTTTGATGGAGTCTTAGAGGTTGTCCTTTAAAGTATGGTTAACGGCGACTTAAGGGATAGGGTTAATGCCGGGTTAGCGGCTCCCGTCGCCTTCCCAACCAACAAAAAAGCGGCGGGGCCGAAGCCCCGCCGCTCTGTTTTGTCTTTTGATTTTAGCTACTTGTTAGCGAAGGAGCTGGAGCACGCTCTGCTGCGAGGTATTGGCCAGCGAGAGCGCGGAGACCGCGATCGACTGGCGGGTCGACAGCGCCTGGCTGTTCGCCGCTTCCTCGTTGGTGTCGGCCAGGGTCAGGTTGGACGAGCCGGTCTGCAGCACGTTGATCAGGTTCTTGTTGAAGTCCTGACGAACCTGCACCACCGAGAGGTTCGAACCCAGCGTGGAGGCTTCCGAGCGCAAGGTGCTCGAGGCCGCATTCAGGCTGGTGAGCACGCGGTTGGTCGCGGCGTTGTCGATGAAATCGGTGCCCTGCACCAGCGCGGCGAGACCGAGCCCCTTCGAGTTGAAGGTCACGCCGGTGATGTTCAGGCTCGACTTGCCGGTTTCGTCGAACACCAGCTTGAGCTGGTCGCCGTTGAGCAGGTTCACCCCGTTGAACGACGAGTCGACCGAGGTCGTGTCGATCTGCGACATGATGTTGTTGTACTGCGCAACCAGGTTCGAACGCGTGGCTTGGGCGACCGCATCGACAGTTGGTGTCGTCGCGTTCGTCCAGGTCAAGGCGGTCGTGATCGTGCCGCCGATCACGCCGCCGGCAGCGACCGAGCCAATCGTCGATGACGCGTAGTCGTTGATCACGGAGACCGTGAGCAGGCCGTTAGCGTCGATCGTCGCCGCCAGGTTGTTGGCCTGAAGCTTCGCGTTGAGCTGATCGAGCGTCTTGACAGTGCCGCCGGTGCCGTCGCCGAACGTAACGTTGACCGCCGTACCGCCGTTGAAGGAGGTGAAGGTCAAGGTCTTGCCGGAGATGCTGCCAGGAGCCGCAGCACGGCTTGCCGTGAAGGCGGTGCCGGTGCCTGTCGAGCCCGTGAGGCCGAGCGCGGACAGCGCATTGCCGGAACCGGTGATCGACAGGTCCGAAGTCGCTCCGGTCGAGATCTTCAGCGCGCCGGCGACGATGGAGGAGTTTGTCTGGCCGCTCGCCGTGCTGAGGGTCGCTGCTCCCGACGCGATAGATGCAGTCTGGACGCCTGTGGCGAGATCAACCGCGTTCAGGATGTCAGCGACGGTGCCCTTGTTGAGGTACACGGTCGCGTTGCCGTTGCCGTCGGTGACGACGTTGCCGGTGACGCCCGAGCCGCTCGGCACGTTCGCTGCGGCGGGGGTGCCACCGTTCTTGAATGTGATGGTCTTGCCGTTGACATTCAGCGTAGATCCATCGGTGATCAGCGAGGCTAGGCTGCCAGATCCCGTCGCACGGGCTGCCGTCACCGTCGCGTTGCCGGAACCAGTCGCTGTGGTCAGGCCGAGCGCGCCGAGCAGATCGGCCTTGCCGATGACGCTGAGGTCGGCACCCGTGGAGGTTTCCAGGGTGATCTTGCCGCCCGTGATCGATGAAGCGGTCTGGCTCGTATTGGTGGTGATGGTCGCGGCGCCGGCCGATACCACGGCATTCTTCACGCCGCCGGCGAGGTCGATTGCGGTCAGGACGTCGCCCACCGTGGCGGTCGAGCTGGTTGCGGAGGCGCCCAGATAGATGATCGAGTTGCCATTGCCGTCAGTCGCGATGTTGCCGCTTGTGCCATAACCGGCCGGAGCAGTGGTCGGTACCGCGCCCGCCTTGAACGTCACCGTGTGGCCATTGACGGTGAAGCTGCTGCCGTCCGTGAACTGGGTCGCCGCCGCCGTGCTGAGACCGCCGGTCGCGCCGGTGTCATAGAGCTTGGTCGAAGCCGTGATGGCGGCAGGCGTGCCTTGGTTGTCGTTTACTGCAGTTCCGGTCACCGTGCCGATGGTGCCGCCGAGCGTGGTCGAACTGGTTGCCGCCGTGACGCCGCCCGCCGCACCGGAGAACAGCACGTTGGAGAGCGCGCTGGCGCTGGTGTAGGTGGTGGTGCCGCGCAGGTCGGAAGCCGTCGCGCCGGCGATCGTGGTCGAGACGTTCGACTTGGTGGAGTAGCCGACCGTGGTCTGCAGCGCCTGGTTGGCGATCGACTTCGCGGAGTCCAGTAGCTTCGACAGCGAGGTGATGCCGGTATTGGCGGCCTGGAGCACCTGCACGCCGTTAGCGATGCCATCGAGCAGGTTGTTGATGTCGCTGGCGCGGTTGTCGAGCGATTGTGCCGTGAAGAAGTTGGTGGGATTATCCAGCGCCGTGTTCACCTTCTTGCCGGTCGACAGACGCGACTGGGTGGTGGCGAGGAGGTCGGCGGTGGACTGGAGAGACAACAGGTTCTGACGAACCGACGCAGAGAGAACGATACCGGACATGACTCTTACCCTTCTGGTTTACGCGTCTTCGTTCGATCGCTTCGGATCGAGTGACGCGCAGAGCCTGCGCGGACATGGCTAACAAAGGGTGAAACTCGCTCGCGAACCGTAAGTGGCGGTTCACCATAAGAGGGGCCGAAGCCTTCAAACAGAATAATGATCCGCCTGTAATTTCACAGCTTTTTTGGCGTTTGCTCTTCGTTAACCATAACCAAGAGTTACCTTTCGGTGCCGGCTTTCGCCTCTCGATGACCGCCACAAAAGAAAAACGGCGGGGCTGAAACCCCGCCGCTGCATTTCCTTTGCGATGTCAGCCGCTATTAGCGGAGCAGCTGGAGCACGCTCTGCTGCGACTGGTTGGCCAGCGAGAGCGCGGAGACGGCGATTGACTGGCGGGTCGACAGCGCCTGGCTGTTCGCCGCTTCCTCGTTGGTGTCGGCCAGGGTTAGGTTGGACGAGCCGGTCTGCAGCACGTTGATCAGGTTCTTGTTGAAGTCCTGACGAACCTGCACCACCGAGAGGTTCGAACCCAGCGTGGAGGCTTCCGAACGCAGCGTGCTCGACGCGGTGTTCAGCTTGGCCAGCACCTTGTTGGTTGCTGCGTTGTCGATGAAGTCGGTGCCCTGCGCCAGTGCGGCGAGACCGAGACCCTTCGAGTTGAAGGTCACGCCGGTGATGTTCAGGCTCGACTTGCCGGTCTCGTCGAACACCAGCTTGAGCTGGTCGCCGTTGAGCAGGTTGACGCCGTTGAACGAGGCGTCCAGCGAGGTCGTATCGATCTGCGTCATGATGTTGTTGTACTGGTTGACCAGGTTCGAACGAGTCGCCTGGGCAACAGCATCAGCAACGGGCGCGGTCGCGTTCGACCAGCTCAGGGCCGTGGTGATCGTGCCTCCGATCGTGCCGCCGGCGGTCGCCGAACCGATCGTCGAAGAGGCATAATCGTTGGTGGACGAAACCGTGAGCAGGCCGTTGGCATCGATCGTCGCGGTCAGGTTGTTTGCCTGAAGCGCGGTGTTGAGCTGATCGAGCGTCTTGACAGTGCCGCCGGTGCCGTCGCCGAACGTGACGTTGACCGCCGTGCCGCCGTTGAAGGAGGTGAAGGTCAAGGTCTTGCCGGAGATGCCACCCGACGCGGCCGTACGGCTCGCCGTGAAGGCGGTGCCGGTGCCGGTCGAGCCGGTCAGGCCGAGCGAGGACAGCGCATTGCCGGAGCCGGTGATCGACAGGTCCGAGTTGGCGCCGGTCGAGATCTTCAGCGCGCCCGCGACGATCGAGGACGCGGTCTGCCCCGTCGCCGTGCTGAGGGTGGCCGCGCCCGAAGAGATCGAGGCGGTCTGCACGCCGGTGGCAAGATCGATCGCGTTCAAAACGTCGCCGACGGTGCCCTTGTTGAGATACACGGTCGAGTTGCCGTTGCCGTCAGTGACGACGTTGCCGGTGACGCCCGAGCCGCTCGGGACGTTCGCTGCAGCGGGCGTGCCGCCGTTCTTGAATGTGATGGTCTTGCCATTGACGTTGAGGGTCGAGCCATCGGCGATCAGGGAGCCGAGGCTGCCCGAAGCGGTGACACGGCTCGCGGAAACGGTCGCATTGCCGGAGCCCGTTGCCGAAGTGAGGCCAAGGGCGCCGAGCAGATCGGCCTTGCCGACGACGCTGAGGTCGGCACCCGTCGAAGTCTCGAGGGTGATCTTGCCGCCCGTGATCGACGAAGCGGTCTGGCTCGTGTTGGTGGTGATGGTCGCGGCACCGGCCGAGACCACGGCATTCTTCACGCCGCTGGCAAGATCGATCGCACTGAGGACGTCACCGACCGTGGCAGTCGAGCTGGTTGCGGAGGCACCCAGATAGATGATCGAGTTGCCATTGCCGTCAGCAGCGATGTTGCCGCTGATGCCGTAACCGGCCGGAGCTGCGCTCGCCGCCGGCGCAGCGCCAGCCTTGAAGGTGATCGTGTGACCGTTGACCGTGAAGCTGCTGCCGTCCGTGAACTGCGTGGCAGCCGCCGTGCTGAGACCGCCGGTCGCGCCGGTGTCATAGAGCTTGGTCGAAGCCGTGATGGCGGCAGGCGTGCCCTGGTTGTCGTTCACTGCAGTTCCGGTCACCGTGCCGATGGTGCCGCCGAGCGTGGTCGAACTGGTTGCCGCCGTGACGCCGCCCGCCGCACCGGAGAACAGCACGTTGGAGAGCGCGCTGGCGCTGGTGTAGGTGGTGGTGCCGCGCAGGTCGGAAGCCGTCGCGCCGGCGATCGTGGTCGAGACGTTCGACTTCGTGGAGTAGCCGACCGTGGTCTGCAGCGCCTGGTTGGCGATCGACTTGGCGGAGTCCAGCAGCTTCTGCAGCGAGGTGATGCCGGTGTTGGCGGCCTGGAGCACCTGCACGCCGTTAGCGATGCCATCGAGCAGGTTGTTGATGTCGCTGGCGCGGTTGTCGAGCGATTGTGCGGTGAAGAAGTTGGTGGGGTTATCCAGCGCCGAGTTCACTTTCTTGCCGGTCGACAGACGCGACTGGGTGGTGGCAAGGAGGTCGGCGGTGGACTGGAGAGACAGCAGGTTCTGGCGAACCGAGGCGGAGAGGACGATACCGGACATACTGTTACCTTTCTGGTAGCTACGCGTCCTGTTTGACCGACATTGATCAAACGGCCGGCGGACGGTGCCTCCGAGCCTCTAACAATCCGTGAAATGAAACCGCCGGTTTCTCCGCGTCGAACACGAAACGGCTCTTGGCAAAGTTCCGCCCAGCTCCTTTGCAGAACGACAAGGCGTTGACAACGTTCTGCTTTTCGGCCGCCGCGAGAATGTTTACGGCCCGTTAACCACGTTCAGCAAGGATCGGACCCAAATCAGGGCTGGCAGCCGTTGTTCCGGGGAGCGCGCGCCGCTCGTTACAAGCGGGTTAATGGAGAACAGGCATGGCTCTCAAGGTCGAGCTCAAACCACACGAACGCATCATCGTAGGCAACTGCGTTATCACCAACACCGACCAGCGCGCCCGCCTTCTGATTGACGGCGAGAACGTTCCGATCCTGCGCGAGCGCGATATCCTCACGCCGGAGACCGCCGACACGCCCGCTAAGCTGGTCTATCTGGCGGTTCAGCTCATGTACATCTCGCCGGATCCGCAGACACAGCACGGCACTTATTTCAATCTGGTCCGCGACATCGTCACCGCGGTGCCGAGCTCCTGGCCGATCATCGAGAGCATCAACAACAACATCATGAACGGCGACCTCTACCGCGCCCTCAAGGAGGCCCGCAAGCTGATCGCCTATGAAGAGAAGCTGCGGGAGCAGTACGAAGCCACGCATCCGAGGAGTGAGGTCACGAGCGACGACGTCAGCTCGGCCGCCTGAAGCTTCACACATCCGAATCAGGATAGGGGCGAGCCTCGCGGCTCGACCCCTCCCACACCACCGGACATACGGGTCCGTATCCGGCCGTTCGCTGGATTATGCGGGCGGCTGGGCCACGACGGAAGCCAAGCCGAGTGAACCGAAGAAGCCGTTTGGCAAAGCCTCGGTAAGCGCGGGCTGTTCGCGAGCCGCCAGGGGCCATGTGGGCTGCCAGCGGTTTGTGCCGCCAAGTCCCGGCCGACGCCGCAGCGCCGCAGCTCGGCAAAACGAGCCCGTCCGTGCTTCCATTGCTTCCAGGTCGATGGCGAGCAACCGCCGCGTGATCCATTCGTCAAATGTGCGCAGCACCGACGGGGTCTGGCAGAGGCCGAAGTATCCGCGCCAGCCGATCAAGTAGATGGACAGCTCCTTGATGATCTGGGCGAGGCTCTTGCCGTCCGTGCGCCGCGTCAGTACCCGAACGTTGGCTTTGAAGCGAGCGAGGGCCTGCGGCGCGATGCGCCGTCGTGGCTCTTTCTCGCCCGTAAAGCTGAAGCCCAAGAACTTGCGGATGCGCGGTTTGGCGACCGCGCTCTTCGCCTTGTTGACCTTCAGCTTGAGGCGCTTTCCGAGGAACTTCTCGATGCCGGCCATCACCCTCTCGCCGGCCTTTGCGCACATAGATGTTGCAGTCATCGGCATAGCGCACGAAGCGGTGGCCGCGCTTCTCCAGCTCCCTGTCCAGCACGTCCAACATCAGGTTCGACAACAGCGGCGAGAGCGGGCCACCTTGCGGCGTGTCTTCCTCCGTCGGGCTGACAAGGCCGCCTTCCATCACACCCGCGTTTAGAAAGCTGCGGATGAGCTTCAGAATGCGCTTGTCAGCAACCCGCTCTTGGAGAACATTCCGTCCCAATTCCGCCTGCAGCACCTGCATCACCGCCTGCTGGATGAAGCGGTCGAGCACCGTCGGCAGGCCGAGCGCACGAGTGCCACCCGACGCCTTCGGTATCTCCACCCGCCGCACCGGCTGCGGTTCGTAGGTGCCGTCAAGCAGCTGAGCCAGGATCGCAGGCCAGTGCTCCTTCGGATGGGCCGACAGGTTGTCGACGGTCATGCCATCGATGCCGGCCGCGCCCTTGTTGCGCTTCACTTGCGCCAATGCTTGCTTCAGGTTCTCACGCTCGATCACTGCTTCCAACGACCGGCCTTGCGACCGCCGGGGGTTCGAGGCTAGCTTTCGCCGCACGCGCTTCGGTCTCCTGGGTGGCGGCATTCAGGGCTTCATCCTTCGCTCCGCTCCCAAGTTCAGGTCGATCTGGTCTTTCTGCCGCATGTTGCGCGCGAGATCACCGCTCTAATGACCACTTCCAGCGTTCGGGCCTTCGGCAGCGCGCCGCCGCCTACTATGCCCTCCGCTGACTTCTACGCTGAGGTCAGATCGCCTTGCGGAGATCTCAGTCTCGTTGCCGAGACACAGCGCAGACCTCCCGAGGTAAGACCGATCGCCTTCACAGCGCGTTCGCCGGATTTACCACCCCGGCACTTGATGACTGTGGACTTCGCGATCCCTTGCTCGCTCGTCCGACGGGGTAGGCCTCGTTATCCGGTTCTTGTCCATGGAGCCGCGGTTTTGCTCCACGCTTCCTTCAGACCCCACCTCGCGGCAGCGCCCTCGCGCTTCGCCAATCCGTCGCCGCCATCAGGCTGGATAGAGGACTTCCACCTCCAAGCTGTCGTTCATGCTCGGCACACAAGTCTGGGGCGTTTTTGCTTCAGATGGTCCCGGATATCACAACGCGGCGAGCGGCGGCGCCTCGACCTCGATCACGCTCTCGCTGCTGCGCCGCGCCCCGAACTCCAGCACAGCAGCCAGCAGCGCGTCAATATCTCTCTCCTCGGTGCGGTGATTGACGATCGCCGCTCGGATCGCGAACCGGCCGTCCAGCGTCGTGGCCGACGGCGCCGCGATGCCGGACTCCTGGACATCGGCCACGATCTCGCGATTGACAGCGTCATCAGCACGATAGCGGAAGCAGGCGATGTTGAGGTTTACCGGCGCCAGCAATTCGAGCCGCGGTTCGGCCAGTATGCGCGCTTCCAGATATTTCGCCAGCGCACAGCTTCGCGCGATCACCGCTCCCAGCCTGTCGGTGCCGAACGTCTTCAGCGTGAACCACGTCTTCAGTGCACGAAAGCCGCGCGACAGATCGGGGCCGAGATCGCAGGGCCAGACCGCGCCCGCCGCAAGCCCCCTCGCCTCGCGGCGCAGATAGGCCGCCGGCTGCGCAAAGGCCTGCCGATGCTGCTCGCCGTCGCGGACCAGCAGGAAGCCTGCGTCGTAAGGCACCTGCCCCCATTTGTGAAAATCGAGCGCGATGGAATCCGCGAGCTCGATGCCGCCGAGCAGATGCGCAAGCTCGGGGGACAGGATCGCGAGCGCGCCGAAAGCGCCGTCGACGTGAAACCAGATTCCTTCCTCGCGGCACAGCTCAGCAATTGCCCTGAGGTCGTCGATCGCACCGATATCGACCGTACCAGCGGACGCGACCACCAGGAACGGCCTGAAGCCGACCTCGCGATCAACGGCGATCTGCGCACGCAGCGCGGCAACGTCGATGCGATGATCGGCATCGACAGCGATCTTGCGCAGCGCATCGGTCCCGAGCCCGGCAATGTCCATCGCCCTCGATATGCAGCCATGCGCGGCCTGCGACGTGTAGGCCGTGAGCAGCGCACCGTCATTGCCGATGCCGTGCTGCCGCGCCAGCGTGCCGAGCGCAGCCGTGCGCGCCACCAGCACCGCCATCAGATTGGCCATGGACGTGCCCGTGACGAAGATGCCGCTCGCGCTGTCCGGAAAGAGAAACAGGCGGCGCATCCAGTCGACGATCTGGCGCTCGACCTCGATCGGCATGTGGTCGCGCCCGCCGAGATTGGCGTTGAGGCCTGCCGCAAGCATTTCCGCGAGCATGCCGACCGCGGTTCCGCCGCCATGCACCCAGCCCATGAAGCCGGGATGGACGTTGCCGGTCGCATAGGGCGCGACATGCTCGGCGAACTCGCGGTAGACCTCGGCGAGCTCGCTCGCCTCGCGCGGCACGTCGGCCTTGAATGCCGCACGAGCGTCGTCGGGGATCGGACGCCAGACGGGGCGCGATCGAACGTTGGCAATGCCGTCGATGGTCTCGTCCAGCATGCGATGGGCCAGCGCGCGAAATTCGCTCCAATCCTGCGGATCGAGCGAGGTGCTCGTGACGGAGCCTTGCGTGCCCCGGATGATCTCGTTCATGCTGCGCTCTCCTTGCCCGAATTTGCATGCCGCGACAGCATCGTCGTGAACGCGGCAAAGATCTTGCGCATCTGCGGCGGCTTGTAAGGAAACACGACGGGCGAATCCATGTTGTGCACGACGGCGGTGTTGTCGGCCTCGAACACCAGCAACTCGCGCTTTTCGTTCTCGGCGCAATCGACGATGAAATAGTCGAGCCCGACGCGCCGGCTCATCGCTTCGAGCGCGTTTCCATGGCGCAAGGCGAAGGCGTGGTCGAAGTCGCGCATGAAGAGGGCTTCCTCCGCGCGCTTCTCTTCGCTGAACGCCATGTAGGCGTTGAGATACCAGATGTCCCAGCGATCGGCGATCGCCATGTGGCAGGCGTAAGGCTTGCCGTCGACCATGGCGAGACGATACTTGCGATAGAGCCCGTCGGGGCTCACATAGTCGACGAAGCGTGCGACGAAGAAGTCCTGCTCTGTCCGTCCGGCGAGATAGGCCGCGAGCGCCGCCGCATCATCGAGCTTTGCGAGGCCGACGCCGGCGTGCGAGCCGCGCGGCCGCGCGATGATCGGAAAGTGCAGTTCGCCTGCGATGTCCTCGCAGGCGATCTGACCTCGCGAAAGATCCGACAATTGCGCGCGCGTTGCGTGGATGGTCGCGGGAATGTCCAGACCCGGCACACCAGCCAGCAGCCGATACAGCTTGTCGCGATCGAGATTGCCGATCCGATCGGGGCGGTTGAGCAGCGGCCGCGGCCAGTGCGGCGCGGCTTTTTCGATCAGCGCGAGCGCTTCGCGGCATTCCTCCGAATCGGACGCGACCACGATGGCAACGTCGTGCTCGGGCAAGGTTTCCGGCAGGCCGACGCCCTTGACCACATAAAGGGTCAATAGCTCGACGTCGGAGCCTTCGAGCAGGAAATCGATCGGTGTGTTGCCGCCCATGTCGATGTCGGCAGCCAGCGCGAGCAGGCGCAAGCCCGGCTTCGGAGCGGCGCTGGGCGTCCGGAACAATTGATGGAAGGTCAGCACCTCGGACTGGATCGCAAGCCCCCGATCCTTGTCGCCCAGAAGCTGGGTGATCAACGACAGATCCAGCCCTTCGCCCGCGAGCGCCGTCCCTGCCGCGATCCGTGCCACGAGCTGGTTGCGCAACGGATGCAGATCGACGCCCTCGAAGGCCTGGCGCGTCAGCCGCGCAAAGCCGACCCGGTCGGCATAGTTCGCCGCGGTCAGACCGATCGGCGCGGAAGCTGGATGCTGCATCTCACACCTCGAACGCGGAGCTCACCGCGAAGCAGCCGCTCATCCCGGACCGCTCACGCCGCGGCATCGGCCACCGCCGCGGGCGCCGGCGCGAATTGCGAGGCGATGTCGCCGCGGAACACCGACGGCCCGACGTGATCGAGCGAGCTCTGAATGTCGGCCCAGATCTCGCCGCCGATATCGGTCCAGCGCTTGCAGAAGGCGAAATCCTCGGAGAGATACGTGCCGGTCGCCGGATCGATCATGCACTCGAACAGCGCGAACCGGTTCTGGCTCGCGGCAAGCGTGTCATGCGAATGCTCGCGAAAGAATTGCAGGCCGGCGTAGTTGGGATGGCGGCACATCGCCTCCAGCACGTGACGCCGGATCATCAGGAAGCCCGTGCCTGCATAACGCACGCGGGTAAAGCCGTTGACCACGACGATGCGGTCGGGATCCTCGATCTCGAGCACGTAGTCGAGCGAGGCGGCGGGCACGTCGGCCCGACCTGACTGTATTGCACGCGCGGCCTTGTCCCAGTTGACCCGCTTGATCGGATAGCAGCCGGCGACGACGTCAGCGCCGCATTCGATCAGCCGGAACACCTGCTCCGGCTTGAAGCCGATGTCGGCATCGATGAACAGGAAATGCGTTGCCTTGGGGTCGTCCAGGAACATCGCGACCAGGTTGGCCCGCGCCCTCGTGATCAGCGCATCGCCGTCGCGCAAATGTACCTTGAGCTCGAGATTGGACATGCCGTGCACGGCGCGCTGCAGCGCGAAGATCGAGCTCGCATAGATGCTCGACACCTGCCCGCCGAAGCAAGGCGTGGCCACCACCAGCTGCATCTTGTCCGACATCGATCGCTCCGCCCCCTGCAATCCTCACCAAGAGGTAAACAGGCATGGTTAACGACGTCTTAACGTGTCCCCTTACAGGAACTTGACGAGCGAGAGCTGCGCGAGGTTCGAGGTCACCTGGTAGGACGCCTGCAGCGCGTTCTGAAGCGCCAGGATCTCGCTCGCCACCTGGTCGGGCGAAGCCGATTCCGCCTGGTCGATGATGGTCTGCAGCTGCGCCTTGGCCTGGGTCTGGCGCGTGGTCGCGTCCTTCATCGTGTTCTGGGCCATCGCGATGTCGGTCTGGATGTCCTCGATGCGCTGCTGGCCGGGCTGCTGGGTCAGCGCCTGCGTCACCCGCAGGCTCAACGCCGAGACCTGCCCGCCGGAATACTGCCCACCAGGCGTCGTCGAAAACGTCCCGAACACCGCGATCGCCTGCAATTGCCGGCGGATCGCATCCTCGTTCGCCTGGGCGCCATACTGCACCGTGACGGCATCGTCGACCCGCGCCATCGCTGTCGAGCGCGGCGAGCCGGGCCCGTCATTGCCGAGGTACCATTTCACGGTGTTCGCCGAGCCGTTCACCAGCGTGGTCGCCGAGCTCGCAGGCGAGGAGCCGACGCGCAATGGCGGCTGCGTGGCGGTGACGGGCGTCGAGCTGAAACCGAGCGCACTCAGCGCGCCGGTGTTCGACGTCGTGATGTTGAGACTCGCCGCATCGTCGGTGTTGATCGTGATCGAGCCGCCATGGACCGTCGAGGGCTTCGACGTCCCGGTGATCTGGTCGATCCTGCCGAGCAGGGTCTGGATGCTGTCGGTGACGTTGAGCTGGTTGCCGGTCGCGCCCGAGGCCACGAAGGTCAGCGTGGTGCCGTTGACGTTGATGGTGTCGCCGGCGACGAAGCCCGGCGAGATCGAGTCCGAGGGGCTCGTACCGGACAGCGCCGTTGCACCGCTGATCGGTGCCGATGGGACCGCCTGGTTGGTCTTAGGCGTGCCGATCGCGGAGCTGGCGGTGTTGAAGAAATTGTCGCCGGCGGTCATGGCCGACGCAGCCACAAGCGAGGTGTTGGCGAGCTTCTGGATCGCGGTGTTCAGCGCGGTGTTGAGGTTCGCCGCGGTGTTGTTCGGATTGACGGGGGTGCTCGCATCGATCGCGAAGCTGCCGACCGGCGTTGGCGTCGCCGAGGACGCGGTCAGATCGATCTGCTCGGTGGTGCCGTCCGGCAGCGTGAACTGGACACTCAGCTTGTCGCCGTTGTTCGGATTGACGCCGTTGAGATCGACCGAGAACGATACCGGCGAGCCGCTCGGGCCTGTCACGGTCGCGCCCGTCAGCGTCGAGGACACCGCCTTGATCTTGAGCCCGAACGGCGAGCCCGCGACGTCCTCGGACACCTGCACCGAGCTCGGCGTCGGTTGCGTCTGCACCAGCCGGCCCATGCCGTTCGCCCCTAAGTCGGCGGCCTGGCGCTCCGCCATCACGGTCTTGAAGCCGGCCTGCGTCGTGGTGCCGTTGATGATGTCGCCGGCATCGGCGACCGGCTGCGTGCTGACCGCCGTTCCCGAGAACAAATAGCGGTTGCCGGACTGCGTGTTCAGCACGCCGACCATCGAGCCGAACTGTGCCGCGGCCGTGTTCTGCGCGACCGTCTGGCCGTTGACGTTGAGGTCCTGCGCCGTGCTCGCCGAGCCGGTCTGCGTGTTGGTGCGGATCGTCGTCAAGGACTGCAGCGCTGTATTGGCGAGGTTTATGCTGACGTTGACGTTGGTAATCGTATCGGTATAGGCGGCGATGTTGGAGAGCTGCGTGCGCCCGGCGATCGCAAAGCCCTCGTTGGTGCCCATGCCGGAATAGTTCTGCGACAGCTTGCCCGTCGAAAGCTGCGTCGACAGGTCGGTGAGCTGCTGATTGATGTTGCGGATCTGCGCGCCGAGAACCGACGAGGAGTAGTTGATGCTGCTGATCGACATCTTTCAGAGCCCTGTTACTTGTTACATTTGAGCCTGGAGCAACGTGTTCATCATGCTCTGCACCACCGACATGACGTGGGCGTTGGCGGCATAGGCATTCTGAAGCTGGATCAGGTTCGACATCTCCGAGTCCAGATTGACTTTGGAGGTCGAGTCGAACTTGGCCTGGAGCGTCGAGACCACGACGCTCTGGCCCTGCTGGAGCTGCGTCGCCTGGGTCGCGGCATTGGCCTGGACGCTCAGGAACTGCTGGAGGAAGTTCGAGACGCTGCCGGTGAAAGGCTGGCTCGCCGAGCCGAGGCCGCTCTGCGGCGAATAAGAGAACACCGCACTGGTGAGCTGCGAATAGAGATAGTCCGAACGCGTGGTGTCGCCCGCGGGCGTCACCGGCGAGGTGTTATAGACCGACAGCCGGGTCGGATCGGAAACCAGCTGGGTGTTCACGGCGATGCGCCCGGCAAGGCCTGTCATCTGCGAACCCGATGCCGTGATCGCGCCGGTGTAGAGCGCCTGGCCGCCATCGGTGAACAGCGGCAGCTGCGGATTGCCCGAGGTCAGCGACGAGATCGTCTTGGTGGTCGAGGCCGAATTGACCTTGGCAAGGCCGGTGTTGTCGTCGGTCACCCGCAGCGTCGTGGCGGTCGCCGGCGATGGCGCGGCGGAGAACGACAGATGCGCGCCTGACAAGGCGGTGTTGAGCGCAGCGGCGATCGCTCCCATGCCGCCGGAGAAGTTGACGCCGATCCGCATCGGGTTGGCGTTCGTCGCGTTCTGGAGCGGCAGCGCGGCCGGGTCGGTCACGTTGACGAGCGTGATCCGGCGCTGGGTGTTGGTCGCGGTGTCGGTGTAGGTGATGTTGACCGTATTGCCCGGCTGCGCGCCGGCAAGATCGAGATCGAATCCAGCCGGCGGACCCGAGACCGTGCTGCCGGCCGCGGTCTTGTCGGACAGCGCGCTCGCCATCGTCGCGGCGAGCTGGTCGACCTGGTTCTGCGCCTGCACCAGCGTCTGGTCGCGCAGCTTCAGGTCGGCGGCGATCTGGCCGGAGGACACCACGTTGTTGGCGACGACGTCGACCTGCGAGCCGTTCGGCAGCTTGATGTTGAACGCGCCGACGCCGGACTTGGCCGGATCGATGTTGTAGAGCGAGGTCGCCGACAATGCGCCCGCGGAGGCGAAGGAGAATTCCGAGGCGAGCCCGGCGCCGACCAGCTGAATGCCGGTCGTGGTGTAGATGTTGGCCTGGTTCGAGTTATCGGTGGTGACGCGGACGTCGACATATTTCGACAAGGCGTTGATGGCCTGGTCACGTTGATCCATCAGCGTCGCGGCCGAGGGGTCGTTGGCCGACAGGCCCTGGAGCTTGGTGTTGATGTCGGCGATCTGCTTCATCGCCGCGTTGGCAGCCTGCGCCGAAGTGGAAAGATCCTGCTCGACATTGGAGCGCAGCGACTGGATGCCCTTGGTCGTGACGTTGAGCTGCTGCGCCAGCGCCTGCGCCGCGCCGAGCGCGACGGTCTGCGCTGACGAAGCGCCCGAGCTGGTCGACAACGCCTGGAGCGCCGTGGTGAATTTGTTCAGCGCGCTTTCGAGCGTGCCGTCGTTGCCGGGTGTGCCGTAGACATTCTGAAGCTGCTTCAGGATGTTGGCCATCTGGTCGGCGTAACCGCTGCCGCCGGTTTCGGTCCGCAGCTGGTTCAGCACATAGCTGTCGAGCTCGCGGCTGACGCCGGTCGTCATCGCCGTCGAGCCGAAATCGCCGGTGGTGACCTCGATCTGGTTCGGGGTCTGGACGACATAACCCGGCGTCTGCGAGTTCGCGACGTTCGAGGAGACGATCGAGAGCGCGGCCTGGTTGGCACGCAGGCCGCTCATCGCACTGGCAAGGGCTGAACTCAAACCCATATCACTGACCCGCCTTTGGTTACGTCACGCGCCGATCAGCGCAACACGTTCAAGAGGTCCTGCACCATCGAATTCGCGGTCGTGATCACCTTGGTGTTGGCCGAATAGGCCTGCTGGGTCACGATCAGCTTGGTGAACTCGTCGGCGATATCGGTGTTGGAGCCTTCCAGCGACGAGCCGCTGATGGTGCCCGAGGCGCCGTCGATGGCAGGTCCCGACTGTTCGGTCGCAGCGTAAGCGCCGCCGTCGAGGGCCTTCAGGTAGTTGGTGCCGTTGAAGTGCGATAGCTGCACCTGCGCGAGATCGAGGTTCTGGCCGTTGGAGAAGGTGCCGACCACAAGGCCGTTGTTGTTGACGGCGACCGAGCGGAGCTGACCGGCGGCGTAGCCGTTCTGGGTGATGGTATTGATGGTCACCGCGCCGCTGGTGCTGGCGTATTGCGTCAGCCCGCCCGAGGAGATGTTGAAGGCGACCGAGCCGAGCGACTGGCCGCTGACGGTGACATTGTTGATGGTGATGCCCGAGCCGCTCGGCGAGGTCAGCGAGCCGTCGGCCGCGAAGGTGAAGGTCTGACCGGTGTTGACCCAGCCGACGGTCGTGCCGGTCGCGTTCGGGTCGGTCTGGTAGAACAGGTTCCAGCTATCGGAATGACCCGCGCCCAGCGAGGCGCTGTCGGTCTTGGCCCAGCGCAATTGCAGGTTCACCGGCGTGCCCGCGGCATTGTAGGCCGTCACCGCGCCGCCGCTGATCGATTCCTTGGTGAAGGTGGCGATGTCGTTGCCGATCACGCCGCCGGTGCCGGCCGTGCCGCCACCGTCGCGATTCTTGGTGATCGTCGAGGTGAAGCCGAGCGCCGAGAAGGCAGCGCTGTTGGAGCTGGACACCGTCAGGTTCGAGACGGTGCCGGTGTTGAGCGTGATCACGCCGCCGCTGCTGACCGACGACCCCGAGGCGCCGGAGAGCGCGTCGATCTTACCGAGCAGGGTCGTGATGTTGTCGGTGACGTTGATCTGGTTCGGGCCCGAAGCGCCCGAGCTCATGAAGGTCAGCGTCTGACCATTGACGATGATGGTATCGCCGGCGGAGAAGCCGGATGTGAGCACCTGGGCGCCGCCGGCTGTCGCAGTGCCACTCAGCACCGTCGCGCCCGAAATCGCGGGCGAGGACAGCACATTGCCGCCGCGCGTCACGCTGCTGATGCCGAGAGCCGTGGCCGCCGTGCCGCTGCCGATCGCCACGTCGGTGCCGGTGCCGGTCGAGATCTGGATATTGCCACTAACCGAGAGCGAAGCGGTGACGCCGGCGCCGCCGGCAGTCTGGATCGCGTTCAGGATGTTGGCCACCGTGGCCGTGGTGCCTGCGCCGAGACCGATCGTAGTGTTGTTGCCGACGGTCGTCACCGTGGTGCCGCCGTTGAACGTGATGGTGTTGCCGTTGATGGTGAGCGTCTGACCGCTCAATGCGGTCAGAATGCTGGAGGCAAGATGGGTGCCGGCGGTATTGTCAAGCGAGGTGGTTGTCGAGGCCACCGCCGACGAATTGTTCTGGAGTGCAACCGTGCCCGTGCCCGTCGTCGAAGAGTAAGCCGAGCGGACGTTGCCGGTTGCAGCCGCGCCTGACACCGTTGCGTTGGCATAGGGCGCCGGCGGCGTGCCGACCGGCAGCGGGTTGGCCGCGAAATCGGAAGGGTTCAGTCCGCCGGCCGCCAGCAGCGTGCCGCTCGACGCGGTCGTTTTCGCCACGGTGTTCGGCTGGGTCGGCAGGTTCGCCGCGTACTGGATCGAGGTGGTCGCCTGCGCCGGAATGAAGTTGTTCTGGAATTGCAGGACGTTCGCCACGCTGCCGGTCGGATTGCCGGTCTTCGGGTCCACCGTGACGCCCATCAAGTAATAGCCGGCGCCGTTGACCAGGTTGCCGTTGGCATTGAGCTGGAAGTCGCCGCGCCGGGTGTAGTAGGTGACGCCGTTGAACACCGGCTGGTTGTCGACGATGCTGGTCGCTTTCTGGATCGAGAAGAAGCCGTCGCCGGTGATCGCCATGTTGGTGGCGACGGTGGACGAGGAGATCGTGCCTTGCGTGGTGATGGTCGCCTTGGCGTTGGCCGTCACGCCGCCCGCGACCTGCTTGCTCGGCACCGCGGCGTCCGGAATGAGATCGACGAAGCTGGTGCCGATGCCCTTGTAACCGGTGGTGGATGAGTTCGCGATGTTGCCGGAAATGTTCTGCAGCGCGTAGGACTGCGCCTGCAGGCCACCCACCGAGGTGTTCATTGCATCGAAGATACCCATAACTTTGTCTCCAAATCCGGTCTCGGCGGCCGGTCGACCATGGCCGCAGTCGGAAGAGACAGTCGCAAGGGCTATGCCAATGCGGGTATTTTCAGGAAATCAATGACTTAATGAAAAAGCCCCGGCCTGACGACCGGGGCACATTTGCCGGGACCGGCAACAATTGCCGGGAGAAATTGTCGTTCCGGAGCGATGCGAAGCATCGAATCCGGAATGACTCCGGCGAACCTACGTCGCCGACGCCGCAGCCGGGTGGAAGACCAGCCCGAAACCGTCGATGCAGTAGCGCAAGCCCGTCGGCTTCGGACCGTCGTCGAAGACATGGCCGAGATGGCCGCCGCAGCGCCGGCAATGCACCTCGGTGCGCACCATGCCGTAGGTGCGGTCCTCGGTCTTGCCGACATTGCCCTCGATCGGCGCATAGAAGCTCGGCCAGCCCGTGCCGCTCTCGAACTTGGTCTCGGACGAAAACAGCGGCAGGTCGCAGCCGGCGCAGGCGAAGATGCCCTTGCGGTGCTCCTTCAAGAGCGGGCTGGAGCCGGGCCGCTCGGTGCCGTGATTGCGCAGGATCTCATATTGCTGCGGCGTGAGCTGGGCGCGCCATTCGGCTTCCGTCTTCACGATCTCGAACTTTTCCGCGGCCTTCTCGCCAGCCTCGGCGGGGGATGCCCTCAGCCAGCGGAAGGCCGAAAGACCAAACAGGCCGGCGACAGTCGTTAGCAGGATGCGGCGGTCAAACATCTCATTCTCCGTGCGGGAGGAGTCCACGCCCTGAGATACGGGCTTCCGACGACCGACGTTACACGTCCGGGTGGGATTTTTCTCAGGCTTGTTGCGAGACGCCGACTTCGTGCGAGACCGGTTCCGTGCCCTGCTCTGCGTCTTGAGCCGCAGGTTTCGGCGGTGGGACCGGCTGCGGCCGAACGCCGGGCGGGGGACGGCGCGGTCCGGTGCCGGCGGCCCGGTTGGCTTCAGCGAGGCGCGCCTCGCGTTCCCTGTCCTTGATACTGGCACGCTCGCGATAGCGGGCGAGCAAGCCCGCGGCGGCGGACCCCGCCCTGCCCCAGATCCCGACCAGCTGGCCGGCGACGCGCCCTGTGGTGCCGCCGGCCCAGACCAGTTCGAACGGTGAGAACAGCTTCCAGCGGTCATCGCCCCATAAAATGCTGCGCGCGATCATCTGCCCGGCCATGGCGGAGGTGTTCATGCCCTGGCGGCCGAACCCGCTCGCCACCCACAGGCCTTTGCGCAGCTGACCGATCTGCGGCATGCCGTGCACGGTCTGGCCGGTGGCGCCGCCGAACATCTCGGTGATCTCGACATTGCCGAGCTCGGGAAAAATCGTGCGGATCCGCCGCCTGACAGCGCCGGCGAAGCGCTGCGGACGCGCCGCCCAGGTGGTCTCCGGGCTTTCCCACATCAGCCGGTCGCCATCGACGATCCGGAAGTGGTCGACGCCGTCCGAGTCCATCACGGATCCCTTGAACGCGATCATCTCATGCAGGCGCTCGCCGAGCGGCGCAGTGATGCCGGCATAGCGCCAGACCGGCAGCAGCGTTTCCGACAGGCGCTTCAAGGGCGCGCCGAGATGGATGTTGCCGGCGAGCACGATGTGGGTCGCGCGCAGCCGCGCCGAGGGCGTGACGATGCGCTTGCGGATGCCGGAATGATCGATGCTGACCACCGGCGTCTCCTCGAAGATGAGGGCGCCGGCCCGCCGCGCCAGCGCCGCAAGGCCGTGCACATATTTCCGGCCGTCGACCTGGAACGCTCTGGGGTAGTACACGCCGTGGAAGTAGCGATCGGTCTTCAGCGTCTCGCGGACCCGATCGACCTGCCAGCCCTCGACCTCGGTATCGAAATCCTCGTGCAGCATCTGCAACCGGCTGATCAGGCGGTCGCCCGCATCGACGTTGGAGACCTCCAGCACGCCGTCGCTGGGGGCGATCCCCGGCATGTTCTCCTCGGTGGCATTGGCGCGGACGAATTCGGCCCCCTCCTTCGACAGCGCCCACAATTCGCGGGCGTCTTCGAAACCGATGCGCTCGATCAGGTCCGCGAGCGGCAGGGCAAAGCCCGGCATCACGGTGCCGAGCTGGTTGCCGGAGGCGTTCCAGCCGACATGCCGGCCCTCGAGCACTGCGACACTGGCTCCGAGCCGGGCGGCTTCCAGCGCGATGGAAAGCCCGGCAAGCCCCGCCCCGATCACACAAATGTCGGCATCGAGATCGAACGACAGCCGCACGCGGTCGCGAAAGCCGGCTTCTTCCTGGGACACGCTTGTGAAAGTCTCGCTCATGCAGTTTTCTTAGAGCATGATCCGGAAAAGTGTGCAGCGGTTTTCTATGGCGGCAAACCCGGAAATCGGGTTTGCGGCGAGATCAAGCTCAAAACGAAAAATTAAAGCGCGATGAGGGTTTGCCCTGATCTCATCGCGCTTTAAAGGACTGTGCGGGCGCTTGTCACCTTGTCCGCAACAGGCGCCTGTAGATTATCCTGGACGTGTAACGATTCGAGAATGCCATGCGCCGTTTGATGCTGCTGCGTCACGCCAAGACCGAGACCGACGCACCGAGCGGCCGAGACCAGGACCGCCGGCTCGACGACCGCGGCCACAGGGATGCCGCGCAGATGGGCGACTGGATCGCCTGCCATCCACCCTTCCCCGATACCGTGCTGGTCTCGCACGCCGTGCGGGCCAGGCAGACCTGGGACATCGCCTGGGAGGCGATGAAGGACCGCGTCCCGGCGCCGCAGGTCGAAATCTTGCCGGAACTTTATGGCGCCGATCCCGCGCAGATCCTGGACTCCATTCGCATTGCAACCGCCCCGGCCGATCCGAAGCGATTGCTGCTGATCGGGCACAATCCCGGCATGCACGAGATCGCCCTGATGCTGATCGGAGGCGGCGATCCTGATGGCGCCGAGGCGCTCGCCAACAACCTACCCACCGCGGGGCTTGCGATCTTCGACTTTGACGTCAAGGATTGGGAGGACGTGGCCTACCGCCGCGGCAAGCTGGTGCTGTTCGTCAGCCCCAAGCTGCTCCGATCGGCCTGAGACGCGCGGGCGCCGTCTCGACCGGTTGGTCAGCTTGGTTCATAGGGAGGCGCAGATGTTCAAGTCCATCCTCGTGCCCATCGACCTCGCCGATACCGATCTCGCCAAGCCGGCGATCGCGACCGCAGCGACATTGTCGCAGACCTGGAGCAGCACGGTGCGCCTGCTCAACGTATTGCCGATGACGCCGGTGATGCTGGCCGAATACGTGCCGGCCGATTTCGACGAGCAGCAGCGCCAGACCTCGGAAGAAGCCCTCGCCATCGTCGCACGCGAATCCGGCATCGAGCCTTCCCGCATCTCCAGCGTAGTGCGCCAGGGCGGCATCTATCACGAAATCCTGGAGGAAGCCGCACACATGAAGGCCGACCTGATCGTCATGACCTCGCACCGGCCGGCGATGCGCACCTACTTCCTCGGCTCGAATGCCGGACACGTCGTGCGTTACGCCAAATGCTCGGTGCTGGTGGTGCGGCACTGAGCGTCGGCGGGCGCCAGGGCGCGCCGTCATAACTCAGGCGCTTGGTTCGAGTGCTCCAGATGTCCGCTCATTCCCCAGATCCGGAAGTGGCCTGCCGAGACTGCAGCGTGCTTACGCAACGGAAATAGACTCCGCACGCTGGCTCGCCCCGGATTTGGCACTCGTGTGCGTCTGATCCAAGCCAGGCCCCAGATCGTTGCACAGCCCGGATGGAGCGGAGAGTGCAATCCGATGCTTTCGCGAGCGGTGGGTCAACGCGCGCAGTAGCAATCAGCCCCTCATCTCGGAGCAATGTCGTGAAGCAGTTCTGGCGGAAATGGACCTACGAGGCCCCGCTCGCAATCGGCGATGCGCTGTGGGGACAGCTCGTGCCGCGAATTCCGGATGTCGCTTCGCTTCAATCTGCTACGAGGCCTTGTGTTGCCTGACGGGCAAAACGCGCGAGCGGTGGGTCAACGCGTCATTCCACAACCAACCATCCGTTGCTTTCGCCGCAGAAAGCGAGCGCTTGGGCGGCACCTGCGCGAGCCTCCTCGAATACGTCCGTATCAATCGATGCTCGCGCTACCTTAACGCCTATGCGGTCTTCCCTGCGCCCTTGTGTCCCGGAAATCTGTCAGAATGTGCAAACGGGCGGTTGGATCAGAACCGCCCGTTGCTGGAACTGAGCCCGTTGCGCCCAAAGGCGACCAGAGCCTGTGCGAGAGCGAGGGACAGCTCCGGTGTCTTCCTCAACCCGAACAGTTGCAGGGGCTTCTAGCCCGAACCGAGCAAGGAAGGGAGTGGATGATGGCACAAAATGATGTTGTTGTCATGGGTATCGACGTTGCCAAGGACAAGGTGGATGTGTGCATTCGTTCGTTGGGAGCGAGGCAAGTCTTCCCAAGCGCCACCCAGGGCCACCGCAAGCTGGTCGCTTGGCTTCGCAAGCACCAAGTGGGCAAGGCGGTGATGGAAGCGAGTGGCGGCTATGAGCGCGTCTGGGCCAAGGTGCTGCGCGAGGCCGGCATTGAGGTTCGGATCGTCGATCCCAAGCGGGTCCGCAGTTTTGCGCTGTCGGCCGGACGGCTGGCCAAGAACGATACGATCGATGCGGAGATGATCGCCTGGTTCGCCGAGACGTTCAACGATGCACCGAGCCAGACCTACGATGCGGCACGTGAGGAGTTGCAGGCGTTGGTGAAGGCGCGCCTGGATCTGATCGATTCCAGGATACGCCTGGTTGGCCAAACCGAACATGCTGCGCCGGGATTGGCTCAGAAAACGCATGCCCGCATCTTGAAGAGCCTGGCCAGCGAGATTGCCAAGCTCGAGGCTGCCATCCGCGCCCAAATCAAGTCCACGCCGGATTTTGCCGAGCGCGTCGAGATCATCGAGAGCGTGCCGGGTTTTGCCGAGACGAGCGCCGCAAACCTCGTCGCAGGCATGCCGGAGCTTGGCGAGGTGAGCAACCAGATCGCCGCGGCCTTGATCGGCGTTGCTCCCTATGACGATGACAGCGGAAAGCGACGCGGCGAGCGCCACATCAAAGGAGGCCGCCGCTGGGTCCGCAATGCCATCTACATGCCCTGTGTCGGCGCAGCCACGCTGAATAACCCCGTTCTGAAGGCCTCTATCGGCGCCTGATTGCCAAGGGAAAAGAACCGAAGGTTGCCATCATCGCCTGCATGCGCAAGCTGATCGTCATCCTCAACACGATGATCGCACGACGGCAGAAGTGGGATCCCAGCCGCTACGCGCTGAACTGAACGAGCGCATCTCGTCGCGCTCGGTACTCCACCGAGCGCATGCAAAGCCAACAGACCGGTGAGCGGACGGGGGCAAGGCCGTCAGCCGCCGCAGGCGGGGGCGCGCCAGCGCCAGCCTTGAGGCCGGCCGATCGCCGAAGGCATCAAGGCAAAGCTCGGGCGAGATGAGCCGCGAGGATGCATATGCATGTCTGCGGCGACACGCTCGCTGCCATCGCCCGGTTTAACCGGGCGATCCAGTACTCCGAGACAGCAGTGATTGAGCCGACTCACAAATACCGCGACAGCTCGGTCTTGAACTGCCCGTAAACAGCATCCTCGATCTGGCTGCGCGTGATGCCGATGTCGCGCAGGGCGCGGTCGTCGAGCTCGTTCAGCGTCTTGACGGCAGAGCGGCGCTCGAGACGGTTGAACAACGCAGAGACGCTATGGGTGAGCGCAGTGAAAAATCCGCTCATTGAGGATGGGCGTAAACTCCGCCCGGCAGTTTGCGAGATCGTGGTCATTTTTCTTCTCCGGCCTGTTGTCCCGCGCGGCGAAGCAGGTGCCGTTGGCGCGGACGCTGTCAGCGCCTGCACCTCATTTGCCGTCGGATTGCTCTCGCTCCCCTCGGCTCAATCGCGGAACTTGATGGAACTTAAATGCTTTAGTACACTCCTCGGAGCAAGTAAAACATTGCTCTCGGTGCAATAATGTCCAAGTTCGAGTACGTGAAGCTTGCCGATGCCATTGCGGCCGATATCACTAACGGCACGTTAAGACCCGGCGATCGGCTGCCGCCCCAGCGCAATTTTGCCTATGACCGCGGGATCGCGGTCTCGACCGCGAGCCGGGTTTACACCGAATTGCTCCGCCGCGGGCTAGTGGTCGGCGAGGTCGGGCGCGGCACGTTCATCTCCGGCGACGTCAGGCGTGAGGTCGAAACCACGAGCGAGCCGGCCGATGCGCGCATCAATCTCGAGGTCAATTATCCGCTGTTGCCGCAGCAATGGGCGATGATCGCCAAGAGCCTCGCGGGGCTCGAGCGCATCGACGCGCTCGAATCCGCGCTGCGCGTTTCGACCAGCACCGGCACCAAGAGCGCGCGCGTCGCTGCCGCCGCCTATCTCGCGCGCAAGGATTTTGCGCCTCAGGCCGAGCAGATCTTCTTCACCGCCAACGGCAAGCAATCGCTCGCGGCCGCGCTTGCGGCGCTCGTTCCGACCGGTGGCCGCTGCGGTGTCGAAGCGCTGACCTATCCTTACGTCAAGAGCATCGCCGCGCGGCTCGGTGTGACGCTCGTCCCGATTCCGATGGACGAATTCGGCGCGCGTCCCGATGCCATCCAGAAGGCGCATCGCGAGGCGCACCTGTCGGCGCTGTATCTCCAGCCCATCATCCAGAATCCGCTCGGCGTCACCATGAACGCGACGCGGCGCGCCGACATCATGCGCGTCGCCGAGAAGCTCGATCTCACCATCATCGAGGACGCCGTCTACGGCTTCCTCGCCGACGACACACCGCTGGCCGCACTCGGGCCCGACCGCTGCATCGTGATCGACAGCCTGTCCAAGAAGGTCGCGCCGGGCCTTGCGCTCGGCATTCTCGTCGCACCGCCTCACTTGCGCGAAGGTGTGATGAGCGCGGTCCGCACCGGTGGCTGGATCGCCTCCGGCCATGCGCTGGCGGCCGGGCAACGGCTGATGGCCGACGGCACCGTCGCCGAGCTGACGCGTCTGAAACGCATCGATGCGGCGCGGCGCCAGCAGACCGCGGCGAGGCTGCTCGCCGGCTACCAGCTCGCCGCCGATCCGCGGTCCTATCATCTCTGGCTGACGCTGCCGCCGCACTGGCGCTCGCAGACCTTCGTCGCCGCAGCCGCAAGGCGCGGCATCGCGCTGACGCCGTCCTCGACCTTCGCGATCGCGCATGGACATGCACCGAACGCCGTACGGCTTGCGCTTGCTCCGCCCTCACCCGAGCAGCTCGATTCCGGCCTGCGCACCATCGTCTCGCTGCTCGGCACCAAGGAAGAGGATTTTGATTCGACGGAGTAGCGATCGGTCTACGGCAGCAAGGACCGGGGCAATTGATCGAAACTGTAGCTCCGCGGCTGGTTGCGCCGGACGAAGCCACCGATCTGCCAGGCGAACAGCGCGGCAAAGCCGACAATGAACAGCGCGCCCGCGAACTCGCCGATCATCAGGGCGCTGATCAGCAGCCCCGTCATGGCCAGCGTCAGCACCGACAGGAACGCCAGCACCGCCGCATAGGTCGTGCGACCGAGGCCTGCGGTCAATTCCGCGCGGCTGCCCGCTTTCGCCATCCGCGCATGGAGCTCGATGAGAAAATCGCGAAAGCCATTGTCCTGCGGCGCCATCAGGGCCGCGGTCTGCCAGCTCGTCGACAGGATCGCGACGCGGCCGCCGCCGTCGCGGCTGATATCGGCGCGAAAGCGGTGCTGCTGCATCGAGACCGGCCGGAACGACAGCCGGATCGCCGAGATCTCGTCGTAGCGCCACAGGCCGGAGCGTCCGGCGACGTGCCAGGACAGCCCCTGCTCCGTCAGCTCGAATCGATGCGCCGAGCCGATCAGCGAGGCCTTGTAGGCGTAGCTCGTGGCCGAACCAGCTTCAGCTCGCTGCATATCGATCATGATCCCATTCGCGATCGGCTTGCGCGATCGCCCTTGCCCATCCTACAAGCGAGGCATGGCTGAGACGACCTATTTTCCGCGCCACCTGATTCTCGGCGCCGCAATGATCTCCGGCGTGCTGCTGGCGCTCGCGGTGCACATGCTGGGCGCGCGCTACGGTCTCGACCTCGGCGGGCTCTGGCGCTCCGACACGCATGAGTTCATCCCCGCGGGCGCGGCGATCGCCTGGTGGCTGATCGCCACGGTCGGCTTCTCCGGCGGCTATTTCACGGCGAGCCTGATGCAGAGCGCCGTTTCCGGACAGATCCCGCAACGGATGCGGCAATTCCTGATCGCGGTCGGCGTGCTCTTGCTTGCGGGAGCGGGCCAGGCGGCCTCGGCGCCGAGCCCGATCCCGACCGTCTCGGGCGTGCTCGCCGGGCTCGCCGCCCTGTGCCTCGGTGCCGTGATGGCGTTCTGCGGCGCGCATTTCGCGCTGCGCCGCGGCTAACACGATTGCCGCCTAGCTTCACCTCTCCCGTAGGGAGAGGTCGGATCGCATCATAAGATGCGATCCGGGTGAGAGGTTACAGTGGCACTGAACGCTGCGGCCCCTCACCCGGATTGCTCAGGCGCGCAATTGCGCGCCATAGCAATCCGACCTCTCCCCGCTGGGTAGAGGTGAAGCTAGGGCGGCGGACCGCGCTCAAGCCGATGCGCGCAGCCGCGGGCGGTCCAGCATCATCGCCACATCGGACGCCGGCCGCGGCTTGCTGAACAGATAACCCTGCGCCTGGGTGCAGCCTTCGCGCCGGAGCAGCTCGAGCTGCACGTCGTTCTCGACGCCTTCCGCCGTGGTGATGATGCCGAGGCTGCGGCCGAGGCCGGTCACCGCACGGATGATCGCCATGGAATCCTCGCGCGTCGCCAGCTCCGACACGAAGGAGCGGTCGATCTTGATCTTGTCGAACGGGAAGCTGCGCAGATAGCTCAGCGAGGAATAGCCGGTGCCGAAATCGTCGAGCGAGATCCGCACGCCCATGGCGCGCAGCTCGTGCAGGGTCGTCAGCGTTGCCTCGCCGTTCTGGAGCAGCACCGATTCGGTGATCTCGAGCTCGAGACGGCGCGCATCAAGCCCCGAAGCGGTCAGCGCTTCGGTCACGGACGTGATCAGGTGCGGGCTCTTGAACTGCACCGGCGACAAATTGACGGCGACATCGACATCGTCGGGCCAGGTGGCTGCGTCGGTGCAGGCGGAGCGCAACACGAACTCGCCGAGCTGAACGATGAGCCCGGTCTCCTCGGCGAGCGGAATGAAGCTGATGGGTGCGATCAGCCCGCGCTGCGGATGGTGCCAGCGCAACAGCGCCTCGAAAGCAACGACGCGACCGCTGGCGACGTCGCGGATCGGCTGATAATAGACCTGAAACTCGTCGCGTTGCAGCGCCGCGCGCAGATCCATTTCCAACAGGCGCCGGGCTTGCGCGCGCGCATCCATGCCGGTCTCGAAGAAGCGATAGGTGCCGCGGCCGTCCGCCTTGGCGCGATAGAGCGCAAGGTCTGCGTTCTTCAACAGCTCATCCGGATTGCTGCCGTCCTGCGGCGACAGCGAGATGCCGATCGAGACGCCGATCACGATCTGATGGTCGTCTATCTCGTAGGGTGCCGAGATGACCTCGACGAGGCGCCCGGCGAGGGACCTCGCAGCGGTCTCCTCGGAACGTCCGATCTGGACCACCGCGAACTCGTCGCCACCGAGCCGCGCCACGGTGTCGTTCTCGCCGACGGTGGCCTTGAGCCTGCGGCCGACCTCCTTGAGCAGCGCATCGCCGATGGGATGGCCGAGCGAGTCGTTGATGTCCTTGAAGTGATCGAGATCGAGACAAAGCACGGCGAGCTGGTCGCCCGACTTGGTGCGACGCAGGCCCTGCTCGAGCTCCTCGTGGAACAGCACCCGGTTCGGCAGGCTGGTCAGCGCATCGTGGCGGGCCATGTGTGAGATCTTGGCCTGCGCCTCCAGCCATTCGGTGATGTCCTCGAAGGTGGCCACCCAGCCGCCGCCCTGCATCGGCTGGTTGACGACCCGGATCGAACGGCCCGACCGATTGACGATTTCGGTCGTGGTGCGGCCCTCGCGCGCGTCGGCGACGAGACGTGCGAAGAATTCATCGGCATTGCCCTGCCACTCGCCCTTGGCCTGCTCTTCCCGCAGCACGTCGACCAGCAGGCGACCGGTCAATGCAATGTCGGTGCGGCGGAGCATCGCGGCATAGCGCTCGTTGAACAGGATGATCTTGCCGTCCGCATCGAACATGCACAGTCCCTGCGACATGTTCTCCAGCGCGCTGTCCAACACGATCTGCTGGCGGCCCAGCTCGCCCTTGGCGCGGCGGTCGAGCAGCGCTGCTACCAGTGCGATCACGATGATCGCAGCCGCAGCACTCGCGGTGAAAACCGACAGCGATGTCGGCGGGATCGACAGTCCGCTGATCGCCAATGCCGGATCCGGCGTCAATTGCACTGCGCCCATAGCCGTGAAATGATGCGAGACGATGGCGATCGTCAGCAGCACAGTGGCGCCGAGCGCGCCGGACAAGCTTTCGCGTCGTCCAGCGACATGGAGTGCGAATGCACCGAAGACGAGCCCAAGCAGGATCGACGCGGCCACGGTGCCGGTTGCCCAGCTGACGCGCGCAGGGATCTCGAGGGCCATCATGCCGGTATAGTGCATCGCCGCCACGCCGCCTCCGACAATCGCCCCTCCGAGTGCAACGAGGCTGGGTCGCATGGTCGAAACCGCAACACTCAAGCCGACAAATGTGACGGCGATGGCGAAGATCAGCGATAGCAGCGTCACCGGCACGTTATAGGCGCCGACGGCACCCGGGCCGTACGCCAGCATGGCGATGAAATGCGTCGCCCAGATGCCGCAGCCGGCAACGACTGCGTCGAGCGTTAACCATACCAGGCGCCCCGATCCTCGCGTCGCGCGCGCCCGGTGAAACAGGCTGATTGCAGCCGAACTGGCGAGCAGGCAAACCGCGCCGCCAAGCGCGACCAGTCGCCAGTCGTGTTCATCCGTCAGACAGTAAAGCACCTGGTACATGAGCTTTCCCCAAACCTGCCATTACCAGAGCGGGCAAGTGGTGGATTTTGGGTAACGGAGGAGGACTGGCTTGCCGGATGGTGAACAGGCGCTTCCAGAATCAACCGTTCGTTGCGGTCCGAATGTCCTTCGCTGTCGTCTTTTCAACGGGGGATGGGCTCTGCCTGGATAGTCAATCTTCACGCGCGCAGGCCAGCCGCGCCGGCTGCACAGGGAACGGCGCATGATTGCTTCGAGTTGGGTGCCGTGAACCTACATCCAGGGGTCATGCATGGCGACGAAGCACACCTCCGTTCCATCACGCGCCGAGTCGGAGTTCAGCAGGACCGCGACCCTTGCAACCGTCGCCGCCCTGATCGCGGTGCTGTTTGCCGGCAGCACCGTGGTGACGCCCCTCTATGTGATATACGAGCGGCAGTTCGGCTTCGCGCAGGTCACCCTGACGCTGATCTACGCGGCCTATGTGATCGGCAATCTGGCAGCGCTGCTGGTGTTCGGGCGCATCTCCGACCAGATCGGCCGCCGCCGGACGGCCGCAATCGCAACGGCCATCGCCATCATCGGCGCGCTGGTGTTCCTGTTCGCGCACGGCATCGCGGCGCTCTATGTGGGGCGGGTGCTGAGCGGGTTGGCGATCGGGATCGGTGCGGGAACCGGCACGGCGTGGCTTTCGGAGTTGATCGACGAGACGGACAAATCCCGCGCCACCGTCGTCGCGACGTCCGCAAACTTCGCTGGCCTCGGTATCGGTGCGGTGATCGCGGGCCTGCTCGCCGACTACGCACCACATCCGTTGCGGACCCCTTTCATTGCCTATCTTGCGGCTCTCATGATGACGGTCATCCTGATCGCCTTTGCCGGCGAAACCGTTCCCCGGCCTCTCGATGCGCTCAGGCAGGTCTCGCTCCGTCCGCGCGCAGCCGTGCCCACCGCCATTCGCGCGGCGTTCGTCGCACCGGCGGTGACTGGCTTCGGCGCGATGGCTCTGGTGGCGTTCTTTGCCGCGCTGGTGCCGAGTGTGCTCGCCAACGAGCTGCACGAGACCAGCCACGCCATCGCGGGGGCCGTCTTCCTCGAGCTCGCTGCGACGGTTGCCATCGTCATCGCGCTGACGCGGCCGCTGCCGAGCCGGACGGCCATGCTGTGCTCGCTGGGCCTCATGCTCCCGAGCGTGTCATTGATCGTCGCCGCACAGTTCCAAGGCTCGCTCGCCCTGATGATCGCCGCGACCGCGCTATGCGGCGTCGCGGTGGGACTGGGTTATCGCGGCAGCCTGCAGGTGGTGAACCAGATCGCGCCGGAGGATCGTCGCGCGGAAGTGGTCTCGGCCTATTTCATCTGCGGCTTTCTCGGCAACGCCCTGCCGGTGATCGGCATCGGCGTGATCTCGACCCTGGCAAGCCCGCGTGTTGCGAGCCTGGTCTTCGCCGCGATGATCGCGGCCTTTGCCGTGATCGCGCTCGGCTTCGGCCTCAGATATTCGGATCGCTGAATCGAGAACGCCGCGCTGACGGCGCGGCGTTGCCGATATCGTTCCGCTACATTCGCCTCAGCTCGCCGCGCGCAGATTCACCTTGCTCTCCGCAAGCGCCGTCAGCTTCTTGTCGGTCGCCTTCTCTTCCTCGAGCGTCTTGGCCAGCACAGCCGCGCAGTCATTGCGGCCGAGCTGCTTGGCCCAGGCGATCAGGCTGCCGTAGCGGGCGATCTCGTAATGTTCGGCGGCCTGCGCCGCATTGATCAGGGCCGCATCCAGCACCGCCTGGTCCGCAACCTCACCCGCGGTCTCGTCGGCTTCCTCGATGATGCCGTCGATGGCCGGGCAGTCGACCGCCTTCACGGCGACGCCGTGCATCTTGAATACTTCCTCGAGCCGGGTGACGTGCTGATTGGTTTCCTCTAGGTGCGTCAAAAAGCCCTGTTTCAGCTGCGGATCGGTGGCCCTGCTTGCCATCTTCGGCAGCGCCTTGGTGAGCTGCTGCTCGGCATAATAGATGTCCTGGAGCTGATGCACGAACAGATCGTTCATGGTCTTGATGTCCTTTGTGAACAGTCCCATCGTTCCGGTCCTCTCGGTTTTGGGAACACGGAGGCGTCGGCTTGCATGAAAAGCCGCATATTCCGCCATGTTCGATTGCTGATCGAGCCTAACGAGCACGCGGTATCGACGTTCCAAAAAGGCCGATGACCACTTGCGCTGGAACAATGCGGACGGCGCCAAGATTTGAAATCATGCTGGCACACTAAGCGCGCGAGCGGAGCCGGTTTCACGACTCATATGCTTAAGGCGCACCCGATGTGAACCGCGTATGACAAAAGTGGCCGGTCCAACGCAGAACCTAATGTTGTCAAGGGCTGCACAAGCCGCTGTTTTTGCCTTAAATGAGCTGGATCATGCCTAGCGATCGATGCTTGCCTTTGGCCGTGATCGCGCCTGACCGGCCAATGCCTGGCCCGGTCGTCTTTGCCCCCGCCGGGAGGATGAATGCACGGACTGCTGCCCGCGCTGAAGCGCGGCTTCAAAAGATGGATCGGCTGGCGACGGCTCGGAATTGCCGCGAGCGTCTTCATCATCGCCTTCGCGATCACAACGCTGGTGCGGACCCTCAAGGGCATCGATACCGGGGTCATCCTGACCGCATTGACCGAGATTCCGCGCGGCAGTATCGGGCTGGCGGCGATCTGCGTCTTCTTTGCGTTCTGCACGCTGACCTTCTACGACTTTTTTGCGCTGCGAACGATCGGCAAGAAGCACGTGCCCTATCGCATCGCGGCGCTGTCCAGCTTCACGTCCTATTCGATCGGCCACAACATCGGCGCCACCGTCTTCACCGGCGGGGCAATCCGCTTCCGGATCTATTCGGACTACGGGCTGAACGCGATCGACGTCGCGAAGATCTGCTTCCTGTCGGGCCTGACCTTCTGGCTCGGTAACATCTTCGTGCTCTCGATCGGCATGGCCATCCATCCGGATGCCGCCTCCGCGATGGACCAGCTGCCCGCGCCGCTCAACCGCCTGATCGCGCTCGGCGGCCTCGCCTCGATCGGCGCCTATCTGGTCTGGCTCTGCATGGGCGAAAAGCGGCGCGAGCTCGGCCAGAAGGGCTGGAAGGTGGTGCTGCCATCGGCGCCGCTGACATTGGTGCAGATCCTGATCGGCGTGGTCGATCTCGGCTTCTGCGCCACCGCCATGTACCTCTTGATGCCGGCCAGCCCGCCGATCGACTTCATGTCGCTCGCCGTCGTGTTCATTCTGGCGACCCTGATCGGCTTTGCCAGCCACGCGCCCGGCTCGATTGGCGTGTTCGATGCAGCCATGCTGGTGGCGCTGCCGGAATTCGGCCGCGAACAGCTGCTGGCGACGCTGCTGGTGTTCCGTCTTCTCTATTTCGTGATCCCGTTCGCCCTTGCCATCTCCATCATGGGCGCGCGCGAGCTCTGGATGAACGTGGTCAAGCCGTGGCAGGAACGACGGCGGCTGGCGGAGGCCTGCGCGCAGGCCAACCTGCCCAAGCAGGTGACGACCATGGAACGTGAGCGGTCGCTGCGCCAAGTCGCCAAGCGCTAGGTCTCCCCTGAGACAAAGGTTGCAGGCGGGTGAGCAATGCTCTCTTATTTCCGCCTCAACTTTGCCGTTGAAGACGCGGGCCATGTTCCGATCATCGCTTAAAACCCTCTCCGCAGGCGCCCTGCTGCTTGTCGGGTTGCTGACGATTTTGCCGCCCGAGCCCGCTGCCGCACAGGACGATGCCCTGCAAATCACCTGGGAGGTACGTAACCGCTTCCGGCTGTTCCGTGAGGAGCGCGACTTCCTGCTCCATGTCGAAAACGCGCGTAACCGCAGCATCCTTGCCGCCGAGCAGTCACTGGAGCTCCAGAGCGAGGGCCGCGGCTGGGCCCGCAACATGGTCAACCGCCTGTGCATCGACCTCCAGGGCCGGGTCAACCAGCCTTGCACCCGCGACAACGTCAAAGAGAACTACATTACACCGATCGACCATCCGGTGACGGTACGCCTGACCGGCGCGGTGCCGGTCGGCGCCATCTGCACCTGGTCGTTCGATGATGGCGATGGACCGCAAGCCTCGACCTTCGACTGCGCCGAGCCGATCAATTTGCGCGTCCGCTACGGCAAGCCGACGGTCGCGACCGTCGACGTCTCAGCCGGCTCCGATCCGACCCAGCGGGTCCAGACCGAGATTCAGGTCCGCGACATCTTCGTCGCTGGCCTAGGGGATAGCATCGCCTCCGGCGAAGGCAATCCGGATCGGCCGCTGGCACTGGCAGATGAAGGATTTTGCTTCCGCTCCTATCTCGGCACTGCAGGCGCGCAGTATTACCGGCCGAGCCGCCATGGCTTCAAGGGCGGTCGCGCCTGTGAGGCGCCGGATACGCTCGCCAACTGGCAACGTTACAGCGCGCTCTGGTTCAACGCACCTTGCCATCGCTCGCTCTACAGCTATCAGGCGCGTACCGCGCTGGCGCTCGCCGTGCGCTATACCCACATCGCCGTGACCTTCCTGCCGCTCGCCTGCACCGGCGCCAGCATTGGCGACGGGCTGCTCGGCTCACAGCGCGCCCGCGAATGCCCGCCCGGCAAGACCGGTGTCTGCAACACCAGCGTGAACGCGCAGCTCGCCGAGCTGCGCGAAGCGCTCACCGCGGCAAAGAAACGCCAGCCCGACCGCACGCTCGATCTCGTGCTGCTGTCGGTCGGCGCCAACGACGTCTATTTCTCCGGCCTCGTCGCCGACGTCATCGTCGACACTGCGACCGAGCGCACGCTGTTCCGCCGCTCCGGCGTGATGGCCAGCGTCGATGATTCCCGCGATGCGCTGCAGCGCGAGCTGCCGCAGAACTTCGTCAAGTTGCGCGAGGCGCTGAAGCCGCTCGTCGGCGGCGACCTCTCGCATGTGGTCTATGTCTCCTATGCCAATCCTGCGCTCGCCGACGGCGGCGTGCCCTGCCGCGGCGGCCGCGCCGGCTTCGACATCCATCCGTCCTTCAACGCCGACCCGCAGCGCCTCGCCCGCGTCTCCACCTTCGTCGACACGGAATTCCTGCCGCAACTGAAGGGACTCGCTACCTGCACCCGCGGCGCGCTGTGCCGCGATCCCGAATCCGACCGCATGACCTTCGTCGACGGGCACCAGGCCGCGTTCGCCGATCACGGCTTCTGCGCCCATTCCGGCAGCGATCCCGAATTCGACCGCAGCTGCTTTGCCGAGAACGGCCAGAGCTTCAATCCTGATATCGTCAGCGCAGCGAGCCAGCCGATGCTGTGCGGTCGCGGCGCCTCGGAATATCGCGCCTACCTGCCCCGCGCGCGCTGGATCCGCGATGCCAACGACAGCTATTTTGCTGCGATGACCTATCCGCAGGGCCTGCCCGCGGCGAGCCAGCCGACCGACATCCACGACGCGACCTGGGGCGTGCTGTCCGCCGTTTATGGCGGCGCCGTGCATCCGAGCGCCGAAGGCCACGCCGCGATGGCGGATGCGGCACTGCCGGCTGCAAGCGCCGTGCTCGGGCTCGACGCGGTGCCTCCCAACGTGACGCGAGGATTTCTGCCTCAGCTGCTGCCGAGCGCGCAGCAGTAGCACGACGCTCCTTCCACTTACTCGGTGTCATCGCCCGACTTGATCGGGCGATCTGGTACGCCGTGACAGCAGTGATTCAATCGAGAGGCCGCGGCGTACTGGATTCCCCGCTTTTGCGGGGAATGACAGCGGTATGCGGAGCACGAGCTCGCGCATCATCAATGCTTGCGCGTTCGCCATCACCACGAACGTCCCCTCACCTGCCGTTCCATCAATCCAAAAACGGCATCGATCGATACTCCCTTGAACTTGGACACCCCGCCGCGCGCACCTCTAGGACTCGGGTCGAGGAAACATTTCGACTTCGAGGAGGCGCGTGATGAGCGCAGTGGTGTCCGCAGCGGACGTGAGTAGGTCTCGCGTCAGGCTGTTCATCGTGACCATGTTGTTCCTGGTCACCACCGTGAATTATGCCGACCGCGCTACGCTCTCGATCGCGGGTCCCGCGCTCTCGAAAGAGCTGAATCTCGATCCCGTCGCCATGGGCTGGATCTTCTCGGCCTTCGGCTGGTCCTATGTCGTGGCGCAGGTGCCGGGCGGCTGGCTGCTCGACCGCTACGGCTCGCGCCTCGTCTATGCCTTCAGCATCATCATCTGGTCGCTGTTCACGCTGATGCAGGGCTGGGTCGGCTTCCTCAGCGCCGGCGCTGCCATCGTCGTGCTGTTTGCGCTTCGCCTGCTTGTCGGCATTGCGGAGGCGCCTTCCTTCCCGGCGAATGCGCGCATCGTCGCGGCCTGGTTTCCCGGCAATGAACGCGGCACCGCATCCGCCTTCTTCAACTCCGGCCAGTACTTCGCCACTGTGATCTTCGCGCCGCTGATGGGCTGGATCGCGCACACCTACGGCTGGCGCTTCGTGTTCTTCGTGATGGGCGCGCTCGGCATCGTCATGGGCCTCGTCTGGCTCAGGACCATCTATGGCCCGAAGGAGCACCCTTCGATCAACGAGGCTGAGTTCGACTACATCAGGGAAGGTGGCGCGCTGGTCGATCTCGACGCGCCCAAGGATGATCGGCTGCGCGCGCGTGCGCCCGAGGCCGGCTCCGGCTGGGACCACATCCGCCAGCTGCTTTCCAATCGCATGATGCTCGGCGTCTATCTCGGCCAGTACTGCATCAACACGCTGACCTATTTCTTCCTGACCTGGTTTCCGGTCTATCTCGTCAAGGAACGCGGGCTGTCGGTCCTGCAAGCGGGCTTCGTCGCGACGCTACCCGCTCTGTGCGGCTTCATCGGCGGCGTGCTCGGCGGCATCATCTCGGACGCGATCCTGCGCCGGACCGGCTCGCTGACCATGGCGCGCAAGATCCCGATCGTGGGCGGCATGCTGCTGTCGATGTCGATCATCGCCTGCAACTATGTCGAGGGACAGGCGCTGGTGGTCGGCTTCATGGCGCTCGCCTTCTTCGGCAAGGGCATCGGCGCGCTCGGCTGGGCGGTCGTCTCCGACACCTCGCCGAAGGAAGCCGGCGGCATCTCCGGCGGCCTGTTCAATACCTTCGGCAACCTGTCCTCGATCACCACGCCGATCGTGATCGGCTACATCCTGGCCGCGACCGGCTCGTTCAACGGCGCGCTGGTGTTCGTCGGCCTCAACGCGCTAGTGGCCGCCTTCGCCTATCTCGTCATCGTCGGCAAGATCGAGCGGGTGACGCTGAAACGTTCCTCCTGAGGGCTCCCATGGGAGCTTGACCAGGCAACTCAACGGCGGCTTCACGGCCGCCGTCTTTGTTTTGGGGATGATCGATGCTAGAAGTGCCGGCGAAACGCCTTATTCATCTAAGGCATGTATCGATGTTCGACCTCAACCAGCTCCGCTGTTTCGTCACGGTGGCGGAGGAACTGCATTTCGGCCGCGCCGCCGCGCGGCTGAACATGACCCAGCCGCCGCTGTCCCGGCAGATCCAGGTGCTCGAGCACATCATCGACGCGCCGCTCTTGGAGCGTACCAGCCGCTCGGTGCGCCTGACACCTGCGGGACGCAGCTTCCTGCCGGAGGCGCGGCGCATCCTCAAGCTTGCGGAAAGCGCCTCGCAAGTTGCCCGCCGCATCGCGCTCGGCAAGACCGGCTCGCTCAAGATCGGCTTCACCGCGGCCGCCGCCTACGGCTTCCTGCCCGAGCTCGTCGCCGCCTGCCGTGCCAAGCTGCCCGAGGTGGACTTCTCGCTGAAGGAGATGGTGTCGGGCGACCAGTTCGAGGCGCTGACCTCGGGCCAGATCGACGCCGGCCTGCTCAGGCCGCCGATCGCGCGGCCCGAGCTGACCAGCCGCCGCGTCGTCGCCGAGCCCCTGCTCGCCGCGATCCCGAAGAAGCATCCGCTCGCCAACGCCGACGGCATCACCATCAAGGATTTCGACGACCAGCCCTTCGTGATGTATTCGCCCTATGAGAGCCGCTACTTCCACGATCTGCTGGTGGCTCTCTTCACCCGGGCCGACGTGCTGCCGCGCTACGTCCAGCATCTCAGCCAGATCCACTCCATCCTCGCCATGGTGCGCGCCGGCCTCGGCCTTGCCATCGTGCCGGCCGCAGCCGCGAGCCTGAAGATCTCCGACGTGCGGCTGCGCCCGCTGAAGCTGCGCACCCGCGTTCCCGTCGAGCTCTTCATGGTCTGGCGCCGCGACGACGAGAATCCGCTGCTGTCGGCCCTGGTCAAAATCGCCGGCGAATTGTCCTCCGCGGAGCTGACGGAGGATTGATGCTCAATCTGCATCGGTCGATATAGGCTTTGGCTTGGACGCGCATCGAACGGTCTCCTAAACCACGGCGCATGGACGCGCAGGCTTGCGTCCTCCACAACACGCACGAAAGGGAGCAGCGCCCGTGAGCAAGATGACCCCGCAGGAGATGGCCCAGAAGATCGGATCGGGCCTCCTGTCCTTCCCCGTCACGCCGTTCAGGGCGGACTACTCCTTCGACGAGGCGACCTACCGCGCCAACATGGACTGGCTCTGCGGCTACGACGTTGCCGGACTGTTCGCCGCCGGCGGCACCGGTGAGTTCTTCTCGCTGACCCCGACCGAGGTTCCGCAGATCGTGAAGATCGCCGTCGAGGAGACCAAGGGCCGCGTGCCCGTGCTCGCCGGCACCGGCTACGGCACCGCAATCGCCCGCGAGATCGCGATCGGTGCCGAGAAGGCTGGCGCCGACGGCCTGCTGCTGCTGCCGCCTTACCTCACCCATTCCGAGCAGGACGGCCTTGCCGCCCATGTCGAGGCGGTCTGCGCCTCCGTTAAGATCGGCGTCATCGTCTACAACCGTGACAACGCCATCCTCCAGCCCGATACGCTCGCGCGCCTCGCCGAGCGCTGCCCGAACCTCGTCGGCTACAAGGACGGCATCGGCGACATCGAGCTGATGACGCGCGTCTACACCAAGCTCGGCGATCGCCTCACCTATATCGGCGGCCTGCCGACCGCGGAGACTTTCGCGCTGCCCTATCTCGACATGGGCGTGACGACCTATTCCTCGGCCGTGTTCAACTTCGTGCCGGAGTTCGCCACCAATTTCTACGCCGCGGTGCGCAAGCGCGACCATGAGACGATCCACGCCGGCCTGAAGAACTTCATCCTGCCGCTGATCGCGATCCGCAATCGCAAGAAGGGCTATGCAGTCTCGATCATCAAGGCCGGCATGAAGGTGATCGGCCGCGATTCCGGCCCGGTCCGTCCGCCGCTGACCGACCTCACGGAGCAGGAGATCGCCGAACTGACCGCGCTGGTGAAGAAGCTGCCCGCCGCACGATCGTCACAACAGGCTGCAGAATAACAAGACGACAGGGAGGAGCGTGCGATGGCCCGGACTGAGATTTCTGGTGCACCGGTCGTCACATCGATGCAGGTGATCCCGGTTGCGGGCCGCGACAGCATGCTCCTCAACCTCAGCGGCGCGCATGCGCCCTTCTTCACCCGCAACATCGTCATCCTCACCGACAATGCCGGCCACACCGGCGTCGGCGAGGTGCCGGGCGGGCAGAAGATCTGGCAGACACTCCAGGACGCGCGCGATCTCGTGATCGGCAAGACCGTCGGGGCGATGAACAACATCCTCGCCGACGTCCGTACCGCCTTTGCCGACCGCGACGCCGGGGGCCGCGGCAAGCAGACGTTTGACCTGCGGGTGATGATCCACGCGGTCACCGCGATCGAATCCGCGCTACTCGACTTGCTCGGCCAGCATCTCGGGCTGCCGGTCGCCGCGCTACTCGGCGAAGGCCAGCAGCGCACAAGCGTCGAGACGCTCGGCTATCTCTTCTTCGTCGGTGATCGCCGCAAGTCCCGCCTGCCCTATGTGGAAGGCGAGACCGGCGGGGCGGAATGGTTCAACCTCCGCCATCAGGAGGCGATGACGCCGGAGACGGTGGTGCGCCTCGCCGAGGCCACCCACGACCATTACGGCTTTGCCGATTTCAAGCTCAAGGGTGGCGTGCTCCGCGGCGAGCAGGAGATCGAGGCCGTCACTGCCATCGCAAAGCGCTTTCCGAACGCGCGCGTCACGCTCGACCCCAACGGCGCCTGGTCGCTGGATGAGGCGATCAGCCTCTGCAAGGACATGCACGGCATCCTCGCCTATGCCGAGGATCCCTGCGGCGCCGAGGCCGGCTTCTCCGGCCGCGAGATCATGGCCGAGTTCCGCCGCGCCACCGGCCTGCCGACCGCAACCAACATGATCGCCACCGACTGGCGGCAGCTCTCCCACGCGGTGCGCTTAGGGGCGGTGGACATTCCGCTCGCCGATCCCCATTTCTGGACCATGCAAGGCTCGGTGCGCGTCGCCCAGACCTGCCGTGACAACGGCCTGACCTGGGGCTCGCACTCCAACAACCATTTCGACATTTCACTCGCCATGTTCACCCATGTCGGCGCAGCCGCGCCCGGCAAGGTCACCGCGATCGACACCCACTGGATCTGGCAGGACGGCCAGGCCCTGACCAGAGAGCCGCTGCAGATCAAGGGCGGCCAAATTGCGGTCCCGGACAGGCCGGGCCTGGGTATCGAAATCGACAGGGCCGCTATCGACGCCGCGCATGAGCTCTACAAGCAGCATGGACTTGCCGCCCGCGATGACGCTATTGCCATGCAGGACCTGATCCCCGGCTGGACCTTCGACGACAAGCGTCCCTGCCTCGTTCGTTAAAATACTCTGGAGGAAACGATGACTGCGATCCTGAAGAACTTCATCGGCGGCGAATGGGTCGACGGCTCCGGCATCACGAAGAACATCAACCCCTCCAACACCAACGATCTCGTCGGCGAATATGCCAAAGCCGACAAGGCGCAGACCGAGAAGGCGATCGCCGCCGCAAAGGCTGCCTTCCCCGCCTGGTCGCGCTCGACGCCGCAGGAGCGCTATGACGCGCTGAACAAGATCTCCGCCGAGATCCTCGCCCGCAAGGAAGAGCTCGGCCGCCTGCTCGCCCGCGAGGAAGGCAAGACGCTGCCCGAGGGGATCGGCGAGGTCGCCCGCGCCGGCCAGATCTTCGCGTTCTTCGCCGGCGAAGCGCTACGCCTGATCGGCGAGAAGGGCGCCTCGGTCCGTCCCGGCCTCGACGTCGAGCTCACCCGCGAGCCGGTCGGCGTCGTCGGCATGATCACGCCCTGGAATTTCCCGATCGCGATCCCCGCCTGGAAGATCGCGCCGGCGCTGTGCTACGGCAACACGGTCGTGTTCAAGCCGGCCGAGCTGGTGCCGGGCTCCGGACATGCACTCGCCGAAATCATCACCCGTTCCGGCGTTCCCGCCGGCGTGTTCAACCTCGTGGTCGGCTCCGGCTCGGTGGTCGGCCAGACCCTGCTCGAGCACCCCGATGTGGCCGCGATCTCCTTCACCGGGTCGGTGCAGACGGGGCGCAAGATCGCGCAGGCCTGCGTGCTCTCGAACCCGATGAAGAAATTCCAGCTCGAGATGGGCGGCAAGAATCCCCTGGTCGTGCTCGACGACGCCGACCTCAAGACCGCCGTCGAGGTCGCCGTCAACGGCGCCTATTTCTCGACCGGCCAGCGCTGCACCGCCTCCTCGCGCCTGATCGTCACCGAAGGCATCCACGACCGCTTCGTCGCGGCGATGGCCGAGCGGTTGAAGGGGCTGTCGGTGGACGATGCGCTCAAGACCGGCGTGCATATCGGCCCCGTCGTCGACCAGAGCCAGCTCGACCAGGATCTCCGCTACATCAAGATCGGCCAGGACGAGGGCGCCAAGCTCGCCTTCGGCGGCGAGCTGCTCAAGCGCGAGAACCCCGGTCATTACCTGCAGCCGGCGCTGTTCACCGAAGCCAACAACAACATGCGCATCGCGCGCGAGGAAATTTTTGGTCCGGTCGCCGCCGTCATTCGTGCGAAGAACTACGAGGAAGCGCTCGCGATCTCCAACGACACCGAGTTCGGCCTCGCCTCCGGCATCTGCACCACCAGCCTGAAATACGCCTCGCACTACAAGCGCAACAGCGAGTCCGGCATGGTGATGGTCAATCTGCCGACCGCCGGCGTCGACTATCACGTGCCGTTCGGCGGACGGAAGGGCTCGAGCTACGGGGCCCGCGAGCAGGGCTCCTACGCGCGCGAGTTCTACACCACGGTGAAGACGGCCTACACGAATCCGGGTTGACGAGCGATGTCGTGCCGCGGCGCAGTCCACCTCTCCCCTCCGGGGAGAGGTGAACGAAAACACGGTTTCTTCCGTTCTTGAGGCAAGCGAAGATGGACCAGGACGTCGCAGCGAAAGAGCAGCCCCGCTACATCAAGCTCAACGAGCGCGACAACGTCGCGATCGTGGTCAATGATTTCGGGCTTCCCGCCGGTTCGCGCTTTGCATCGGGACTGACGCTGCGCGCCTTCGTGCCGCAAGGGCACAAGACCGCGCTGGTCGATATCGCGGAAGGCGCGCCGATCATCCGTTATGGCGAGATCATCGGCTACGCGCTGTCGCCGATCCTGGCCGGCGAGTGGGTGGACGAGGCCCGCATCCGCATGCCGGAGGCCCCTGCCCTCGACAAGCTGGAAATCTCGACCGCGGTCCCCGCACCGCTGCCGCCGCTCGAAGGCTTCACCTTCGAGGGCTATCGCAATCCGGACGGCTCGGTCGGCACCAAGAACATCCTCGGCATCTCCTCCTCCGTGCAATGCGTCAAGGGCACGATGGAATATGCGGTCAAGCGCATCCGCGCCGAGCTGCTGCCGAAATATCCGAACGTCGATGACGTCGTGCCGTTGACCCATGCCTACGGCTGCGGCGTCGCCATCACCGCGCCCGACGCGGTCGTGCCGATCCGCACCCTGCAGAACCTCGCGCTCAACCCGAATTTCGGCGGCGAGATTTTGGTCGTCGGCCTCGGTTGCGAGAAGCTCGCGCCCGAGCGGCTGGTGCCGGCAGGCATCAACGACGCCATCGTGCGCATGCAGGACGAAGCCTTCGACGGCTTTGGCGCGATCGTCGATGCGATCATGACCCAGGCCGAAGCCCGCCTGAAGGTGCTCAACACGCGCAAGCGCGAGACCTGCCCGGCCTCCGATCTCGTCATCGGCCTGCAATGCGGCGGTAGCGATGCCTTCTCCGGCGTCACGGCGAATCCCGCCGTCGGCTTCGCCGCGGACCTGCTGGTGCGCGCCGGCGCCACCGTGATGTTCTCGGAAGTCACCGAAGTGCGCGACGCCATCCAGCTGCTGACGCGACGCGCCATCAACGAGGATGTCGGCCGCGCGCTGGTGCGTGAGATGGCCTGGTACGATTCCTACCTCGCCCGCGGCGGCGCCGACCGCAGCGCCAACACCACGCCCGGCAACAAGAAGGGCGGCCTTGCCAACATCGTCGAGAAGTCGCTCGGCTCGATCGTGAAGTCCGGCTCCTCCGCCATCGCCGGCGTGCTCTCGCCCGGCGAGAAGGCGACGCAGAAGGGCCTGCTGTTCGCAGCAACGCCGGCAAGCGACTTCATCTGCGGCACGCTCCAGCTCGCCTCCGGCATGACGCTGCAGGTGTTCACCACCGGTCGCGGCACGCCCTATGGCCTCGCCGCCGCGCCCGTCATCAAGGTCGCGACCCGCAGCGAGCTCGCGCGGCGCTGGAAAGACCTGATCGATTTTGATTCAGGCAGCATCGCCACCGGCGAGAAGACCATCGAGGAATGCGGCTGGGATCTGTTCCGCCTGATCCTCGATGTCGCCTCCGGCCGCGTCAAGCCGTGGTCGGACCGCTGGGGCATCCACAATGATCTCACGCTGTTCAACCCCGCGCCGGTGACGTGAGGGGCTCGAACCACCGACCTCCTGTTCCACAGACAGGCGCTCTTACCCCTTGCGCTTTCCCGCGGCCGCCGCCCCGGTCAAATCTCCGCAGCTTGATCTGCAAGAGCGTTAGGCAGGTGCATCGGCGCTTCCGCGAAACCGTCCGGAAACATTGGCGCGCAGACCGGAATGACACGCGGGTCTACGTCATGCTGCCCGGCATGAAGCAGCGCACGCGCGGATGGCCGTCGACATAGTGCTTCCACACCATGGTGCGGCCGATCTTGTTCGGCACGGTGATCACCGCACCGTCGGGCACCACGACCCATTCGTCGTCGATGCGCACGCGGTAGTGGCCGCGATCGGATTCCCAATCGACGTCGGCGATGACATAGCCGTCGGCATCGGAGCAGCACTGTCCGTATTCGCTATGCAGACTCTCGAACCAGGGTTTTAATGGCGAGTTGGCGTAGCGGCCGTCATCGCGCGCCAGCGCCGATGTGGCCAATAGCGCCATCAATCCCAGCAGCGTGGCGGCACACGATATTGCTTTCATGGTGTCTCCGCGGTCGAAGTGATCGCCGCGAGGCAAACGCTGCCGTCCGCCCTCCGCGTGGTGCGCGGCAGGCGTGGAGACGGCGACTCGCTCCCCCAGCAGCTTTGCCGGCAGCCATGCAAATCCGGCGCCAGCGCGCATTCCGGGGAACTACTGGAGCGGGTCCGGCGCGTGTTCGCCTTTCGGCGAACGTGGCCGCACGGGCCGTGCAATGACGTTGAGAAGCTGGCACGTCCTGGATTCCCAGCCTAAGCGGGAAGAGGACGCACCGAAGCTACGAGTGCTGAGGCGGCGCGCCTACTGCTTCGCAGGGGCCATCATCGCGCCGCCCTTCTTCGCCGCGGGTGCGGGCGGTTTCGCGGCTGCAGCCTGCGCGGGCAGGTATTTTGCGACGATGGCAGGATCGACCTGGGCAATGTAGGCATCGGGTAGGCGCGTCCAGGTCTCGTCCTTGCCGAGCAGCGCGATGCCGAGATAGCCGCGCAGCGTCAGGGTCTGGCCGTCGGGGCTGACCCGCATATTGGCCTTCCAGATCTGGCCGTCGCGCGGATTGAGCACGTTGCCCCCTTCGTACTTCAATCCTTCGCGCTTCATGTTGCGGACGAAGGAGATGCCGAGCACCGGCGCGTTCTTGCGATCGTCGGTGCACTTGGAGCAGACTTCGTTCGGATTGTCGGTTGGCCGCGGGAAGGTCTTGGCGATCACACCTTCGAACACGCCGTTGTGGTCGATGAAGAGGAACCATCCGACCGTCTTGCCGTCTTCGACCTTCTGCCAGAGGCCCGCCGCCGTGGGCTCGGTGGTCTGTGCCGCACACGGCGTCACCGTCGCGAGCGACAATGCGAGCGCGAGGAAGGAGAGCTGCCGAAAGCTGGAGAAATTCCGCATTAGATCACCTTGTTATTCCACGACCGGAATGGCCGCAGACTACGGCGATTTCGCGAACGGTTCCAGCACCAGAAACATGGGGCATCGCCTCCCCGCTGCGTTCCGTCAGTTGACACCGAGCTTCTTTTGCAGGCTGGAGGACGAGGTCGTGTACTGGAACACGAGCCGCTTCTCCGGATAGACATAACGATGGGCTTTTTGCGACATCAGCGCGCCCTCGTGGAAGCCGCACAGGATCAGCTTGATCTTGCCGGGATACGTGTTGATATCGCCGATGGCGAAGATGCCTGATACGTTGGTTTCGAACGCGGATGTCTCGACCGGCACGAGGTTGTTCTCCAGCGCAATGCCCCAATTCGCGACCGGGCCGAGCTTCATGGTCAGCCCGAAGAACGGCAGCATGGCCTCGCAGGCAATCTCGCTCAAGCTGTTGTCGTTGCCCTTGACGGTCGCGCCGGTGAGCTTGCCGTCAGCGCCGGAGAGCGCGGTGACTTGGCCGAGCCGCAGATCCATCTTGCCGCCAGCGACGAGCGCGCGCATCTGCTCGACGCTGTGGGGCGCGGCGCGAAACTCGTCGCGCCGATGCAGAAGCGTGATGCGCTTGGCCAGCGGATGCAGATTGAGCGTCCAGTCTAGCGCGGAATCGCCGCCGCCGACGATCAGCACGTTCTTGTCGCGGAACGTCTCCATCTTGCGCACGGCATAATGCACCGACGTGCCTTCATAGGCCTCGATGCCCGGCACCGGCGGACGCTTGGGCTGGAATGAGCCGCCGCCGGCCGCGATCACCACCACCTTGCACTCGAACACCTTGCCGGTGTCGGTGGTGCAGCGAAAGGCGGGATCGCCGATCTTCTCCACGGTCTCGACCATCTCGCCGAGATGGAAGGTCGGATGAAACGGCTTGATCTGCTCCATCAGCGCGTCGGTGAGCCCCTGCCCCGAAACCTGCGGAATGCCGGGAATGTCGTAGATCGGTTTTTCCGGATAGAGCTCGGCACACTGGCCGCCGACCTTGTCGAGGATGTCGACGAAATGCGCCTTCATGTCGAGAAGGCCGAGCTCGAAGGCGGCGAACAGACCGCAGGGGCCGGCGCCAATAATCAGCACATCGGTTTTGATCACGTCGCTCATGTCGTCTCTTTATCGATCGTTATCGGTTAGACGGAGCCCTTTGGGCTGAGGTGACCCTGCCTGTCTAGCCAACGGGGATGGAACAGGGAAGGCATAAAAGCGGGATCGCCCCGCAGTCGCGCCCACTTGCCGGGCCAAAATAACTGGGCTGTAACGAGGATGGATATGACGGAGATCAATCGGTGAACGCGCCAGCCCGCCCCGACACGACGCCGCGCCTTGAGGACTATCCCTACCGCCTCAGCGACAACGTCCGCTTCGGCGATCTCGATCCAAACCAGCACGTCAACAACGCGGTCTACGCCACCTATTTCGAGACGGGCCGTGTCACGCTGATGAAGCTTCCCGAATACGGGCTGACCCCGCCGGGCCTCGCCTGGATCATGGTGCGACTCGACATGCATTTTCGTGCCGAGCTGCACTGGCCGAACACGATCGAGCTCGGCCTCGGGGTGGTGAAGCTCGGACGAACGTCGGTGACCTTCGAGCAGGTCGTGTTCTCGCAAGGAAAGTGCATCGCGTCGGCGACGTCGGTCGGCGTCTTGCTCGATGAGGCGACGCGGCGCCCCGCGCCGCTGACTGCAGAGGTGATCGAGAAGCTCAGACCCTGGCACAAGCGCGGCATCGAGGTCGCGCCGCCGAGCATCTAGTTTGTTTGGAGACGATCAGGCCTGGCGTTCCGGCGTCGCCACGACGAGACCGTCGAGCTCGTCGGAGACCTTGATCTGGCAAGACAGGCGCGAATTCGGGCGCACGTCGAAACCGAAATCGAGCATGTCCTCCTCCATCGGCGTCGGGCTGCCCACCTTCTCACGCCACGCTTCGTCGACATAGACATGGCAGGTCGCACAGGCGCAGGCGCCGCCGCATTCGGCCTCGATGCCGGGAATGCTGTTGCGGATCGCGGCTTCCATCACGGTTGCGCCGTTCTCGATTTCCACCGTGCGGGTTTCGCCCTTGTGGTCGACAAAGTGAATCTTGGCCATATCTGCTCGTGCTGCCGCGGTGCTGGGAAGGAAGGAGGGTCCGGGCTGTCCTATAACGGGTCGGTCAGCCCGGCGCCATAGCGTTTTGATGCGAAATGAATCCCATCTTGCGGGAAGAAAACGCGTCAAAACAAATGACTAGAGCGCGGCTTTGACCGTATCGGCCTACGGCTTCAGGATCGCCTCGATGGCGGCGCGGACCTCCGTCACCGCCTGTTTCAGCGCGGCGAGGGCATCGGGCCGGCCACGGCCGGTCCTGATCGCGGTCTCCAGGCTGGCTGCGGCATCGGCCACCGCAAAGGCGCCGATTCCTCGCGCCGAACCCTTGAGCTTGTGCGCGAGCGCGCCGGTCTCGGCCGGCATCGCAGCCATCGCCGCCAGCAGGCGGACCGCCTGCTCGGCGAACATCGCCAACACTTCCTGTTCCAGTTCAGTGTCGCCGAGCGTCATCCGGGACAGGTGATCGAGATCCAGCGGGCTATCGATGGGTGCAAGCGGGGGCGACGGCATCCAATGCATCCGTTGCAGTTCAGGCGTCATGGCGCAGGCCCCGGCATCGCGCGGCGGCCGCCGGTCCGGCGGTCAGGTTCCCCTTACCCAAGCATGAAAATGGTTAACGAAATGTTTGGGCTATTTGACGTAGATCTGCCCGTTTATTGACAACAAGTTGCCGCAATCGACCGAGTCCGGTGGAGAATTGCATTTATTGCTAAGGCGTTACGCCACGATCCTGTTAACGATGATTAAGAATGTCTTAATCGCGGGCATTTCATTCGCGACGCTCTGCAAATAGGATGTTGCAGAAATTGGCGGACAAGCCGTCCGGGTGGGGACGGCTCGGGGATCCGCGCAAGCGGCATGATCCGGTCTGTGGGCTTGCGCCGCGCGCAGGGCTCGCGGGGGGACGCGTACACGTAACGAGGGCTCGGACTGAACATGGCGAACACTCCGAAAAAGGTCAAAGACCCCACAGAAGTCGCGCTTTCTGCGATCCAGGAAGCCCTCAACATCAGCGACACGGCTGCGGACACCAGCCGCAACGTCTCCGTGCGCAACGAAGCGGCGCCCCCGGTGCCGCCGCCTGCCCCTCCGATCTTCGATGAGCCGAGCTTCGAGCCGCGCCCGGCCGCCAACGAGGGGGCGACCGTGTTCGACCCGGTCGAGGAGCCGCGCCCCTCGCGCCGCGCCGCCAATGACGACCGCGAGACCATCGGCCAGCTGCTCCAGGCGCTGCAGAAGGGCCGCCCTGCCCGCAGCGTCTACACCTTCGCCACCATCTTCGCCGGCATCTGGCTCGCCGCCTGCGCCGCGCTGACCGTCGGCTTCCTGCCCTCGATCCAGGCCGCCATGGGCCAGAGCGGCGGCGTGCTCGTCATCGCCGGTCTCGTCGCGATGTTCTTCGCGCCGATCATGCTGTTCTACTTCCTGGCGAGCCTCGTCTGGCGCGGCCAGGAAATGCGCATGATCGCGCAGGCGATGGCGCAGGTCGCGATCCGCTTCTCCGAGCCGGAAGGCTCGGCCTCCGATTCCATGGTCACCGTCGGCCAGGCCATCCGCCGCGAGGTCGCGGCGATGGGCGACGGCATCGAACGCGCGATTGCGCGCGCCGGCGAGCTCGAGACGCTGGTCGCCAACGAGGTCGCAGCGCTGGAACGCGCCTATTCCGACAACGAGGTGCGCATCCGCGCCCTGCTCCAGGACATCGCGCATCAGCGCGACAATCTGGTCGGCCAGGCCGAGCAGGTCCGCAGCGCCATCTCCGGCGTGCAGATCGACCTGCGCCACGACATCGCGCTGATCTCGGACGCGATCGCCTCCCGCGTCGACGAGGTCGCCAAGTCCATCACCGGCGCGCTCGAAGAGCGCGGTGCCCACATCACCCAGGCGCTGAGCAATGCCGGTGACAACATGATCCTGGCGCTCGGCGAGCGCGGCGGCGACCTGCTCGACCGCCTCGAGGAAGCCAGCAACGAGACCACGCGCGCCGTGCTCGACGCCAGCGAGCGGCTGACCACCAGCCTCAACTTCAAGACCGGCCACGTCCACGACGAGTTCGTCGATCTCGCCGACCGCGTTCATGAGATGCTGAACGAGCGCATCGACCGCATCACCGGCGAATTCGAGCAGCGTTCCGCCGCGATCGTCGACGGCATCTCCGAGCGCACCGAGCAGGTGCACGATTCCCTGAAGAACTCGTCGGACTCGCTGCTGCTCGAGCTCGAGCTGCGTTCCAACGACATCTCCGCCAAGATCGACGACGCCGGCAACCGCCTCGCCGGCCAGATCATGACGAGCGGCGACAAGGCGAGCGAGGCGCTCGACGCCACCGTCAACGCCCTGGTCGCCAAGGTCGTCAGCCAGACCGAGACCGCACACGACTCGCTGTCGCTGCAGATGAGCGCCTTCGACGAGCTGGTGAGGAACCAGGGCACCGAGCTGGTCGAGAAGTTCGCCCGCGACTCCGGCACGCTGGGCGCGCTGATCACGCGCCACATCTCCGAGTTCGACCGCACCGTGAAGACCTTCGGCGGCGAGATCGTCGAGCGCATGGGCCAGCGCACGCAGGACATCGCCGAGACGCTGAGGACCTATGTCGACAATTTCGACACCCGCTTCACGGCGAACGGCGGCCAGATCACGGCGGTGCTCGACCAGCGCCTCGTGCAGTTCGAGACCACGATCGGCGAACGCGTCGCCAACCTCGACACCTCGCTGAACGGCAAGATCGCGAGCCTCGACGGCACGATCGAAGGCCACATCAGGACCTTCGACGAGCAGCTCGTCGGCCGCGTCGCCGCACTCGAACAGTCGTTCGACACCCGCGCGAAGTCCATGACCGAAACCATCGACGGGCGCATCAACACGCTGGCGACATCGCTGACCGACGGTGCCGCGCAGGCGATCCAGTCGATCGACTCCCGCCTCACCCACCTCACGACCTCGCTGACCGATGGCGCATCGCAGACCATCCAGACGATCGACACCCGGCTGACGCACCTCACGACGACGCTCACCGGCGGCGCGTCGCAGGCGCTCGAATCCATCGACTCCCGCCTCACCTATCTGACCACCGCCGTGACCAACGGCGCCTCGCAGGCCGTGCAGTCGATCGACACGCGCCTCACGCTGCTGACCTCGACGCTCACGGACGGCACCGCGCAGGCGATCGAGGCGGTCGACCGCCGCATCACCGGCGTCACCGAGATCATCGACGGCCGCAGCACGCATCTGACCGACACGGTCACGGCGCGCTTCCAGGACATCCAGCAGGCCATCGAGACCAAGATCGGCTCCGTCGCCAGCGACATCGACGTGCGCGTGGCGCAGTTCGAGGACCTGCTCGGCTCGCGCGTCGAGGCCGTCGCCGGCCGCATCGAGAGCAGCGGACGCCAGGCCAGCGAGGACATGATGTCCCGCGCCGAGATGATCTCGACCGCGATCCGTTCGCATGTCGAGGACGCCGAGCGCTCGCTCACCAACCTCGTCGTCAACACCAGCGAGACCATCCAGACCGGCGCGCGCGCGGCCCAGCAATCGCTGCTGACGGTCTCCTCCGACGTCAACGCCCAGCTCAAGATGACCTCGGCCGAGGTCGAGCAGGCTCTGACCGCGGTCGGCACCGGTGCGGCGAACTCGATCCTGACCAGTGCCCGCGAAGCCCAGTCGACGCTCGTCGCCGCATCGGGCGAGGCCTCCAACCAGATCAAGGGGCTCGCGGCCGACGTCGAACGCACGCTGTCGGCGGCCGGCTCCGCCACTGCGGCCTCCATCCTGGCCGGCGCCCGCGAGGTGCAGACCACCCTCGTCACGGCGTCCTCGGATGCGGCGAGCCAGGTCAAGGCGCTCACCGCCGACGTGCAGCGTTCGCTGTCGTTGGCCGGCACCACCACGGCGGAATCGATCACTGCCGGCGCCCGCGATGCGCAGAACGCGCTGATCGCGGCCTCGACCGAGACCGCCAACCAGATCAAGGCGCTGTCCTCGGACGTGCAGCGCTCGCTTACGATGGCGGGCACCACCACGGCGGAATCGATCACCGCCGGCGCCCGCGATGCGCAGAACGCGCTGATCGCGGCCTCGACCGAGACCGCCAACCAGATCAAGGCGCTGTCCTCGGACGTGCAGCGCTCGCTTACGATGGCGGGCACCTCGACGGCCGAGACCATCATGAGCGGCGCCCGCGAGGCCCAGAGCACGCTGGTCACGGCGTCCTCGGATGCGGCGAGCCAGGTCAAGTCGCTCGCGGCCGAAGTGCATCGTTCGCTCTCGCAGGTGGGCCAGACGACGGCCGAGACGATCACCACCAGCGCGCGCGACGCCCAGAGCACCCTGCTCGCGGTCTCGGCCGAACAGACCAGCCAGGTCCGTTCGCTCGCGGCCGAGATGCAGCGCGCGCTGGCGACCGCGGGCGGCGCCACCATCGAGGCGCTCACCAGCGGTGTCCGCGAGGCCCAGGGCTCGCTGATCTCCGCCTCGAGCGATGCGGCGAGCCAGATCAAGTCGCTGACGACGGACATCGAGCGCACGCTGACCGCGGTCGGCGCCGACACCGCCTCGACCATCCTCAACAGCGCGCGCGAGGCGCAGATCTCGCTGACCTCGACCTCGGCCGACGCCGCGAGCCAGATCCGCACGATCTCGACCGAGATCGAGCGCACGCTGAGCGCGGCCACCGCCAACGCGACCAACGACATCCAGACCAGCGCGCTCAACGCCCAGAACGCGCTGATCTCCGCCTCCAACGAGGCGAGCTCGCGGGTCAAGACGAGCTCGGCCGACGTCGAGCGCTCGGTGCTCGCCGCCACCTCCAGCTTCGGCCAGGCCATGACCGGCAAGACTGACGAGATCGTCACCTACGTGCAGCAGCAGGCCGACCGCCTGTCGAACATGATCGACGCCAAGCGCGGCGCGCTGGTCGATGCCATCGGCTCGAAGACCGACCAGCTCACGCTCGACATCGACCGCGTCACCTCCGACGCGTTGAAGTCGATCGAGACGCGCGGCAACGCCTTCTCGCAGACCATGATGGGCAACGGCTCGGAAGTCGCCCGCACCATCAACGCGGCGAGCGAGATCGCCACCAGCGCGGTCGGCAAGTCGCTGAAGGACCTCGAGCAGGCCTCGCGTTCGGCGATCGACCAGTCGCGCCAGGTCTCGATCGCGGCCGTCACGGAGATGCAGGAGACCAGCAAGATCCTGCGCACCGACACGGTCGCCCTGTTCGAGCGCCTGCGCGAAGGCAACATCCTGCTGCAGGAGGTGCTGACCGGTGCGCACGACAACCTCAACTCGCTGGAGCGGGCGCTGGTGACGCGCGTCGCCGACTTCGTCTCGGCGATGAACGACGTCACCTCGCGCAACGGCGCTGCGACTCAGAACCTGGAAGAGCAGCTCAACGTCTTCAACAGCAAGACCACGAAGGCGCTCCAGGATCTCGGCGAGCTGTCGACCCAGTTCGACAAGCACGGCAAGGCGCTGGTCGAGGCCGCGCAGGTCGTCGAGCAGAGCAACAAGAACACCACCGCCTCGCTCGCCGAGCGCAAGCAGGCACTGGAATCGCTCGTCACCACGATCGACCTGCGCACGGCCGATCTCGACCAGCGGCTGTCGCGCTTCACCGGCCTCCTCGATGAATCGCTGGCGGCCGCCGAAGAGCGCGCCCGCGACATCGCCCGCGTCGTCGCCGAGACCGCCGGCGCAGGCTCCGCCGCGATCACCCGCCAGTTCGAGGCGGTGCGCGCGGCGTCCGAGGAGGAGCACCGCCAGACCATCGAGGCGATGCACGACATCTACCGCCAGACCACGGACGAGGCGGATGCGATGTTCAAGCAGTCGACCGAGAAGTTCACCAACCTCGTCGGCAGCATGAAGCAGATGGCTCTCGAGATGCACAATGAGCTCGAAGCCACCCGCAACGAGCTGCGCCGCGGCGTGCTCGAGATGCCGCAGGAGGCTGCCGAGAGCACGGCCCAGATGCGCAAGGTGATCGTCGACCAGATCGAGGCGCTCGCCGAGCTCAACCGCATCGTGGCCCAGCATGGCCGCGGGCTCGACGTCACTACGGCGGGCCGCGCCAGCATCCATCGCCAGGAAGAGCCGGTGCTGGCCGCCGCCGTCGGCGGCCGGGCTCCCGAGACCCGCATGCGCGACACCGGCAGCGCCTCGACGCTGCCGCCGCCGGACCTCGGCATGCCGGCCGCGCGCCGCACCGAAGCGCCGCCGGTCGCACCTGGCGGTAGCGACCAGGGCCGCGACGGCTGGCTGTCGGACCTGCTCAACCGCACGGACGCCAATCACGGCGCCCCGACCGGTCGTGAGGCTCTGCGCGGGCGCAATGCCGCCGCGCCGCAGCCGCAGGCACCGCAAGATGGCAGCAATCCGCTGGAATCGCTGTCGCTCGACATCGGCCGGCTGATGGACCGCAACCTCGCCGCCGAGATGTGGGACCGCTATCAGCGCGGCGAGAACAAGGCCTTCACCAAGCGCCTGTACACGCCCGCCGGCCAGAAGGCCTTCGACGAGGTCGCCCGCAAGTACCGCGCCGACCGCAACTTCAAGGGCACGGTCGACCGCTACGTCGCCGAGTTCGAGCGCCTGCTCGACGAAGTCGCCCGCGACGGCCGCGGCCCGCAGGAGCTGCGCAGCCACCTGATCTCGGAGACGGGGCTGGTGTACACGCTGCTGGCGCACGCGGCGGGACGATTGGGATAAGCAGCAGAATTCCAAGACAACAGAATGAAGACGGAGGCCTCACGGCCTCCGTCGTGTTTTGCGGGAGGGATCTCAGGTGCCGTTGGGCTGACCGAATGACAGCCGCTCGGCCACGACCGCGGCCTGGGTGCGCGAGCCGACGCCGAGCTTGCGCAGGATCGTCGAGACGTGGCCCTTCACGGTCTGCTCGGCGATGTCGAGTTCGCCCGCGATCTGCTTGTTGAGCTTGCCTTCGACGATCATTGCGAGAATGCGCAGCTGCTGCGCCGACAGCGAAGCCATTCTTGCGGCAAGCTCGACGTCGGCGCTCTGGATCGAGCCGCGCCCGCCGACATTGGGCGGCATCCAGATTTCACCGGCGAGTATTTTCGTGATCGCATCCGCCATCTCGGGCAGGCCGAGCGATTTCGGGATGTAGCCGGATGCGCCGTAGGCAATCGCACGGCGGATCGTGGCGGCGTCCTGCCGTGCCGAGATGATCGCCACCGGCACGGTCGGGAACTGCGCCGACAGGATGAACAGCGCGGCAAACCCTTGAATGCCCGGCATGGTCAGATCCCAGAGGATCAGGTCGATCTCGTCGGACTGGGCGGTCAGGACGCCGATCGCCTCGTCCAGCGACTGGCAGGCGATGATGTCGAGATCCGGCAGCACGCTCGACAAGGCGCTCCGCAACGCCGCCTGCACCAGCGGATGATCGTCGCCGATCAGGATGCGCATCGTCAGGAAGTCTCCAGTTTCGTCTCGAACTGCCGGTTCAGGGCTTCGCTGCCGAGGAAGCGCCGCAGAGCGGCCGGCTTGATCGGCTTCGTCAGGATCTCGCAGCCGCGCGCCCTTGCCTCCTCGCGCACGGCCTCGCTGCGATCGGCTGTGACGATCAGCGCACGGACGTCGCGCCCCGACTTCTGCCTGAGATCGTCGAGAAAGTCCAAGCCGCTGCGACCATCGTCGAGGTGGTAATCGAGCAGCACGAGGTGCGGTGGATGGGCCGCGGCCGCCGCCATCGCTCCATCGGCGTCCGTGGCGACAAGCACATGGTGCCCCCACCCACCGAGCAATGCCGTCAAGCCGTCGAGAATGGCCGCCTCATTGTCGAGGCACAGGATCGTCAGCGTGCGCTCCGCGACCGCGGGCGGCGCATCTGCCACCTTGCGCTGAAGCGGCGTTCCCGCTCCGCGCGCCAGCGGCACCGTGACGGCGAAGCACGAGCCGTGTCCGGGCCGCGATCGGACGTCGACGGGATGGCCCAGGAGCCGCGAGATACGATCCACGATCGCAAGACCGAGACCCAGGCCCTTCTCCGATCCGGGGGTCAGACGCTGGAACTCCTCGAAGATCCGCGTCCGATCCTCCGCCGCGATCCCGACGCCGGTGTCCCAGACCTCGATGCGCAGATCGCCGCCGCGCCGCCGGCAGCCGAGCAGGATGCGTCCCCTGGGCGTGTAGCGGAGCGCGTTCGACAACAGGTTCTGCAAGATGCGACGCAGGAGATGCGGATCGCTGCGCACGGCGACACGACAATCGACGACGTTGAGGACGAGCCCGCGTTCGTGCGCCATCGCGGAGAACTCGACGTTCAACTGCACGAGCAGATCCGCGATCGGAAAATCAAACGCTTCGGCGCGAACGGCGCCGGCATCGTAGGAGGAGATGTCGAGCAGCCTGTCCAGCACGTGCTCGGTCGAGCGCAGCGCCGTGATCGCGCTGCTCGCCAGGTTGCGCTCCTTGTCGACGTCGCCGGATCGCGATGCGGCATGCAGGCTTTCGTCGAGCGCGGACAGGAACAGCCGGGCCGCATTCAGCGGTTGCAGCAGATCGTGGCTGGCCGCCGCCAGGAAGCGGGTCTTGCCGAGATTGGCCTGCTCGGCTTCCGCCTTCGCCAGCTCGAGCGCCTCGGTCCGCTCCCGGACGCGCAGCTCGAGCCCCTCGTTGGCCCGGCGCAGGGCTTCCGCGGCGCGATGACGCTCGGTGACGTCGGTGTAGGTCGATACGTAGCCGCCCTCGGCGACGCGATCATAGACGATCTCGAGCACCGTGCCGTCCGGCCGCTTGCGCTCGTACAGATACGGCCAGCTCTGGGTGGCGACGTCACGATTGACAAGGAGCGCGGCGAATTCGGACGCGGCATATTCGCCGCGCTCGACGTTGAAGGCAATGAGATCCGCCAGCGGAAGACCGACGCGCACGAAATCCGGCGGCAGGTCCAGGAGCGCGATGAAACGGCCGTTCCAGGCCGTGATGTTGAAATCGGCATCGAAGGCGCAAATGCCCTGCGGCACGCTTTCGAGCGTGCTCTGCAAAAGGTTGCGGTTGAAGCGCAGCGCCTCCGAGGCTTCGTCGAGCATCGCCATCGCCGCCCGCCGCGACAGCGAGTGCCCCTCCAGGGATGCGGCGATCACCACGCGCGCCGATGCAGCACCGATGGCACCGGCAAGCAGATTCTCCGTGAAGCGGATCGAGTCGAGATCGACGAGCCCCGACGGATCGAGGCGCGGCCCGGTGCCGGCGCTACGCGCCGCGAGATAGTTGTCGAAGGCCGCTGCGCCGCGCTGCGCGCCGACAAAACGCAACGCCAGCGCGCGGAGATCGTCGAGCCGGACCACCACGCGGGAGGACAGCGTCGGGATCTTTTCGCGGATGACGCCATCGGCGAATGCGGCCGCCTGGTTGCGCTCGACGGTCGACTGCCGCCCCAACGCCGAGATCATCAGGAAGCAGACGAGATTGGCGCCGAGGCTCCAGAGCGTGGCGTGCGAGATCGGATCGATCCCTTCGAGACCCAGCAATGCGTTCGGCTTGAGCCAGGCGAGCTTCCACGGCCCCTGGCGGACGATCTCCTCGATCGCCGGCCAGAGCGGCGCGGCCGAGGGAAGCAGCAGCGTATAGGCCCAGATGGAAAAGCCGACCGCGATTCCGATCGAGGCACCGGCCTTGTTGGCCCGCGGCCAGAACAGCCCTCCGACGAACGCCGGACCGAATTGCGCGACCGCGACGAACGACAGGAGTCCGATCAAGGTCAGCGGATAGGACTGATTGACCAGGCGGTGCATCAGATAGGCGAGCAGCAGGATGCCAACAATCGAGAGCCGGCGCACCGCCACCAGCACCGAGGTCATCGGCCGGCTCTGCGCACGCAGGCCGAAGACGCGCGAGCGCAACAGCAGCGGCATGATGACGTCGTTGCAGAGCATGGTGCTGAGCGCGACCGACGTCATGATCACCATGCCGGTGGCGGCCGAGAGCCCGCCCAGGAACGCGATCAGGCTGATGGTGCCCGCATCCGCCGCGATCGGCAGCGAGATGACGTAAGTGTCGGGGTCCATCATCGCGCCGAACCTCGCAAGCCCTGCCGCGGCGATCGGCAGGATCAGCAGGCTGAACAGCGCAAGGTAACTCGGGTAGAGCCATGCCGCTGTGCGCGTGTGCGCCGGCGCCTCGTTCTCGACGACGGCGACATGGAAGGCCTGCGGCAGACACAGGAAAGCGATGCCCGAGATGACGATCGTCGCAGGCCACACCGGCTGCGTCGGATCGAAGCTGAGGATCCCCGCCAGTTGCGGCTCCGATTGAAACTGCGACAGCAGGGCGGCGGGACCGCAAGACAGGCCGAACAGCACGAACAGCGCGACGATCAGGAATGCGAGCAGCTTGACGACGCTCTCGAAGGCGATCGCGAGCATCAGGCCGCGATGATGCTCGCTGGCATGGACATGCCGGACGCCGAACACGATCGCGAACAGCGCCATCGACGCGGCGACGCCGAAGGCGGAGTCCTGCCAGAATCGCAGTGCTTCGCCTCCGGCGCGCTCGGGCTGGAGGATCAGATAGTCAAAGCTCTTGCCGACAGCCTTGAGTTGAAGCGCGATATAGGGAAGCACGCCGAGCAGCGATGCCAGCGTCACGAAGGCCGCCAGCGCCTGGCTCTTGCCGTAGCGCGCGGCGATGAAGTCGGCGATCGAGGTGACGTTCTGCGCCTTCGCGATCGCGATCACCTTCGACAGGAGCCGTTGGCCGAACAGCAGCACCAGGGTCGGGCCGATATAGATCGTGGCAAAGTCCAGCCCGCTGGTGGCGGCCCGTCCGACCGATCCGTAGAAGCTCCAGGAGGTGTTGTAGACCGCAAGCGTCAGGCAATAGCTGATCGCGGCCACCCAGGAGTTTGGCGACACCAGCGGTCCACCGGCGCTCCGCCGATCGCCCCACCAGGCCACCAGGAACAACGTGGTCACATAGCCCGCAGCGACCGCAAGAACGAACCACGCCTGCAAGACATCCTCACCCGAGATCGTCTGATCGGCCGGCGATGAGCGGGGCCGGATCGCGGGCGGATACTATAGCGTTTTCAATCGCATGGAAGGCTATTTCGCTCCGAAGAAGCGGCGGCCGGAGGATCGTCGGCCGCCGCTTGAGGGTCACTTCAGGCCGCCTCGCGGGACAGCCGCTCCTGCGGCACGCGCTTGACCGCCAGGTTGACCACGACGGCAACCACGATGTTCAGCGCGAGCGCCAGGACGCCGGTGTAGATCGCGACTTTGCCGGCGCCGAAGTCGATGCTGTGCAGCGGCTTCAGCCCGTCCGACCAGGCGAGCCATGAGCCGCCTGCAAGGCCGACGGCCCAGCCGGCCAGAAGCGCCGTGCTCGAGAACCAGTTCAGATAGAGGCCGAACACCAGCGCCGGCAGCGTCTGGAGGATCCAGAGCCCTCCGAGCAGTTGCAGGTCGAGCGCGAACTGCGTCGGCATCAGGAGAATGGCGAGCAGCGCGCCGACCTTCACCAGCATGGAGGTGATCTTGGCGACCTTCGCCTCACCCGCCGGCGTCACCTTCGGATCGACCCACACCTTCCAGAAGTTGCGGGTGAACAGGTTGGCGGCGCCGATGCTCATGACGGCCGCCGGCACCAGCGCGCCGATCGCGATCGCGGCGAAGGCAAAGCCCGCGAACCAGCTCGGGAACAGGGTCTTGAACAGCTCAGGCACGACGTCGTTGTTGCTCGCGAGCTTCAACCCGGCCGCATGGCCCATGTAGCCCAGCAGCGCGAGGAGACCGAGCAGCAGCGTGTAGGCCGGCAGCAGCATCGCATTCTTGCGGATGGTCTTGCCGCCTGACGACGCGAAGATGCCGGTCAGCGTGTGCGGATACATGAAGGCCGCGAGCGCCGAGCCGAGCGCCAGCGACGCATAGGGCACGATCTGCGCGGGCGACAGCAGGATACCGCCCGAGCCCTTTGCGGCAAAAGCCGCATCCGCCGCGGTGAAGATCGCGCCATAGCCGCCGAGCTTGGAGGGCACGATCGCGATCGCAGCGATCACCACGATGTAGATCATGATGTCCTTGACGAAGGCGATCAGCGCCGGCGCGCGCAGCCCCGACGAGTAGGTGTAGAGCGCGAGCACCAGGAAGGCGAGAACGAGCGGCACCTCGCCGTGAAGCCCGAGCGCCTTGATCGCGACCTCCATGCCGATGAGCTGGAGCGCGATATAGGGCATTGTCGCCAGCACGCCCGTCGCCGCAACCGCGAGCTCGAGGCCGCGCGAGCCGTAGGCACCGCGCACCACGTCGCCGGCGGTGACATAGCCGCGCTCCTTGGCGACCTTCCAGAGCACCGGCATCACCGCGAACACGAAGGGATAGACGATGATGGTGTAGGGCAGCGCGAAGAAGCCGTAGGCGCCGACCGCATAGACCAGCGCGGGAACCGCGATCACGGTGTAGGCGGTGTAGAAATCGCCGCCGACCAGGAACCAGGTGATCCAGGTCCCGAACTTGCGGCCGCCCAGGCCCCACTCGTCGAGATGAGCGAGCGTTTCCGGCTTGCGCCAGCGCGAAGCGACGAAACCCATGCCGGTAACGAGAACGAAGAGAGCGATGAATACGGCGAACGCCGCGCTATCGACATCAGTCAGCACGGCGCACGCTCCTGTAGACGATGTAGGTGAGTAGAGAGGTCAGCGGCACCCAGGCGAGCTGATACCAATAGAAGAACGGGAAGCCGAATAGATGGGGCTCCCAGACATTGTAGAACGGCACGATCATCAGGCCGATGAACGGCAACAACAGCAACAGGCGTACCACGCGCTCTCCTCCCCTGTGAGTGAAGTCGACGCGCCTTTTCGTGGACGCGCCTTGAGCGCGGTATAGCTGACAACGAGGGACGGCCCCTCCCCCTACCTTGGCTCGGCCCGACCCCCATACTTTCGTACTGGCGCAGCGGCCCCACATCTGCGCAGCAGCGTTGCAGGCTGCCGCGCGTCCGGGACACGAGACCCACGATGACGAACGCACAGGGTGCGTGAACGCGTCCGCCTGCTACCGCCTGCGCTCGGCCGCCGCCGGCTTCGGCGGTTCGGGCGGCGGGGCGGGTTGCGATGAGTTGCTGGCGCCGAACAGCACGCGGGTCGGGTTGCGGTCGAAATTGTTCACGGCGCGGCTGATGTCGCCGAGGGTGCGGCGGCCGTCGGCCATCAGCGCGCCGGAGCGCTTGTCGAAATCCTCGGCGAGTTCGCGGATCGACTTCACCGCCTGAAACAGCTCGCCGCCATCCTTGCCGCCCGCCAGCGTGTTGAGGCCGAGCATGAGATTGTCGGCCTTGAGCATGACGCCGTCGACCTTGGCCATCACGCCGTCGATCTTCTCGGAGTTGCGGGCGAGCGAGTTGGTGAAGGTCTCCAGATTCTTCAGCGAGTTCTTCACCGTTTCCTGATTGTCGGCGACGATCTTGTTGATGTTCTGCAGCGTGGCGCGGATCGCCTCGGTGACGTCCTGGAGCTTGTTGGGGTCGGCGGTCAGCGTCGGGATGCCGTCCTGGTCGAGCGGCGGCGGTGCCGCGGCCTCGTCGCCGCCCTTGAGCGAGATTGCGGCGACGCCCGTGAGGCCCTGGAATTCGAGGCCGACCAGGGTGTCCTTGCGGATCGGGGCGTTGTTCTCGATCATGGCGAGTGCGACAACCCGCCGCGGGTTGTCCAGCTTCACCGAGACCACCTCGCCCACCCGGATACCGTTGAAGTTGACGCTGCCGCCGTTGCGCAGGCCCGCTGCGGGCCCCTCGAACACGACGCGCAGGGGGCTGCGCTGCTTGGTGGTGTGCAGCGACTGAAACCACAGCACGAAGCCGATCGCCGCGGCGATCACCGCCAGCGTGAACGAGCCGATCAATACGTAATTCGCCCGCGTTTCCATCAGGTGCTCCGGCTACGACCCAGCTCTCAACCCAGCCACTTAACCCATGACCGCGCGGGCGCGCTTGCCATGGAAATATTGCCTCAGCCAGGGATGCTGCGAGGCCTGCATGTCGGCGATCGACCCTGCCGCAATGATCTTACCGTTCCCTAAAACGGCGATGCGGTCACACGCTGTGTAAAGGCTGTCGAGATCGTGGGTTACCATGAAAACCGTCAGTCCCAAAGTGCGCTGGAGGGTCCGGACCAGCTCGTCGAAATCGCCGGCGCCGATCGGGTCGAGGCCCGACGTCGGCTCGTCCAGGAACACGAGATCGGGATCGAGTGACAGCGCGCGGGCGAGCGCCACGCGCTTGATCATGCCGCCGGAGAGCTCGGACGGGAAACGCTCGGCGACTTCGGGCTTGAGCCCGACCATGGTCAGCTTGGCCATGGTGATCTCATCCATCAGCCGCTGCGAGACGCGCAAGTATTCGCGCATCGGAAACTGGATGTTCTGCCGCACCGTCAGCGAGGAGAACAGCGCGCCCTGCTGAAACAGCACGCCCCAGCGCCGCTCCACGTTGCGCCGCTGCGACGTGCTGGAGGAATCGAGGTCGACGCCGAACACTTCGATGCTGCCCGCGACCTTCGGCACCAGACCGATGATGGTCCGCGTCAAAACGGACTTGCCCGCGCCCGAGGGGCCGACAAATCCCAAAATCTCGCCGCGCTTGACGTCGAGGTTGAGCCCGTCGAGCACACGTGTTGCGCCGAACTGGACGGTGATGTCACGGACGCGGATGATGGGGTTTTGAATTTCGCCTGCCATCGTCACATCCCGATCGAGGCGAAGAAGATGGCGAACACGCCGTCCATGACGATGACGAAGAAGATGCCCTTCACGACCGACGCCGTGGTGTGCTGTCCCAGCGATTCCGCGCTGCCCTGCACGGCGAGCCCTTCGACGCAGGCGACGATGCCGATCACGGCGGCCATCACCGGCGCCTTGACGATGCCGACGATGAAATGATCGATCGAGATGGCGTCGCGCAGGCGCAACAGGAAGGCCTCCGGCTGCACGCCACCATAGAGCCAGGCAACCAGACCGCCGCCATAGAGCGCGGCCATCGCGCCGAGGAAGGCAAGGATCGGCAGCGCCAGCACCAGCGCCATCATGCGCGGCAGCACCAGGACCTCGATCGGATCGAAGCCCATGGTACGCAGCGCGTCGATCTCCTCGCGCATCTTCATCGAGCCGAGCTCGGCGGTGTAGGCGCTGCCGGAGCGGCCCGCGACCATGATCGCGACCAGGAGCACGCCGATCTCGCGCAGCACCAACACGCCGAGCATGTCGACGACGAAGATGTCGGCGCCGAAGCGGCGGAAATGGAAGATGCCCTGTTGCGCGATGATGCAGCCGATCAGGAAGGTGATCAGCACGATGATCGGCACCGCGCGCCAGCAGACCTGCTCCATGTGATGCACCGTCGAGGTCAGGCGGAACGAGCGCGGATGGATCAGGACGCGAAAGCCCGCAGCGAGCACCGCGCCGAGCATGTCGACGAGGCCTGCCACCGTGCCGGCGAGGCCGGCCACCGCCCGGCCGATCTGCTCCAGCATGCCGGTGATGGTGATGGGGCTGCGGTCGATCACGGGGGTCGCCCGCACCCGCCGCACCTCGTCGACCAGGCTCGAATAATTCGCGGAGAGCCCGGCGATCTGCGGCTCGACCGCGCCCGTGGTCAGGCTGCGGCGCAGCCGCTCGATCAGCCAGGCTCCGAACGTGTCGAGCTTGGCGATCTCGGACACGTCGATGAAGATGCTTTGCGGACTGCCGCCGAGCTTCTCGGCGTCGGCCACCATCCGTTCCAGGACCGGCGCAAAGCTCGCGGTCCAGGTTCCGGTGGCGCGGAGTGCCAGCGCGTTGCCCTTCGCAATCCGCTCCAGCTTCGGATCGCTACTCAAGACGTCCGCTCCCGTGCCGGGGCGGAGAAAATCAGATGGTTGCGCACGCGCCCTTACCCAGAGAAGGTATCCCCAAGTGGTTAATGTTAGTTGCTAGAGGTAACTAGCAGGTTCAGATTTCGCCAGAGTTCAAAATGACTTCCAGCAAACTTGTGGCTCTGGCGGCGCGAATCGAGCGCTTCCCGATCGCCGGCAGCTTTACCATCAGCCGGGGGGCGAAAACCGAGGCCGTGACGGTCGTCGCGGAGGTCAGCCGCGGCGGCCTGACCGGCCGCGGCGAGTGCGTGCCCTATCCCCGTTACGGCGAGACGCCCGAGGCGACGCTCGCCGCCATCCAGGCCATGCAGGGGGCCGTAGCGGGCGGGCTGACGCGGCAGGCCCTCCAGGCCGCCATGCCGCCCGGTGCGGCCCGCAATGCCCTTGATTGCGCCCTGATCGACCTGGAGGCCAAGGCGGCCGGCCTGCGCGCCTGGAACCTGCTGGATCGCCCCGTGCCGGGCGAGCGCACCACGGCCTACACGATCTCGTTAGGTGCCCCCGAGGCCATGGCCGCCGCGACCGCCAAAGCGGCGCACCGGCCGCTGCTCAAGATCAAGCTCGGCGGCGACGGCGATCCCCAACGCATCGCCGCCGTGCGCAGGGCCGCCCCCGAATCCCAGCTGATCGTCGATGCCAATGAAGCGTGGACCGAAGCCAATCTGGAGCACAACCTCGCCGCCTGCGCCGCCGCCGGCGTCACCCTGGTGGAGCAGCCGCTGCCATCAGGCAAGGACGAGGCGCTGGCGCGGATCAAGCGGCCGCTCGCGGTCTGCGCCGACGAGAGCGTGCATGACCGCTCCTCGCTGGCACCGCTGCGCGAACGCTACGACGCCGTGAACATCAAGCTCGACAAGACCGGCGGTCTCACCGAGGCGCTGGCCATGGCCGATGCCGCGCAGGCGCTCGGCTTCGAGATCATGATCGGCTGCATGGTCGCGACCTCGTTGTCGATGGCCCCCGCCATGCTGGTGACGCCGCAGGCGCGCTTCGTCGATCTCGACGGCCCGCTTCTGCTCGCGCGCGACCGCGACCACGGCCTGCGTTATGACGGCAGCCTGGTCTATCCGCCGGACGCCTCGCTCTGGGGATGAGCCGAGAATCGGTGCCGCGCCGACCAGATCACCAGCGCGCCGGCCGCGGCCATCGCCGCCATGACGTAGTACAGGCCATCGCCGATGCGGGCGTAGATCGCGCCTGACGCGATCGAGGTCGCAGCGCCCAAGAGCCCGTTGCAGGCGGCATAATAGCCCTGCCCCCGCGCGATCTGATGCGGGGGCACGCGCTGCACCAGCAGATTCATGGTGCCGACGATGGTCATGCCGAAGGTGAGGCCGTGGCCGAGCTGCACGATCGCGAGCAGCGCGAGCGGCGGCTCGTTGGCGGTGACGGTCCAGCGCAGCACGGCGGCCAGGCCCCCGATCGCCATCATGGTGGAGGGATGCAGCGAGAAGCGCGGCGACAGCGCGAACACGACGATCTCGGCGATCACGCCCAGTGTCCACAGGCCCGCGATGGTCAGCCCGCTGATGCCATGGAGCTGCCAGTTGATGGCCGAGAAGGTGTAATAGGCGACGTGGCTGCCCTGGATCAGCGCGGCCGAGGCGATGATGGCCCAGAAGCCGGCATCGCGCAGCAGCGCCGTGTTGGCGCGCGCTTCGGCGCTCTTGCGCCTGATGTCGTCGAGCGGCTGAAGCAACAGGCTGGCAAGGATCGCAACGACCGCCCAGGCCACGATGACCCAGATCAGATCGCGCGCCGCGATGACGTCGACGAGATAGCCGCAGGCGAGCGAACCCGCGGCGAAGGCCGCCGAGCCCCACAGCCGCAAGGGCCCGTAGTCGAGCCCATAACGGGCAACGCCGCGCAGCGCATAGGCATCGGTCAGCGGCATCGTCGGCGTCCACAGCACGCAGGTCAGCGCATAGATCAGGAACAGCGCCAGCGGCTGCTGTTGTAGTCCAACCGCTGTGAAGCCGATCGCGGTCGCCAGCACCGACACCATCATGGCGGCGCGAATGGCCCGTCGCTTTTCGGCAAACGCCGTGACCTGCGGCAGCGTGGTGAAGCGCGTGATCGCCGGCAGCGCGTTGATGAGACCGATCCAGGCCGCGTCCACGCCGATCGCCTTCAGCCAGACCGGAAAGAACGGCAGATGCGTGCCCGAAACCGCGAAGACCGCCGAATAGAACAGCGCGAGGCTCACGGCAAATCGCCGCTTCTTCGCTGCCGCGATGGGGATTTGTGATTCGGGCTGCATCAAACCAATTGCGATTCGGTCGATATCGTGGTGATCGTTACAGTAACGCGCACTGATTTGCGCGACGAGATTGTCATGGCCAACGAAGCATTCGCCCTCTCGCCCATGTCTGCCCGCGCGGCCGAGCCGAACGAGCAGGATTACGACGCGATCCGCGAAGCCTTCATGGAGACCGCGCGCGGCCGCTGGTTCCTCGGCGAATATGCCAAGCGCAACCGCAATGCGGACACCCGCATGGTGCTGGACGCGGTCGCGAAAATCGAAGAAACCCTTGCGGCACAGCGGCAACCCGTTGTCGAGGACCGCCTGCCGGAGGCGCTGGTCGAGATCCGCCGCGCCATCCGCGAGGCCGAGACGATCGCAATCGCGGCATTCGATCCCGCCGCGATCGAGGCGAGCCTCGCGCCGATCCCGCGCGGGGTTCGCATCATCAAGGAGATCTCCTGGCGCTGGCGCGAGATCGGCGCCGACGGGCGAATCTGCGACCTCATTGATTCGCAGCTCGCCTCGATCGAGGCCGCCTGCGGACAGATTTCGACCCTCGACCCTCGCGCCGAGCTCAAGGCTGCGTTCGATCTGCTGAGGGAGCGGATCGAGCAGACCGAGGGCGGCGCAGCGTCGCAGGCAGAGCATCCCTCGCCGGCGCCGGTGCAGTCAGCGCCCTCCGCCGTGGCGGAAGCTGCGCCTGCGCAAGCCGCGCCCGCCGCGATGGCGAGCGAAGCTCCCGTGGCCTTTACGGAGGCGCTGCAGGACGTCGCGGCCGCTGGCGAGGCCGAAGCAGCGCTTGAGAAAGCCGGCAGCGCGGAAGCATTCGCAGTGGCCGAGCAGGCCATGGATGCGACCATCGCGCCGGACATCGCTGGAAGCGAGCGAGCGCCGGACGAGGTCGCGGTTGAAGACGTCGCTCTTGAAGGGCCCGCCGCGGTCCTGGAGGTCACGGACGAGTTCTCGCTCGACGCCGCCGCGGAAGCCGAGGACGAAGCCATCCTCGAGGCCATCGCGCTGGAGATGGCGGCGCCCGATCCTCAGTTCGACGAGATCATCGAGCCGGTCGAGATTGCCCCGGTAAAGCCGGAACCAATGCCCTCGGATGTCGCAGCGCCCATTGCCTCCGAGCTTCCGGAGCCGATCGCAACTCAGCGGGTCGTCGCAGCCGTCGCGGAAGAGCCTGCAGCGGACGCACCGATCGCGATGGACTCGCTCGCGCGCCTCACCGACGCCATCGCGGAAGCCGCCGCCGAAGTGATGGAGCAGCAGGCCCCAGCCATGGCGGCGACGGCAACGTTCGCCGCAGGGCCGACCGCGACGCTGCCGATGCCCTCGCCCCTGCCCACGTCTTCGCCCGAGCCCTCGCTCGGCGCCACCATCCTCGCCAGCGGCATCTTGCAAAAGCCCCGCGCGCCGGCCAACGATCCCCTCGCCCCGATCCGCCGCATGACCCAGGCTGAGAAGATCGCGTTCTTCTCGTAAGAGACTACGCTCTCTCCACACCGTCATTGCGAGCGCAGCGAAGCAAATCCAGACTGCCGCCGCGGAAAGATTCTGGATTGCTCACATGGGGATTTGGTGTGTCAAGGCGGTTTGTTCAGCTCTTTGTTCGATTGCAGGCCAGCTCTTCGTCCCGACCGTGGAGCACGTAGGATGGCGCGCGCAGATCGAGTCAAGGTC
>NZ_RDQF01000035.1 GCF_004114425.1 Bradyrhizobium vignae | reverse complement strand
GCGAGCGCTTGGGCGGCACCTGCGCGAGCCTCCTCGAAAACGTCCGTATCAATCGATGCTCGCGCTACCTTAACGCCTATGGGGAAGACCGGGTGCTGACCTCGCACCCGCGGTCTGCTGCGCGAAAAGCACGCGCAAAGGAGACCGCACAGCAGCATACAGGTGGTGCCAATCACTCGGCCTTCCCTGCGCGATGGTCGGACGGCTTATGCCGCGCTCTCCCGGGAGCCGAATTCCTTCTGGCCTCCCTCACGCTCGCGGAATTCACCGGCAGCCGCGCCGGTTGACGCGACTGCCGCATCCGCAAGCGCTTGACCGTAGCAACGACGGCCAGGACCACACGGTTTTGCCGTACGCACGGCTCGTTGGCGCCACAGGGTTCGACGGCGTTGTGCACGTTGCCACCGAAATGCTGACGCGACGAACCTGACAGCGCCGCTCGTCCGCACGAAGCCTCGGGCTCACGGAGAGCAATCCGCCCTGCCCTTGACATCTCGTACACGACGCTGCTGCGTCCACCGCAAGCCCGGCTCGCGACAATGACGACCTCCATGATCGCCCCTCGAGAATGAGCCGGGATGGGCGATACATACGCCAATTCCGAATTTCGGTAAAGTGGAATATTTTCGCGCCCGTGGGTTGACAGAGAAGCGATACAGGCAACGATGGCGTAGAACGCGCTGAAGCCGATCGTCTGGTTCACGAGCCAGGCACCGGTGACGACGAGCAGCGACCACTGAGCTTGAGGTCGATCGTGCCATCCGCAGGGATTGGCTTCTGCGTTCCCGCCTGATCGTTGTCCATGCGGCGCTCGCACCAAAAGCGGGCGATGGCGTCGAATACAAGGTAATTCTGCCAGATGTTCCAGGTGACGCCTGCACTTGCGGTGTAGCGCGACACCAGCGGCAAGTCGTTGCCTGCCCAGCTGCCTTCGCGGAAGACAGCTCGCATATAGGCCACGCCGGAACGCACCAGCACTGCATCGTTGATGCGATAGGAGACACTGGTCTCCGAGCCATAACGGCGGGTCGGATCGAGATTGGTGTTGTAGAACAGGATCGGATTGACAGTGCAGTCCGCCCGCTCTGATCCACAGCCCGCCCCCGACGTCCCGAGGCGCCGCCGGCCGCTCAGGTCCGCCCGCGCAAACGCTGGGCCCGGGCCCAGGCGACAGCGACATCGTGTGGCGGGACATCGACGCGTTTGACAGGCGTCAATTCGCCGGACGCGGAGACGATCGCGGTCTCCTCGCGGCGGCAGCGCGTGCAGACAAAGCGGACCTCGTGCGGGGACGCAGACCAGCTCGTCCGCTTCACATTGGCCGCCATCGGCCAGGCATCGCAATGCGAGCACGACACCAGAAATCGACCTGGATCGAGCATACCCATTCCATCGGACTCCGCGCCTGCCCGCCCCATTCAATGATTAATTCATGTGAATCGTTCCGGTGTCCAAGCACCGCCAGCCTTTGACCTCGGGTCGCTATCGGTTCCCGCATCCGCAAGCGTCAAGTCTCGTGGGCGAGTGGCGCTGCGACTTCAGCAACCTCTTCGCGCGGTTGCGATCCCTGCAAAGCAGGTGGTTCCGCTCAGCGAGCTCCCTTGAGGGTGCAGGAGGTCGTGCAGGTGACCGTCGTGCCGCGGTCGCACGCCTTGCAGGCGCTGACGCACTGGTTCATGTCGCGTGGATTGTAACTGTAGTTCCGCATCGGACAGGTCGAATTCGTCGTGCCGGTGATGTCCTGCTCCTGATCGCAGGCCGCCGTCATGAGCGCAAATATGACCACTGCAACGAGGCGCATGGGATTGCCCTATCAGGCATGGCAACGACACTCGCGAGGCACGCTGCATTGCAACGAGCCCCGGCCTTCCCACCACGAGCCGTCGCCGATTCAGCGACGCCCGCATGCTTCAAGGATGCGCGCCAAACGTTAAGAACGGATTGCAGACGGCTTAGGCCGCAGCCCTGGTCGCGATCGCTTGCCGCATATCTCCCGCCAGCTGGCGGTACTGCTCCGCGAGCCTCAAATAGAACTCGCGCTTGGTGCTGTCGGTGGCGAGCTTGGCAATCAGCTCGCATTCGGCGGTGAGCGTCTCGAACCGTTCGAGCCTGTCCTCGAGATGTGTCATCGGCGTGTCCCCATAAGACGCCTGAGGGACGTCAAACCTAAGCCCGGGAAATAGGTCACGGCGAACATCGTTATGAACTAGCATCTTTTTTTCCGGCCCGGCATGCCGGACCGGAGGCGTGGCTATTTCTGCTCCAGCCGCCAGGCGCCATCCCAATTGGCATCCGGCGGATTGGCCGCAAACCGGGTGATGCGGCCGAGCATCGCGCGCGACGGGCCATCACCAGGCACCGCCTCGAGTGCCGCGTTGAAGGCGGCACGGGCTTCGTCGAAGCGCCGGGCACGATAGGCGGCGAGACCTTTGGCATAGTGCCTGCGCAGGCTCACTTGCGCATCGGTAAGCGCGCCCGGTTTCGCCATCACCTCGAAGATCGCCTGCGGCGCGCTTTGACCCGCGACCGCCAGACGATCGATCTCGCGCAATTCGAGCCGCGATCCAATCGCATCCGCAGTCGGCTGCGAGATCAGGATGCGGGTGCCGTAGACCTTGTTGACTGCCTCGAGCCGCGCGGCGAGATTCACGGCGTCGCCCATCACGGTGAAGCTCATCATCAGCTCGGAGCCGATGCTGCCGGTCAGGACCTCGCCGGTAGCGATGCCGATGCGCAGATCGCACGGCGCCGGCATGGCGCGGATGCCGAGCAGATCCGGCAGCTGCTTCTGCAGCGCGGGCACCTGGTCGGCCATCTCGACGGCGGCAAGGCCGGCGAGCAGCGCCTGCTCGTCCTCCTCGATGAAGGGCGGGCCCCAATAGGACATGATGGCGTCGCCGATATATTTGTCGATGACGCCGCGATTGCTCCTGATGGGAGCGGACATCACGGTGAAATAGTGGTTCATCACCTTGACGAGGCCGCGCGGGGTCATGCCCTCGCTCATCGAGGTGAAGCCGCTCATGTCGCAGAACATGATGGTCATCACCCGGCGCTCACCGTCGATGGCGACCTCCGGCCGGTCGATCAGACCCTGCACCACCTTCGGGTCGATGTAGCGACCGAAGGTCTCGCGGATACGCTCGTTGCGGCGCAGCTGCTCGATCATGCGGTTGAAGGCCGCGGCGAGCTCGCCGATCTCGTCCTGCGTCGAGACGGTGATGGGCTTGTCGAACCGGCCCGCCTCGACCTCGCGGGTGCCGGCCAGCAGCAGCCGTACCGGGCGCGTGATGCCGCTGCTCACCAGCAGCGCAAAGACAAATCCGACGATCGCCGCGAGCAAGGTCACGATGCCCGAGACGATGATCGCCTGATGCTGGCGGCTGATCACCTGCGATGTCGAGAAGAAGACCTGCGTCAGCATGTCGGAGCGGATCGCATCGATCTTCCGGTTGAACTGGTCGCGCAGCACGTCGATGTGCTCCAGCGTGCCGCGGGCCTCGGTCATCTGCCTCGCGTCGACCTGCTTGAGGAGCTTCGCATGGTCCTCACTCAGGTCGCGGCGCAACTCAGCGACGGCGGTTTCGATGCGGATATCGATACGCCCCAGCGCAGCATTGTCGGAATACGTCCTGGGGTCGTCGATGATCGCGTTGATCAGCTTGCGCGCGGCCTCCGCCTCCTCCTCGATCTTGCGGTCCGAGACCTCGAAATCGCGAACGCGCGCCGCGTAGGCCTCCTCGTCCGACGGTGCCTCCATCCTGGTCATGATCATCCGCCGCAACGCCAGCCCCCGCTCGAGCGAGCGAATATTGGCACGCGCCAGATGGCTGTAGGCCGGGATGTAACGGTTGGTGAGCTCGGCCAGGAGGACGCCGACCTGGCTCGACATCACCATCGACAGGACCGAGGTGACCAGCATCAGGACGATCAATCCGAGGGCGATGCCGACGATCTTGCGCCGGATCGACTGGTTGAAAATCGGCATAGGCGCGGAGGCCAAAAGGACGAGCGAGGGAACTCATACACGGATTTAGCTGTGGGAACACGCGCAATCTGCGCCGTCCTGACGTCCCGCCCAATCGTTAACGAAGATTAAAGACACAACCCCTCTTCCGCCATTTCGGAAGTTCCCCAGTTCCAATCCGTATTTTGCCGCATTGTTGCGACAGCTTGAGGATGCGACACGACGCTGATGCATCGTTGATTCGCAAGCCGCATGTCGTCGCGGACCTTGGTTTGTAGTGGTTTCGCAGGGGGACCATCGAATGAACCAGTGCCTACGCTCGCTCGCGTGTGTCGTTGCCGTGGCCGCGATGGCCTTCCTTCCTACTCAACTGGCGGCGAAGAGCAGTCAAAAATCCTCCGCGCCGAAGAAGGCGCATGAGGCGAAAGCCGGCAAGCACCGCCATGCCTCCGACGGCAAAGCGCGACGCGGCAAGCACGCCGAGGCCAAGCGCAAGCCGAAAAAGACGGTCGACGAGCCCGCGGACAAGCCGGCAGCGCCGCCGCTGACCGGCGATCTCGCCGCGCTGAAGGATGCCATCGATCTCGCGCGCAAGGGCAAGACGGATGACGCGAGCGCAGCGCGCGACCGCATCGCCGACCCCGCCGGACAGAAGCTCGCCGACTGGTTCATGCTGCGCCATTCCGAGAGCACCGCGAATTTCAAGCGTTACGCCGCCTTCCTCGCCGCCAATCCGGACTGGCCAAGCAGCGCGCTCTTGCGCCGGCGCGCGGAGGCGCGGCTGTGGCAGGAGAAGCTTGACGCCGCCACCGTGCACAAGTTCACGATGGACCGGCCGACCAGCGCCAAGGGCAAGTTCGCACTCGCTCGCGTGCTGCTCACCGAAGGCGAGACCGACAGGGCTGCACGGCTCGTGCGCGACGCCTGGCGCATGGACGAATTATCGGAGCGCAGCGAGGAGGACGCCTACGAGGCGTTCCGCGATCTCCTCACGGCGGACGATCATCGGGCCCGCATGGACAAGCGTCTCGGCGCCAAGGACTATGCCGGCGCCAGGCGCGCGGCCAAACGGCTCGGTGAGGATGCGCTCGCGATCGTCAAGGCCTGCGCGGCGGTCACCGGCAAGGCGAGCAAGACCAAGGACTTTCTCGATGACGTCTCCGCCGACGCGCGCCGCGATCTCGGCTACGTGCTGTGCCGCGCTCAATGGCACCTCCAGAAGGACCGCATCGACGACGCTGCCGAGGTGATCCTCGCCGCCGCGCCCGACACCTTGGCGGCCCAGGACACCGACGCCTGGTGGCGCGAGCGTCGCCTGCTCGCGCGCAAGCTGCTCGACCAGGGCAAGTTCAAGACTGCTTATGATGTGGTGCGCACCGCCGCGGTGCCTGATAAGGAAGTCTACCGCATCGACTACCACTTCATGTGCGGCTGGATCGCGCTGCGCTATCTCGACGATCCCAAGACGGCGATGGTGCACTTCGCCGCGATCGACGAAGGTTCGGTCAATCCGATCGCGCTGTCGCGGGCCCATTACTGGCGCGGCCGCGCCGCCGAGGCCATGGGCGCGACGGCCGATGCGCGCATGAGCTATCGGGCGGCGGCGCGCTATCAGACGGCCTATTACGGCCAGCTCGCCCGCGCAAAGCTCGGCCTCGACCGGATCGAGCTGCGTCCGCCCTCGCCTGTGCTGGCCTCGGCCGATACGCAGCCAACGGACGAGCGCGTGCGCGCGGCCGACATGCTCTACGCCATCGGCGAGCGCGACGTGGCGTTCTACTACGCCGAGGATTTTGCCCAGGAGAGCACCGACGTCGTGGCGCTCGAAGCGCTCGCCGAGCTTGCCGGCCGGCGCAACGATGCGCGCGTGATGCTGGAGGTCGGCAAATCGGCGCTGGCGCGCGGGTTCGCGCTCGACCACTACGCCTTCCCGACCATCGGCATCCCCGAGCACAAGCAGGTCGCGCCCGCGATCGAGACCAGCGTGATCTATTCGGTGGCGCGCACCGAGAGCTCGTTCAATCAGCGCGACAAGTCGCCGGCCAATGCCGTCGGATTGATGCAGGTGACGCCGGAAGCCGGCCGCGACACCGCCAAACGGTTCGGCCTCACCTATGACTGGGACAGGATGGTCTCCGATCCCGTCTACAACACGCAGATGGGCGCGGCCGAGCTCAGCGCGCTTCTGTCGGAATATCGCGGCAACCAGATCATGGCCTTTGCCGGCTACAATGCCGGCCGCGGCCGGGTGCGCGAATGGGTGCAGGCGCGCGGCGATCCCAGGGATCCCAATGTCGATCCGGTCGACTGGGTCGAGCGCATTCCGCTGTCGGAGACCCGCAACTACGTCCAGCGCGTGATGGAGAACGTGCAGGTCTACCGCGCAAGGTTCGAGGGCAGCGGCTTGGTCGCCGGCAAGAGCGACCAGCGCGTGGTTACGCACGAGGCCGGTGTAACGGCACCCGCGGCTGCCGCAGCACCCGCTCCCTAGTCGGCGCCGCCGGGGCTGGACGCACCGCCTGCAAGGATAGGGTGCTGCGGCTTCCACGCGAGTGCAGCCGCGCAGCTAGGTGTCACCTCCTCCCATCGTGATCAGATCGCGACCGTCCAAATATGCGCCGGTCAAGGCTCTCGCGAAGGTCCAGGCGTTGATCGTGCAGCTCCAGCACCAGACGGCACTCAGGACCGCCAACGTCTCGATCATGTTGCCGGCTGTGAGCTCGACGTTGCCGGCAGACGGCTCGGTCCGCCGAGGCACCGACCATTGCATCAACAACGTGACGAGCTCGTCGCGCCGGTAGCAATCGTAGTCACAGTAACGGCGCTGCGTCCGCGCATGCCGGACATAGCTGGAGCGGAGCGACCGCGAGCATGTGCTGCACGTGGCCGCGTGCAACGGGGGCTCGTGATTGACCACCACGAACTTCATGACGCCGCTCTCACGCCATCTTTCGCGAGCGCTTCGCAGAACAGCGCATAGCACTGATGGTCGCAGTAAGGCAGCCGGGTCGCGATCTCGCGGAGATAGCCGCCGCTGATCGGCTCGCGGCACTGCATGCACCAGGTCTGCCGGAACGGGGTCCGGCCGTTCACGAGGACGAACGCAAATCTCATGTGGCACCTCCCAAAGCAAAGCAGTAAACGCTGTCGAGCGGAGACAGTGCGGGTGGTGGAGCGCAAAGATGGTTTCGGCCGTCCGGATTATCCCTGTTTCGCTCCACCTTTTGCGGTGGGACCAGAATGTATCTCCCGTCCTCCCGGCGCCGGGCATAGATCTGACCGTCGACGTATTTGATGTCGGTCGGATAACAGTCGGCGCTGTTGCAACAACTGAGGCTCGGATTGTCCGGCATGTGCCAGGTCGAGTAGAATTTTTCGTGCAGCGCCTGGTCCTGGGGCGGGTGCTGGCGATGAGCGGCGCCGTGTTCCGTCTCCTGTGCCTGGACCGCCGCAATGGAGCCGAGGAGAGCCATCGAGCACAAGAGCTTGCATGGGCGGTTCAACGCACGGGCTCCCGGATCAGACCTTCGGAACGACGTCAGCTCTCCAATTCAGCCTTAGGCGACCTGAGCCTGGAACAACCACCGGCGGTCACGTTCGCGGCGTGTGCGGAAGCGATCGACGCACTTCTTGGAGCAGAGCGCGGTACGCCACGAATAGTGGCGGATCAGGCCGAACTTGCCGCCGCACACCGCACAGCCGTTGACCGAAGAGCAGCGCTCGAACTCCGATGGGCGACGCGCAGGAATTACCGATGTATCGCACATTGTTCTCTCCCTCTGTTGCTCTCGCTTTTGTCAGTTCGACCTCGCATGGGTCGTAAATTGCCGCGATCGCAGCTGCCTCTCGAGAAATGAACGGCCTCGTGCCCGGTCGCTGCAGGTCGGTGAGAGGCTTCGGCCCCGTAGGTCTGAGCCCGCTACCCGTACGACCGCTGCGATTGGTGGTCGACATTCCCGATGGTCACGAGGCTAGTCCGCCCGGCACGAAGCGCTCAATTGTACGGAAGTAAATCGCCGACATGACTAGGATTGGAGAAGCTATACCTAGGTTTGTCCCGTACTTGCCCGGATGGACTCTCGCACCGCCTCCGCCCTCGCATTCAACGAGACGGCGCACGGCCCGCGGGCTGCAGCGTCACCGCGAAAAATCTGCCCGGCGCGGCATGCTTGATGCGCCGCAATGGACAAGGTGGTGAGCAGTCCACTCCAACGACCGTCGCGACCGCCCGTCCGACTTTGGCTGGAATTGCTCCTTCGGCGGCAACGTGCTCTACTTGCGTTCACGCAGAGAGCGCCGGGAGCGTCTGCGATGAAGCCGGGCCGGGCAGTAGCGTTCGGGAAGTCAGCCGCGCAATACCTCGTCGGCTGTGTCAGGCACACTGTTACTGCCAAGCCGCGCGTTGAGCCCGGTGACGCCGGTCTGTTGGAAGCGGTCAAGCAGTGGCAGCAAGTCTTCGAGCACAACCCGGTCATGTACTTCATGGTCGACCCGGCCGGAACTGTCATGAACGTGAACACGTTTGGCGCCGCGCAGCTGGGCTATACGCCCGCGGAGTTGATCGGCCGATCGGTGCTGGATGTCTTCTTCGAGGAAGATCGCGCTACTGTCCGCGCGTGCATCGCGCTGTGCCTTGAGACTGTTGATCAGTCACACACCTGGGAAATCCGGAAGGTTCGCAAGGACGGTTCGGTGCTATGGGTGCGCGAGAACGCCAAGACCATGCTGCGGGCGAATGGCGGGCCAATCGTGCTGGTCGCCTGCGAGAACATCACCGAGCGCAAGGAAGCGGAGAATGCGCTGCGACAGAGCGAGGCTTATCTCGCCCAGGCGCAGGAATTGAGCCACACCGGCAGTTTCGGCTGGAAGGCCGCAACCCGCGAGATCACCTGGTCCAAGGAGACCTACCGCATCTTTCAATGCGACGAGGGAACCAAGCCAAAGATCTCGTTCATGCTCGCGCGGATCCATCCGGACGACCGGCTCGCAGTGCAACAGACTACGGCTCGGGCCGCCCGAGAGGGAAAGGATTACGATCACGAATACCGGCTCGTGATGCCCGACGGCTCCATCAAGTACGTCCGAGCGGTGGCTCGGGCCACGCGAGATGCGAGCGGTCAATTGGAATTCGTCGGATCGGTGACCGACATCACGGCGACCAAAGAGGCGGAGCGCCGCCTTCGTGACAGCGAGCAGCGCTTTCGCGATTACGCCGAAACCGCCTCCGACTGGTTCTGGGAAACGGGGCCGGACCATCGGGTTACTCGGATATCGGAACACTCCGATACAAACACCGCCCCCGCCGGCCTGATTGGATTGACGCGTTGGGACATCGCTCCGGACGCAGATCTCGAACCCGAAAAATGGCGACAACATCGGGCGGCGCTCGATGCCCATATCCCGTTCCGCGACTTGGTATATCGCAGCAAAGACCGCAACGGTCAGCCGATCTACGTCCGGACCAGCGGCAAGCCGTTCTTCGACGCCGACGGCACTTTCCTGGGCTATCGTGGCGTCTGCACCGACGTGACCGCGGCCATCCGGGCCGATCAGGCCGAAGACGCACTGCGCAAGGCCCAGGCCGAGCTCGCCCATGTCACACGCGTCACGACACTGGGTGAGCTGACCGCGTCCATTGCCCACGAAATCAATCAGCCGCTCGCCGCCGTGATTGCAAACGCCGACGCCTGCCTCGCCTGGCTGCAGCGCAGTCCACCCGACCTCAAGGCGGCCCGCCGCTCCGTGGAGTGGATCATCGAGGATGGCAAGCGTGCCAGCGACGTGATCCGTCACGTTCGGGCGCTCGCCAAGCGTTCCGATATCGAGATGGCGCCGCTCGACGCCGGCGCGGTCGTGCGCGAGGCTGTGGCGCTCGTTCAGCGCGAGATGGCCAGCCACGCCGTGTCGGTTCGCATGGAGCTGTCGTCGACACTGCCCAGGATCTTTGGCGATCGAATTCAATTGCAGCAGGTCCTGATCAACCTGATCAAGAACGGGATCGAGGCCATGGAAGGCATCGATGACCGCCCGCGCGAGCTGGCGATCCGTTCAGCGACCGACGACAATGGCGCGGTGCTGGTGAGCGTATCCGACTGCGGCGCCGGCATCGACGAACAGGCGATGGACCGCCTGTTCATGCCGTTCTTCACCACGAAGTCCAGCGGCATGGGCATGGGCCTGTCGATCTGCCGCTCGATCATCGAGGCCCATGGCGGGCGACTTTCCGCCATGCCGAACCAGGAGCACGGAGCGACTTTTCAGATCACCCTGCCGCTGCATCGCGAGGACGCATCGTGACCGAGCGCGCGCAATCTTCGCCGCCCGAGGAGGATGGCGATCAGCCGATCGTCTTCATCGTCGACGACGACGCGTCCATGCGCCGCGCGCTCACCAACCTGTTCGAATCGGTGGGCCTCAAGGTCGAAGCATTCGGCTCTGCGCCGCAACTCCTGCAGGCCAAGCCGCCAGACGTCCCCAGTTGCCTCGTGCTCGACATCCGCCTGCCGGGAGTTAGCGGTCTCGACCTGCAGGCCGATCTTGCCAAGGCAAATATCCACACGCCGATCATCTTCATCACCGGCCATGGTGATATTCCGATGACCGTTCGGGCCATGAAGAGCGGCGCGATCGACTTCCTCACCAAGCCGGTTCGCGACCAGGACATTCTGGACGCGGTCCAGGCCGCGATCGAGCGAGACCGCAAGCGACGCGACCTCAACAGGACGGTCTCGACCGTCAGATCGCGCTTCGAGTCATTGTCCTCGCGGGAAAGAGACGTATTGTCGCTGGTGACGTCCGGCCTGATGAACAAGCAAGTGGCCGCCCAGCTCGGTTTGGCGGAAATCACCGTCAAAATTTACCGCGGCCAGATCATGCGGAAAATGGGCGCGAAATCGCTGGCCGACCTGGTGAGAATGAGCGAGGCGCTCGGGATTCGGCCAAACAAATCCGACATACAAACCTAAGTATGAGTTTCCAATGGTGTCTGGCGGGCCCACCCTGAATGTGGCCGCAGCGACGGCAAGCGTATTCCCGGGAAAGGAGCAGACGTCTTGTCAGTCCCCTCGGTCATTTCAGTGCTTGATGATGACCCCTACGTGCGGGCCGCGATCAACAATCTGCTGAAGTCACGCGGTTACAACGTACACACATTCGCTTCCGCCCACGAATTTCTGGCTTCGGCCGACTCGCACGGCACCTCGTGCGTGATTGCGGACGTGCAGATGCCGGTGACGAGTGGAATCGATCTGCTGACGCAGATGCGCGCGCAGGGATCCGCGACGCCCTTCATCCTGATCACGGCGTTCCCGGACGAGAGCGTACGTGTGCGTGCACACAAAGCCGGGGCAACCTGCTTTCTCGACAAGCCGTTCAACGCGTCGGATCTGATGAAATGCCTGGAGGTGGCGCTGGCAGCAGGCGACGAATCCACGCAATGATCGCCTGGCCGTCAGCGCCGAGTTTGGATGACCTGACGACGCGCGCCTCAATCCACCTTGATATTCGCCGCCTTGATCATCGGCCACCATTTTGCGATCTCGGCCTGCTGGCGAGTGCCAAGTGCTTCGGGCGTGAGCTGATCCTTCGGTGTCATCTCCAGGCCCTGGTTTTCGAGCTGCTTCCTCACCGCGGGATCGTTCAGCGCCTCCACGGCCGCGGCGTTGAGCTTGACCACGATCTCTTTCGGCGTCCCCTTCGGCACCCACATGCCGGACCACAGCGTCATGGTGAAGCCTTTGAGGCCCGCCTCCGCCGCGGTCGGGATCTCCGGTGCCGAGGCCAGGCGCTTGTCGTCTGTGATGGCGTAGGCGCGGATGGTGCCGGCGCGGACCTGGTTGATGGAGTTGGAGGTCTGGTCGACGATGATATCGATCTGGCCGGCGATAAGGTCGTTCAGCGCGGGCGCAGTACCGCGATACGGCACGTATTGCAGCTTGATGCCGGAGACGCTCTCGAAATAAACCCCGGCGATGTGGCTGCCGGAGCCTGCACCGGCGGTGCCGGCAGTCGGCGGCGACGGTCGTGATTTCAGCCAGTCCAACAGCTCCTTCAGCGAGGTCGCGGGCACCGCGTTCTTGCTGACCACGATCATCGGATTGCTCGGCAGCAGCACCACCGGCTCGAGGTCGGCGACGAGGTCGTATTTGAGCTTGTAGACGGCACCGTTGGCCACATGGGTGCCGAGGTGGCCGAAGGAGATGGTGTAGCCGTCCGGCGGCGATTGCACGGCGCGGCCGACGCCGATCGAGCCGCCCGCGCCCGTGACGTTCTCGATCACCACCGGCTGCCCCAACGTCACCCGCATCCGCTCGGCAAGCACCCGCGCCATGGCATCCGAAGGCCCACCGGCCGCGAAGGGCACGATGATGGTGATGGGACGGGAGGGATAGTCATCGGCGCGCGCGGCACCGGTCACAGCGAGAACAGCAATCAGTGCAGCCCAGACGGCCTTCTTCATTGTCTTCTCCCCAGCGATGTCGTTTTGTTTTTCTTCCCCTCGCCCCGCTTGCGGGGCGAGGTCGAAGCGAAGCAATTCGGATGAGGGGGTTCAGATCTCACGAAGATCTCATTCGCGGAGACAGGCCCCTCACCCCAACCCTCCCAGCGCGAGCGAAACTCGTCGCGCCCCCGTGAGAACGGGGAGAGGAAGAGGCAAGTCAGAACTGCGAGTAATCGATCGGCTTGTGGCGATCGAGCGTGCGGGTGACCGGCGGCAGCGGATATTTCAGACCGGTGGCACAGTTGAACAGCATCACGCGGTCGGTCTTGCTGACGCGACCATCGGCAAGGCTCTCCTTGTAAGCGGCATAGGTGGCCGCGCCCTCGGGGCACAGCAAAAGCCCCTCCTCGCGAGCAACCTCGCTCAGCGCCGACGAGATCTTGTCGTCGTCGACTGCGATGGCAAAGCCTTTGCTCTCGCGGACTGCACGCAGGATCAGGAAATCGCCGATCGCCTGCGGCACGCGGATGCCCGACGCAATGGTGTGGGCGTCCTCCCAGCGCGTCGCATGCTCGGTGCCGGCCTCGAAAGCCCGCACCATCGGCGCGCAGCCGGAGGCCTGCACCGCGACCATGCGCGGGCGCTTTGAGCCGATGAAGCCGATCTTCTCGAGCTCGTCGAAGGCCTTCCACATGCCGATCAGGCCGGTGCCGCCGCCGGTTGGATAGAAGATCACGTCGGGCACGTCCCAGCCGAGCTGCTCGGCGAGCTCGAGGCCCATCGTCTTCTTGCCCTCGATGCGGTATGGCTCCTTCAGCGTCGAGGTGTCGAACCAGCCGACCTTGGCCTTGCCCTCGCCGACGATCTTGCCGCAATCGTCGATATAGCCATTGACGCGGTAGACGGTCGCGCCCTGCAGCTCGATCTCGCTGACATTCACTTCGGGCGTATCGGCCGGGCAGAAGATCGTCGTCTTGATGCCGCAGCTCGTCGCATAGGCCGCCAGCGCCGCACCGGCATTGCCGTTGGTCGGCATCGCCATGTGCTTGATGCCGAGCGCCTTGCCCATCGACACCGCCATCACCAGGCCACGCGCCTTGAACGAGCCGGTCGGCAGCCGTCCCTCGTCCTTCACGATGATCTCGCCGCCACCGAGTTTTGCGCCGAGCTTGGGCAACCGGATCAAGGGCGTCGTGACTTCGCCGAGCGAGACGATGTCCTTGCATTTGCGCACCGGCAGCAGCTCGCGGTAGCGCCACATGTCGCCGGGCCGCTGGGCAAGCGCGTCTTTCGTCAGCGCCTTCTTCACGCCGGCGAGGTCGTAGCGCACGAGCAGCGGCTTGCCGGCCTTGGAGAGGTTGTGGACCTGGTCGGCCGCGTAATGATCGCCTTCCATCGCGCATTCGAGATGGGTGACGAAGGTCGGGCGTTCGATGGTGAGGTTGTCGTTGTCGTGCATGGGTGATTTCCTTCTTATTCTGCAAACAGCTCTCTTCGCTCGCAACGACGGCGGTGGCGCTCGGTCAAATATTCAACACCCGTCCGTACGCATCCAGCACGGCTTCCTTCATCATCTCCGACAGGGTCGGATGCGGGAACACCGTGTGCATCAGCTCTTCTTCCGTCGTCTCCAGGTTCATGGCGACCACGTAGCCCTGGATCAGCTCGGTGACCTCGGCGCCGACCATGTGGGCGCCGAGCAGCTGGCCGGTCTTCTTGTCGAAGATCACCTTGACGAGGCCCTGGTCCTCGCCGAGCGCGATCGCCTTGCCATTGCCGACGAAGGGGAAGCGGCCGACGCGGATCTCGCGGCCACTCTCCTTCGCCTTGGCTTCGGTGAGGCCTACGGAGGCCACCTGCGGATGACAATAGGTGCAGCCCGGGATCATGTTCTTGTCCATGGGATGCGGATTGAGGCCCTTGATCGCCTCGACGCAGATCACGCCCTCATGCTCGGCCTTGTGGGCCAGCATCGGGGGACCGGAGACGTCGCCGATGGCGTAGATGCCGGGAACGTTGGTTTTGCCGTAGCCGTCGACCACGATGATGCCGCGATCGGTTTTGACGCCGAGCTTTTCGAGTCCCAGATTTTCGATGTTGCCGACGACGCCAACCGCCGAGATCACGCGCTCGAACTCGGTCGTCACGGGCTTGCCCTTGCCGTCGTCGATGGTGGCGACGACGCTGTCGGCCTTCTTCTCGAGCTTGGTCACCTTGGTCGAGGACATGATCTTAATGCCCTGCTTCTCGAAGCGCTTGCGCGCAAGACCTGCGATCTCGGCATCCTCGACGGGGAGGATCTGCGGCAGCACCTCGACCACGGTGACGTCGCTACCCATGGTGTGGAAGAACGAAGCGAACTCGATGCCGATCGCGCCGGAGCCGACCACCAGCAGCGACTTCGGCATCCGCTCCGGGATCATCGCCTCGAAATAGGTCCAGACCAGCTTCTTGTCAGGCTCAAGGCCGGGCAGCACGCGCGGCCGGGCGCCGGTCGCGACGATGATGTGCTTGGCCTGATACGTCCCCTCGCCCAGCGCCCCCTTCGGACCCTCGACATCGGACTTCTTCACGGTGACCTTGCCGGGCGCGTCGATCGAGGCGGCGCCCCAGATCACGCTGACCTTGTTCTTCTTCATCAGGAAGCCGACGCCGTCGTTCAGCCGCTTGGAGACGCCGCGCGAGCGCTGCACCACGGCCTTCGGATCGAACGAGACCTTCTCCGCCGAGAGGCCGTAATCCTTGGCGTGCTGCATGTAGTGGTAGATCTCGGCCGAACGCAGCAGCGCCTTGGTCGGGATGCAGCCCCAATTCAGGCAGATGCCGCCGAGATAGGATTTTTCCACGATTGCCGTCTTGAGGCCGAGCTGCGCGGCGCGGATCGCGGTGACATAGCCGCCGGGACCGGAGCCGATGATGATGACGTCGAAGGATGTATCGGCCATGTCGGCTCCCGTTCAACTCAAGAGGTCGTTGCACCGCCGGAGCGGCGTTTTGAAATGATCGACCTGACCAGCCATTCGATGACGCAGATCGAGATCAGGATCGCAAGACCGATGAAGACGATCGGCTGGGCAATGCTGCGCGAGAGCAGCTCGCGGCTGAAGAAGGCGTCGCGCAGAACGCCGGTGCCGAGCGGGCTGACGAGGATGATGATCGACAGCAGCATCGATATCCAGGGCCAGCGCGTCGTCATGCGGCGGCTCTAGACCATCATCATCACGGGGTTTTCGATCAGCTGCTTGAACGCACCGATCAGCTCGGCGCCGAGGGCACCGTCGATGGCGCGGTGATCGCAGGACAAGGTCACGCTCATCATGTTCGCGATCTCGATCTTGCCCCCGCGCACCACGGGGCGCTCCTCGCTGGTGCCGACCGCAAGGATCGTCGCATGCGGTGGATTGATCACGGCCGTGAAGTGGCTGATGCCGTACATGCCGAGGTTGGAGACGGCGGTGGTGCCGCCCTGGTATTCCTCGGGCTTCAATTTGCGGGAACGTGCGCGCGCGGCGAAATCCTTCATCTCGTTGGAGATGGTCGAGAGCGTCTTGGTCTCCGCTTTCCGGATGATCGGCGTGATCAGGCCGCCGGGCATCGCGACCGCAACGCCGACGTCGGAATGGTGATGCTTGACCATGCCGCTTTCGGTCCAGCTCACATTGCAGTTCGGGATCTTCTGCAGCGCGACCGCCATCGCCTTGATGACGAAGTCGTTGACCGAGATCTTGTAGAGCGGCTTCTTCTCCTTGTCCTTCGGCGCGGCGGCGTTGATCTCCTCGCGGGCAGCGAGCAGCTTGCCGATGTCGCAGTCGATGGTGAGATAGAAGTGCGGAACGTTCTGGATCGATGCGGTCAGACGCTGGGCAATCGTCCGGCGCATGCCGTCATGCGGGATGATGTCGTAGGACCCCGGCTCGAACAGCGACAGGATCTGCTTGTCCGACATGGTCGGCGCGATCGCGGGCGCACCCGACGGCGCCGCGGCGGGTGCCTTGAGGCCCTTGCCGGACTTGGCCTGCTCGACGTCGCGCGCGACCACGCGGCCGTGCGGGCCGGTACCGGTGACCATCGCCACGTCGATGCCGGCTTCCTTGGCGAGACGCCGCGCCAGCGGCGATGAGAACACACGGCCGCCATGGCCATTGCCCTGCACGGCGGCAGCTGCAGCCTGCGGGGCCGGTGCGGCGGCCGGTGCCGGCGCCGCCTTCGGTGCGGCCGGAGCAGGTGCCGGCGCCGGCGCCGCAGCAGGTGCTTCAGCGGCCTTGGGAGGTGCAGCCGAGGCGGTCGGCTTCGCAGCGCCCGCGGCCTTCACGTCCTCGCCTTCGCCGGCAAGCACCGCGATCACGTCGTTGACCGGGACGTCCTGCGTGCCTTCGGGCACCAGGATCTTGGCTATCGTGCCCTCGTCGATCGCCTCGACCTCCATGGTCGCCTTGTCGGTCTCGATCTCGGCGATGACGTCACCGGATTTGACCTTGTCGCCCTCCTTCTTCAGCCACTTGGCGAGGTTGCCCTTCTCCATCGTCGGCGAGAGAGCGGGCATCAGGATGTTGATGGGCATGCTGACCTCAAGAAGAACTTTGCAAAACGTCGTTTCCGACAGCGGAGACGAACAGACCAGGTTTAGTTGCCGATGTCGCCCTGCCACAGGCGCTCATTGGCTGGGATGGAACGCCAATTCTTCATCATGGTGATGGAGCGGTCGTCGGCAAGATCGATCCAGGGGATGCCGAACTTGTCGAGGATGTCCTTGGAGCCGGGGAAAGTGACGGATTCGCCGATCACCACCAGCCTGACCTTGAACAGCGCCAGCGCGCCGGCGCACATCGAGCATGGCGACAGCGTGGTGTACATGACGGTATCGTGGAATTTGATCGCACCGGCCTCGCGCAGGCAGCTCATCTCGCCGTGCAGGATCACGTTGTTCTCCTGAACACGGTTGTTGTGGCCGCGGGCGATGATCTTGTTGTCGCGCGTCAGCACCGCGCCGATCGGCAGGCCGCCTTGCGCGATCGAGGCCTCCGCTTCGCGAATCGCCTCCAGCATGAAATCGTAATGATAGGATTCGATCGCCACGGTCAGTGCCCCTTGCCGCGCGGCGTCGTGGTGCCGGTGTCGGTGGGACGCTCGATCTCCGCCTGGAACATGTCGAGGATCCGATTCAGCGCGTCCTCCTCGGTGTATTCACTCTCGCGCGCATAGGCACGCGCGGCGTGGCGGGCAAGATCGACCAGCAGGAGGCCCCACATGTCGGGCTCCTCGAAGGCGCGTTGGAACGCCATCGACAGCCCGCCGTCCAGCACGAACACGCGCAGGATCTCGACCGCGTCTTCGCGGGTCATGACGTCCGGCGGCAGTGGCTGCTCCCTGGGGCCCGCCATGGTCTACCTATAGCAGACGGCTTTGGCGGCCTCGACGACTTCCGCCGCCGAGGGCAGCGCGAGCTTCTCCAGGTTCGCGGCATAGGGCATCGGCACGTCCTTGCCGGCGACGCGCGCGACCGGCGCATCCAGATAATCGAAGGCGTTCTCCATGATGCGCGCGGCGATCTCGGCGCCGACGCCGCTTTGCGCCCAGCCTTCTTCCACGGTGACGGCGCGGCCGGTCTTCTTCACCGAGTTGATGATGGTCTCGGTGTCCATCGGACGGAGCGTGCGCAGGTCGATCACCTCGGCCTCGATGCCGTCCTTGGCAAGCTCGTCGGCCGCCTTCAGCGCATAGGTCATGCCGTTCGACCAGGAAATGATGGTGACGTGGCTGCCCGAACGCACGATGCGCGCCTTGCCGATCGGGATCACGTAATCGTCGAGCTTGGGCACTTCGCCGGTGTGACCGTAGAGCACCTCGTTCTCGAGGAAGATCACCGGGTTGGGATCGCGGATCGCAGCCTTGAGCAGACCCTTGGCATCGGCGGCCGAATATGGCGCGATCACCTTCAGGCCCGGAATATGCGAGTACCAGGCCGAGTAGTCCTGACTGTGCTGCGCGGCGACGCGCGCGGCGGCACCGTTGGGCCCGCGGAACACGATCGAGCAGCCCATCTGGCCGCCGGACATGTACAGCGTCTTGGCCGCGGAGTTGATGATCTGGTCGATCGCCTGCATGGCGAAGTTGAAGGTCATGAACTCGACGATCGGCTTGAGGCCCGTCATCGCGGCACCGACGCCGACACCGGCAAAACCGTGCTCGGTGATCGGCGTGTCGATCACGCGCCTGGCGCCGAACTCCTGGAGCAATCCCTGGGTGACTTTATAGGCGCCCTGATATTCGGCGACCTCTTCGCCCATCACGAACACATCGGGATCGCGGCGCATCTCCTCGGCCATGGCGTCGCGCAGCGCTTCGCGGATCGTCTGCGTCACCATCTCGGTGCCGGCAGGCACTTCCGGATCGGGCTCGGCGACGGCCTGCGGTGCAGACGGCGCAGCCTTGGGCTGCGGCACTTCGGCCTTGGCCGCCGCAGGCGGCGCCGACTCGGCAGCCTTCTCCTGCTTGGCGGGGGCCGGCGCCTTGGCAAGATCAGCAGCGCTCTCACCGTCGGCGAGGATGGTCGCGATCGGCGTGTTCACCGCGACGTCGGCGGTGCCCTCGGGGATCAGGATCTTGCCGAGCGTGCCCTCATCGGTCGCCTCGACCTCCATCGTCGCCTTGTCGGTCTCGATCTCGGCGATGACGTCGCCGGACTTGATCGTCTCGCCCTCTTTCTTCAGCCATTTGGCGAGGTTGCCCTTCTCCATCGTGGGCGACAACGCGGGCATCAGCACTTGAATTGGCATATCTTCTCCAAAAGAAAGCTTGCGCGCGTTCAGCGGTAAACGTCGGTCCAGAGCTCGGCGGCGTCCGGCTCGGGATCATGCTGGGCGAAATCGGCAGAGGCGTTGACGATGTCGCGCACCTCGGCGTCGATCGCCTTCAGGTCCTGCTCGCTGACCTTGGCCGCCAACAGGCGGTTGCGCACCTGCTCGATCGGATCCTGGTCGTGGCGGACCTTCTCGACCTCCTCGCGCGTGCGATATTTTGCAGGATCGGACATCGAGTGGCCACGATAGCGGTAGGTCTGCATCTCCAGGATGTAGGGCCCCTTGCCGGCGCGGCACCAGGCCGCCGCCTCCTCGCCCGCGGCCTTGACGGCGCGGACGTCCATGCCGTCGACCTGCTTGCCGGGGATGTTGAAGGAGACGCCGCGCTTGGAGAAATCCTGCTGCGCCGAGGCGCGCGAGACCGAGGTGCCCATGGCGTAGCGGTTGTTCTCGATGACGTAGATCACCGGCAGCTTCCAGAGCTCCGCCATGTTGAAGCTCTCATAGACCTGGCCCTGGTTGGCCGCGCCGTCGCCGAAATAGGTGACGCTGACATTGCCGTTGCCGCGATAGTGATTGGCGAAGGCAAGACCGGTGCCGAGCGAGACCTGGGCGCCGACGATGCCATGGCCGCCGTAAAAGTGCTTCTCCTTGCTGAACATGTGCATGGAGCCGCCCTTGCCCTTGGAATAGCCGCCGCGGCGGCCCGTGAGCTCGGCCATGACGCCGTTGGCGTCCATGCCGGTGGCGAGCATGTGGCCGTGATCGCGATAGCCGGTGATGACCTGATCGCCCTCTTTCAGGGCCATCTGCATGCCGACCACCACGGCCTCCTGGCCGATATAGAGGTGGCAAAAGCCGCCGATCGCGCCCATGCCGTAGAGCTGGCCGGCCTTTTCCTCAAACCGCCGGATCAGGAGCATGTCGCGGAGCGCCTTGAGCTCCTGCTCCCTGGTGAATTCCGGTGGCGAACCGCCGTCGGACTTGTCCTGTGAAGTGCTTGCGGCGGCTTTCTTGGGTGCGGCCATAGGAATTCCGGGTCAGAGAAAACTTTCGCCCTCTCTAACCCAAGTCAAACGCCCTTGGAAAGCACCGCGGCGGCATCGCACGACTTTCATTATGCCGCACTGCAACGTGATCGAAATAATGGAAAATCTTTGGCGCTGATCGGGCAACAAATCTATGCGCGCCAGGGTGCGCGTGCGGATTCGCCTCGATAGCGTCATGGCCGGGCTCGTCCCGGCCATCCACGCCTTGCCCCGCGGCACGAAGGACGTGGATGCCCGGGACAAGCCCGGGCACGACGGCCTCATGCGTGCGGCATTCCCGATCAGAAGAAGCCGAGCTTCTTCGGGCTGTAGCTGACCAGGAGGTTCTTGGTCTGCTGGTAGTGGTCGAGCATCATCTTGTGGGTCTCGCGCCCGACGCCCGACTGCTTGTAGCCGCCGAAGGCCGCATGCGCGGGATAGGCATGGTAGCAGTTGGTCCACACGCGACCCGCCTGGATCTCCCGGCCGAAGCGGTAGCAGCGATTGGCATCGCGGCTCCAGACGCCGGCTCCTAAGCCGTAGAGTGTGTCATTGGCGATCGCGAGTGCCTCCTCGTCGGTCTTGAAGGTCGTGACCGAAACCACGGGACCAAAGATCTCCTCCTGGAAGATGCGCATCTTGTTGTGGCCCTCGAACACGGTCGGCTGAACGTAGAAGCCGCCGGCGAGATCGCCGCCGAGCTGGGTGCGTCCGCCACCGGCGAGCACCTTGGCGCCCTCCTGCTTGCCGATGTCGATATAGGAGAGGATCTTGGATAGCTGCTCGCTAGACGCCTGGGCGCCGATCATGGTGGTGGCATCGCGCGGATCGCCCTGCTTGATCGCGGCGACGCGCTTCAGCGCCCGCTCCATGAAGCGGTCATAGATGTCGGCGTGGACCAGCGCCCGGCTCGGACAGGTGCAGACCTCGCCCTGGTTCAGCGCGAACATGACGAAGCCTTCGATCGCCTTGTCGAAGAAGTCGTCGTCTTCCGCCGTGACGTCCTTGAAGAAGATGTTCGGCGATTTGCCGCCGAGCTCCAGCGTGACCGGAATGAGGTTCTGGCTGGCGTATTGCATGATCAGCCGGCCCGTCGTGGTCTCGCCGGTGAACGCGATCTTGGCGATGCGCGGGCTGGACGCCAGCGGCTTGCCGGCCTCGAGGCCAAAACCGTTGACGATGTTGAGCACGCCAGGCGGCAGCAGGTCGGCGATGATCTCGGCCCAGACCATGATCGAGGCCGGGGTCTGCTCGGCGGGCTTGAGCACGACGCAATTGCCGGCAGCGAGCGCCGGCGCGAGCTTCCAGCAGGCCATCAGCAGCGGGAAGTTCCAGGGAATGATCTGGCCGACCACGCCGAGCGGCTCGTGGAAATGATAGGCGATGGTGTCGTGGTCGATCTCGCCGATCGAGCCTTCCTGGGCGCGCACGACGCCCGCGAAATAGCGGAAATGATCGATCGCGAGCGGCAGGTCGGCGGCGCGGGTCTCGCGGATCGGCTTGCCGTTGTCCCAGGTCTCGGCGATGGCGAGACGCTCGAGATTGTCCTCCATCCGGTCGGCGATCTTGTTCAGGATCGCGGCGCGCTCGGCGACGCTGGTGCGGCCCCAGGCGGCCTTGGCGGCATGCGCCGCATCGAGCGCCGCCTCGACGTCCTGCGCGTCGGAGCGCGCGATCTTGCAAACGACCTGGCCGGTCAGCGGCGAGGCGTTGTCGAAATACTTGCCCGAGATCGGCGCGACGAATTTACCGCCGATGAAATTGTCGTAGCGTTCGGCAAAGGGAACTTTGGTGACGCCGAGGAATTCCACCTTGTTCATTGATCACTCCCGATGTTTGCTGTTTGCGCTTGTCGTCGCGTGACCCGCGACTTGCGCCGACGATGATGCGGGAGGCGTTCTCTGTCAGCCCGGGCGGACGCGATCGCGGAGCGGACCTGTCGCAGTTCTGCGACAGTGATGGGCTAGGCATCACCATCGTGTCCCGGACGCGCTGCGCTGCGTCCGGGGCACGAGACCTGCGTTTCGAGCCACCGGCTCGACACCGCAATGGCGGCTGAGAAGCAGCGGCTCAGTGGTTCAGCTCGAACCGCTTCAGCTTCCGGTGCAATGTGGCGCGGCTGACGCCGAGAGCCTTGGCGGCTGCCGAGACATTGCCGCCGGCGCGGAGCAGTGCACGCTGCAACACCGCGCGCTGGCCGCCGGCAAGGTGATCGTGCGCGGTATCGCCGCCGAGCAGGTCGGCGGCAGGCATCGGCTGCAAGGCCCGGCCGGGGGCAATTCCGAGCGCCACCCGGGCGGAGCGGGTCGCGCCGATCACGAGATCATCCGCATCGACCGCAACGAGACCGCCGCAACTTCCGTCCGCAGCTTGCGTCAGCACGATGCGGGCATGGGCAAAGGCCTTTCGAAACAGATCGGCCTCGATACGCTTGGCCGCCTCGCCTGCCGCGAGCGCGATCAGGCTGGCGAAGGCGTCGGTGCGGTCGGCGCGGCAGGAGGACACGTCGAGCACGCCTGCGAGTGCCGCCTCATGGTCGTAGATCGGAACGGCGGTGCAGCTCAGAAGCGTATTGCGGGCAAAGAAATGCTGGTCGCGATCGATCGTCAGCGGACGCTGCTCGACGAGGCAGGTGCCGATGCCATTGGTACCCTCGTGCTCCTCGCTCCAGAGCGCACCGATCCACAGCCCCCAAGATTGAAACGTCGCGTCGTCCGCCACCGTGCCGCGGCGATCGACCGGCACGCCATCGCGGTCGGCGAGCAGCACGCAGCAGCCCGCGGCGCCGACCGCCTGATAAAGCCGGTCCATCGCGCCTTGCGCGGCGGCCAGAAGCGGCGCGATGCGCTCGCGCGCCTGGCGCAGCTCGGCTTCGGTCAGCCGCATCGGCGCGGTGCGGCCGCCCGGATCAAGATGATGCAATCTGGAGGAACGGCACCACGAGGCCACGAGCGCGGACCGAGCCGCCTGGCCAGACGCGATGGCGGCCTCGACGCGGGCCGCGTGATGCCGGGGCATTGACCCATTCATCACTGTTTCCTCCGGATGGCAGTCTAGAACGTGCCGGTGCTGCCCGGTTGATCCGCGTCAACTTCGGCAGACGCCACAGAAGCCATGTGCCAGCGACCGTGCTGCCGTCAAGGCGTCCGCCCGGTTCCGGGCTTACGACCTTCGCAGGAGCAAAGAGCACGGGATCGGTTCAGCGGCTTTCGGTGGCGGTTTCGAAAGCTGCGGATACGCTAAAACATGATCAGGAAAAGTGCGAAGCGGTTTTCCGGAAAGATCATGCGTAAACAACAAGCTAAAGCGCGATGACGATTCATCCAAATCTCGTCGCGCTTTAGTTCGCCGGGATCATCCGAACGAGATCGCGCGGATTGACATAGTCGAGCTGGAAGCGCGCCCGCTCGTCCAGCATGTCCGGGTCGATCTTCTCGGACCGCAGCAGCGACACCCGCTGCTCGCTCCTGGCGCGCTCACGCTTGAGCTGGGCCAGCTCGCTGGTCAGTGCGATGATCTCCTGATCGAGCTCCTGGCGGGCGTTGAGGCCGTATTTGCCGGTATAGGCGTTGACGCCGAAATAGCCGACGATCGCCGCCGCCATCGCATAGAGGGCAAGACCGGTCAGGATCGATTTCAGGCGGGCGCGGGAGACCATCCCGGGAAGATGGGACAGGTTGGTTAAGGGAGTGCTAATTGCCCCAAGAACGTGGACGGCCGGGACAAGCCCGGCCTTGACGGAGAGAGTGAGTGCTCAGCCCTGATTCTTCGCCACATGCGCGGCGAAAGCATCGATGTACTGCTGCAGCACGGTCTTGAGGGAATCCTTGGTCAGGTTGCCGTCCGCATCGAAGGCGTCGCCGACGCCGTTGAGATAGATTTCCGGCTGCTGGAGAACCGGACCGGAGATGCCCGGCAGGATGTTCTGCAGATGCTTGGCCGCGCTGACGCCGCCGAGTGGCCCCGGCGAGTTGGAGATGATGCCGACCGGCTTGCCGAGCAACGAGCTCTTGCCATAGGGCCGCGAGGCGACGTCGATGGCGTTCTTGAGAGCGCCCGGGATCGAGCGGTTGTACTCGGGTGTGACGAACAGGACGCCGTTCGACTTCTGGAGCTTCTCGCGGAATGCGAGCCAGTCCGCGGGCGGCGCGCCCTCGAGGTCCTGGTTGAAGAACGAGATGCCCGCCGGCGTGATCACCTCGAGCTTGAGCGAGCCAGGCGCGAGCTTGGCGAGCGCATTGGCGATCTTGAGCGAGAAACCGTCCTTGCGCAGGCTGCCGGCGATCGTGACGATGTTGTAGGCCATTGAGTGTCCTTGAGAGCTTGAGCGGGAATGCCGCGAAAGCACTTAAATCATCAGGGCCAATAGATGCAAGTGCATGAACTGGCTTGATTTGGAAACGCTGTGTTTCTGGAAATTGGTCCCCATTCCGGCGGAAGCGATCCGAAGCAATCGGGCCGCCAAGCGGCGGCCCGACCTTTCGCACCAGGGTTCAACCGCGGTCAGATCGTCGGATTCCACGCCGACGGGATCAGGCGATATTTGGCGCCGTCCTTCTCGACATGGCCGACCGATGGGAAGGTGAAGTGGAAGCCGATCACGGTGGCCTTCTCCGCCGCCGCCATGTCGTAGAACTTGTGGCGCGTCGCCTGCGCCAGCGCGGGATCGGTGTCGAACATCACGTGCCAGTCCGGATTGCGCAGGAAGAATTCCGGGATGTTGGTGACGTCGGACTGAATCAGCACCTTGGCATCGCCAGATGCGACCGCGAAGGAGGTGTGGCCGGGCGTGTGACCCGGCGTCGCGATCGAGGTGATGCCGGGCGCGACCTCCTTGCCCCACTCGTACTTGGTGACCTTGGATTCAAGGCCGGCAAAGGTCTTCTTCACGTTGGCGAAGTAGTTCTTCATCATCGGATTGGACTCGGCCTTGGCGGCGTTGTCCTCGCTGGTCCAGAACTCCCAGTCCTTGCCCGGCACCATGATCTCCGCATTCGGGAAGGCCAGCCCGCCGTCGGCCAAACGGATGCCGTTGGTGTGGTCAGGGTGCAGATGCGACAGCAGCACGATATCGACGTTCTTGGGGTCGACACCGGCGGCCTGCAGGTTTTGCAGCGTGCGGCCGACCGCACCCTTGCTCGGCTCGAGATTGGCGACGCCGTTGCCGGTATCGATCAGCACCAACTTGGAGCCGGTGTTGACGAGCTGCGGGTTGAACGGCACCGTGACCATGCCCTTCGGCATGTAGGCCGCCTCGCCGGCTGCTGCGGCTTCTTCCTTCGGCACGTTGACGACGAACTTGTCCGGCATCGGGAAGGTGCGCGCGCCGTCGTTGATCGAAGTGCATTCGAAGCTGCCAACCTTGTAGCGGTAGAAGCCCGGGGCCTGCGTGCCGGCTTGCGGCACTGCGGCATTGGCAACGGTTGGGCGAAGCCCGGTCACGGCAGCCGCACCCATGGCGGCGGCGCCTGCGAGCAGGTGACGACGATTGAGATCGGTCATGGAAATGTCCCTTCTGAGCGCCTAGCGGTTTTCCGCTTCAAATGGCGGCGGAATAATCTCCCGCCTCGCTCAGAAGGCAAGACTTTCCTTCGGTGACGTGCCGTCGCCCGTCACCATTATTTGTTTGGGTTGATGAGGAATTTTTCGCCGGTGGCGCGTTTGGCGTACACCGCGACGTTGGCGAGATCGAGCGCCTCGGCAAGCGAGACCACCTTGGTGTAGTGGCTGGCGAACGTGGTCTTCAGCTCGGACGCCACGCGCTGGCGCAGGCGGCCCACCTCGGCCGGACCGATCTTCTGAAGAAACGGCGTGAGCAGCCAGCCGCCCACGCCCCAGCTCAGCCCGAACGAGCGGCTCAGCTCCGTCGGGCGCGTGTCGAGGCTGCCATAGATGTAGACCTGCTTGTACACGTTGGAGCCGTATCGGCTGTATTCCTTCGCAGTCTTGTTGGCTGCAATTTCCATCGCGGTCAGGATCTGGCCCGCCAGCTTGCCGCCGCCGATGGCATCGAAGGCGATGGTGGCGCCGGTCTCGACAAGTGCATTGGTGAGATCGTCCATGAAACCAGGCGCGCTGGAATCCACGACATATTTGGCGCCGATCTTATGCAGGATGTCGGCCTGCTCCTTGCTCCTGACGATGTTGACGAGGCCGATGCCGTCCTTGATGCAGATCTTGTTGAGCATCTGGCCGAGATTGGAGGCGGCGGCCGTGTGCACGAGCGCCTTGTGGTTCTCCCGCCGCATCGTCTCGGTCATGCCGAGCGCAGTCAGCGGATTGACGAACCAGGACGCACCGTCCACGGCCGTGGTGCCCGCCGGCAGCTCCATGACATCGCGGACCTTGAGCACGCGATATTGCGTGTACATCGCACCGCCGATCATCGACACCGTCTTGCCCATCAGCGCTTTCGCGGCATCGGACGATCCGGTCTGGATCACCGTACCGGCGCCCTCGTTGCCGACCGGCAATGACTGATCGAACCTGGCCGCCATCATCCGCATCGCCGCCTCCGGCATCTTGGCGGTGATGACCGGCATCTCCTTCGTGCCGGAGGCCTGGGCGGCCGACATGTCGGCCGGCCCGATCAGAAGTCCGAGATCTGAGGGGTTGATCGGGGAGGCTTCGACGCGAACCACGACCTCATCGTCGGCCGGCTCCGGCGTCGGGACATTCACGAGAGACAATTCCAGCTCGCCACTCTTTTTGAGCAGCGAACGCAACTGCAGTCCGGTCTTGCCGTCGCTCATGTCGATCCTCCCCTGTCCGTGTTGAAGCGCCGGCTTATGCCAGCGCCTTCAGTGCCGTCTTGCCGCCGTAGAGCGCCTGCTTGCCGAGCTGCTGCTCGATGCGCAGGAGCTGGTTGTATTTGGCGGTGCGGTCGGCGCGCGCAAGGGAGCCGGTCTTGATCTGACCGCAATTGGTGGCGACTGCGAGGTCGGCGATGGTGGAATCCTCGGTCTCGCCGGAGCGGTGCGACATCACCGAGGTGTAGCCGGCCTTGTGCGCCATTTCGACGGCGGCCAGCGTCTCGGTCAGCGTGCCGATCTGGTTGACCTTGATCAGGATCGAGTTGGCGCGCCCGGCCTTGATGCCTTCGGCGAGGCGCTTGACGTTGGTGACGAACAGGTCGTCGCCGACCAGCTGGCACTTCTTGCCGATGAGGTCGGTAAGCTCCTTCCAGCCGTCCATATCGTCTTCCGACATGCCGTCCTCGATGGTCACGATCGGATAGCGCGCGACCAAGTCTGCAAGATACTTCGCCTGCTCCGAGATCGAACGAGTCTTGCCCTCACCTTCATAGGCATACTTGCCGTCCTTGAAGAACTCGGTCGAGGCGCAGTCGAGGCCGAGCACGATGTCGGAGCCCGCCTTGAAGCCGGCCTTGCCGATCGCGTTCATGACGAAGTCGAGCGCGGCGTCGGCCGACGGCAGGTTCGGGGCAAAGCCGCCCTCGTCGCCGACATTGGTGTTGTGGCCGGCCTTCTTCAATTCGGACTTCAGCGTGTGGAACACCTCCGCGCCGTAACGCAGGCCTTCGGCGAAAGAGGATGCGCCGACCGGAAGGATCATGAACTCCTGGAAGTCGATCGGATTGTCGGCATGCACGCCGCCATTGATGATGTTCATCATCGGCACCGGCAGGAGGCGCGCCGAGGTGCCGCCGACATAACGGTAGAGCGGCATGTCGAGCGAGTTCGCGGCCGCCTTGGCGCAGGCGAGCGAGACGCCGAGGATGGCGTTGGCGCCCAGCCGGCTCTTGTTCGGCGTGCCGTCGAGGTCGATCATGATCTGGTCGATCTGGGCCTGCTGCTCGACATCGAGGCCACTCAGGGCCTCGAAGATCTCCCCGTTGACGGCGCCGACCGCCTTGGTCACGCCCTTGCCGAGATAGCGGGCCTTGTCGCCGTCGCGCAGTTCCACCGCCTCGTGCGCGCCGGTGGAGGCGCCGGACGGCACCGCGGCGCGGCCGAGCGCACCATCCTCCAGCACGACATCGACCTCGACGGTGGGATTGCCCCGGCTATCGAGAATTTCGCGGCCGATGATGTCGATGATGGCGGTCATGATGTCCACTTCCGTTCGTTAGGGCTGATCGGTGCCGCGGGTCTTACACGGGCTGCAAGCAAATGTGAACGCTTGGACGAGCCTCCTCGACTGACGCGTGAAGCGGCTCAGCTTATGCTCGACCGCATCTGGTCCGCGCGTCCAACCTCAATCTGAAACAGTCGGGGTAACGCCATGAATCGCCGCCAGTTTCTTGCTTCGAGTGCCGCCCTGCTCGCGATCCGCCCAGGTTTTGCGCAGGAAGCCCCGTTCCGAACAAAATATTATCCTATCAGCCCCGGCATCGGCCTGCACGATCTCACGCCCGCCCCTGACGGCACGGTTTGGTTCACGGCGCAGGGCAAGGGCCTGCTCGGCAGGCTCGATCCGCGAGATGGCAGTTTCAAGACGGTCAGCCTCGGCCAGGGCGCTGCCCCGCACGGCGTAACCATCGGGCCCGACGGCGCACCCTGGATTACCGAAGGCGGCCAAAACGCGATCGCGCGGGTCGACCCCGGCGATCTCAAGGTGACGCTGTTTCGCCTCCCGGAAAAGTTCGCGTCCGCCAATCTCAACACCGGCGTGTTCGACAAGGACGGCACCTACTGGTTCACCGGACAGTCCGGCTATTACGGGCGGCTTGCGCCGAAATCCGGCGAGATGACGGTGTTCAAGGCGCCAAAGGGGATCGGACCCTATGGCATCACCGTGACGCCCAAGGGCGACATCTGGTACGCCTCGCTTGCCGGCAGCTACATCGCCAAGATCGATCTTGCGACCGGCAGCGCCGGCGTCGTGCAGCCGCCGACGCCGAATGCGGGCTCACGGCGCGTCTGGTCGGATTCAAGGAGCCGGATCTGGGTCAGCGAGTGGAACAGCGGGCATGTCTCGGTGCACGATCCCGCCGACGGCTCGTGGAAGACATGGAAGCTGCCGGGCGAACGCCCCCGCGCCTACGCTGTCTTTGTCGACGACAAGGACAAGGTCTGGCTGACGGATTTTTCCGCCAACGCCATCGTGCGCTTCGATCCCGCTACTGAAAAGTTCAACGTCTTCGCCAGCGACAAGCCCAACGCCAATGTGCGCCAGCTGGACGGCCGTCCGGGCGAGCTTTGGGGCTGCGAGTCCGGCAACGACCGCATCGTGCTGATCCAGACGATTGCCGCCGGTTGACGGCAGCGGCATTTGCGTCCATCCCGGCATCCGCAAAGGATGACGATGATGGCGAAAAAATCCCTCCAGCTCGGCCGCGCGGTCGAGTGGCCGCACACACCGGAAGAAGCCCAGCTCGACCGCGTGCCCAATCCGCAAAAGGGCACCGATTACCTGGTGCGCTTCACGGTGCCGGAATTCACCTCGCTCTGCCCGGTCACGGGCCAGCCGGATTTCGCGCATCTGATGATCGACTACGCGCCGGGCGCGTGGCTGCTGGAATCGAAATCGCTCAAGCTCTACATCGCGAGCTTTCGCAATCACGGCGCCTTCCACGAAGACTGCACCGTGATGATCGGCAAGCGCATCGCCTCGGAGATCAAGCCGAAATGGCTGCGCATCGGCGGCTATTGGTATCCGCGTGGCGGCATCCCGATCGACGTGTTCTGGCAGACCGGCCGCGTGCCGAAGGGCCTGTGGGTGCCCGAGCAAGGCGTCGCGCCTTATCGCGGGCGGGGCTAAAGCGCGATGAGATTTGGATGAATCGTCATCGCGCTTTAGCTTGTTGTTTACGCATGATCTTTCCGGAAAACCGCTTCGCACTTTTCCGGATCATGCTTTAGCCTCTCTTGTCCGGGACGCTGCACAGCGTGAAGCACTGCTCCGCTGAGCCGGGCCCAGTGCCGTTATGGACCCCGGATCAGCGGCGCGCTGCACTGCATCCGGGGAACGAGCATCCATGCCTCAGCGCGCGTCGGACGGCGCCCGCTGCTTCAGCAGCCGGGCGCAGACGAAGCCCAGCACCACCATGATCCCTGCGCTCGCGAACAGGGTCGGCATCTTGCCGGCGTGCTGAAGGCCGAAGCCATAGGCGAGTGGCCCCACGGTCTGGCCCATGAAGAAGAAGAACGAATGCAGCGACATCGCGGTGGCGCGAGCCTCGACCGAGAGCTCGCTGGCGAAGACCTGAAGACAGCCATGCGCGATGTAGAAGCCCCATCCCATCACGATGAGATTCAGCGCCTGCACTTCCCAGCGTAGGCCGAAAGCGACGGCTATGAGCTGCGAGGCGACCAGCGTCATGCCGGCGATCATCATGCCCTTCATACCGAGCCGCGGCAGCAGCCGTGACACCGTCAGCGTGTAGAACAGGCCGCCGACCGCAAAGCCGGCGATGACGATGCCGGCGATCGAGAGCGAGGTCTGACCGAGCTCGAACAGGAACGAGGCGATGTAGGGAAACAGGCCGAGCACGCAGCAGCCTTCGATGAACACCGCCGAATAGCAGACATAGGCGTTCGGATTGGTGAAGATGGTGCGGTAGCCGGCCTTGAGCGCCGAAAGGCTCGTCTTCGGCGGATGCTCGACCTTGGCGCCGTGGAAGCCGGCCGCAACGGCGATCGAGGCGACGATCACGAGCGCACCCAGCACCGCGAGCACGCCGCGCCAGCCGAGGAAATCGCCGATCAGGCCGGAGGCCGAGGCGCCCAGCAGATTTCCAGTCATGGCGCCTGCCAGCGTGCGGCTGATCGCGACCTGGCGTTTTTCGGGCCCGACGAGATCGCTGGTGAGGCTGAGCGCCACCGGAAACACGCCTCCGGAGCCGATGCCCGCGAGGATGCGGGTGACGAACAGCAATGAGAACGAGCTTGAGAGCGCACCCAGGATGTTGGCAAGGCCGAGCAGCGCTAGGCAACCGATCATCAGCCGCGTCTTGCCGAACAGGTCGGCGGCGGCGCCGATGATCGGCTGGATGATGGAGAAGGTGAAGGCGAACACCGCGGCAAAGCCGGCGGCGGTCGCGATGCTCACGCTAAAATCCTCGGCGACGTGCGGCAGCACCGGATCGAGCGCGCGTGCCGACAGCGCCGCGGCGAAGCTTGCGCCTGAGATGACGTAGAGTGCTGTCGGCAAGCCGGGATCGTGCGGCCGCGCCTCGCCTTGCTGCATCAGCGCGGATTCTTTGCGAGCGCGTCGAACGCCATCAGCCTGGCGATCAGTCCCTCGAATTCGCGCAGCGGCACCATGTTGGGTCCGTCCGAGGGCGCGTGATCAGGGTCAGGATGGGTCTCGATGAAGACGCCGGCGACGCCGACCGCGACAGCCGCGCGCGCCAGCACGGGCACGAATTCGCGCTCGCCGCCAGACGAGGTCCCTTTCCCGCCCGGCTGCTGCACCGAATGGGTGGCGTCGAAGATCACGGGCGCGCCGGTGGTGCGCGCCAAGATCGGCAGTGCGCGCATGTCGGAGACCAGCGTATTGTAGCCGAATGAGGCACCGCGCTCGGTGACGAGCACGTTGGGATTGCCAGCGCTCGTGAGCTTGGTGACGACATTGGCCATGTCCCAGGGAGCCAGGAACTGGCCCTTCTTGACGTTGACGACCTTGCCGGTTGCGGCCGCCGCCAAAAGGAGATCGGTCTGCCGGCACAGGAAGGCCGGGATCTGCAAGACGTCCACCGCCTGCGCCACGTCTGCGCATTGCGCGGCTTCGTGCACGTCGGTCAGCACCGGCAAACCGAACGAGGATCGGATCTCCGCGAAGATCGGCAGCGACTGCGCTAAGCCCAAGCCGCGCGCTGCAGCCGCGCTGGTGCGGTTGGCCTTGTCGAACGAGGTTTTGTAAACGAGGCCGATGTTCAGCCGCGCGGCGATCTCCTTCAGCGCGGACGCGACCTCCAGCGCATGCTGGCGGCTCTCGAGCTGGCACGGCCCGGCAATCACCGAGATCGGCAGATCATTGCCGAATTTGACCGTGCCAATGGTGACGACCGGCGCCGCTGAATTTGAAGAGCTCAAGGCAAATCCCTCATTTCGGCGCGACCATAGCCGCCATGAGGGTCGGATCAACCCTCTTCCGCCCGGGCCGCTCGAATATCAGGGTTGCGCCATGGTTCCCGCCGCGCCAGTGATCGCTACTTCACCGCCGAGAAGGCGGTCGGCGCCAGGATCTGGCTGACGATGTTGCCCACGATCTGGCCGTCCGCTTCCGATTTCGCCCGCGCCTCGAGCCAGTCCGGGTCGGTCATGAACGCGCCCCACTTCTTCTCGCGCTCGGCGAGCGAGTCCCAGGCCAGGAAATAGGTCAGCTCCTGGTTGGATTCACCGATCAGCGTCGTGAAGAAGCCGGCCTGCTTGATGCCGTGCTTCTCCCAGATCTTCAGCGTGGCGGTCTCGAACCGCTTCAAGAGCGCCGGCAGGCGACCGGGGACGCAGCGGTAGACGCGCATTTCGTAGATCATTCACGGCCTCCCTGAACAGGTCCGGCGGTTATAGCGGTTGGTCCCGACGGTGTCTTGAGCCCTGCCCGTCCGCCCCTGTGGCGTTCTGCGCATGGCTTGAGCTTCCGCCGCAGGGCCGGACTCCCGCAATGCTGCCGCAATGATCGGGCCGCTACAAAGGCGTCAGATGCGGTTCAGGTGCCCTTACATGCGGATTTTGCTGGTCGAGGATGAAGCGGAAATGGCCGGCGCGCTGGCTTCGGCGCTGAAGCGCTATGACATGGTGGTGGATCATGCTCCGACGCTCGCCGAGGCGGAGGAAGCCATTTCCGCCGACGTCCATGCCGCCGTCCTGCTCGACCGCCAGCTTCCTGACGGCGATGGCCTCGCCTTGATCCCCAAGCTCCGCGCGCGTGCCGACGGCGTGCCCATCATCGTCCTGACTGCGCGCGGGGAGCTCGCCGACCGCATCGCCGGCCTCGACGGCGGCGCCGATGACTATCTGGCAAAACCGTTTGCAGTCGAGGAGCTGCTGGCGCGGCTGCGTGCAGTGCTGCGGCGGCCTGCGGGCCTCTCCCCCGAAATCATCCGTGCCGGCCGCCTCGCGTTCGATGTCGGCCATCGCGAAGCCAGCATCGACGGCGAGCCGTTCGAGTTGCCCCGCCGCGAGCTCCTGGTGCTCGAAGCGTTGCTTCGCCGCATGGGCCGGACCGTGCTGCGCTCGGCGCTGGAAGAGGCGGTCTACAATTTCGACGACGAGATCCAGTCCAACGCACTCGACACGCATGTCTCGCGGCTGCGGCGAAAGCTCGCGGAAGCCGACGCGGGTATCGAGATCCACGGCATTCGCGGCGTCGGCTATCTCCTCAAGAAGTTGCCATGAGCAAACACGACGATCCCTATTGCCTACGCTCGCGGCTAAGCTGGCGCCTGCTCTCGCTTCAGGCGGTCATCCTCGTCGCGCTGCTTGCAGTCGTTCTCACCGGGCTTTGCGCCTCCGGCTTCGTGCTGGCGCCGCGCGATGAGGACCGCGTCATCGATGTCGTCCAGCGTGCGCTCACGCGCGATGCGCAAGGTGGATTGGCCTTGCGGCCAACGGCCGAACTGCAGCAGTTGCGCAGCGAGACACCCGACCTCTGGTTCCTGGTACGCGACCGGGAGGGACGCTCCCTCACCGAAGGCGCCGTGCCGGCCGAATTCGCCGCGATCGGCGGAGGTCTCGACCGGATCAGCCAGGCGCGGCTCGGTTGGCAGTTGTTCGAGGACGATCCGCGCAAGCCGGCGGCGCGCATGAAGCGGGTCGACACTGATGCGGGCAACGTGCAGGTCATCACGGCGACACAAGGACGCCTGACCGGCGCCAAGGCGCTGTTCATGACGTCCCTTGCGTTCCTCGGCATCGCCCTGCCCGGCCTGCTCCTGATGGGAACGGCGACGTTCATCGCGACGCCGATGATCGTGCGGCGCGCCTTCGGAGGACTCGATATCGCGGCGGACGAGGCGCGGCGCATCGACATCCACCAACGCGGCGCGCGGCTCCCGGTGGAGCGGATTCCGCTCGAAGTCGTGCCCCTCGTGACCGCGATCAACGACGCGCTGGCCCGGCTCGACCAGGGCTATGCCCGCCACAAGCGCTTCGTCGCGGACGCCGCACATGAGCTGCGCACGCCGATCGCAATCCTGAACACGCGCCTGGAGTCACTTGCCCCTGGGCCGGACAAGAATCGCCTGCTGGAGGATGCGGCGCGGCTGGCTACTCTTGCCGAGCAATTGCTCGATATCCAGCGGCTCGACCGCTGCGGCCATCCCTTCACGCGCGTCAATCTGGTTGCCGTTGCGCAAAGCGTCGCCGCCGACCTAGCGCCGCTGGCGATTGCCGCCGGCTACGAGCTGGCGCTCGATGCGCCCTCGACACCGGTCGAGACGATCGGCGATGCGGCGGCCCTGGAGCGCGCACTGACCAATCTCGTGCAGAATGCGATCCAGCACGGTCCTCGCCGCGGCACGATCGGGATTCGCGTCGGCAGGCCCGCAAATATCGAGGTCACCGATGAAGGCGCCGGCATTCCCGCCGATCAGCGCGAGCAGATCTTCGAGCCGTTCTATCGGCTCGCGCCGCTCGATCGCGGTGCCGGCCTCGGCCTCAACATGGTGCGCGAGATCGTGCAGCTGCATGGCGGCCACGTTTCGGTGCCGGACGGAGCGGAGGGCGGCGCCTGTTTCCGGATGACGTTGCCGCCGGTCCGACAGAGTTGATTCAATCCGCATGCGCCTCTAGCGGCGCAATGCTGTCGCAATGCGCCTCCGCAACACTGCATCCGTCTCACCTGTGATCTCAGCAGGTGCAAACCAAGATGCCGGAGTGCGCATGCCCAACGATTTCCTTTCCTTCTTCCTGTCCTGGATGTCGTCCCCGCGTCGGGTCGGCGCTGTCGCACCATCGAGTGCGGCGCTCGCCGATCTCATCACGCGCGAGATCAGCGCATCGACGGGGCCGATTCTCGAGCTTGGGCCCGGCACCGGCGCCTTCACCTACAAGCTGCTCAAACGCGGCGTGCGGCCGCAGGATCTCACGCTGGTCGAATACGGCTCCGACTTCATGAAGCTCCTGCAACTGCGCTTTCCCGGCGCACGCGTGCTGTGGATGGACGCGGCGCGGCTGACGACCGACCGCCTCTATGACGGCGCCCCCGTCGGCGCGGTCGTGAGCGGCCTGCCGCTGCTCAACATGAGCAGGCGCAAGGTCATCTCGATCCTCAGCGGCGCGTTCAGCTATGTCCGCCCCGGCGGCGCCTTCTACCAGTTCACCTATGGCATGAGCTGCCCGGTACCGCGGCCCGTGCTCGACCGGCTGGGCCTGCGCGCAAGGCTGGTGGATCGCGCCTTGCTGAACGTGCCGCCCGCGGCCGTCTACAGGCTGACGCGGCGACCACAGATGAAGCTGATCACGGGATCGGTTGCGCCTGAACCGTCAGCGCGGGCCCCGTTGGGGCCGATGCATCACGCGCGCGACTATTCCGCCGCGCGCTGAGCCGTCAGACCAGCCGCGACTGCACCACCGCCGCCTGAATGAACGAGGCGAACAGCGGATGCGGCTCGAAGGGGCGCGACTTCAGCTCGGGATGGAACTGGACCCCGATGAACCAGGGATGATCCTCGTACTCGACGATTTCAGGCAGCACGCCGTCGGGCGACAGGCCCGAGAATTTCAGCCCGTGCTGCTCGAGGCGATCCTTGTAGGCGGTGTTGACTTCGTAGCGATGGCGGTGACGCTCGGAGATCTCGGTCGCGCCGCCATAGACCTGCGAGACGCGGCTGCCGCGGTTGAGCGTTGCCGGATAGGCGCCGAGGCGCATCGTGCCGCCGAGGTCGCCGGCCTGCGAGCGCTTCTCGAGCTCGTTGCCGCGCAGCCATTCCGTCATCAGACCGACCAAGGGTTCCTTGGTCGGGCCGAACTCGGTGGAGTTGGCGTCCTCGATGCCGACGAGGTTTCGCGCAGCCTCGATCACCGCCATCTGCATGCCGAAGCAGATGCCGAAATACGGCACGTCGCGCTCACGCGCGAACTGCGCCGCCTTGATCTTGCCTTCGGCGCCGCGCTGACCGAAACCGCCGGGCACCAGGATGCCGTTGACGTGCTCGAGGAACGGCGCCGGATCTTCCTTTTCGAAGATCTCGCTCTCGATCCAGTCGAGGTTGACCTTCACCTTGTTGGCGATGCCGCCATGCGAGAGCGCCTCGATCAGCGACTTATACGCATCCTTCATGCCGGTGTATTTGCCGACGATGGCGATGGTGACGTTGCCCTCGGGGTTGCGGATGCGCTCGTTGATCTCTTGCCAGCTGCGCAGCTCCGGCGGAATCCGCGAGGCGATGCCGAAGGCGGCGAGCACTTCATCGTCGAGGCCCGCATTGTGATAGGCCTCGGGCACCGCATAGATGTTGTCGACGTCGCGCGCCTCGATCACGGCGCTTTCGCGCACGTTGCAGAACAGCCCGAGCTTGCGCCGTTCTTCCTTCGGGATCGCGCGATCGGTGCGGCAGAGCAGGATGTCCGGCTGGATGCCGATCGAGCGCAGCTCCTTGACCGAGTGCTGTGTCGGCTTGGTCTTCAATTCGCCGGCGCTCGGAATGTAGGGCAGCAGCGTCAGATGGATGTAGACGGCGTGATCGCGCGGCAGCTCGTTCTTGAGCTGGCGGATCGCCTCGAAGAACGGCAGGCCCTCGATGTCACCGACGGTGCCGCCGATCTCCACCAGCACGAAGTCGTAGCCGTCATTGCCGTCGAGGACGAATTCCTTGATCGCGTTGGTGACGTGCGGAACCACCTGGATGGTCGCGCCGAGATAATCGCCGCGGCGCTCCTTGGTGATGATGTCCTGGTAGATGCGCCCGGTGGTGATGTTGTCGGCCTTGGTCGCCGGCCGGCCGGTGAAGCGCTCGTAGTGACCGAGATCGAGGTCGGTCTCCGCGCCGTCGTCGGTCACGAACACTTCGCCGTGCTGATACGGCGACATCGTTCCGGGATCGAGGTTGAGATAGGGGTCGAGCTTGCGGAGGCGAACCTTGTAGCCCCGGGCCTGCAACAGAGCACCCAGTGCCGCCGAAGCCAGACCCTTGCCGAGCGAGGAAACCACGCCGCCGGTGATGAATATGTACCGCGCCATGGGACTTAACCTCTAATCCCTCGAATTCGATTCGCCAAAGCGATTCGTATTCCGCCCCAAAGATTTTGCGGGCCTGTGGGTGAGCCAAAACTAAGAGTGGTGACAGTGCCTTGATGGGGATTTTTGATGCAGGACGGTAGCGGCCGCCCTGCATGGCCCCCCTGCTTTATTGCGAGCGCGGTACCTGCGGGCCGCTCGGGGCCGGGGCCTGCTGCTGCTCGTCGGCCTTCTTGAGCGAATCCAGGATGCCGCCCGAGGTTGGCGGCGCGACCGGCGAACCACCGGTTGGCTGGGTCTGCGCCGGCTGGCCGATGATCGACGACGGCTTGCGGTCGTAGCCCGCATACCAGGACAGGAACAGGCTGGTGAGGAAGAACCCGACGGCCAGGATCGCGGTGGTCCGCGTCAGAAGGTTCGCCGTGCCGCGGCTCGACATGAAGCCCGCGCCGCCGCCCATGCCGAGGCCGCCGCCTTCCGACTTCTGGAGCAGCACGGCACCGATCATGACAGCGACGATCATGAGGTGAATGACGATGACAACGGTCTGCATGATATCCTTCCGTCACAAGCGGGCGGCGCCTGACGGCGGCCGATCGCGCTTCGCGGGTTTTCCTGAAGTTGCGCGGTGTTACACGATCGGGAGGGGTATTGCCACCCCCGATCGGGTCGGGATCAACGCATTGGATTAGCTAGGGACAGCCTTTGGCGATCGCAAGGAAATCGGCCGCCTTCAGGCTGGCGCCACCGACCAGCGCGCCGTTGACGTTTTTCACCGCCATCAGCTCGGCCGCATTCGAGGGCTTGACCGAGCCGCCATAGAGGATTCGCATCTTCGCTCCCTCGGCTTTGAACCGGGAGATCAGGAGTTCCCGGATAAAGCCATGAATCTGCTCGACATCCTTGGCTGTGGGGGTCAGCCCGGTGCCGATCGCCCAGACCGGCTCATAGGCCACGACCAGATTGGCTGCGGTCGAGCTGTCAGGCAGAGAACCGTCAAGCTGGCCGCGCACGATGTCCAGGGTCTGGCCGGCGTCCCGCTGGCCTTGCGTCTCGCCGATGCAGACGATCGCCGTCGCCCCGGCGCGCCAGGCGGCCTCGGCCTTCTGCCGGATCAGCGCATCCCCCTCGCCGTGGTCGGCGCGGCGCTCGGAATGGCCGACGATGATGGCGGTTGCGCCCGCATCCACCAGCATTTCGGCGGCAACATCGCCGGTATGGGCACCTGAGGCCTTGGGGTGGCAATCCTGCGCTCCCACCGCGACCTTCCTGCCACGTGCCCTCTCGGCGAACGCCGCAACGAGGGTCCCCGGCGGGCAAACCAACAAGTCGGCCTTGCCGGCCACGTCTGCCGCACCGTCGAGCATGGCGTCGAATTCGGCAGCCTGGGCCTTCAGGCCGTTCATTTTCCAATTGCCGGCGATCAGCGGTCGGATGGCGTCGGTCATGTCAATGTCCAGCAAAATGAGGTTTGTGCATGCGCTAGCAGAGCTGTCGCGGCAGTTCCAGACCTAGAGGCCTTTAACCGCAGGTCTCAAGGGGGACCCGTGGCAAGGTTGCGGGGGGAAAGCCGCCACTTTATGATGATCTATCAATTTGGTGACGCGCTTTTGCGGAATCTGCATTAAGACGCGCTCCCGTTCCCTCCTGACCAGACAAGTTGGACCAAATGCTCCGAGGAATGCGCAAGGCCTCATCGAACTGGCTCGGCAAGACCATTATGGCCGTGGTGATGGGCGTGTTGATCATCAGTTTCGGCATTTGGGGCATCGCCGACATCTTCCGCGGCTTCGGGCAGTCCACGGTCGCCAAGATCGGCCACACCGAGATTTCGCTGAACGAGTTCCGGCAGATCTACACCGACCGCCTGCAGCAGATCAGCCGCCAGTTCGGCCGTCCGCTGACGCCGGACCAGGCGCGGGCCTTCGGCCTCGACCGCCAGGTCCTCCAGCAGACCATCGCGGAAGCCGCCCTCGACGAAGAGGCGCGCCGGCTCGGGCTCGGCCAGTCCGATGACCAGATCCGCCAAGTCATCATGAACGATCCCAACTTCAAGGGCGTCGGCGGCAACTTCGATGCGAACCGCTTCCAGGCCGTGATCCGCAATTTTGGCTACACCGAACCGCGTTATGTCGCCGAGCAGCGCAAGGTGTCGCTTCGCCGCCAGATCACCGGCACGATCGGCGCGGGCATCGAGCCGCCGAAGGCAATGATCGACGTCCTGACGCGGTACCAGAACGAGCAGCGTACCATTGAATTCGTCAAGCTCGACGCTGCACAGGCAGGCACCATCGAGGCGCCCTCGCCCGAAGCCCTGGCCACCTATTTCGAGGATCACAAGGTCCAGTTCCGCGCGCCCGAATACCGCAAGATCGCCTTCGTCGTGATCTCACCGGAAGAGATCGGCAAGTGGACCGAGGTTTCCGACGAGGACGCCAAGAAGGTATTCGAGCAGCGCAAGGACCGGCTTGGCACGCCGGAGAAGCGACAGATCCAGCAGATCGTGTTTCCGAACGTTGCCGAAGCGCAAGCCGCACGCGAGCGCCTCGTCGGCGGGACGTCGTTCGAGGATCTCGGCAAGGAACGCGGGCTGAGCGCCTCCGACGTCGACCTTGGCCTCGTCACCAAGTCTTCGCTCGACCCCGCGGTTGGCGATGCCGCCTTCACGCTTCCGGCCGGTGAGATCAGCCAACCGATCCAGGGCGCTCTCGGCACGTCCATCGTCAGGGTCGACAAGATCGAGCCGGGCAAGGAGGCGGACTACGCCAGCCTCGCCGGCGACATCAAGCGCGAGATCGCGACCGAGCGCGCGCGCGTCAAGGTCGCCGATCTCCGCGACAAGATGGAAGACGAGCGCGGCGGCGGCGCCAGCGTGATCGACGCGGCACAGAAGCTCGGCCTCACCGCCGTGACCATCGACGCCGTCGACCGCTCCGGCCGCGCCCCGAACGGCCAACCGGTCGCCAACATCCCGCAGGGTCTCGACGTGGTGTCGCAGGCCTTCAACACCGATGTCGGCGTCGACAACGACCCGATCTCCTTCAAGGGCGGCTATGTCTGGTACGACGTGCTCGCCATCACGCCCTCGCGCGACCGCAATCTCGACGAGGTCCGCGACCAGGTCGAGGCACGCTGGCGCCAGGACCAGATCGCGACCAAGCTGAAGGCCACGGCGACCGAGATGGTGCAGAAGCTCGAAGCGGGCGGCAAGCTCGCGGATGAAGCGGCAGCGGCCGGCGCCAAGGTCGAGACCGCGACCGGCTTCAAGCGCGACGATACGCCCGCCGGCGTGCCCGCCACCATCGTGTCGGCCGCGTTCCGTGCCGCCAAGGACGGCGTCGGACAGACGCCCGTGAGCGGCGGCAGCGAGGTGATCGTCTTCCGCGTCACCGACATCGTCGACCCCGCGGTCGACTTTGCCTCCGATGCTGTCAAGAAGCTGAAGGAGAGCCTCGACCGGGCCCAGACCGAGGAGCAGGTCGCATCCTACGTCAACAAGCTTGAAACCGACATCGGGACCACCATTAATCAGGCCGCCTTCGCGCAGGTGACCGGCGCGAACCAGTGAGTTGAAAGCACGCGATGGACGACCTGAAATCTATCATTGGAAAAGTGGCGACCGGCGCCAGCCTGTCGCGTGACGAAGCCGCTTCCGCCTTCGATGCCATGATGAGTGGCGAGGCTACGCCCTCGCAGATGGGCGGCCTCTTGATGGCGCTGCGGGTGCGCGGCGAGACCGTGGACGAGATCACCGGCGCTGTTGCGGCGATGCGCTCCAAGATGCTGACCGTGACGGCGCCGTCCGACGCCGTCGACATCGTCGGCACCGGCGGCGACGGCTCCGGCTCGGTCAACGTCTCGACCTGCGCCGCCTTCATCGTCTCGGGCGCCGGCGTGCCGGTGGCCAAGCACGGCAACCGCGCGCTGTCCTCGCGCTCGGGCGCCGCCGACGTGCTGGCATCGCTTGGGGTGAAGATCGATCTCAAGCCGGAGCAGGTCGGACGCTGCGTGCGCGAATGCGGCATCGGCTTCATGTTCGCCCCCGCCCACCATCCCGCCATGAAGAACGTCGGCCCGACCCGGGTCGAGCTCGCGACCCGCACGATCTTCAACCTGCTTGGGCCCCTGTCCAACCCGGCCGGCGTGAAGCGACAGATGGTCGGCGTGTTTTCAAGGCAATGGGTGCAGCCGCTGGCGCAGGTGCTCAAGAACCTCGGCTCGGAATCCGCCTGGGTGGTGCACGGCTCCGACGGTCTGGACGAGATCACCCTCACCGGCCCGACCTTCGTCTCCGCGCTCCACAATGGCGAGATCCGGAATTTCGAGGTGACGCCGGAGGAAGCCGGGCTCTCGCGTTGCGAGGCCGGTGCGCTCAGGGGCGGCGACGCCGACGCCAATGCGATCGCATTGCAAAGCGTGCTCGACGGCAAGCCGAGCCCCTATCGCGACGTGGCGCTGATCAACGCCGCCGCCGCACTGGTCGTGGCCGGCCGCGCCAAGGACCTCAAGGAAGGCATCGCGATCGGCGCCGCCTCCATCGACAGCGGCGCGGCCAACGCGAAGCTGAAGCACCTGGTCACGGTCTCCAACGGCTGAATTGCGCATGTCCGACATCCTGACCAAGATCGAGACCTACAAGCGCGAGGAGATCGCGGCAGCGAAGCGGACGCGTCCGCTCTCCGCCGTGGAGGCGCAAGCCAAGGCCGCCTCCGCGCCGCGTGGTTTCCTGCGAGCGATCAAGAGCAAGCATGCCGATGGCGACTATGCGTTGATCGCCGAGATCAAGAAGGCCTCGCCCTCCAAGGGTCTCATTCGCGCCGATTTCGACCCGCCGGCACTCGCAAAAGCCTATGAGGCGGGTGGCGCAGCCTGCCTTTCGGTGCTGACCGACACGCCGTCGTTCCAGGGCCATCTCGACTTCATGGTGGCGGCGCGCGCGGCAACGTCACTGCCGGTGCTGCGCAAGGATTTCATGTTCGATACCTATCAGGTGGTCGAGGCGCGCGCGCACGGCGCCGACTGCATCCTGATCATCATGGCGGCGCTCGATGATGCCGCTGCCAGGGATATCGAAGAGGCTGCCATCGCCTATGGCATGGACGTGCTGATCGAGATCCACGACCGCGCCGAGCTCGACCGGGCGCTGAAGCTGCGGTCGCCGATGATCGGCGTCAACAACCGCAATCTGCGCACCTTCGAGACCACGCTCGCGACCAGCGAGGCCCTGGCGCCGCTCATCCCCGGCGACCGGCTGATGGTCGGCGAGAGCGGCATCTTCACGCCCGAAGATCTCGCCCGGCTCGAGCGCGTCGGCATGTCGACCTTCCTGGTCGGCGAGAGCCTGATGCGGCAGGCCGACGTCACCGCGGCGACGCGCGCGCTGCTCGCGCGCGAGACGACGGCGCGCGCGACGGGCACGCGCTGACATGGCGCGCAAGCCAGCCAAGAAGCCAGGCACGACGAGGACGGCCAAATCCAACGCCGGTCCCGCGCTCACCCATATCGGCGCCTCCGGCGAGGCGCGGATGGTCGACGTCTCGGACAAGCCCGCGACCGAGCGGCTTGCGGTCGCGGAAGGCCGCGTCGTCATGACCAAGGCAACGCTCGACCTGATCGTTTCCGGCAATGCCAAGAAGGGTGACGTGCTCGGCACCGCGCGCATCGCCGGCATCATGGCCGCCAAGCGCACTTCCGAGCTGATCCCGCTCTGCCATCCCCTCGCGCTGTCGAAGGTGACGGTCGACATCGAGCCGGACGCAAAACTGCCGGGCTGCCTCGTTCGCGCCAGCGTGAAGGTCACGGGCCCGACCGGCGTCGAGATGGAGGCCCTGACCGCAGTCTCGGTTGCCTGCCTGACCATCTACGACATGATCAAGGCGGTCGAACGCGGCGTGCACATAGAAGGCATCCATCTCGTCGAGAAGCTCGGCGGCAAGTCGGGCCATTATCGCGTCTGATCGCAGGCGGCAAGCGCATCCTCGCGCGCTGCCGACAGCAGCGCGCCGCGCCCGGCGCGTGCCGCCACCCGCAATGGAAACGGCGCGAGCGCGTCATTGAGCGCGCACGTGAGATGGTTAAGCACCGGTTGCGTTGCGACGACCGGCAGGGATCGAGACCACGGCACACTCGGGGAATTGCTGCATCTCGCCGTGCCGCGCATCGTTTGCATGTGCGCGCGCCTTCATCCTGCGTTAACCACGCTTCCTAACTTTACCTCCACGCCGTTCCCGTAAACCAACGGATGTGCCCGGGCTCAAGAATTGATCCTGGCGTGTGTACGACAGCGATCGAGATCATGACCAAATTCCGCAACCGCCTCGTCGACCAGGCCGTGCTCACGCGCAGCGGGCCGATCCGCTGGCTGGTGGTGGGCGGGATCTTCCTGATCGCCGCGATCGCCGTTGGCGCAACGCTGATGGCACAGAACTTCCGCGAGCGCGCGCTGCGCAACTCCGGCCGCGAGCTGGAAAACACGGTGCTGCTGCTCGCTCACCATTTCGACCAGCAATTGCAGGATTTCGCGGTCATCCAGAAGGACTTCGTCGACCACGTCCGCACGACCGGAATCACGACCGCGGAAGACTTTCGCAAGCGCCTCTCGGGCGAGGACGTCCACCGGATGCTGCGGTCGAAGATCGAGGCGCTGCCCTATATCGGCGGTGTCAACATCATCGATGCCGAAGGCAATCTGATCAATTCGTCGACGGCATGGCCGGTTCCCGGGGTCAAGATGGCCGACCGCGCCTATTTTCGCTCCTTCAAGTATGATCCCAATGCGCCTGATGTCCTGATCGAGCCGTTGCATAGCCGCATCTCCGGCGCATGGACCATTCTGGTGGCCCGGAAGATCGTCGGGCCAAGCGGCGAGTTCCTCGGTATCGTCGGGCGCGGAATCGAGCCCGCCAACTTCGAAAAATTCTTCGCCTCCGTCGTGCTCGGCGAAGGCGCGACGATCTCGATGCTGCATCGGGACGGCACGCTGCTCGCCCGTTATCCCCATTCCAGCGAATTGATGGGGCGGAATTTCAAAAGCGGCGCGTTCGAGCTCCAGAGGGTGTTCGGGCTCGATCACTTCGCCGGCCGTTTCGTAAGCCCTGTCGACGGAGAGGACCGGCTGATCTCCTCGCGCGCCCTGCCCCATTTCCCGATCCTGATGATGGCCACCACGACGCGCGCGGCGGCCCTGACGGACTGGCGCGAGCAGATCGGCATCCTGATCTCGGTTGCCGCCTCGTCAGCGCTCGCCATCGCAGGCCTGCTGATCGCGATCGTTCGCAAGCTGCTGGAGCAGCACCGCCTTTCGCGCGAGCGGCTCACGCTGGAAAAGCAGCGGCTCGACCGCGCCGTCAACAACATGACCCAAGGCCTGTTGCTGTTCGACGCCGAGCAGCGGCTCGTGGTCTGTAACCAGCGCTACATCGAGATGTATGGATTGTCGGCCGAGATCGTAAAGCCCGGCTCCAGCTTCCACGACACCATCGCCCATTGCAAGGCAACCGGCTCGTTCGCGGGCGACGTCGACGCTTACGTCGCGCTCGTGCTGAAGGACATCCATGTCCGTAATTCAATGGTGATCGACACTTCCGACGGCCGCTCGATCCACATCCTCAACGAACCGCTCGCTGATGGCGGCTGGGTCGCGACCCATGAAGACATCACCGAGCGCCGCCGCATCGAGGAGCGCATCACCCACCTCGCTCATTATGACGCGCTGACGGACCTGCCCAACCGCGCCATGTTTCACGAGCATCTGCGCCATCAGCTGGCTGCGGTCGGCGACGGCGAACAGATCGCGGTGCACTACATCGATATCGACGAATTCAAGAGCGTCAACGACGCGCTCGGCCATCTCGTCGGCGACGAGCTATTGAAATCGGTCGCGGCGAACCTTCGCCGCTGTGCCGGCCCGGCGGACTTCGTGGCGCGACTCGGCGGCGACGAATTCGCCATAGTACAGAGCGCGGCGACGTCGCTGGACCAGGTCAACGAGCTCGTCGCGCGGGTCTTCGAAGCCATCCGCACGCCGTTCGACTGCATGGGCCATCATCTCACCACCGACGCCAGCATCGGCATTGCGCTCGCGCCGGAACACGGAACAATGCTGGACCAGATCCTCAAGAACGCAGACATGGCGATGTACGCGGCCAAGTCGACCGGGCGGCGTACCTTCCGCTTCTTCGAGCCGGACATGGACGCCAAGGTTCGCGAGCGGCGCCAGCTCGAGAGCGACCTGCGCCACGCCATTGCCCAAGGGGGGCGCGAAGGCGGACTCGAGGTGTATTACCAGCCCTGCCTCGGCCTCAAGGACGACCGCATCACCGGCTGCGAAGCGCTGGTGCGCTGGCGCCATCCCGAGCGCGGCATGATCTCGCCGGCCGAATTCATCCCGATCGCCGAGGACACCGGCCTGATCAACGAGATCGGCGAATGGGTGCTGGCGACCGCGTGCCGGGACGCGGCGGGTTGGCCCGACGACATCCGCCTCGCCGTCAACGTCTCGCCGGTGCAGTTCAAGAGCGGCACGCTGGCGCTGAAGATCATGGCCGCGCTCGCCGCGTCGAACCTGCCGGCGAGCCGGCTCGAGCTCGAGATCACCGAGGCGGTCCTGATCCGCGACGACGATGCCGCGCTCGCGATCCTGCACCAGCTTCGTGCCATCGGCGTGCGCATCGCGCTCGACGATTTCGGCACCGGCTACTCATCCCTGAGCTATCTGCACCGCTTCCCCTTCGACAAGATCAAGATCGACCGCTGCTTCGTCGACGACATCGCCCGCCCCGACGGCTCCGCCAGCATCGTCCAGGCCGTCGTCAATCTGGCGGCTGCCCGCCGCATGACCACCACGGCCGAGGGTGTCGAGACCGAGGAGCAGCGGCGCCTGCTTCGCACGCTCGGCTGCGCCGAGATGCAGGGCTATCTGTTCAGCGCCGCCAAGCCGGCCGACAAGATGCTGGAGCTATTCGCGCTGCATCGCAGCCGGCTCGCGCGACGCGAAGGCAGCGAGGGTCGCCGCCGCGAGGCCGGTTAGGTGTTCGAGACCGCGTCCCCAAACGAATTCGCCCGGAAGCGGTGATCCACTCCCGGGCGATCCATATCTGGAGGTCGTCGGATTTAATTCGGAACCGCAGCCTTCGTCGCGCGCTTGGCGGCGACCGCATTCGCGGTGACGCCGTGCAGGAAGTCATAGGCCGCGTGCAGCGCCTTGTCGTCCTTCTCTTCCGGCGGGACATAGGACTGCGATCCAGTCTGCTCGGTGCCGTCGGCGGCCTGCAAATGCCCGCGCATCTGGGATTCAGCCATGGTGTCCATCCGGCCCTTCAGCTCGGGCGGCACGTCCTGGAGGATCTCGATGTCGGGCGCGATGCCCTGGGCCTGGATCGAACGGCCCGACGGCGTGTAGTAGCGCGCCGTGGTCAGCGCCAGCGCGCCATTGCCGGCGCCGAGCGGAATGATGGTCTGCACCGAGCCCTTGCCGAACGAGCGCGTGCCGATCAGCGTCGCGCGCTTGTGGTCGTGAAGCGCGCCAGACACGATCTCCGAGGCCGAGGCCGAGCCGCCATTGATCAGCACCACGAGCGGCTTGCCCTTGGTGAGATCGCCGCCATGCGCGGTGAAGCGCTGGGTCTCTTCCGGATTGCGGCCGCGGGTCGACACGACCTCCCCACGCTGCAGGAAGGCGCTCGACACCGACACGGCCTGGTCGAGCAGCCCGCCCGGATTGTTGCGCAGATCAAGCACGTAGCCGACGAGCTTCTCCTGGGCGACCTGCTTGGAGATCGAGGCGATCGCCTTCTTCAGGCCGTCGGTGGTCTGTTCGTTGAACGAGGTGACGCGGATATAGCCGATGTCGCCGTTCTCGACGTGGAAGCGCACGGGGCGCACATGGATGATCTCGCGCGTGATTGCGACGTCGAGCGGGGCGTCCGCGCCCTTGCGCACGATGGTGAGCTTGGTCTTGGTGTCGACCGGTCCCTTCATCTTGTTGACCGCCTGCTCGAGCGTCATACCCAGCACGGCCTCGCCGTCGATCTTGCTGATGAGGTCGCCGGACATGATGCCGGCCTTCGAGGCCGGCGTATCGTCGATCGGCGAGACGACCTTGACGAGGCCGTCCTCCATCGTGACCTCGATGCCGAGGCCGCCGAACTCGCCGGAGGTGGTCTCCTGCATCTCGGTCCAGGCCTTGGCGTTCATGTAGCGTGAATGCGGATCGAGCGAGGTCACCATGCCGGTGATCGCACCCTCGATCAGCTTGGCATTGTCGGGCTTCTCGACATAGCTGGCCTTGACGCGCTCGAACACCGCGCCGAACAGATTGAGCTGGGAGTAGGCATCATCCGCGCTCGCCGCCGCCCGTGCCGCCCATACTCCGCTGTGCGGGCTGGCTACCAGAAGGGTCAGACACGCTCCAGTGAGCGCGCCCAGGGGGAACAGCAGGGTTTTCCGCATGGATGGGCTAGCCTTTTGCTTGGCGGTTCTCTTGGGGCTGGGGGGCGCCATGCAAATGGCGATCCAGCCCGCTTCTCACAATACCATTCCGGTTTCTTCAAGGCCGGATGCCGCGCTAGCGGCCGCGCCGAAGAAATCCCTTCGCCTTGGCCTAAACTTTTGGCAACGTTCCGAAACTGTTTCGCGCAAAGCGGAAACCGGTCGGCCGCCCGCGCCTCACAGCTATGCGATTTTAGGATGGTTTTGGAGGGCTGGACGCGATAGGCGATGGCGACAAGACTTCAAATTCTCGGGAGGACAACAATGAATGAAGCGCCCCGCATCCGGCCGGAACGGAACGTCGAACTCGGCGCCAGCAACGAGCCGTTCCAGAACCTGCACGAGTTCATCCGGAAGGCGCGCGCCAACCTCAACCAGAATGCCTGGGACTACATCGTCGGAGCGGCCGAGACCGAGACCACGATGCGGCGCAACCGCATGGCGCTTGACGAGATCGCCTTCCGGCCACGCGTGTTGCGCGACGTCCGCAAGGTCGATGGTTCCGTCGAGCAGCTCGGCCGCAGGATGCGCCTGCCGGTGGTGCTCGCCCCGGTCGGCGCGCTCGAGATCTTCGATCCGGATGGCGCGGCAAGCGTCGCGCGCGCCGCCGGCACCTTCGGCGCGGCGCACATGCTGAGCTCGGTGTCCGAGCCCGGCCTGGAGAAGACCGCCGAGGCTGCGCCCGACGCGCTGCGGCTCTATCAGCTCTATGTCCGCGGCGACGATGCCTTCGTCGCCGATGTCGTCAGCCGGGCCGAAAAGAACGCTTATGCCGCCTTCTGCCTGACCGTCGACACCGCGCATTACAGCCGTCGCGAACGTGACATCGCCAAGCGCTATGTGCGCGAGAGCCGCCTGCGCGCCACCGGAGGCGATTTCCAGAAGGGCTTGGAGTGGCGGACCGTCAAGATGATCAAGGACAAGTTCAAGATCCCTCTGATCCTGAAGGGCATCGCCACCGCCGAGGACGCGCAGATCGCGCTCGAGCACGGTGTCGAATGGATCTACGTCTCGAACCATGGCGGCCGCCAGCTCGACCACGGCCGTGGCGCCATGCATGTGCTGCCGGAGATCGTCGATGCCGTGAAGGGCCGCGCCAAGATCATGGTCGACGGCGGCTTTTGCCGCGGCACCGACATCGTCAAGGCAATCGCGGCGGGCGCGGACCTCGTCGGCATCGGCCGGCTGCAGTGCTGGGCGCTGGCGGCCGCCGGCGAAGGCGGCGTCGCGCGAATGCTGGAGCTGCTGGAGGACGAGGCGCTGCGCTGCCTTGGCCTCTTGGGCGCCACCTCATTCGCCGAGATCGATAAATCCTGCCTGCATCCGGCGACCGCCACCAACGCACCCGGCGTGTTCAGCGCGTTCCCGCTGTTCGACCATGAGCCCTATCGCTACTGAGTTGCCGATATTGAAGTGAAAAGGACGCAATGACATCACTCTCTCCCGGCAGCGCCGATGCGCTGCTGTTCGACCTCGGGCGCGTGGTGCTCGACATCGACTTCTCCAAGGCGATCGCCTGCTGGGCGGGACATGCGGGCTGCCGGCCCGAGGCCATCGTCGCGCGCTATGTGCGTGACGAGGCCTACCGGCTGCACGAGATGGGCAAGATCAGCGACGCGGACTATTTCGCCTCGCTGCGTGCCTCGCTCGGAATCGGCATCTCGGACGCGCAGTTCCTGGAAGGCTGGAACGCGATCTTCGCCGGTGAGATGCCAGATATCGCCGAGCTGCTGCCGCGCGCGGCGAAGCAGATGCCGCTCTACGCCTTCTCCAACACCAATCGGCCGCATGTGGACTATTTCTCGAAAGAATACGCCGGCCTGCTCGGCCATTTCCGCGAGCTGTATTTGTCGTCCAGCATCGGACTGCGCAAACCGGACGCGGAGGCTTTCGATCACGTCGTGGCGGCGATCGGGGTGCCGGCGGATCGCATTGTCTTTTTCGACGACCTCGCCGAGAACGTCGAGGGAGCGCGGGCGCGCGGCTTGAAGACCGTGCATGTCACCTCGCCGCGTGACGTCGGAAACGCATTGAAAGCGCTGGGTATCTGAGCCGCGGGAGGCCCGGTTCGTGCTCAGTTCCCGAAACTAAATTGCACGCGATGAGGAACCCAATCACTTTGTGCATTTTTATACAGAGTTCCGGGAACGGAATACCACCCATCGGACTCATGAGTCCGTTGGGACTTCTACATTGGACTGATCGACGTGCTGGGCAAGACCTATCTCACCAAGCAAGCCTCGCTCCTGCTCGAATTCGCCAGAACCACCTCGGATTCTGACCTCTCCGCCAAGCTGATCAGCAAGGCCGCCGACCTGAAATCCCAGGCCGATCCGCTGCCCGACAAGGATCAAGGTCCCAGGGCGCCCGACGTCGCGGACGTCAGTCCGGACGATCCGACGGAGCGTTGACCGATGCTGGCCGTGGCGCTCGTCCTCCTCGTGCTCGCCATGGCCGTCCTCGTGCCGGTCTGCCTCGCCTTCCGGATCATGCCGCGGCGGACTTGAGCCACCTTAGGCATCCGAGTGCTCGCGTTCCCGTGCGGGATGCTGAATCGTGAGAATGACGATTTCGCCAGCCTTTTCGTCCAGCCGGTTGAAGCGATTCAAGGATCGCAACGCGCCTTACGGGCTGTGCTCCCTAACATAATCGGCAATGCTAATCAGATCGTGGGTCGCGCGTTCCGTGAACCTGCGCCTCTTCGCTCGAAGCGGCGGAACGGGGCTTCGACGTCAGGATCAAAGCCAATATCGAACACGCAATCTCGTCCTGGCTATCCGCAGGAAGCCGCCGCACGGCTTGAAGTGCCTTTTCGAGCAGTTTTGTCATCGACAGCCAGTGCGGAAAGGAAGTGTGGCTTTTCGCCGGGTTGAGGAGGTCTTTTGCTTCAGCCCCTCCGCTCGGCTAGAACTTTGCCGACCGAGTCCTTCGATTTGTTCGATTTGTTGCGGGAGTTCGCCGTGGCCCTGATGCCGGTATCCGACGCGCTTGCCGCCGTGCTCGCAGGCACAGAGCCGCTGGCCGAGGAGACGGTCGCCCTCGACGCCGCCTACCATCGCGTGCTCGCGCGGGACGTCGCGGCGCGGCGCACGCAGCCGCCGGAAGCGATGTCGGCGATGGACGGCTATGCCGTGCGCGCGGCAGACGCGGCAACGATCGATTCCAGACTGGCGGTGATCGGCGAAGCCGCAGCGGGCCGTCCGTTCGCGGGAACGGTCGGCGTCGGCGAAGCGGTGCGGATCTTTACCGGCGGCGTTATTCCCGACGGCGCCGATGCGGTCGTGATCCAGGAGGACACGGTCGCCGACGGCAAGCACATCATGATCAAGGAAGCCGCGATTCCCGGACGGCACATTCGTCCCGCCGGCGTCGACTTCCGCGAGGGCGACGTGCTGCTGCGCAAAGGAACCCGTCTCACCGAGCGCGATCTCGCGCTCGCCGCTGCGATGAATCATCCGCAGCTCGCCGTCTGCCGCCGTCCGAGGGTCGCGATCCTTGCCACCGGCGATGAGCTGGTGATGCCGGGCACCGCGCCCGGTCGCGGCCAGATCGTCTATTCCAATGGCTATGCCCTGCACGCGCTCGCCCGCAGCGAGGGCGCCGAGACCATCGATCTCGGCGTTGCCGCCGACACGCTGGAGGCCACTTCCGCCGGCATCCGCCGCGCTCGCGAGAGCGGCGCCGACATCCTGATCACGACCGGTGGCGCATCGGTCGGTGATCACGATCTGGTTCAGCAGGCGCTGAAGGGCGAAGGCATCTCGATGGCGTTCTGGAAGATCGCGATTCGGCCCGGCAAGCCGATGATGCACGGACGGCTCGGCGCCATGCGCGTGATCGGCCTGCCCGGCAATCCCGTGTCATCATACGTGTGCGCCTTCCTGTTCATGGTGCCGCTGATTCGCGCCCTGTCAGGCCGTTCGGTGATTCATCATCGCCGCGAATGCGCCGTGCTGGGCCGCGATCTCGGGGCCAATGACCAGCGCGAGGATTATCTGCGTGCGCGACTGGAACTGCGCGGCGACGGCACGCTCGTCGCCCTTCCCGTCCGCCATCAGGACTCCTCTCTGCTTGCGAATCTCGCTGCGGCACAGGTACTTCTCGTACGCGCGCCGTTCGCGCCGAAGGCCGAGGCCGGCACGCCTTGCGAGGTGCTGCGGCTCCCCGTCTGAGCTGCACGGCACACGCATTCCGCGAGATTTGCCCCGTTCACCGTAAATTAAGCAGTTGCGGAACACATATCGAACATATAGTGTCCGTTCATGATTTGTTTCGAGGATGTAGCGGCTTATCGCTGAATTCATCGTCTCGGAATCGAACGACATCAACCGGGGGACTTTGGTCGAGATGTTGACGCGCAAACAATACGAGCTTCTGCGGTTCATCAGCGAACGTCTGAAGGAAAGCGGCGTGCCGCCGTCTTTCGACGAGATGAAGGATGCGCTCGACCTGCGCTCGAAGTCAGGCATTCATCGCCTGATCACTGCGCTCGAGGAGCGCGGCTTCATCCGCCGCCTGCCCAACCGCGCCCGCGCCATCGAGGTGATCAAGCTGCCCGAACTCCAGGCCGCTCCCGGCAATCGCCGCGGCTTCACGCCGAGCGTCATCGAGGGCAATCTCGGCAAGGTGCGCGCGAGCTCCAGCCCGCCTGTTGACGAGGGCGAGCGTCCCGTCGCGGTGCCCGTGATGGGCCGCATCGCGGCCGGCACGCCGATCGAGGCGTTGCAGACCCGCAGCCACACCATCAGCGTACCGCCCGACATGCTCGGCGCGGGCGAGCACTACGCTCTCGAAGTGCGCGGCGATTCGATGGTCGAGGCCGGCATCCTCGATGGCGACATGGCGCTGATCCAGCGCAACGAGAGCGCCGATACCGGCGACATCGTGGTGGCGCTGATCGATGACGAGGAGGCCACGCTCAAGCGCTTCCGCCGCCGCGGCGCCTCGATCGCACTCGAGCCAGCCAATGCCGCCTACGAGGTCCGCATTCTTCCGCCGAACCGCGTGAAGATTCAGGGCAAGCTGATCGGGCTCTACCGGAAGTACTGAGCGGTCTGCGGTCGTTGGACACCTCTTGGAGCGGATCATTTTCCGCTCTGGCTGGATGGTCTTTCCGGTTCTGCTCAGACTATCCGGTCCTTTTTCCGGTGCGAGATCCTCGGCACGCCGCACGAAGCAACATCGCTTCGCGGCCACAGCTTCGAGGAGACGCCACCCGCCAGATGTTTCATGGACAATCATTGCAGCGCTGATCGCAGCATCAGCGTCGCAGGCCATTGCCACACAGTCGCACCGCCATGTGCGCAAGCAATCGAGCCAGTACGAATTCGCGACGCGCGGAATGTGATGCGCAGCTCTCCGCAATCGAGCCGGCAATAAGCGAGCCGGTCAGCACCCGCGGGGCGCTGACATTGGCGCCGTTCGAATGCACAGGCGTCGGCTTTGTTCCTATCGAATCCGGGAAAGATAATGTGATCGCGGCTCGCGAAGCCCAGCCGCAGATTTGCCCACAACCGAGCAGAACGTTGTATGCTTCACCCTGATAGAGGCCTGCGCCTCCAAGAGAGGTGCGGCTTGCTATCTTCGCATGAGGAGCACCCGATGTGTGACTATAGCCTGCATGCCGTCGCGACGCGCCCTGCCGAAGTCGGCGAGACGATCGTCACGACAACCTTCCGCGGCACCTCGACACGCGGCTTCGCCTCTGAAGCCGATCTCTCCGTCGCGGTCTGCCTGCTGCCGGGAACGGAGCTCGCTTTCGCCGACAACGTTCGTTACGACAACCGCTGGATCTGGACGCGCACCGTCAACTCCCGCGTCGGCAAGTTCGGCAAGATCGATCCGCACATTCCCGATCGCCATCATGACGCGATCGAATTTCCCGACGGCAAGTACGTGCTGGTGACGCAGCTCGTCGAAGGCCAGCGCGCGACCGTGCTGCAACTGCCGGTGACCCAGCCGGTTGGCGAGCGCGAGCACAAGCCGCAGATCGTCGCCGAGACGAGGTCCACGATCACACGCCTGCCGATCGGCTGATCGTCGGCGCGCCCCCGGCCGATTTGTCGAGGGCCAGAACTTGAAATGCCATCGCCGGCTGAGGCCGGCGAGATGGTATGGTTTGCGTCCTGCAGAATCCCGCGCCTCCTCCGCATCGATCCTCAATCGTCAGCCTGCAAGTCGGCCTCCGATGGCGTTGCGTCCCGATTGCGGGGCACGGCCGTCTTCGGCGCAAGGCTGCCGTCGAAATCCCCCTCGCCGGCGCCGGCCGGCAGCCAAGGGCGGCTTGCGCCTCTCGCCCTCACCACCTGCACCGAGAAACCCTCTCCGTTTTGCGTCAGAGCCAGCGCGCCCTGACTGGCAAGGCGCGACCGATCGACCACCATCGCTGCGCAATCGGGCGGCGCGGGCCGCGCCGTCACCACCAACGCAGCGCGGCTGCAATCATCAGCCAGCGCGTCGATGCGCAGAGAAAGCGCGACCAGCCGCCCGTCCGCAAGCGGCGCCACGCAGCCGGACTCGTCACCTGACACACCGCTCGCCAACGAGGCGTTGCGGCATCGCGCGGATCGGCATCGGCGGCTAACCATTCCCTCAGCAGAAAGCCATCCTTGCTCGCGCGGATCACATGCAAACGCCCGTCGCCGCCCCGGACCGCGACGCTCGCGCCATCCCCGGCAATCAGGATATCGGGCTGCCGCACCGACAGTCCCCAGAGGATCGCTACCAGCAGCACCAGGGCGCCGGACAAGCGCAAGGGCGTGCGCAACAGGCCCATCACGATGATCCCGAGGCTGGCCGCGATCAACGGCGCGATTCCGAACGCCGGAATGCGGCCAACTGCGCCCGGTAGGGCCGCCACCCAGCGCGAGACCGCGACCATCCAGTCAATGCCGATCCCCATCAGCCACCAGAACACGCCGTCGAGGCCGAAGGGCGCCGCGAGCAACCCTAAAAGCCCCGCCGGCATCACCAGCGCCGAGACCACCGGCATCGCGCCGAGATTGGCGAGCACGCCGTATGGCGTCACGCGATGGAAGTGGAAAGCGGCATAGGGCGTGGTCGCAAGCCCCGCGATCAACGAAGCCAGCAACAGCATCGCGATCTCGCGGCCGCCCCACAGCGCGATGCGCGCTGTCGTCGAATGATCGGGCGATGCAAGCAGGTTCGGCATGCCGATCTGCACCAGCGCCACCAGCCCGAGCGTCGCGACGAAGGACATCTGGAAGCTGGGATGCACCAGCGCTTCGGGCGCGACCGCGAGCACGATCAGCGCGGCCACAGCGAGGGTTCGGAAGGTGATGGCGCGGCGATCGACCATCACGGCGATCAACACCACCGCGGTCATGAAGAACGATCTCTGTGTCGCGACCTCCGCGCCTGACAGCAGCAGGTAGAACGCTGCCGCCGCCAGCGCAGCGGCCGCCGACCATTTCTTGATGGCGAAGCCGGCCGCCAGTCCCGGGATCAGCGCCAGCAGCGCGCGCACTGCGAGAAGACGACGCCGGCGACGACCGCCATGTGATAGCCGGAGATCGACAGCACATGGCCGAGCCCCGAGATGAACATGGCGTCGTTGACGGGCGTGCTGATCGCATCGCGCCGTCCCGTGAGCAGCGCGGTCGCAATCGCGCGGTTGTCGCCTTCGAGCGTTGAGCGGATGCGCGCGTCGATCGCATCGCGCAGGCCCTGCATGAAGGCGGCGTAGCGCAGCCGCAAGCCGCCGGCATCCGGCGGCACCGAAGCCGTGATCGCGCCCATCACGAAACCGGAGGCACCAATGCCCTGGAAGAACATATCGCGCGAGAAATCATAGCTGCCAGGTCGCACCGGCGAGATCGGCGGCAACAGCCGCGCCTTCAATTGCACGAAGCTGCCGACTTCAGGCGCCGTGCCCTTGCGCACCGAGAGGCGGACGCGCTCGAGCTTCACGTCGCTGCGTTGCGCCTCCATCGCGCTGACACGCAGTACGAAGCGATCGGTGCGCTCGCGGATGTCGCGTGCTTCCACAAAGCCCGACAGCGACACCGAATAGAGCGGCTTGGCCAAAACGATGTGGGCGATGCGCGCCGTCTTCCAGGTCGCCGTGGCAAAGCCGGCGGCGACCGCCGCGATCACGATCGCGGGCGCAAACAACCGGCTCCGCCGCAGCAGCACGGCGCCAAGCGCGAGAACGGCCGCGGTCGCGACGACCACCCACGGCACCGGCTCATGATCTGCGGCGAAATAAAGCGCGATGCCGCCGCCGAAGGCGACCGGCACCCACGGCAACAGCCGACCAGGCCCGGCCTCGGCGCGGGCCCATTCGCGCAACGTTGCGACGCTAGCCGGCCAGACGCCAAAGCCCGCCGGCGCAAAGCCGCCAGCCGGTGCGGCGCGGCCGACCGGCCACGTCCCCGCAACTCCCTGGGAGCGTACTGGCCGCCCCGGCTCCGCCATTCCCCTGCACCTTACGATACGCGACGGGTGCGGAGGCTACCGGAACGTGCGGCTGCGCGAATAGCGGTACAGATCAGGAACGAAGTCGGGCGGGCCCTACTTTTCCTCTTCCATGGTCACGGCCACCGACGCCTTGGCGGACAGCCGGACCTTATTGCCTTCGACATCGGCAACGAGCCCCTTGTCGATGAAGTGATGGTGCCCCTTGTGGCTGCCTTCCCCACTGTCCTTCCTAGTCAGCTTGATGCGATTGCCCTCGACGCGGTCGACCGTGCCGACATGGACGCCGTCGGCGCCGATCACTTCCATATGCTCTGCGATGTTCTGCATGGCGGGATCCTCGTTGGACCCACACAACGCCTGAGAGGCCTTTCCGTTCGTTCGTGACAAAATCGCCGAGCGCGGTTGGCGACCCCGTTCCATCTCAGGACTTGCAGGACTTGGGCAGCCCCGGTTCGGTCGATTGAGCCGAAAGTCTCATAAGACGCCAGCCCCGGCGGGACTACACTGCGTCTCCGCCTCCCCGGCAATACGGGCAGGTTGTGATAGCTCGCGGTAACGAAGCGACCGCTGGAGCTCTTTCTCGGGTGGCTCAAGCCTCCCTGAGATTTGGCGCTGCCGACGCAACTCGCAATTCTCGCCTGTGGCGTCGCGCACCAAGCGTAGCGCGCGAGCGAAGGACGCTGAAAAGCGCCGAGAGTAGCGTTTGAATTTGACAGGAGCAGCACATGGCAATTCAAGTACCGAGCGATTTTCGCCGCGTGATTGTTGCTGCGTCGGTGGGAAACGTCATCGAATGGTATGATTTCTATATCTTCGGCAGCCTGGCCGCAGTTCTGTCGGTCAAGTTCTTCGAGCAGTCCCACCCGGTTGCAGCCCTCCTCAGCACGATCGCGCTGTTCACTGCAGGATTCCTGATCCGTCCGTTGGGAGCTTTCCTCTTTGGATGGATGGGCGACCGCGTCGGGCGAAAATATACGTTCCTCATCACGCTGAGCGGAATGGGACTGGGTACGGGAGCAATCGGGTTGATCCCGACCTACCAGTCCATCGGTCTGACGGCGGCGTTCCTTTTGTTCGGTCTGCGCATGATTCAGGGTCTGTGCTTGGGCGGCGAATATGGCGGCGCCATCACCTATGTCGCAGAGCATGTTCCGGACGACAAGCGCGGCTACTACACCGGCTGGCTGCAGACCTCTCCGACTCTCGGCATCGTCGTGTCCCTGGCCGTGATCATCCTGACACGGACCTGGTTCGGCAATCAGGCGTTCGACGAATGGGCGTGGCGCGTTCCGTTCCTGGTGTCCTTCCTGCTTGTGGCCATCGCAATCTACATTCGGCTCCAGCTCCAGGAGACGCCGATCTTCCAGGAAATCAGGGCCCGCGGCCAGATGACGACGAATCCGTGGAGGGAGGCCTTCCTCAGTTCGAACATCAAATTCATCGGGATCGCAATCGTGGTCCTGATCGGGCAAGGGGTGGTCTGGTACAGCGGTCAGTTCTGGGCGCTGTACTTCCTTCAGCAGGTCTCGAAGCTGGATCCGCTGACCTCCGCCTATATCGTGGGAGCCGCGCTGCTGATTGCCACACCGAGCCTGATTTTCTTCGGCTGGCTGTCGGATCAGATCGGCCGCAAGCCGGTAATCCTGGGCGGCATGCTGCTGGCCGCAATCACGTACTATCCGCTGTATCTATGGCTGGGAGCAGTCACGCAGCCCGGCAACGTCAACTATCCGACCGCGATCTTCATCATCTTCATCCTCGTTTGCTACGTTGGGATGGTCTATGGGCCGGTCGGCGCGTTCCTGGCGGAATTCTTTCCGGGCAGGATCCGGTATACGTCGGTATCGGTGCCATACCACATCGGCAACGGCTGGGGTGGTGGATTGGTGCCGTTCATCACGTCGGCGGCATTCGCGGCGACCGGGAGCATCGGCTACGCGTTGATCTACCCGATCGCGGTCCCCGCGGTATGCTTCCTGCTCGCGCTGTTCCTGATGCCGGAGACGCGCAAGATCAGCATCTGGCAGCCGATCGAGCCCAGAACCGCATCGTGACGGAATGGTCTTGTGCAGGTCTAGGTGCAGGATCCGCACGGCCTGCACAATGGCCGCATCGGCCTTTCAGCGCGACGACGGCCATTGGAATCCCCGTCGCGCCAAGGCGTTGTCCCTGGCGTGCTCAAATCGAGCCTCGCCTCCGGCCGCCAGCCGATAGCGGTCGGCGGCGAGTTTGGCCGATTGCTCTTTGTCAGCCGGCCGGGTGATGCCAGCGATCGTGCCACCAGGCGCTGAAGTCACGATCGGTCATCAGCTCCCAGCCACTGAGCAAGATCACCAGCAGGCCCGACAATACGCTGCTCGCCGTGGCTGCTACCTGGTCATAGCCAATGGTCCAAGGCACCAGCACCAGCGCCAGTCCCAGCAGCATTTCGCCCCACTCTTCCAGGTAGGACGGGATGACAAAGGCCTCTACGGCAAACAGCATGACGCCGAGCCCAAGCGCGATGGTGATCCAGACAGCCGCCCCGGATAAACCAAGGATAGGGGACGACAGGACCAGCCATACGCCCACCAACAGGCTGGCAGCGTCTTGCCAATGTTGGATGCGCATAATGCTCACCTCCCCTCTCCTACTTATCTGGGGACGCACCGATGAAAAAATCATCCGTCCGGCCTGCATTGTGTGGCCGCGAGGGCGGTCCGGGAGCCGGCGCCAAGCCCGGCCGCGCATCCAGGAGAGGGCCCTTGCGAGTGCGGCGCACCCGGATGCAGACTGACGACGCTAGACAGGTGTCAATGTCGACCGTTCCCGGCGCAGCGGAAGGTCGCGCCCGGAGCAGAGGGAGATGACGCCATGCGAGAAATGGAAATTCACGACTATGCGCGGCAGTTGCTGGAAGCCCATGGCCCCAAGGCCATTGCGGAAGCCGCTCAAAACGCCATCGAACTCGAGCAGAAGGGCGAGCTCGAATTGGCAAGAACCTGGCGGCACATCGAAGATGCGATGAAGCTGATGCGCGGGCCACACCAAAGCTGACAGTCGGCGCAAAGCTTGCCTGACTGCGGCGACAACGCCGAACGTGGACCACAGTCCGTCGCGAGCCGCCAGGTTGCGGCCGAACGGCTACGCGATCTCGGGACGCTGACCTGGGAGCGAAGCCATGGTTGCAAAATGTACGACAGCCGAAGACCTCGTGAAGGCGATCACGGACGAGAACGTCCAGATGATCGATTTGCGGTTCACCGATCTGCCGGGGATGTGGCAACATTTTTCCGTACCGCCGAGCGCGGTGAATGCCGATGCACTCAACGAGGGCCTTGGATTCGATGGCTCATCGATCCGCGGCTTCCAGGAGATCCAGGAAAGCGACATGCTCGTCGTCCCGGATCCGACGACCGCCTTCGTCGACCCCTATAGTCCGGCCAAGACGCTGGTTCTCATCTGCAACATCCGCGACCCCGTGACCGGCCAATCCTATAGCCGGGACGCCCGCTACATCGCCCAGAAGGCCGAAACCTACCTCAAGGGTACCGGGCTTGCCGATACGAGCTATTTCGGCCCGGAGGCCGAGTTCTTCGTCTTCGACGAGGTCCGCTACGGACAGGGCATCAACTTCGCCATGCACGCAATCGACTCCAGCGAAGGCAGCTGGAACACCGCCACGGATGAAGGACCGAATCTCGGCCACAAGCCGCGCCCGAAAGAGGGATACTTTCCCGTTCCTCCGACCGACAGCATGCAGGCGCTACGCACCGAAATGGTGCTGACGATGGAATCTCTGGGGATCCAGATCGAAGCCCATCACCATGAGGTCGCGACCGGCGGCCAGAACGAGATCGACATGCGCTTCACCACGCTGACCCGCATGGCCGACAATTTGATGATCTACAAATACGTGGTCAAGAACACCGCGCATCAGCATGGCAAGACCGCGACATTCATGCCGAAGCCGCTGTTCGAGGACAACGCTTCGGGCATGCACGTTCACCAGTCGCTCTGGAAGGGCGAGACCAACTTGTTCTACGACAAGGGCGACTACGCCGAGCTGAGCCAGCTCGCGCGCTACTATATCGGCGGGCTTTTGAGCCACGCCTGGGCGTTGTGCGGGCTCTGCGCCCCCACCACGAACTCCTACCGGCGCCTGGTGCCGGGTTATGAAGCTCCGATCAATCTCGTCTACTCCCAGCGCAATCGCTCCGCCTGCTGCCGGATTCCGATGTATTCGCCGAATCCGCGCGCAAAGCGCGTCGAATTTCGTTCACCCGATCCGTCCTGCAATCCCTACCTGGCCTTCGCTGCAATGCTGATGGCCGGCCTCGACGGTATCGACAGGCGGATTGACCCTGGCAGCCCGATCGACAAGAATCTCTACGACCTCCCGACTGCCGAGGCGAAGGAGGTGAAGTCCACGCCGGGATCTCTGGACCAGGCGCTCGACGCGCTCGAGCGCGATCACGCATTCATGCTACGCGGGGATGTCTTCACCGCCGACGTGATCGAAACCTGGCTCGATTACAAGCGCAAGAAGGAGATCGACCCGATCCGGCTGCGACCGCATCCTTACGAGTTCCATCTGTATTACGATATCTAGTTTAGGGCATTCTTTCGCTTACCTCTCGTACCAACCGACGAGGGTCGCTTCCGCGATCACGTGCTTGCGCGCCTCTCGCTCGACGTCGCCGCAGGATGCATTGGCCTTTACCGGCAGGCCCTCCGTCGAGAGGGCAAGCAGTCGGAAATGATAGTGATGAGGCCCATGGCCGTGCGGTGGACACGGGCCGCCATAACCCGCCTTCCGAAAATCATTGACGGCTTGCTTCATTCTGGCGTTCTGTGCGGCGTTGATCGCAAATTGCGTGACCTCCGGCGGAATGTCGTACACTGCCCAATGATGCCATTTGCCGGCGGGCGCATCGGGATCATCGCAGAGCAGGACAAGACTCCGCGCCCCCTCCGGCGCGTCGCTCCATTGCAGAGGTGGCGAAAGATTTTCGCCATCACAGGTAAACCGTCGCGGAATTGCGGCACCATCGGCGAAGGCGCTTGAAACGAGTTTCATGGCTCTCTCCTCGATCCGATAGATGTATTCTAGCTCGATCCTGCCCGGTGCGAAATCCATCGCCGTCCCCTAAGATGAGGAGAGATGCATTTGGGACTGTTGCAGCAGAATTGTTGTCATGCGACCGCTTTTCCATCCTAGCCTGGTCAACGGTCGCTACGGCGATCCTACGGTCTATGTCGAAACGCTGTTCGAGAAGCGAAGTCTGCTGTTCGACATTGGAGAGATTGCTTCACTGGCGCCGCGGAAGATCCGACGCGTCGACCAGGTCTTTGTCTCGCATGCGCATATCGATCATTTCGTTGGCTTCGACCATCTGCTGCGTTTGCTCGTCGGGCACGAGAAATCGGTACAGCTGTTCGGTCCGGCCGGCTTAGCCGAGCACGTCTTTCACAAGCTTCAGGCCTATCGCTGGAACCTGGTCGAAAACTATTCCTGCGATCTTGTTTTCGACGTCAGCGAACTTGGAGCGGAAAATTCCACCTTCACCACCCGGTTCCGGCTGAGGAAAGGCTTCGCAGCAGAGCCATCCGTCTCTGGCAACACCATTGCGGGCGTGCTCTGCGATGAACCGACCCATCGCGTGTCAGCCGCGATCCTTGAGCATGGCACGCCCTGCCTCGCCTTTGCGCTGCAGGAGGCGGCCCATGTCAACGTATGGAAGAACAGGCTGTCGGAGCGTGGACTACCCGTCGGTCCCTGGTTGCTGTCGCTAAAGAAGGCCGTCGTCGAGCGTCGCGCGGACGATCATTTGATCCGTATCGAAGAAGCGAACAAGTCGGATCGCCTCGTGCCACTCTCAAGCCTGCGCGATCTCGTGACGGTCACTGCCGGCCAGAAAATCGCCTATGTGACCGATGTTGCCGACACGCCGGCCAATCGCACCGCCATCGTGGCGCTGGTTCAGAATGCAGACATCCTCTTCATCGAGGCGGCGTTTGCGGACGCGGACGCCGCAATAGCGAAGGAGCGGGCTCATCTTACCACCACGGCTGCCGGAGAAGTCGCACGGGAAGCCAAGGTCCGCCGCGTCGAGCCTTTTCACTTCTCTCCGCGCTATGCGGGAGAGCAGGAACGGATGCTGGCCGAGGTGATGGCAGCGTTCGAGGCGTCTCCCTGAGACTCGGAGAGGTTGCGCCGATGTTGACCCAGATCTATGAAATCTCTACCCCCGAAGAGGCGTCCGCACTTTCAGTCATTGGCGTCGACCATGTCGGCGTGCTCGTCGGAGAAGGCCAATTTCCACGCGAACTGCCGATCTCAACGGCTTCCAAGATCGGCGCGGCAATTGTACCGCCATCGAAATTCTCGGCACTGTTTCTGACCTGCGATCTCGCCTTGATTGCGTCGTGGGCGCGCGAGCTCAACCCCGCGATCGTCCATTTGGGAGCCAGCGCCGAACTGCTTTCCCCGCAAGATGTTGCTTCCCTCAAGCGCATGTTGCCCGGGATCGTCGTGATGAGAAGCATACCGGTGTTCTCCGAGGAAAGCGTCGCAATTGCCGAGAGCTACGATGGCATCGCAGACTTTCTGCTGCTCGACAGCTATCGGTGCACGGACAGGCAGATCGGCGCGCTCGGCGTGACGCATGATTGGAACATCAGTCGCCGCATCGTGGATGTCGTCCGTGTACCGGTCGTCCTCGCAGGCGGCCTCGGACCGGACAATGTCGCAGGAGCGATCCGAACGGTCCGTCCTGCCGGCGTCGACTCCAAGACGAAAACGGACCAGGACGGTTCGCATGCGAAGGACCTGGAGCGAGTCCGCCGGTTCCACCAAGCGGCTCGGGCAGCGGCTGACAATCGCTTTCCGTCGGCCTAACATGAATTGTGTAGCTCTCTCCCGGAGCGCGGCCATGGAACTCACCGTCGTACCCATCGTCAAGCCGGAGGCGGCCAACTTCATCTTCGGTCAGTCGCATTTCATCAAGACCGTGGAAGATCTCCACGAGGCGCTCGTTGGCACGGTTCCGGGCATCCGATTCGGGCTGGCCTTCTGCGAGGCCTCCGGCAAGCGGCTGGTGCGCTGGTCGGGCAATGACGAAGCGGCCCTCACCCACGCCCGCAACAACGCATTGGCCATTGGCGCCGGCCACACTTTTCTGATCTTCCTGGGCGACGGCTTCTTTCCGGTCAACGTCCTAGCTGCCGTGCGCTCGGTGCCGGAGGTCTGCCGCATCTACTGCGCGACGGCCAACCCCACGCAGGTGATCGTCGCACAAACGGAGCTCGGCCGTGGCGTGCTCGGCGTAGTGGATGGCGCCTCACCGCTGGGTATCGAGACCGACGCCGACATTGCGTGGCGGAAGGACCTCCTGAGGAAGATCGGCTACAAGCTGTAGCGACCGGAGCCGTTGCATCGAGCTTTGCGAAGCCGGCGCACCATTTCGCGATGATGGCGGAAACGATGGCGTCGGCGTCGCTTGCTCAGGTCAGCCCTCAACCTTTCGCGACTTCCTTCGCGAACGTGTCGCGCAGGCCGATGGTGCGCGAGAACACCGGCTTGCCCGGCGTCGAGTCCTTGTCGCGCACGAAATAGCCCTGGCGCTCGAACTGCACCGGCTCGGTCGAATTGCTCTCCGCAACGCAAGCCTCGATCCGCGCATCGGACAGGATCTCCAGCGAATTCGGATTGAGATCGGCTGCGAAATTCGAGGCGTCCGGGCTCGGATTGGAGAACAGCTGGTTGTAGATGCGGATCTCCGCCGGCTTCGACGTCGCCGCCGCCAGCCAGTGCATGGTCGCCTTGACCTTGCGGCCGTCGGGCGCGTTGCCGCCCTTGGTCGCGGGATCATAGGTGCAGCGCAGCTCCACCACTTCGCCCTTGTCGTTCTTGATCACGCCGGTGCACTTGACGAAGTAGGCATAGCGCAGCCGCACCTCGTTGCCCGGCGACAAGCGGAAGAACTTCTTCGGCGGGTTCTCCATGAAGTCGTCCTGCTCGATATAGAGCTCGCGGCCGAACGTGATCTTGCGCGTGCCGACCGACGGATCGTCGGGATGGTTGATCGCCTCGAGCTCCTCGGTCTGCCCTTCCGGATAGTTCTCGATCACGACCTTCAGCGGCCTCAAGACCGCCATGCGGCGCTGCGCCGTGCGGTTCAGCTCCTCGCGGATGCAGAACTCCAGCATGCCGACGTCGACCACGCTGTTGGCTTTGGCGACGCCGATGCGCTTGACGAACTCGCGCAAGGCGGCCGGCGGCACGCCGCGGCGGCGCATTCCCGCGATGGTCGGCATGCGCGGATCGTCCCAGCCCGCGACATGGGCGTCGCGGACAAGCTGGGTCAGCACGCGCTTGGACAGCAGCGTGTAGGTCAGGTTCAGCCGCGCGAATTCGTACTGGTGCGGCTTGGACGGTACCGGCAGCTTCTCGATGAACCAGTCGTAGAGCGGCCGGTGGTCCTCGAACTCCAACGTGCAGATCGAATGCGTGATGCCTTCGATGGCGTCCGACTGGCCGTGGGCGTAGTCGTAGCTCGGATAGATGCACCAGGCGTTGCCGGTGCGCGGGTGGTGCGCATGCAGGATGCGATACAGCACGGGATCGCGCAGATTGATGTTGCCCGCTTCCATATCGATCTTGGCCCGCAGCACACGCGCCCCGTTGGGGAATTCGCCGGCCTTCATCCGCCGGAACAGGTCGAGGTTCTCCTCCACGCTGCGGTCCCGGAACGGCGAGTTCTTGCCCGGCTCGGTCAGCGTGCCGCGCGAGAGGCGGATCTCCTCCTGGGTCTGGTCGTCGACATAGGCGAGCCCGTCGCGGATCAGCTGCTCCGCCCATTCGTACAGACGGTCGAAATAGTCCGAGGCGAAGAACAGGTTCTTGCCCCAGTCATAACCGAGCCAGCGCACGTCGGCCTGGATGGAATCGATATATTCCTGCTCTTCCTTGACCGGGTTGGTATCATCGAAACGCAAATGGCAGCGGCCCGGAAACTCCTGGGCGATGCCGAAGTTGAGTGCGATCGACTTGGCGTGGCCGATATGCAAGTAGCCGTTCGGCTCCGGCGGGAACCGGGTCACGATCTCCTGGTACTTGCCCTGATCGAGATCGGCCTGGATGATGTCACGAATGAAATCGCGCCCAACCTCAGCTGCCACCGGTTCTGTCATTACGAAAATCCTGTAGGGAAATCAGCGGTCCTTCTGCCAAATTCGCGTGGCCGCGCCAAGAGCTTAAGCAAGGCCTGCCAGGTCCGCGTCGGGCTTTAGTTATGTCCCGTTCCTGCTATACACCACCGCCTCCAATGCATAGGCCTTGCCAAGAATGTCCGATTCCGTCGTCACGCGCTTTGCTCCCTCCCCGACCGGCTTTCTCCATATCGGGGGCGCCCGCACGGCGCTGTTCAACTGGCTCTATGCCAAGAAGCACGGCGGCAAGATGCTGCTCCGGATCGAGGATACCGACCGGGAGCGCTCCACGGAGGCTGCGATCGGCGCCATCCTCGACGGGTTGAGGTGGCTCGAGCTCGGCTGGGACGGCGAGGTGATCTACCAGTACAGCCGCGCCGCCCGCCACCGCGAGGTCGCCGAGCAGCTGCTGGCCGACGGTAAGGCCTATCGCTGCTACGCCACGGCCGAGGAGCTCGCCGCCATGCGCGAGAAGGCGCGCGCGGAAGGCCGCACCCGCCTCTATGATGGCATGTGGCGCGACCGGGATCCCGCGACGGCGCCAAGCGACGTGAAGCCCACCATCCGCCTGCGCGCGCCGCAGACCGGCGAGACCGTGATCGAGGACCAGGTCCAGGGCCGCGTGGTCTGGCAGAACGAGAACCTCGACGATCTCGTCCTGCTGCGCGGCGATGGCAACCCGACCTATATGCTCGCGGTGGTCGTCGACGACCACGACATGGGCGTTACCCACGTGATCCGCGGCGACGACCATCTGATCAACGCCGCGCGCCAGAAGCAGATCTACGATGCGATGGGCTGGGCACTGCCGAGCATGTCCCACATCCCCCTGATCCACGGCCCGGACGGCTCGAAACTGTCGAAGCGGCATGGCGCGCTCGGCGTCGATGCCTACCGCGCCATGGGATACCTGCCTGCGGCGCTGCGCAACTACCTGGTCCGGCTCGGCTGGAGCCATGGCGACCAGGAGATCTTCTCGACCGAGGAGATGATCGCGGCGTTCGACCTCGCCAGCGTCGGCCGGGCCGCCGCCCGCTTCGACTTCGCCAAGCTGGAAAGCCTCAACGGCCACTACATCCGCCACACCGACGATCAATCGCTCGTGAAGATGTTCGAGGACGTGCTCGACCATGTGCCCGGACGGAGCGAGCTCAAGGCCAAGTTAAACGACACCACGCGTTCGCAGCTCCTCAAGGCCATGCCGGCCCTGAAGGAGCGCGCCAAGACGCTGATCGAGCTGATCGACGGCGCCCATTTCATCTTTGCCGACCGGCCGCTGGCGCTCGATCCCAAGGCGGAAGCATTGCTGACGCCCGAGAATCGCAAGCTGATCGGCCAGCTTCATTCCGCGCTGGAGAAGGTCGAGACGTGGAGCGGTACGGCAACTGAAGCCGCGCTGCGCGCCTTTGCCGAGGAAAATAGTCTCAAACTCGGCGCGGTCGCCCAGCCGCTCAGGGCGGCGCTCACCGGACGGACGACGTCGCCTGGTATATTTGAGGTTTTGGACGTCCTGGGGCGCCAGGAGAGCCTCGGCCGGCTTAAGGATCAGTCTACGACGTAAGTCGACCATGCGTGCGGCGATCTTGCAGCGCACATAGCAATAATATACCCATCTCCCCCGTACATTCTGGAACATCCGGCCTGCCCCCATGCTCTCCCTGGGGGCCTCCGGCTCCGGCCCGTTTCACCACACATCGGGGACCTCTGATGGACGCAAAACCAAGCCCAAAGACCGCGACGCTGACGGTCGGAAACAAGAATTACGATCTCCCGATCCTCAGCGGTAGCGTCGGGCCTGACGTCATCGATATCGGCAAGCTCTACGGCCAATCCGGCCTGTTCACCTACGATCCGGGCTTCACCTCGACCGCGAGCTGCCAGTCCAAGATCACCTATATCGACGGTGATGCGGGCGTGCTGGAATACCGCGGCTACCCGATCGAGCAGCTCGCCGAGCACGGCGACTTCCTGGAGACCTGCTATCTCCTGCTCTACGGGGATCTGCCGACCGCCGCGCAGAAGAAGGATTTCGACTATCGCGTGACCCATCACACGATGGTGCACGAGCAGATGGCCCGCTTCTTCCAGGGCTTCCGCCGCGACGCCCATCCGATGGCGATCATGGTGGCGGCCGTCGGCGCGCTGGCCGCGTTCTATCACGACTCGACCGACATCAACGATCCCAAGCAGCGCATGGTCGCCTCCATGCGCATGATCGCCAAAATCCCGACGCTGGCCGCGATGGCCTACAAGTATACCGTCGGCCAGCCCTTCGTTTATCCGAAGAACTCGCTGCGCTTTGCCGAGAACTTCCTGAACATGTGCTTCGCGGTGCCCTGCGAGGATTACAAGGTCAGCCCGGTTCTCGCCGACGCGCTGGAGAAGATCTTCATCCTGCACGCCGACCACGAGCAGAACGCCTCGACCTCGACGGTGCGCATCGCCGGCTCCTCGGGCGCCAACCCGTTCGCCTGCATCGCAGCCGGCATCGCCTGCCTGTGGGGCCCGGCGCATGGCGGCGCCAACGAAGCCGCGCTCAACATGCTCTACGAGATCGGCACGGTCGATAAGATCCCCGAGTTCATCGCCAAGGTGAAGGACAAGAACTCGGAAGTCCGCCTCATGGGCTTCGGTCACCGCGTCTACAAGAACTACGATCCGCGCGCCAAGATCATGCAGAAGATGTGTCACGCCGTGCTCAAGGAGACCGGCCATGGCGACGATCCGATGCTGAAGGTGGCGATGGAGCTCGAGAAGATCGCGCTCAGCGACCAGTACTTCATCGATCGCAAGCTCTACCCGAACGTCGACTTCTATTCGGGCATCACGCTGAAGGCGATGGGCTTCCCGGTCTCGATGTTCACCGTGCTGTTCGCGGTCGCCCGCACCGTCGGCTGGATCAGCCAGTGGAGCGAGATGATCGAGGATCCGCATCAGAAGATCGGCCGTCCGCGCCAGCTCTACACCGGCGTCGCCAAGCGCGATTACGTTCCGATCGACAAGCGCTAACAATCGGCCATAACGGCTTCGAAGCGGCGTCATCGAAAGATGGCGCCGTTTTCGTTTGCGGGACCCGTCGAGTGGTAAAGCGCAGCTGCCCAACCTCACGATTTCCTCGGCAGCTGACGCGGCAACCATGCTGCCGCGCACAACAACAAGTCGGCGCACCGCGCCGGCCACCGCTTGACAGCCGAAGCGCTCCGCGCGCAAATTCTTACACTAAGTAAGAATGACGACAGGGATGGAAATGCCGGAGCAGCCGCGAAGTCGGCGGCAGACGCGCGCTGCCATTTTGACTCATCTGCTTCAGTCGGGCGGCTCGTTTCGTCCGCCTCTGGCCAAGGCCGTGCGCCTGTCGGAAGCGAGCCTGTCGCGCATCCTGTTCGACCTGAAGGCCGAAGGCCTGATCGAGGAAGTGCGGCGCCCTGCTCCTTACGTCGGCGGCCCGACGGGCCTCGTGTCACTCGACGGTGCGGTGGCGCTCGCAGCCGTCGAGCTGAGCGCTCAATGGCTCAGCGTCGGCGTCGGCGGTCTCGCCGGCGAATTGCACTACACGGAGCGTCTGCCACTGCCGAAGGTACCCACGGTCGAAACGGTCGGCCGCGTGTTCGGCGAGGCGATGACATTGCTGCGCGACTGGACACGCCGCCGCCACATCACGCTCTCACAAATCGGCGTCTCCATTCCGGGCCTTGGCCGGCTCACCGTATCCGGCAACCCGATCATCCCCTGCCATGTCGCGCGTCTCAGTGGCATGATCGGCGAGATGTTTGCCGGGGTGCCGCTGGAATTCACCAATTCGGTGGTGGCGCACGCCATCTTTCACCGCTGCCGCACGCAGAACTATCCGTTCAGCGACACGCATCTGTTCGTCCTCGTCAGCCACGGCGTTGCCGGCGCCTGGATGGATGATCCGGCCGAGGCCGATGCCCTGCAACCGATCGAACTCGGCCACATGGTGTTCGGGCCTGAGGGACCGCGCTGCCGCTGCGGCCATCACGGCTGCGTCGAGGCCTATACCTCGCTTCCCGCTCTGGCCGCGCTCCTCGGCATCTCCGAGGCTGAATTGCTCCAGCACGGCAGCGAATGGGTGCACACGATCCCGCTCTCGGCGCGCGTGCGCCAGGAGTTGCGGCGACGCTTGTTCCGGCTTGGCCTTGCGGTCGGCAACACGCTGAACGTCAAGCCATGCGGCGGCGTCGCGATCAGCGGCTGGCCCTCGCTTCTGTCCGAAGAGGATCGGAAGGCGGTGGTCGATGGGATCGACGCCTGCCTGCTGGGCGGACGCAAACTGGCGCGGCTATCCCTCGCCTTCGTGCCGCCCTCGACGGGCAACGATCCGCAAGCCGCACTGGCTTTCGCCGCCTTTTGTCTGGCCAGCCGCGGCGGCATGCCGGCGGCATCGACGGAGGCGGCCTGACATGCGCTGAACCTGCACGTCCCATATGTGCCGAGACTTCACACCGGGAGGAATTGCAATGCCGATCACAACAACAAGGCGCCGTCTGCTCGCTGGATCCGTCGCCACACTCGCCCTGCCGGCATTTGCCCGCGCGCAAGGCGCGGTCAAGCCGCGCCTGACCGCGATCTCGCAATGGTCCGCGGGCAGCGACGGAGCGGCGATCACGGCGCTGGGCAAGAAATTCGAGGAGAAAGGCGGCGTTTGGCAGCACTCGCCCGTCCCCGGCTTCACCACCGAGATGATGAACAAGCTGCGCGCGCAGATCATGGCCGGCGATCCGCCGGCCTGCTCGCAGCTCAAGGGTCCGGAGATTGCGGCCTGGTCGAAGATTGCTCCGACCGTCGATCTCGACGGCGTCGTCGCTGCCGCCGGTTACGAAAAGGTCGTCGCTCCCGATCTTGCGCGATTGCACAAGCCGGCGGGCAAATGGATTGCATTGCCGTTGCAGATCTACAGCACCAACATGCTGTTCCTGTCCAAACGCGCGATGGACAAGGCCAAGGCCGACAAGATCCCCGTCACCTGGGCCGACTTCAATGACCTCGCCGAAAAGATGAAAGCGGGCGGTGTCCCCTATCCCATTGCCAACGGTGGGACCCGCCCCGACGACGGGCAGAAATTCGAGGCCGCGCTCGCGGGCATCAGTCCCACCGCATACCGCGCAGCCATCATGAATCTCGACACGAAAGCTCTCGAGGGACCCGAGATCAAGGCTGCGTTCGCGCAGGTGCGCAAGATCTCCGACTGGATGGACCCCAACGTCGGCGCCCAACATTTTTCGACCAACCTGAAGCGCTTCGTCGACGGCGACATGGGCATGATGATCATGGGCGGCTGGGCGCAGGGCGTGTTGCGCAATGCCGGCTTCAAGTTCGAGGACTTCATGATTGCACCGGGCCCCAGCGACAACAGCAAGCCGGTCTTCCTGTTGAATGCCGATGCTTTCATCTTCTGGCAGCGCAAGGAGCCGGACCTGCAAGCCGGCCAGATGCTGATGGCCCAGCTCGTCATGGATCCGGCGATCCAGACGATGTATTCGCAGATCACCGGATCGATCCCCGTGCGCACCGATGTTGACCTTTCCGGCGAAGGCTGGTCAGAAGGTCAACGGCGGACCGCAGCAGCTCTAAAGGACGCGATCGCCAGCAATCAGGCGGTCCTGAGCCTTGCGCACAACATGGCGCAGGAAAACGGCATGACCGCGGCGATGATCGACGTGATCACGGAGTACGTGAAGAACAAGACGATCAAGCCGGAGCAAGCGGTCACCCGCCTCGCCGAGGCCGTCGAGGGCGCACGTTGACCGATGCCGTCCTGACAAGACCGGGGCGGTCGGCGGCTACCGAATTGGTGCGCCGGCTGCCCGAATATCTCTTGATCTGGGTGCCGCTGCTGCTGTCCGCGGCGCACCTCGTGTCGTTCGCGCTGTGGACGATCTGGATATCGTTCACGCCATCCACTCTGGTCCCGGTCGCGGGCTGGGTCGGCTTGCGCAACTACACGGCGGTCACGGCATCGCGGAACTGGCAGATCGCCTTCGACAATTTGCTGCTGTTTGGCAGCGCTTTCGTGCTGCTGAGCGCAGCGACCGGGCTCATCCTTGCGATCCTGCTCGATCAGCGCATTCGCGGCGAGAACCTGCTGCGCTCCATCTTCCTGTATCCCCTTGCCGTGTCTTTCGTGGTCACGGGCACGGTCTGGAGCTGGCTGCTCAATCCTGGCCTCGGGATCCAGAAGCTGGTCCACGACCTCGGCTGGACCTCCTTCAAGTTCGACTGGCTGATCGACCGCGACATGGCCATCTGGACCATTGTCATTGCTGCGATCTGGCAGTCGTCGGGCTTCGCCATGGCGCTCTTCCTTGCCGGCCTGCGGTCCGTCGACGCCGACATCATCAAGGCCGCTCAGATCGACGGTGCAGGCCCGGTCCGAATCTACCGGCGCATCATTCTGCCGTCGCTCTGGCCGATCACCGTCACCGTCGTCGTGATCCAGTTGCAGTTCGCGATTTCGACGTTCGATCTCGTACGCGCGCTCACCAACGGTGGACCGGGAATCGCGACGCAGCTGCCGGCCCTCGTCGTCTACGACCTCATGTTCCAGCGCAGCCTGCTCGGCCGCGGCGCGGCGGCGGCGGTGCTCATGCTGCTCATTCTTCTCACGGTGCTGTTGCCCTATGCGGCGTGGCGATATGTTCAGCGACGGCGGGCCGCCCATGCGTGATCGCAGCTTCGCACCGAGCCGGATCTTGATCTATCTCGCCGTTTCGCTGGTCGCCGCGGCCTGGCTCGCGCCGCTGGTCGTTGTGGTGCTGAACTCGCTCCGTAGCAACGAGGAGATCGCGCAGGCCTCGATGATCGGTTGGCCGCGGCAATGGGCCTGGAGCAATTACGCCGCAGCCTGGAGCGGCTTCTGCGTCGCCGAGACCTGCGCCGGCATCCGGCCGTACATGCTGAACTCCGCGCTCGTCACGATCCCTGCGACGATTTTCTCGACCATGCTCGGTGCGATCGCCGGCTACGCCGTGTCGCTCTGGCGCTTTCGCGGCGACAACTGGATCTACGGCATCGTGACCCTTGGCCTGTTCCTTCCCCAGCAGATGCGCCTCTTGCCCTGGACCATCGTGCTGCGGGACATCGGTCTCATCAACACGCTGACGGGTCTCGTGCTGATTCACACGATCCAGGGACTCTCCTTCACCACGCTGTTCTGCCGAAACTACTATGTCGCCATTCCCCATGAATTGATTAGGGCCGCGCGCATCGACGGGGCGGGCTTCTTTCGTATCTTCTGGCGCATCATCCTGCCGCTCTCGGGTCCCATCCTGATCGTCACGGTGATCTGGCAGTTCACGCATATCTGGAACGAGTTCCTCTATGGCGTGACATTCACGACGGGCCAGCAGCAGCCCGTCACGGCGGCTCTGATCGCACTATCGGCCGCAGTCGCGGACATCCCGCAGCATGGCGTGCAGAGCGCCGCGGTGATCATCGCGGCGCTGCCCACTTTGTTGATCTATCTCCTCGGCGGCAAGTACTTCGTCCGCGGCCTGACTGCCGGGGCCGTGAAATGATGAGGCCATCATGGCAGCACTGAGCATTCGCGCCCTATCCAAGCGTTACGCCAATCTGGAGGTGCTGAAGGGCATCGATCTCGACATCGAGAGCGGCGAGTTCACCGTACTGGTCGGGCCGTCCGGCTGCGGCAAGTCCACGCTGCTCAACATGGTCGCCGGGCTCGATCGTCCGAGCGCGGGGACGATCGAAATCGGTGGGCGCATCGTCAACGACGTCGCGCCGAAAGACCGCGACATCGCGATGGTGTTTCAGTCCTACGCGCTCTATCCCTCGATGACGGTGCGCCAGAACATCACCTTCGGCATGGAATGCCGGCACGTGCCCAAGGCGGAGCAAGAGAAAGCGGTCGCGAATGTCGCAAAGCTGCTCCAGATCGAGCCGCTGCTCGGCCGCAAGCCGGCGCAATTGTCCGGCGGCCAGCGCCAGCGCGTGGCGATGGGGCGCGCGCTGGTGCGCAATCCCCTGCTCTTCCTGTTCGACGAGCCGCTCTCCAATCTCGACGCCAAGCTGCGCGTCGAGATGCGGATGGAGATCAAGCGCCTGCATCAGCGCATCGGCGCCACCATCGTCTATGTCACCCACGACCAGATCGAGGCGATGACGATGGCGACGCGGATCGCCGTGATGCATCAGGGCAGCGTGCAACAGTTTGCCGACCCCGATACCGTGTACCGCTACCCCGCCAATCTGTTCGTGGCGCGCTTCATGGGCTCGCCGCCGATGAACACCATGCCGGCGCGGCTCGAGGCCGCCAGTGACGGGGCGGTGGTCGTGATCGGCGCGGGACGGCCCGACGAGGTTCGTCTGCGCCTCAGGGGATACGACGCCGCAGCCTCCTTTGTCGGGCGCGAGGTGGTGTTCGGGATCAGACCGGAATGCATTGCCGAGGCCAGCCGCACCTTTTCCAGCGATGCGCCTGTCCGCGTCGACGCGCCGGTGGAGTTGGTCGAGCCGACCGGTGCCGAGACGATGGTGTTGCTGCGGCTCGGGGGCGAGCCTGCGATGGCGCGGATCTCGCCGGATATCCGTCCCGCGCCCGGCACGACCGCCGCCTTCGCGCTCGACACCCGCCGCATTTGCCTGTTCGACCCCGAGACGGAGCGACTGATCGCATGACGAAGACGACCTATTCAGGCCTTGCGGGCCGCGTGGTGTTGATTACCGGAGGAGCCAGTGGCATCGGCGCCGCCTTCGTCCGGGCCTTTGCGGCCCAGGGGGCCCGGGTCGCCTTCTTCGACATCGATACGGACGCCGGCGGAACGCTGGTGCGGGAAGTAGCGGCCTCGTCCGGGACCGCCCCGCTGTTCGTGTCCTGCGATCTCCTCGACATCGATGCCTTGCGCTCCGCGATGGCAGAGGCCCACCGTTCGCTCGGCGATGCCGCCGTTCTCGTCAACAACGCCGCCAACGATCAACGCCAGATTCTCGCCGAGGTGACGCCGGCCGAGTTCGATTGGATGATCGGTGTCAATCTCAAGCACGTCTTCTTTGCCGCACAGGCAGTGGTGCCGCAGATGCGGGCGCGCGGCGGCGGCTCCATCATCAACATGTCGTCGATCGCCTGGATGCGCGGCGCGCCGGCGCTGCCGGTCTATGCCGCGGCGAAAGCGGCGATCGTCGGCTTCACCAACTCGCTGGCGCGGTCGGTCGGCCCCGACCGCATTCGCGTCAACGCGATAGCGCCGGGCATGGTGATCACCGAGCGCCAGCGCCGGCTGTGGTATCCGGACGAGCAGGTCATCGCCGGGATGCGTGCGCGCCAGGCCGTTCCCGACGCGGTGACGCCCGATGACATCGCCAACATGGCACTGTTCCTCGCCTCAGACGAAAGCCGGCGCATCACCAGCCAGTGTTTCCGGGTCGACGCGGGCCTCGGCTAAAGCATGATCCGGAAAAGTGCGAAGCGGTTTTCCGGAAAGTTCATGCGTAAACAACAAGTTAAAGCGCGATGACGATTCATCCAAATCTCATCGCGCTACAGGGCGCGTACCCAACATCGACTCGGGTCCGCTTTTTCGATGGAGCACTAAACAGTCGGCAGGGGGCGCGTCACCTTCGTAGTTGCGAAACGTGGCTCGGAATGGATGATCGTCCATCTGCACCGGTCTCCCTTGCCCACAACGTAGCGCTTAAGGTCTCAACAAGTTAGCGGCTGATGCACGCGATATGAGTACACGTGCTAGCACTACTTTGGCAGATTGTTGATTTTGGCGCGTTTTATAGGATTCCCGAATCAATTTTTCAATGATTCATGGGTGGTCGGCTCTTGGAGGGCTGACCATGCTGGGATGGGAAGACGAACTCG
>NZ_RDQF01000034.1 GCF_004114425.1 Bradyrhizobium vignae | reverse complement strand
GCCGCTGATCCATCACCGACACCTCTCGCCAGGGCATGGACTTGGCCTCCTTTACTGCCAAATCCCTGCACTATGATGTGTCGGCTATGTCCCCGAACACCCGTCGGTCATGTCCCCGGGCTGAACACTTGACCGGGCGATCCAGTATTCAGAGACGGCTGTGGTTGAGCCGAGAGGCCGCGGCGTACTGGATGCCCCGCCTGCGCGGGGCATGACATCGGCAAGACAAGTCGGTGCCGCTACTCCGCGGTCCAGCCGCCGTCGATCGACAGGTTGGTGCCGGTGATCTGCGCGGCGTCGTCGCTGCACAGGAACAGAGCGAGGGCTGCGACCTGCTCGGAGGTGACGAACTCCTTCGTCGGCTGGGCATCGAGCAGCACGTCGTTGATGACCTGCTCCCGTGTCAGATTGCGCGCCTTCATGGTGTCGGGGATCTGCTTCTCGACGAGCGGCGTCCAGACGTAGCCGGGACTGATGCAGTTGCAGGTGATCTTGTGGGTCGCGACCTCCAGCGCCACGGTCTTGGTGAGGCCGGCGATGCCGTGCTTGGCCGAAACATAGGCCGACTTGAACGGCGAGGCGACCAGCGAATGTGCCGACGCCGTGTTGATGATGCGACCCCAGCCCTTCTTCTTCATGCTGGGGATTGCGGCGCGGATGGCATGGAAGGCCGAGGACAGGTTGATGGCGATGATCTGGTCCCACTTCTCGAGCGGGAATTCCTCGATCGGCGACACGAACTGGATGCCGGCATTGTTGACGAGGATGTCGACCGAGCCGAACGTCTTCTCGCCGAGCGCGATCATCCCGGCGATCTCGGCCGGCTTGGTCATGTCGGCAGGCGAGTAGATTGCCTTGACCTTGAAGTCGGATTCGATCTTGGCGCGTTCCTTCTCGATGTCCTCGGGCGAGCCGAAGCCGTTGATGACGACGTTGGCTCCGGCGGCGGCGAAGGCGCGCGCATAAGCGAGTCCGATGCCGCTGGTCGATCCGGTCACGACAGCGTTCTTCCCTGACAGACTACCCATTCTATTCGCTCCTTTTTGCCGGGGGCGCGGTGACGTCCCCCGTGAGATCGTAGGTCACCATGGTCTCGCCGGACTGCGGCCGCTCCAGCCAATCCTTGTGACGCATCGACAGATGCACGTCGCGCACGCCGGCCTCCCAATGCTCGACCATGGCGACGTGCGAGAAATCGTAATCCTTGGACGAGGATTCGTAGTTCTTGCTGCGATAGATCAGATGCACCACGGTGACGGTGCTTTCACGCGACACTTTCGCCAGGAATTCGACGGAAGGATCATTCTTGAGATAGTCCGGCAATTTGCCGATCAGGTCGCGCACGGCCCTGCGCGCGTTGTGCAGCTGCTTGTTCTTGTCGGTGTTCATCCGCGTGCGGCTCGAATAGCGGATATCCTTCTCGCGCTCGGCGGCCTCAAGCAGCGAATTCGGCAGGTCGCCGCGCGCGGAAAACAAGTCGACCTGGAAGATCAGCATGTCGCGTTCGACCCCGGCATCGAGCACGTAGTCGAGCGGGGTGTTGGAGGCGATACCGCCGTCCCAATAATGCTCGCCGTCGATGACCACGGAGGGAAAGCCGGGCGGCAGCGCGCCCGAGGCCATGATGTGCTCGGGGCCGATCTTCTTGCCGAGCTTCTTGAACTCGTAATTGTCGAAATATTTGAAGTTGCCCGAGGTGACGCCGACCGCGCCGACCGACAGCCGCGTCTCCAGATCGTTGATGCGATCGAAATCGACGAGACGCTCCAGCGTCTTCTTGAGCGGCGAGGTGTCGTAATAGCTCTCCGCTTCGGGATGTCCCGGCGGCCAGAGGGGCGCCGGCGGAATGCGCGGCGTGAAGAAACCGGGCACGCCGAACGTCGCGATCAGCGCAGCGCTGGTCGAGTTGAACAGCTCGCGGCTGTGGTCGCTCTTGCCGACCGGCTTCCACGGCACGGGCGCAGAGACCATTTCCCAGAATTCCTTCAGCCGCTTGACGCGGGTGTGGCCCTCGTTGCCGGCGATGATGGCAGCGTTGACCGCGCCGATCGAGATGCCGGCGACCCATTCCGGCTCGAAGCCGTAGCCGCACAGTGCCTGGTAGGCGCCGGCCTGATAGGAGCCGAGCGCGCCGCCGCCCTGGAGGACCAGGACGCGTTGCGCATTGGCGGGGACGCTGGTGGATTCCGGACTATGATCGATCATGCGGAAACAATAGCAAATGGCGCACCACCGTGGCGACACTCCGCCGCGACGTCAATGCATCCCGGATCAAGTCTGGCTTATCGGGGCTCCGTCGAGGCCAGGATCATGGTCCAGAACACCTTGTATTTGGTGCCGGGAGCATAGCTCGCCGCGATGCCTAATTTTGTGACACCGCCCTTGAGCATGTTGGCGCGGTGAGGCGGCGAGTCGCGCCAGCCGGAAAACGCTTCCGCCAGCGTATGATAGCCGGCCGAGATGTTCTCGACCGCCACGGTCGCGGGATAACCGCCGGCGGCAAGGCGCTTGGCCAAGGGCGCACGGACGTCGTGGTCCATCTTGTTGGCCGCGGCCATGGCCTGGGATTGGGATTCGGCAAGCCGCATCAGGTCGGCGTCGACCACGACCGCGCCGAGCATGTTGTTCTGCCGGTATTGCGAGATCATCACCGCGGCGGCCTGTGCATCGAGCTTGGAGCCCGGCACCGCCATGTCGGTATACATCGACGGCTCCTGGACCGGTGCTTCGTTGCCGGCACAGCCGGCGAGCAGCAAAGTGATGAGAATTGCGGCCGCAGCGCGCATTTTTAGAAGCCCCCAAATGAGGGGCCGTTGTTGCATACCAACAGTGGCTGAAAGGTGAATTTTGAGGAAAATCGTAGCTGTCATTCCGGGGCGATGCGAAGCATCGAACTATGGTGCGTAATTGCGCACCTGAGAATCTCGCGCCAAAACCTCGGGATTCCGGTTTCGCGCTGGCGCGCGCCCGGAACGACGGGATTAGCCCGCAAAGATCCGGTAACGGCGAGGTTCCAGGCCGATCGTGTCGCCGGCGCGCAGCTCCTTGTCGCGCGGCGCGTCGATCTCGATGGTTTCGCCGCCTGACAGGGCGACCTCGGCGCGCTGCACGGGACCGAAATTGCGGACGTGCTGCACGGCACCCTCGAAGGCGCCGCTGCCGGGCGGACCGACCAGCATGTCATGTCGCCGCACGAACAGTCGTGACGCGCCAGGCACCAATCCATCCGCTGCGAGCTTGAGCGGCTGCTCGCCGAGCCTGATAACACCGTCCGCGACCTGAACCGGCAGCTCGATGCATTCGCCGATGAAGCCGTGGACGAAGGCGGTCGCCGGCGTCTCGTAGACGTCATCGGGCGAGCCGATCTGCTCGATCCTGCCCTTGTCCATCACCACGACGCGGTTGGCGACTTCCAGGGCTTCCTCCTGGTCGTGGGTGACGAAGATCGAGGTGACGTTGATCTCGTGGTGCAGCGAGCGCAGCCATTTGCGCAGCTCTTTCCGCACCTTGGCATCGAGCGCACCGAAGGGCTCGTCGAGCAGGAGGATGCGCGGCTCGATCGCGAGCGCGCGGGCGAGCGCGATGCGCTGGCGCTGGCCGCCGGAGAGCTGGCTCGGATAGCGGTCCGCGAGCCAGTCGAGCTGGACGAGGTCGAGCAGCTCTTTTACGCGCGCACGGATGCTCGCTTCGTCCTTTCGGACTGCGCGCGGCTGCACGCGCAGGCCGAACGCTACGTTCTCGAACACGGTCATGTGGCGGAACAGCGCGTAGTGCTGGAACACGAATCCGACATGCCGCTCGCGCGCGCCCTGCGCCAGCGCGTCCTCGCCGTTGAACGAGACCTCGCCCGAATCGGGCCAGTCGAGGCCGGCGATGATCCGCAGCAAGGTGGTCTTGCCGGAGCCGGAGGGACCGAGCAGCGCCAGCAATTCGCCGTTGTCGACCTTGAGGTCGACGCCATCCAGCGCGGCAAAGCTGCCGAACTTCTTGACGAGATTTTTGACTTCAATGGTCACTGGCGTCTTCTCCTTCGTCGAGATGACGTTCGAGAACGGTTTTTACGATCAGCGTGATCAGCGCGAGCATCGCCAGCAGCGAGGCGATCGCGAAGGCGGCGACGAACTGGTACTCGTTGTAAAGAATCTCGACCAGCAGCGGCATGGTGTTGGTCTCGCCGCGGATGTGGCCGGAGACGACGGAGACCGCGCCGAACTCGCCCATCGCGCGGGCGTTGCAGAGCAGGACGCCGTAGAGCACGCCCCATTTGATGTTGGGCAGGGTGACGCGGAAGAAGGTCTGCAAGCCCGAGGCACCGAGCGAGATCGCAGCCTCCTCCTCCTGCGTGCCCTGCTCCTGCATCAACGGGATCAGCGCCCGCGCCACGAACGGGAAGGTCACGAAGGTGGTGGCGAGCGCGATGCCTGGCACCGCGAACAGGATCTGGATGTCGTGATCGCGCAGCCAGGTGCCGAAATAGCCCTGCGCGCCGAACAGCAGCACGAAGACGAGGCCCGAGATCACCGGGCTGACCGAGAACGGCAGGTCGATCAGCGTGATCAGGAAGGTCTTGCCCTTGAAGTCGAACTTGGCGATGGCCCAGGCGGCGACGAGGCCAAACACCAGATTGAGGCCGACCGAGATCGCCGCGACAATCAATGTCAGCTCGATCGCCGCCATCGCCTCCGGCTCGGCGAGCGCGGCGAAATAGGCGAGGAGGCCGCGCGAGAACGCCTGCGCGAACACGACGACGAGTGGCAGCACGACGAAGACGGTGAGAAACATCACCGCCAGCGCAATGATGACGATGCGTACCGCGCGCGGCTCTGTGCGGAGGTTGTCGCGGGCCGCCGCCGCATGCGCGCGCGCCTTTGCACGTGCCTTGGCCTCGGAGGCCGAGAGCGACACGGAATCTGCGATCTGCATCGTCATGATCCGCCCTCAGCGTGCCGGGATCCGGCTCTGCGCCCAGCGCTGGAGCCGGTTGACGGCGAAGATGATGACGAAGGAGACGACGAGCATGACCACCGCGATGGCGGTCGCATCGGCGTAGCGGAATTCGGAGAGCCGGATCACGATCAGGAGCGGCGCGATCTCGGAGACGTTGGGCAGATTGCCGGCGATGAAGATGACCGAGCCATATTCGCCGACCGCGCGGGCGAAGGCGAGCGCGAGGCCGGTGAGCAGCGCCGGTGCGAGCGACGGCAGGATCACGCGCACGATGGTCTGCCAGCGGCTGGCGCCGAGACTGCCCGCAGCCTCCTCGATCTCTGGGTCGAGATCCTGGAGCACCGGCTGCACCGTGCGCACTACGAAGGGAATGCCGATGAAGATCATGGCGACGAAGATGCCGACCGGGGTGAACGCCACCTTGATGCCGAGTGCTGCGAGCGGCGCGCCCAGCCAGCCCTTCTCGGCGAACAGCGCGGTCAGCGCGACGCCGGCGACCGCCGTGGGCAGCGCGAAAGGCACGTCGACGATGGCATCGAAGATGCGCCGGCCGGGAAAGCGGTAGCGGACCAGTGCCCAGACGATGATGCTGCCCATCACCAGATTGACGCAGGCCGCCGCGAAAGCGAGCCCAAACGACACGCGGAGCGCGTTCAGGGTGCGGCGACTGGAGAGAATGTTCCAGAACTGCTCGGGACTGAGCTCGAGCGATCTCAGGAACAGGCCGGCGAGCGGAATCAGGATAATGACGGATAGCCAGGAAAGCGTCAGTCCCATGGTGAGACCGAAGCCCGGCAATGTCCGACGTCGTGCAACGACTGCGCTCACCCGGCCCCCTGCTAAAGCCACCTACAACAGCGCGCGATCAGTTCTTGTAAATCTGATCGAAGACGCCGCCGTCGGCAAAATGTTCCCGCTGTGCCTTCGTCCAGCCGCCGAAGACGTCGTCGATCGTGAACAGTTCGACCTTGGCGAAGGCATTCTCATACTTTTTGGCGATCTCCGCATCGCGCGGACGGTAGAAGTTGCGCGCGGCGATCTCCTGCCCCTCCTTGGTGTACCAATATTGGAGGTAGGCGTCGGCGGCATTACGGGTGCCTTTTTTATCGGCAACCTTGTCGACGATGGCGACCGGCGGCTCGGCGAGGATCGATTGCGGCGGCGCCACGATCTCGAACTTGTTCGCGCCGAACTCTTTCAGGGCGAGGTACGCCTCGTTCTCCCAGGCGAGCAGCACGTCGCCGACGCCGCGCTCGACGAAAGTCACGGTCGCACCGCGCGCACCGGTATCGAGCACCGGCACCTGCTGATACAGCTTGCCGATGAACTCCTTGGCCTTGTCGGCCGAGCCGTATTTCTTCTGCGCAAAGCCCCAGGCCGCAAGATAGTTCCAGCGCGCGCCGCCTGATGTCTTCGGGTTCGGCGTGATCACCGCGACGCCCGGCTTGAGCAGGTCGTCCCAATCCTTGATGCCCTTGGGATTGCCCTTGCGGACCAGGAACACGATAGTCGACGTATAGGGTGACGAATTCTGCGGCAGCCGCTTCTGCCAGTCGGCGGCGGTGAGGCCCTTGCCGGCGATTGCGTCGATGTCATAGGCGAGTGCCAGCGTCACCACGTCAGCCTGCAACCCGTCGATCACCGCGCGCGCCTGCGACCCGCTGCCGCCATGCGACTGCTTGATCTCGACGCTCTTGCCGGTTTCCTTCCGATAGGCGTTCGCGAACGCCTTGTTGAACTCGACATACAGCTCGCGTGTCGGATCGTACGACACATTCAACAGATTGATATCGGCGGCGAGAGCCGAGCTTGCCAAGAAACCCGTTGCGAGCAGTCCTGCCACGAGCGGAACGATACGGCGCATCATGTCCATCTCCATTCACCTCGACGACATCGGCGTCATCGATGGCAGGCATAACTCGGGGCGAAACGCTCTTAAGTCAACGGAACCGGATTTTCTTGTTCGCAGCGTGGCAGCGTGACTGTGCTATCAAACCTTCATCGTGTGGATGCCGCATTCCGTCTTGGCGCGGCCGCGCCAGCGACCGGCGCGTGCATCCTCGCCTTCAGCCGTTCTACTGGTGCAAGGCATACACCCAACCGACAGGAATCCGGAGGCGGCCAACGGATGACGCGGCAATTTGGCGCGGGTGAAGATCGCCTCGATCTCCTCGCGCGAGACATTGGCGAAGGGATTGAACTTCAACCGCGCGCCATCGTCCTCGACGACCGGAATGTCGGCGCGCGCATTGCCCTGGAACCGCTTGCGGCCGTTGAGCCAGGCATCGAACGGTTTCAGCGCGCGCGCCAGCGGCTCAACCTTGCGGATGCGGCAGCAGGCGTCGGGATCGGAGAACCAGAGGTCGCGGTCGGGATCTTCGCGCGACAGCGTCTCCTCGGCGGGCTTGATCGAGCGGACGTCCTTCAGGCCCAGCGTCGCAATCAGCGTATCGCGATAGGCCAGCGTCTCCTCGAACAACCAGCCGGTGTCGAGAAAGATCACGGGGATCGCAGGATCGACATCCGCCATCACCTTCAAGAGCGTCGCCGATTCCGTGCCGAAGGAGGACACGAGCGCGAGCTTCTCGCGCCCGACCGTCTTCAGTGCCGAGGCGATGATCTCCTCGGGCGAAGCATCGCGCAAGGCACGATCGAGCTCTTCCGCCGAAGGCAACGCGGACATGGACGAGAGCTGGGGTGCGATCACGTTCACGTGCCGACACCTTCGGAGTGACGCAGCTGCATGCGCCGGTGCAGCGCCGTGATGCGGCCGTCGCCGGTCGGCTGGTAGAACACCGAATAGCGCTTCGCGGTCTGCATGAACGCTTCCGCGTCGGCCTGCTTCTTGACCTCGAAGGCATCGAAGCCGGCACGCAGCATGAACACGAACTGGTCGCGCAGCACTTGGCCGGTCGCACGCAACTCGCCGCGATAGTTATAGCGTTCGCGCAGCAGCCGCGCCTGGCTGTAGGCGCGTCCGTCGCGGAAGGTCGGGAACACCAGCGCAACGGCCGCGACCTTGCCGAGATAGGGCACGAGCTCGGTGATGTCGCGATTGTTGGGCCAGATCACACCGACCTTGCCGGCACGCTCGAGCAAGCCCTCGGCCTCGCCCAGGAAGCGCTCGGCCGGCACCAGGATGTCACCGCCCTCGGGCAGCGGCGTGTCGACGGCGAGCTTGACGAAGCCGTCGTCGACGATCTTTCCGCCATTAACGAGTGGCATACACGCGCTCCTTGAAGGGTTCGACGCCGAGGCGCTTCACCGTATCCATGAACAATTCTTCGGGCCGCTCGCGCAGCGCCAGATAAGCTTCCACGATGTCCTCGACGACATCGGCGACCTCGTCGAACTTGACGCCTGGACCGATCAGGGTGCCGAGCGCGGCGTTCTCGTCGGCACGGCCACCGATGGTGATCTGGTAGACCTCCTCGCCGTTCTTCTCCACGCCGAGAATGCCGATATGGCCGACATGGTGATGGCCGCAGGCATTGATGCAGCCGGAGATGTTGATGTGGAGACGGCCGATCAGGTTGGCCAGCTCGTGATTGGCGAAGCGCCGCGTCAGTTCCTGCGCGATCGGGATCGAGCGCGCGTTCGCCAGCGAGCAATAGTCGAGTCCTGGGCAGGCGATGATGTCGGTGATCAGGTTGACATTGGGCGTCGCGAGGCCAAGCTTGTCGAGCGCCTTCCACAGCGCCGGCAGATCGCGCTTGGCGACATGCGGCAGCGCCAGGTTCTGCTCGTGGCCGACACGAATCTCCCCAAAGGAGTATTTATCGGCGAGATCGGCCAGCGCATCCATCTGCTCGGCCGTGGCATCGCCGGGCGGCCCGCCGGTCGGCTTCAGCGAGATCGTGACGATCGAGTAGCCCTGCACCTTGTGCGGGGCGACCGAGTTCTTGCGCCACGCCTCGAACTCGGGATCGGCCGCGGCCTGGCGCAGCTCGTCCGGCATGTGCGGCAGCTTCTCGTAGGGAGGATAGGTGAAGCGCGAGCGGATGTCCTCGATCACCTCGTCGTCGATCTGGAGCGAGGAGTTGCGGATCTGCTGCCATTCGTCCTCGACCTCGCGCGAGAATTTTTCGATGCCGAGCTCGTGCACCAGGATCTTGATGCGCGCCTTGTAGATGTTGTCGCGGCGGCCGTACTGGTTGTAGACACGTAAAATAGCCTCGATATAGCTGAGGATGTCGCGGCCATGCACGAAGTGCTTGATGGTCTTGGCGATGAACGGCGTGCGGCCGAGACCGCCGCCGACCAGCACCTCGAAGCCGGTCTCGCCCTTCTCGTTCTTGATCAAGCGGAGGCCGATGTCGTGGATCTTGATCGCGGCGCGGTCATGGTCCGACGCGGTGATCGCGATCTTGAACTTGCGGGGCAGGAACGAGAATTCCGGATGCAGCGTGGTGTGCTGGCGAATCAGCTCCGACCAGATGCGGGGATCCTCGATCTCGCCCGGCGCGACGCCGGCCCACTGGTCCGAGGTGACGTTGCGCATGTTGTTGCCGGAAGTCTGCATCGCATGGATGCCGACCTTGGCAAGATCAGCCAGCGCGTCCGGCAGCTCGGCGAGCTTGATCCAGTTGAACTGGATGTTCTGCCGCGTGGTGAAATGGCCGTAGCCGCGATCATATTTGCGCGCGACGTGCGCGAGCGCCCGCAGCTGGTTCGTGGCCAGCGTGCCGTAGGGGATCGCGACGCGGAACATGTAGGCGTGGAGTTGCAGATAGACGCCGTTCTGCAATCGCAGGATCTTGAACTCGTCCTCGGTGAGCTCGCCGGAGAGGCGGCGCTTCACCTGGTCGCGGAACTCCGAGACGCGCTCGTTGACGAGCGTGCGGTCGATTTCGTCGTAAGCGTACATAGAGAATGCCTTAAACCTGGGCCGGCTGCCCGATCGTGACGCCGGTGCGGCGGATCTGTTCGCGCAGATTGCCCGGCAGGATCTTGCCGTCGTCGCCGACCTGCACGGGCGCGATATAGGGACCAATAGCACCGACGTCATCGGCCACGGCTTCCGCAAGCAACGCCTTGGCCTCGTCGGAGTTGCGCACGATCGCGGCTTCCGAAAGGTCCGCGGACCAGCCCTTGGCAGCGGTGCGATAGACCACGATGCCGTCCCAGGTGCGGTTGGCGGTCACGATCGAGGGGCCGGCGATCTTGATCTTCTTCTGTTCAAGCGGAGAGGTCATTCGGCTGCATCCAAGAGGTCAGAGATGATTTGCTTTGGGGTTTGGCGGCGAAGCGAGCCGGCATGCCGGACCACGTCGCCGATGATGAGGATGGCGGGACCGCCATGAATCCGCCGCACGAGCTCGGGCAGGTCGCGCAGCGTACCGATCGCGCTTTGCGCATCCGGCTGCGTGACACGGGCGAACACGCCGACCGGCGTCTCCGGTGAGCGGCCCGACGCGAACAGGCCCGCGCGCACGGCCGGCGCTGCGGTCATGCCCATGTAGACGACGACGGTCATCTTGGTGTCGGTCAGCGTCGACCAGTCCACAGCTTCGGCATCGCGCGCCTTGTGCGCGGCGAGGAAGGTGATGCGGTTCGCTTCGTGACGATAGGTCAGCGGCACCTCGAAATCGGCGGCAGCACCGATTCCTGCGGTGATACCAGGAATGATCGAATAGGCGACGCCGGCGGCGCGCAGCGCTTCGACCTCTTCGCCGCCGCGGCCGAACACGAAGGGATCGCCGCCCTTCAGCCGCACCACACGCTGGCCGGCTTGCGCGGCTTCGATCATGCGCTTGTTGATGGCGTCCTGACCGATGCCGGGCTTGCCGACGCGGCGGCCGACCGCAACGCGCGTGGTGTCGCGACGGATGCGGTCGAGGATCTCGGGCGAGACCAGCTCGTCGTGGAAGACGATGTCCGCGTCCTGAAGTGCGCGCAGTGCCTTGATGGTGAGAAGGTCAGGGTCGCCGGGACCGGCGCCGACAAGCGCCACCGAGCCTTCCGGCTTGTCGGCGCGCGCGAATGCGGAGGGATCAGAAATAGCACCGAGTGCCGCGTCCGCCTCGCCGTTGCGGCCGGCGAGCACGGCAGCGCCGATCGGGCCGTCGATCACGCGCTCCCAAAAGCGGCGGCGCAACGGAAACTCGGCAATGCGTTCGTTGATGGACTTGCGGAAGGTGCCGATGAACTCGGCGAGCTCGCCGATGCGCGCCGGCAGGAGCGCCTCGATCTTCTCGCGCACGCGCCGCGCCACCACGGGCGAGGTGCCGCCGGTGCCGACCGCGACCACGACGTCGCCGCGGTCGACGATGGCCGGGAAGATGAAACTGGAGTGCTCGAGATCGTCCATGACGTTGACGGGCAGACCAAGCGCCTTGGCACGGACCGACATGGCGACGCCGACGTCGCCCGCACCCGCGCACACGATGGCGATGACGCCGGAGAGATCAGCAGTCAGCGGATCGCCGGCTGCGATTTCGACGCGCGTCGCGTCCTCGGAGCCGAGGCCAAAATCCTGATTGCCGTCGATCGCATGCACGCGGATGCGCGCACCGGCAGCGGCGAGCACGCGCAGCTTGGCGCGCAAAAGCTCACCCGCGCCGATGAGGACCACCGGACCGGCCTTCAGATCGAGAAACACCGGCAAGAACCGCATGCGATACTCGCTTCCCCACAAACGGGGTTGACTGGAATTATTTTCTATATATGTCTCGCTACGAGCGCGCAAAGAGAAAATTTTTTCTTCTCTTCGGCGCTGCAACTATAGAATTTTCGCCTCCAAACGCAAAGTGGCAGAGATGCATCTTCTCAAGGACGATTCCGCTGCTGATCGACTGAGCAATCCGGCGCTCGCCGAGCGCGTGCGCACGCAAAAATTTTCTGCCGAGCTTGCTCCAAGCATGGACCATCTCGATCAGCTCGAAGCGCAGAGCATCTACATCTTGCGCGAGGCGTTTGCCCGGCTGAAGAAGATTGCGCTCTTGTGGTCGCTCGGCAAGGACTCAAACGTCATGATCTGGCTGGCACGCAAGGCGTTCTTCGGCCGCATGCCGTTTCCGGCACTCCATGTCGACACTGGCAAGAAATTTCCGGAGATGTATCGCTTCCGCGATCATTACGGCAAAGAGTGGGATCTCGACCTGCGTGTCGAGCCCTGCCCCCCGATCGATGCCGTCGACCCGACACTGCCGCCAGCCGCCCGTTCCGCCGCGCGCAAGACCGAGGGCCTCAAGATGGCGCTCGCCAAATATGGCTTCGACGGCCTGATCGCCGGCATCCGCCGCGACGAGGAGGCGACGCGCGCCAAGGAGCGCGTGTTCTCGCCGCGCGGGCTCGAGGGTAACTGGGACGTGCGCGATCAGCCGCCGGAGTTCTGGGATCACTTCAACGCCTCGCCGCCGCAAGGAGCGCACTTACGCATCCATCCGATCCTGCATTGGACCGAGGCCGACATCTGGGCCTACACCAAGCGCGAGAACATCCCGATCATCCCGCTGTATCTCGCCAAGGACGGCAAGCGCTATCGCTCGCTCGGCGATCAGGACATCACCAATCCGGTCGCTTCGACCGCATCGAGCATCGACGAGATCCTGATCGAGCTCGAACAGACCAAGGTGCCGGAGCGCTCGGGGCGCGCGCTCGACCACGAGACCGAGGACGCTTTCGAGCGCCTTCGCGTCGCCGGCTATCTCTGATTCCCAAGGACGCGAGCGTCGCATGAACATGATCGTCACCACGGCTTCGCCGGCCACTCCGAACGGCACCACGCGTCCGCAAGTGCGCATCGTTATCGTCGGCCATGTCGATCACGGCAAGTCGACGCTGGTCGGCCGCCTCCTGCACGAGACCGGCAGCCTGCCCGAGGGCAAGCTCGAGATGCTCAAAGCCGTCAGCGCGCGGCGCGGCATGCCGTTCGAATGGTCGTTCCTGCTCGACGCGCTGCAGACCGAGCGTGACCAGGGCATCACCATCGACACCACGCAGATCCGCTTCCGCACCAATTCGCGCGACATCGTGCTGATCGATGCACCCGGCCACGCCGAATTCCTGCGCAACATGATCACCGGGGCGTCGCAGGCCGACGGCGCCGTGCTGATCATCGATGCGCTCGAAGGCGTGCGCGACCAGACCAGGCGGCACGGCTATCTGCTGCATCTGCTTGGCGTGAAGCAGGTCGCGGTCGTCGTCAACAAGATGGACCGGGTCGATTTCTCGGCCGATCGCTTCAAGGAGATCAGCGACGAGATCTCCGCGCATCTCAGCGGCCTCGGCGTGACGCCGACCGCCGTGATCCCGATTTCCGCACGCGACGGCGATGGCGTCGCCGAGCGCACCGACCGCATCGACTGGTACAAGGGTCCGACGGTGGTCGAGGCGCTTGATCGGCTCGAACCGGCACGGGCGCTGGAAGCGTTGGCGCTGCGCCTGCCTGTGCAGGCGATCTACAAGTTCGACGACCGCCGTATCGTGGCGGGCCGCATCGAGTCCGGCAGCCTGATTGCCGGCGACGAGATCGTGATCATGCCGGCGGGCAAGATCGCGAAAATCAAGACGGTCGAGAGCTGGCCGGTGACACCACTCGCAGGACGGCAAGGCGCCGGCCGCTCGGTCGGCATCACCCTCGACCGCGAATTGTTCATCGAGCGTGGCGACATCATCGCGCATGCGGGCAGTGCTCCGCGCGAGACGCGCCGCCTGCGCGCGCGGATCTTCTGGCTGCACGACAAGCCGCTCGCCAAGGGCGACCAGCTGCTGGTGCGCTGCGGGCCGAAGGAAAGCCGCGCCACCGTCGTCGCGATCGAGAAGGCCGTCGATCCCGGCGAGTTGTCGAGCACCGAGAACAAGGCGATCGGCCGTAACCATGTCGGCGAGATCGACATTTCTCTGTCGAACCCGATTGCCACAGATCCCTATACGGAGAATCCACGCACCGGCCGTCTCGTGATCGAGGTGTCCGGGCGCATCGCCGGCGGCGGCCTCGTGCTGTCGGTCGATGCCGGCCAACGCGCCATGCCTGTCGACATCGTGCCGGTGGAATCGGCGCTGCGGCCCGACGAGCGCTCCGCGCGCTATCGCCACAACGGTGCCGTGGTCTGGCTCACCGGCCTGCCGGCCTCCGGCAAGTCGACGCTGGCGCGGGCGCTGGAGCGGCGTCTGTTCACCAATGGCGGCTCGCCGATCCTGCTCGACGGCGACACGCTGCGCGCCGGGCTCAACAACGATCTCGGCTTCTCCGCCGCCGATCGCAGCGAGAATATCCGCCGCCTCGCCGAGGTCGCGACGCATCTCGCCCGCAACGGCCACATCGCGATCGTCGCGGCGGTCTCGCCCGCGCGCGAGGACCGCGCCGCCGCGCGCCGCATCGCCGACACCGCGTTCCGCGAGATCCATGTCGCGACGCCGGCCGAAGTTTGCGAGGAGCGCGATCCCAAGGGCCACTACAAGAAGGCACGCGCCGGCGCGCTGGCATCGTTCACCGGCATCGGCAACGACTATGAGGCACCCCAGGCCGCCGAGCTCGTGATCGACACGTCGAAGCGGACGGTGACCGAGGCGGCGGACGAGATCGAGCACATGCTGAAGACGACCGGCGTCCTGTTCGACGAAGTCGTGGACCTCGCTGCGAATATTTGAGTCCGCCCTAAAGCGCGATGGGATCGGGATGAATCACCATCGCGCTTCAGGTTATTGTTTGAGCATGATCTTTTCGGAAAACCGCTGCACACTTTTCCGGATCATGCTTTAGTCCCCGCTGTCGTCGCCCGGCTTGCCCGGGCGACCCAGTATTCAAGAGACAGCGTTGGGATACGGAGAAGCTGCGGCGTACTGGATTCCCCGCTTTCGCGGGGAATGACACCGGTGCGTGGGGCCTTCTCCCCCTCTTCTTGACATTTTGACAAGCCCCTGGGGGTCTTCTCACCGCCCCGATTTTGGGGCTAATAGGTCCCGAAAGCTGCCCTGCGTGGGCGCATTTTGCTGCTGTCGGGTCAAAAGCAGCCAAAAACAGCCATTTCCAACAAGAAAGCCCATCATGAAACGCGTCGACGTCCACGGATTGAAGATCGCTCCCGTCCTGTTTGACTTCATCGCCAAGGAAGCGGCCCCGAAAACGGGGATCGCGCCGGATGCGTTCTGGGCCGGGGTGGCCGCCATCATCAAGGAGCTGGGCCCCAAGAACCGCGAACTGCTTGCTTTCCGCGACACGCTGCAGGCCAAGATCGACGACTGGCACCGCGCCAACAAGGGCAAGGCGTTCGACCTCGACGCCTACACCGCCTTCCTGAAGGAGATCGGCTATCTCGTCCCGGAGCCGCCGACTCAGAAGGTCGAGACCGCCAATGTCGACGAGGAGATCGGCAAGATCTGCGGCCCGCAGCTCGTCGTTCCCCTCACCAATGCGCGCTATGCGCTGAATGCGGCGAATGCACGCTGGGGCTCGCTCTACGACGCCTTCTACGGCACCGATGCGATCCCTCACGACCCCTCTGAAAGCGGCAAGGGTTACAACAAGGCGCGCGGCGACAAGGTGATCGCCAAGGCCAAGGCGTTCCTCGATACCGCCGTGCCGCTCGCGACCGGTAGCCACACCGACGTCAGCGCCTATACCGTGGTCGCGGGCCAGCTTGCGGTGAAGCTCAAGAGCGGCAACGCCACCGCGCTGAAGAACGCCGCGCAGTTCGCGGGCTTCCAGGGCGATGCCGCCGCGCCGTCAGCTGTGCTGCTGGTCAACAACGGCCTGCATGTCGAGGTGAAGATCGATCGCAGCAGCGCGATCGGCAAGGACGATCCGGCCGGCGTCGCCGACATGATCTTGGAGGCCGCCGTCTCGACCATCCTCGACATGGAGGACTCGGTCGCCGCGGTCGACGCCGAGGACAAGGTGCTGGTCTACCGCAACACGCTCGGCCTGATGAACGGCACGCTGTCGGCCGATTTCGAGAAGGGCGGCAAGACGCTGACGCGTTCGCTCAATGCCGACCGCGTCTACAAGACGCCTGACGGCAAGGGCGAGCTCAAGCTGCACGGCCGCAGCCTGCTGCTGATGCGCAATTGCGGTCACCACATGTTCACCGATGCGGTGCTGGACGAGAAGGGCGAGGAGGTCCCCGAAGGCCTGCTCGATGCCGCAGTGTCGGGCCTGCTCGCCATTCACGACCTCAAGGGCAACTCCAAGGTCAGGAACAGCCGCACGGGATCCGCCTATATCGTCAAGCCGAAGATGCATGGTCCCGACGAGGTGTCGCTCACCTGCGAGATCTTCGACCGCGTCGAGAAGATGCTCGGCCTGCCCGAGAACACGCTCAAGGTCGGCATCATGGACGAGGAGCGGCGCACCACCGTCAACCTCAAGGCCTGCATCCAGCGCGCCTCCAAGCGCATCATGTTCATCAACACCGGCTTCCTCGACCGCACCGGCGACGAGATCCACACCTCGATGGAAGCGGGCCCGATGATCCGCAAGAACGAGATGAAGGCGCAGGCCTGGATCAAGGCGTACGAGGACTGGAATGTCGACATGGGTCTGATCGACGGTCTGCCCGGCCACGCCCAGATCGGCAAGGGCATGTGGGCCGCGCCCGACAAGATGGCGGACATGCTGGCGCAGAAACTCGCTCACCCGCAGGCCGGCGCCACCACCGCCTGGGTCCCCTCGCCGACCGCGGCGACGCTGCACGCGCTGCACTACCACCAGGTCAACGTCATCGCGCGCCAGGAGGAGCTGACCAAGGGCGGTCCGCACGCAAAACTCTCCGACATCCTCACCATTCCGGTGTCGAAGTCGAACTGGGCGCCGGACGACGTCAGGCAGGAGATTGACAACAACTGCCAAGGCATTCTCGGCTATGTCGTGCGCTGGATCGACCAAGGCGTCGGCTGCTCCAAGGTGCCCGACATCCACGATGTCGGCCTGATGGAAGACCGCGCTACCTTGCGCATCTCCAGCCAGCATCTCGCCAACTGGCTGCACCAGGGCGTGATCACCGAGGCCCAGGTGATGGAATCGCTCAAGCGCATGGCCGTCGTGGTCGACAAGCAGAATTCGGGCGATCCGATCTACAAGCCGATGGCGCCCGCCTTCGACGGCGTCGCCTTCAAGGCGGCCTGCGACCTCATTTTCAAGGGCCGCGAGCAGCCGAATGGCTACACCGAATACATCCTCACCGCGCGCCGCCGGGAGGCGAAAGCGCTCGGCTGAGCCATCTCACTGAATGACAAAAGCCCCGGCGCGAGCCGGGGTTTTTTGTCGCGTGAAACGTCGTGGCGGGCCCGGAACGCCTGCGCACGCCTAGCGTTGTCGGGCCATCAACCACGGGAGATGGTCATGGACTGGAATCGCATCGAAGGAAACTGGAAGCAGTTCAAGGGATCGGCCAAGGAGAAATGGGGCAAGCTCACTGACGACGATCTCCGATTGATCGAGGGCCGCCGCGAGCAGCTCGAGGGCCGGCTCCAGGAACGCTACGGCAAGGCCAAGGACCAGGTTCGCAAAGACGTCGACGACTGGCTGAAGTCGCTACACTGACACAGCATGACGAAGCCCCGGCTCACACCGGGGCTTATCGTTCGAGGAAGCGCAGCCCGGACGGAGCAGAAGCGTAATCCGGGACCCTCGCAGCATGAGGCATGACCCGGATTTCGCTTTAAGCTCCATTCGGGCTCCGCGTCTCGTTAGAACACCGCGAGATATTTCAGCAGCGACACGATACCGATGATGATGACGATCACGCGCGCGATCTGTTTGGCGCGACCATCCATCGGCAGCATGTTGATGAGATAAAGCACCAGAATGACGACGAGAAAGGTGACGAGTACACCGACCAGCATCGCTGGCTCCCCCTTCAGGCAAGTTGCTGACGTTGTCCTAACGCTCGCAGAGCGCGCCGGTTCCATCCTGGCAACCTATTGAAATCTTTTGCATTTCTGTCGCCGGCGCGATTCCGCTTGTAATTGTACGGCACTATTACTGTCTAAGTTTTTAGCCTTTTGGGGCCAAATGCGATTCGAGCGCCTGCCGCTGGCCGACGCCTTTGCTGCATACATCCCTTTGGTCGCTCGAAGTTCGAACGTCTCCACGCTGCTGAAAGCGGTGATCCTGTCCACCGCACTCGTCGTCGTGATCGGCTTCTCGATCAGTGCATGGAATTCATGGTGCCGGCTTCAGCAGGCGAACCGGATCGTCGCGGTAGCAGCGATCTCCGCCGATGTGTTCAAGGCGATGGCGAACATCCGCTCCGACCGCTCGACCAGCAGCCGTCAGGTGACCTCCGACATCCAGATGGACAAGGACGTCGAGACATACATCCGCGGCATCCGCGACGAGCTGATGCCCGCCCTGGCACGTGCGAAGGGTACGCCGGCGCAACACGATCGGTGTCCTCCCGGACAAGCGCAGCTTCCGGCGACGCGTAGCGTTGTCTCGAGCGGAGCGCCGATCTGGGAGCCATAGCGGACAATTGGCGCGCGAGCTGGCAACTCCGAGGCTTTGCCGAACACGCCCTGTGGCTATGATTCCCGGATCTGGCGCGCTTGTCCGGGACGACAAGCCTTGCAAGGCTGCTAGCGCGGCAACTTAGCCAACGCCCGCGTCCCTACTCCTTCGCCACCACCGGGACCTGGCGGAACTTGGCGCGCACCGACGCCGGCAACGGCGAAAAATTCATCGCGACGCCGCGGCCGTCGTTGGCATTGCGGCTGGCGACCACGAGGCCGCCGGCACCCGCGACGATGTCACCCTTGCGCAGGGTGGGGTCGTCTTCGACCTTGACCTGGGCGAGACCGACGGGGTCCTTGCCGTTGCAGGTGCAGCCCGCGACGATCTCGTTGCGATAGCGGAACGCGTTCGGCAGGTCGGAATAGGACTTTCCAGTCTCCGTCATGGCGTCGTCGATATTGCTGCCGTAGACCAGCGAGGTTTCGGACGCCGGGCAGAAGCTCTTGCAGGACTGCGCCTTGCTCTCGGCGTCGCTTCCCTGTGCCGGGAAATAGCGGCCGTCGCAGCCGCGCACGCAATAGGCCGTGCCGCCGCCATAGGAGGCCCGTTGGCGCGGCGCGTCATAGCGCGGCATGTCGTCGGTCGGGAACGGCATCCGGATCTCCGGCGGCGGCCGCATCCGGAAGCCGCCGAACAATGCCGAGAAGAAATCCTCCGCATGCGCCGACACCAGACCAGCGGAGACGGCGATCAAGATCACCGTAACGCCAACCACTTTGCCAACCAGGCGTCTGCTCATAGGACCTCGCTCATGCTTAGTTGACGGCCGATGTCGTGATGTTCAACGCCTGCCTGCCCGACGGCAACGTCGTCGCGGACGGACGCTTGCGCACGGGGTCGACGGCCTTGTCGCCTCCCTTATCGCCTCCCTTATCGCCTCCCTTGGCCATCAAGGGAGCGTTCTTCGGCAGCACCACGACCTTGGTGCCGACATTGACGCGATTGAACAGGTCGATGACGTCCTCGTTGGTCAAGCGGATGCAGCCGGACGAAACGAACTTGCCGATGGTCGAGGGATCGTTGGTGCCGTGGATACGGTATTGGCTCGAGCCGAGATACATCGCACGCGCACCGAGCGGGTTGCCGGGGCCGCCGGCGACGAAGCGCGGCAGATAGGGCTGACGCGCGATCATTTCGGCCGGCGGATACCAGTCCGGCCACTCGGCCTTCCGGCTGACGCTCTGCACGCCGGACCAGGTAAAACCTTCGCGGCCGACGCCGACGCCGTAGCGGATCGCGCGGCCATTGCCGAGAACGTAATAGAGATAGGTATTGTTGGTATCGATGACGATGGTACCGGCCGGCTCGCTCCTATCGAAGCTGACGATCTGCTTGCGCAGCCGATCGGGCAATTGGGCGTCCTCGTCGGCGGCCTGCGGCGTCTCGTTGAAGCCGTCATGAGAGTAACCCTGGTCCTGCGGGTACGCCCACGGCTGGATTCGCGCGTAGCCGAACGTTTGCGCGCTCGCCGTCCCTAAGGGCACTGCGAGCAGAGCGGTTGCGAAAACGAATGCGGTAACAGCGCGCGGCGAGAAGCTGCGACGGACTGCAAACAACTTTTTCATGTGCTGCCCCGTTGGATATGTGCATCAGGGTGATGCGCTGCCCAACAAACTCCGCCGGCTGGATCGAAGTTCCGGCGCAGCGTGCGGCAGCGACGTCACAGTCAAGCGAGCGGCTATTCACGAAGGCGCGATGGAACCGGCACGCCGTCCACGCGTTGTGAGGTCGTCAATGGGCGCGCGGATCGCGTTTCCGTGCGGGAGAGATATTGTGCGCGTCCTTCCCAGTGAACGCCTGATTTCCGGCAACAGCGAGAGCGAACCGCTTCCCGACAGCCACGGTGAGCTGCCGCCAGTCATCCGCCGCACCGAGTTCATCGCTTTCGCACTCGCAGGCCTCCTGCTGATTGCGGTCGCCACAGTGCTCTATGCCGGAAAAGCATTCTTCCTGCCCGTGGTGATGGCCTTCGTGATCGGCACCATGCTGTCCCCGGCGGCGAGCTTGCTCGAGCGATGCAAGGTGCCGCGCGCGCTCGCAGCCGTCCTGATCGTGGTCGCTGGGACTGCGGTGGTCGCGTTCGTCTTCGCGCTGATCGCCTCGCCGATTATGGAGTGGAGCACGCGCCTGCCGGAGCTCGGCGCGCAGCTGAGGGACAAGCTGCACGTGTTCGACCGGCCGCTGGCGCTGTGGCGCGAGCTGCAAGGCATGGTCGGCGGGTCGGAGCAATTCCCTAACTTTCAGATTCCGAAGTTCGAGTGGGTGCAACCAACGCTGGAATTCCTGTCACCGACCTTTACCGAATTTGTGCTGTTCTTCGTCACCCTCATTCTGTTCATCGCAAGCTGGCGCGACCTGCGGCGGGCCATGATCATGACCTTCAGTGACCATGACGCGCGGCTGCGCACGCTGCGGATCCTCAACGAGATCGAGGTCCATCTCGGCAACTATCTCCTGACCGTGACCGTCATCAACATCGGTGTGGGCGTTGGCACCGGCCTCATCTGCGCGCTCACCGGAATGCCCAATCCCGCCGGGCTCGGCGCGCTGGCGGCAACGCTCAATTTCATCCCGATCATCGGGCCTGTGGCGATGTTCGCGGTGCTGGTCGTCGTCGGGCTGGTCGCCTTCCCGACCATCGGCGGCGGCCTGATGGCCGCGCTCGCCTTCAGCGGCCTCACCTTCCTGGAGGGACACTTCGTCACCCCGACCATCATCGGCCGGCGGCTGGCGCTGAACGCGCTTGCGGTTCTGCTTGCGCTCGCATTCTGGACCTGGATGTGGGGCCCGATGGGCGCATTCCTGTCGTCGCCGCTCCTGATCGTTGGTCTGATCCTCAAGGAGCATCTGTTGCCGGCCGATTCGCCGCAGCTGCCGCAGGCCTGAGCGGTTTCAGCGAACGGAACTTACCCGTCGACGAAACGTTCTCCGCACATCTCAGCCGTCAACAGTTTGGAGCTCCCGATGTCCACGAGCAATGCCGAAGCCGGGATGAGAGACTGGACCGACAAAGCCACCAGAGAACGCCTCGAGAAGGATGTAGCAGCCGTGAAAAGCGATATCGCCGCCCTCACCGAGCAGATCACCGACGCACTCAATACCTTCGCCAATTCCACTAGCAGGCAGGCTCGCCGCGGCTACCGCCAGGCGCGCGAGAACATGGATTCCACGATCGACGACATGTCGGAGCGCGGCAGCGCGATGATGGAGGCAGCACAGGACGCCTATGGCTCGATCGAGGAGACGCTGGAAGAGGCGATCACACAGCGGCCGCTCGCGACCGTCGGACTCGCGCTCGGCATTGGTTTCCTGATCGGCGTCGCCTGGCGCCGGTAGGTTTGCGGAACGGAGCTCGAGATGGCGGCGCCGCCGGTGCCGGCGTGTGGCGGTTCGGCTTGTGGGGGATTTGAGGAGCAAGGCCATGTTTCAGCGCATCATCGACGGGATCAGTGCATCCACCGGCACGACGGTTCGGCTGACCTCCCTTGCCGCAGGCGCGGCGTTCGCGCTGTTGGTGACGACATGCTTCCTTTGCGCCGCCGCCTTCATCTCGGTGCTGCAGAAATATGGCCCGGTGCAGGCCTGTCTTACCGGCGCCGGCATCTTCTTCCTGCTGACCCTCGCCGCGGCAGGGTCCTATTGGGGCTACAAGCGCGAGGTGAAGAAGCGTGCCCAGATCGCGGCCGAGCGGGCCGCGAAGTCGGCGGCGCAGAGCATGCTTGCAGATCCGATGCTCCTCGCCACCGGACTTCAGATCGTTCGCGCCATCGGGATCAAGCGGCTGTTGCCGATCCTGGCAATTGGCGGTGTCGCCCTCGGTATCCTGGCGAGCCGCGCCGGTGCATCCGAGGAGGTGTCGGCCGAACCTGCCGAGTGACGGTCAGAATGGGTTAGAAAATTTCGTCGCAGGTCCTGCGAGCGCATCCATCTGAAATCGACTCAGGCGACGCCGCGCAATTTTGCGCCGTCCGGCACGAGTGCCTGCCGTTCACGGAAACGCTACTCGGATGGGCAGACGGTTGCCGGTAAAAGCATCACCCTGATTCCCAAAGCTATTTTACTCAATGAAACCGTCCGTCAAGGCGAACCTCGCCGCATTCCAGCACGACGCCAGGCTCTATTTGACGCTCGGCATCGCCAATTGGTCGGTGTTCGTCGACCACATTCCGCACAACGTCGTCAACCTTCTGACGCTGCGCAACTTCGGCTTCAGCGGCGCGGCCGATCTCTTCGTGTTCGTGGTGGGCTACGGCGTTGCCATCATCCATGGCAGGATGGCGCTGGAGCGCGGCTACGTGGTCGCGGCGACGCGGATCTTTCGCCGCGTCTGGCGGCTCTACGCTGCCTATGTCGTGCTGTTCGTGATCTATATCGACACCATCGCCTATGTCGCCTCGCAATCGATGGCGCCGGAGATCATCCACGAGTACAACATCTCGGGGATTCTCGAGCACCCGCTGCGCATCCTGATCCGTGGTCTCGTGCTCCAGGAAGAGCCGCTGAACCTCGACCTGCTGCAGTTGATGATCCCGCTGATGACGTTCTTTCCGCTCGTGCTGTGGGGCCTGCTGCGATGGCCGAACCTGACGCTGGCGGCATCAATCGCGCTGTACGTCGCCGCTCGCTGGTTCGACTGGAACTTTCGGGTCTATCCGGACCAGGAATGGACCTTCAATCCGCTGTGCTGGCAGATGCTGATGGTGCTGGGCGGCTGGTTTGCCGTCACAGGCGCATCGGGGCGCATGCTGCGCGGCATGATCTGGCTGCGGATCCTCGCAGGCGCGTACCTCGTCCTCGCGATGGCGGTTACCCTGATGCGCCATTCGCCGGCGCTGTCAGCCTACCTGCCCGATTTGCTGCTCAACAACATCGCGCCGACCGACAAGGAAAATCTCGCACCCTATCGCGTGCTCCACTTCCTCGCCCTCGCGCTCGTCGCCACCCATCTCATTCCGGCCGATCATCCTGGCCTGCAACTGAAGCCGCTTCAGGCGGTCATCAGATGCGGTGAGGAATGGCTTGCCGTGTTCTGCGTCGGCGTGTTCCTGTCCTTCGCCGGCCATCTGATCCTGATCACCGGCCCCAATCTGATCGTGATGCAGATCGTCGTGAGCCTTGCGGGCTTCGCCGCGATGACCGCACTCGCCTATTACATCACCTGGTCGAAGCGGCAGGACCTGCCCGCGGCCCTGCGGCAACAGGCCTAAAGCATGATCCGGAAAAGTGCGAAGCGGTTTTCCGGAAAGATCATGCGTAAACAACAAGCTAAAGCGCGATGACGATTCATCCAAATCTCATCGCGCTTTAGAAGAAGAATCGTGCGATTCTGCTAGGCCGAAGGCGGCGGCTGCGCTATGCCGGAACTCTGCGTGAGGAGACCGGGCGTGGCGATGGGGAAAGGCGGGGGTGACGAGGCTGACAGCGCGCCCCGGCGCGGCCGGCCAAGGTCGATCGAGACCAGCAACGCCATTCTCGAAAGTGCCTATGCGCTGATGGCCTCCACCGGCCTTGCCGCCACCACCATCGACGCGGTCGCGCGGCACTCCGGGGTCTCCAAGATGACGATCTACAAATGGTGGCCGTCCCGCGAGGCGCTTTTGATCGACGCCTTTCTTCACCACGCCGCGCAGATGCTGCCCCTGCCCCCGGCAAGCTCCGGCAGCCCCGCGGCGCGCGCGCGCCGCCATGCGGCCGCTTATGCCGAGGCACTCCAGGGCGAGTTCGGCAGGGTCCAGCTCGCTGTCATCTCCGAATGCATCTCCAAGACCGGCTCGGCGGAGCTGTTCTACGCGCGCTATCTGCAATTCCGCCGCGACCTGCTGGTCGAGATGATCGCCGCGGGCCAGAAGGATGGCAGCATTCTGGCCGAAGGGCTTCCTGAGGATCTCTACGACGCGATCTATGGCAGCCTGTTCTATCGCTACGTCTTCGGCATCGCGCCGGTCACGCCGGCTTACGCACGTAACCTCGTCAACCTCGTGTTGCGGCCGAAGGGTTAGCTGCGCACAGGCCTGACCGGCGCCGAGATCTTGTCGGTGCGGTCGCGCTCGGTCATGTCGACCACCGTCTCCATCGGCGCGGTCAATTCGTAGACGTAGGAGACGTCTGTGAAGAAGCGCTTGGCGGTGCCCCCTAACGCCTCGGGTGCGACGCGGTCGAGCAGGATCAGGCCGAAATCGGAATCGGGCCGGCGCGTCGCCTCGCTGGTGTTGAACTCCTCCCAGCGGAAACGGAACACCTCGTCGCCCTCCTCGCCTGTCACCGTCCAGGTGGCGGTGATGTGAGGATGCTTTCCAACCAGCGACAGACCCTCGTCGGAATGCGAGGCAAGCTCGAAGAACAGCAGCGAGAGGCTTTGCGCCGCGCGTGCGCTGACCGCGATATCAGGACCGGTGACGGCGATGCGGTCGGCATGCGGGATGGCGCGCGCCTCGAACAGGCCCTTCAGCTTGACACCCTGCCACTGGCTCTCGCTGAGCAGCGAGACCACGTTGGACATGGCGTGGATGCGTCCGATCAAGAGCTCGCGCGCGATGTCGATGTCCGAGCCATGGCGCAAGGTGCGCGTCACGATCGACTGGATCACCGCGAGGATGTTCTTGACGCGATGGTTGAGCTCGTCGATGACGGCGGTCAGCCGGCGCTCGAAGCCGATTCTGACCTGGATCTCCCGGCTGAGCCGCAGATTGTTGTAGGCGACATAACCGAACAGGCCGCACACCATTGCCGTGATCGCAAAGCCGATCGCCGCCACGATGATCGCGGTCTGCTCGGCGCGGCGCATCGAGTTGGTCTTCGCGTAATAGCCGAGCTGCCAATCACGGCCGCCGAAGCTCACCGTGCGCGTCGCCGAGGGCGCCGGTCCGTCCGCCACCATGCGTGTCGAGACCACACCCTGATCGTTGGCGATCAGTTCGCCGCCTTCCTTGCGCGGATCCCTAAGCGCGACCGCGAACAACGACATGTCATCATTGGTCAGCATCAGCGAGGCGAGCTCGTAGGAAAACGTGACGAACCCGGCCGGCTCCATCGCTCCCTCGGGAATGACGGGCGCAGCCACGATGATGCCGATCGCGCCGTTCCCGCCGACCAACGGCACCGGATCGGAGGCAACCGACTTCTTCTCGGCGCGCGCGCGCGTCAGCATCGCGCTGCGAACCGGATCCTGATCGTAGCTGCGGCCGGGCAGCGTCTTGGTCTCGTTGCTGCGTGGCTCGAGGTCCATCAGCACGTCGATCGGCTGAGTGATTTCGGCCGTATTGATCGGCTTGTCGTCATAGGAGCGAAGCTGCGGATTTGGGAAGCCGGCGCCGGCAATGGCGGTCTGCGCGGCCGCAAGCTCGTTCGGCTTCAGCCGGGCGATCCAGCCGGCCACCACGAAATCGGTCTTGAAGGCGTAGATCGCCGAGCGCAGCGGCTCCAGCATGTTCGGCTTGATCACGGATGGCGCGCGGAACAGGCCTGAGGCGACACGCGCGAGCAGCTCCCGCTCGGTGAGGCGGTCCTGAACCAGACTCGCATGAACGTCGATCGCGCGCGCGAGCGCGATCCGATCCAGCGCCAGCTCCTGGTCGTGGACGCGGTAGGCCGCAAGCCCGGAGAGCAAGGCTCCCAGCAGAGCGATGAAGCCGATGATGAAGCCCAGCCTGACCACGCGACTACTCAGGCGAAAGCAGGAGGTCGGCAATAAACATGGAGCATATGAACGCCGCCCGAACGGCCATCTGCCGAAACAGGGTGAACCCCAGTGCCGGAGATAATGGAGGAGGAGGCATCGGTACGCAACTTGGGTCGCCTGAGAAGCTTAATCCGCCCGGCCGATGGTCTGGACGGGATAAATTCGCCCCCGCGCGCCGGAGGTAGTTAATCGCCGTGTCCGAAATTTGTTCCGCGGTTACGGCGTTGCCCCGGGCGTTAACGGCGAAAAACGCCTGCGCCAAGTGGTCGCGTCCGGTCAGCCCTGTCGTTTCAGGCCGCCTTTGGTCTCGATGAAGCCGACGATCCGGTCGAGGCCCTCGCTTTTCTTGAGGTTGGTCATCACGAAAGGACGCTCGCCGCGCATGCGCCTGGCGTCCGTCTCCATCTTCTCCAGGGAGGCGCCGACATGGGGCGCGAGGTCGGTCTTGTTGATGACCAGGAGGTCGGACCGGGTGATGCCGGGGCCGCCCTTGGACGGGATCTTGTCGCCGGCGGCGACGTCGATGACGTAGATCGTGAGGTCGGCCAGCTCCGGAGAAAAAGTGGCAGCGAGGTTGTCGCCGCCGGACTCGATCAGAACGAGATCGAGCCCCGGAAATTTCGCGCGCATGTCCGCGACCGCAGCGAGATTCATCGAGGCATCCTCGCGGATCGCAGTGTGGGGACAGCCGCCGGTCTCGACGCCGGCGATACGGTCCGGCGTCAGCGATCCCGAACGCACCAGGAACTCCGCATCCCATTTGGTGTAGATGTCGTTGGTGATCGCGGCAATGTCATAGCGCTCGCGCATGGTCTTGCAGAGCAGGTCCATCAGCGCGGTCTTGCCCGATCCGACCGGGCCGCCGACGCCGACACGCAAGGGGCCGTGAGATTTCGACATGTAACTCGCTCTCTCTTAATGGGTTAAAGGCCGCACAGGTCACGACCGAAACAGCCGCGTATATTGCGTCTCGTGCCGCAAGCTGGCGAGATCGGCGCGGAAGGTGGCACTGCCGAGATCGTCCAATGTCGCATTCAGCGCACGATTGGCGGTCGCGGCGACGGCGGCTTCCAGCCTCACCAGAACGCGCTGGCTATCGGTCTGGCCGAGCGGAATGAGCCGGCTGGCCGCGGAAATCCAGTTCGAGACCAGCGCATGCAGGAAGGCGTGCAGCGTCGGTGCCAGCGGAACGGCGTGCCTCGCCGCAACAACACCGACGGCGACCGGATAGACCAGCGGCGTGCTGCATGCCGCGATCGTGGCATCCAGCCCGTCGGCATCCCACGCGGCACGGGCGATATCGATGAAGGCGCGGCCCTGCGAGGTCGTCTCCAGCTGCCGCTCGCGCGACGGCACGAAGGCGGCGGCGAGCTCGGCGATCTCGTTCAAAGCCGTCGTCTCGTCCGCTTCCGTGCTGCGATAGGCGTGGACCAGAAACGTCGCGTCACAAAAGCCGGAGCCGTCGCCGAGCATCGCATCGAGCCAATCCGCCAGCGTCGTCACGTCGGTGATGTCGCCCGCCTCGATCGCCCATTCGAGGCCGCTGGAATAGGAAAAACCACCGACCGGGAAGGCCGGCGACAGCCAGGTCATCAGCCGGTACAGCGCCGCCGCCTCACCCTCGGCGAGGTCACCGACGCCGACCGGCTCATTTGTGGTCATGAGCATGGGTGTGGCCGTGGTGATGGTCGGGATGGTCGCAATGCTCGTCGTGGTGATGGTGGTGCTCGTGGCTATGGTCATGCGCGGCACGATCATGATGGTGGTGACCATGGCCGTGATGATCATGGTGATCGTGATGGCCGTGACCGTGGTGCGCATGATCGTCGTGCCCATGGCCGGCATCGGCGTAGGCGCCGCCTTCGGGATCGAACGGCGCCTCGATCTCGATCACGCGCGCACCGAGGCCCTTCACCATGGCCTCGATGACATGGTCGCGACGAACGCGCAGGGCCTTGGCCATGATCTGCGTCGGCAAATGACGGTTGCCGAGATGCCAGCCGACGCGGATGAGGTGATGCGGATCGCGGCCGCGGATCTCCAGCAGCGGCTCCGGCGCCGCCACCACCTCGATCAGTCTTCCGTCCTCCAGCACCAGCGCATCTCCGCCGCGCAGCGCGACGGCGTGCTCCAGATCGAGCAGGAATTCGAGCCCCCGCGTGCCCGTCATCGCCATGCGGCGGCGGTGCCGATCGTCGAAATCGAGCACGACCGTGTCCGCCGGCGCTTCCGTGAAGCGGTGCTGTCCCTTGACCTGCGTCGCCCGGATCATGCGTCTTACCTCGTTACCGTGTCTCGACCTTCTCGGGCGTGATCACCTCGATCTTCGGCGGCGCCGTGAAGCACTTCACCGCGACGCGACCGAAGGTCTTCATGTGCTCCATGGTCCGATGCGGCACGAGCGCCTCGGCATTCTCCCACTGCTCGACGAATACCATCTTGCTGGGATCGGTGACGCTCTCATGCAGATCATAGGCGATGTTGCCGGGCTCTTTCCGCGTTTCCTTGATGCAGGCGGTGGCGGCTGCAATGAATTCGGCGCGCGTCTCGGGCTTGATGGTCAGGGTGGCGACGACGTAGATCACGAGAAATCCTCCCGGCTTTTCTTCTAGAGGTTACGATACCGGGCGGGACATTAGACCAGGCGGGACCGAACGCAAAACGGCAAAAGCCGTCCCCGGACACGCACTCCGAATATACTCGCGGGACATGCGTCGAGGCGCTATTTCAGTACATGAAATATCGCTGCGCCATCGGCAGCACCTCGGCGGGCGCGCAGGTCAACAGCTCGCCATCGGCACGGACCTCGTAGGTCTCCGGATCGACCTCGATATCGGGCGTGGCGTCGTTGTGGATCATGCTCTTCTTGGAGATCTTGCCGCGGGTGTTCTGGACCGCATAGAGCTTCTTCTCGATCCCGAGCTTTCGCGCCAGGCCGCCGGTGACAGCCGCCTTCGAGGTGAAGACGACGGAGGACGCGGTCCTCGCCTTACCGAAGGCGCCGAACATCGGCTGATAGTGCACCGGTTGCGGCGTCGGGATCGAGGCGTTGGGATCCCCCATGGGCGCAGCCACGATGGTGCCGCCCTTGACGATGCAGTCCGGCTTGACGCCGAAGAAGGCCGGCGACCACAGCACGAGATCGGCGAGCTTGCCCTTCTCGACCGAGCCGATCAGCTTCGACACGCCATGCGCGATCGCGGGGTTGATCGTGTACTTGGCGATGTAGCGCTTGACGCGGAAATTGTCGTTGTCCTTGCCCTTGTCCTGCGGCAGCGAGCCACGCTGCTTCTTCATCTTGTCCGCGGTCTGCCAGGTCCGGATGATGACCTCGCCGAGGCGGCCCATGGCCTGGGAATCCGAGGACATCATCGAGAGCGCGCCGAGGTCGTGCAGGATGTCTTCGGCGGCGATGGTCTCCTTGCGGATACGGCTTTCGGCGAAGGCCAGATCTTCCGCGATCGAGGGATCGAGATGGTGGCACACCATCAGCATGTCCAGATGCTCGTCGATGGTGTTGCGCGTGAACGGCCGCGTCGGGTTGGTCGAGGACGGCAGCACGTTCTTCAAGCCGGCCACCTTGATGATATCGGGGGCGTGGCCGCCGCCGGCGCCCTCGGTATGGAAGGCGTGGATGGTGCGGCCCTTGAACGCCTTGATCGTGTCCTCGACGAAGCCGGATTCGTTCAGCGTGTCGGTGTGGATCATCACCTGGATATCGTGATCGTCGGCCACCGACAGGCAATTGTCGATCGCGGCCGGCGTCGTACCCCAATCCTCGTGCAGCTTCAGCGCGCAGGCACCGGCCTTGATCATCTCGACCAGCGCCGCGGGCCGCGAGGCATTGCCCTTGCCGGAGATGCCGAGATTGACCGGGAAGGCATCGAACGACTGGATCATCCGCGCGATGTGCCAGGGGCCGGGCGTGCAGGTGGTGGCGAAGGTGCCGTGCGACGGGCCGGTGCCGCCGCCCAGCATCGAGGTGACGCCACTCATCAGCGCGTGCTCGATCTGCTGCGGGCAGATGAAATGGATGTGGCTGTCGAAGCCGCCGGCCGTGAGGATCTTTCCTTCGCCCGCGATCACATCCGTGCCCGGACCAATGATGATGGTGACGCCGGGCTGGATGTCGGGATTGCCGGCCTTGCCGATTGCCGAGATCATGCCGTCCTTGATGGCGACGTCGGCTTTCACGATGCCCCAGTGATCGACGATCAGCGTATTGGTGATGACGGTGTCGGCCGCGCCCTGCTTGTTGGTGACCTGCGACTGCCCCATGCCGTCGCGGATCACCTTGCCGCCGCCGAACTTCACCTCCTCGCCGTAGGTGGTGAAATCCTTCTCGACCTCGATGATGAGGTCGGTGTCGGCGAGGCGCACCTTGTCGCCGGTGGTCGGGCCGAACATGTCGGCATAGACGGATCTCTTCATCTTGACGGACATCACAAGCCCCGTTTGCGTTTGAATGTCTGGTGGGTCACAGCAGCGCCCTCGCTGCTTTCACGGCATCGTCGAACTTCGTGTCGAGCCACGCATTGCCGCCACGGCAGCCGGCGACGACCTGCGTGGCCCACGCGACGTAATCGGCGAGATCGTCGCGTTCCTCGGCACTCGGGTCGGTTTGAATGCGCGCCTCTGTGTTGCTGATCTTGTCCGCGATCTTGATCAGCTTGGCGCCAGGGGACTTGTTCGGCGCTTCGAGCACCTGAAGGCGCCGCCGCTCGGCCTTCGGCAAACTCATGTCGTCGGTGCATTCAACGACGAGTGAAGCGACACGCTCCGAAAATATCTGCGCGAGCTCCTCGCGCGTGGTGTCGGTGTCCTCGATCGTATCATGCAGCCAGCCGGCTGCGACCAACTCGGCGTCGGCGCCCTCGGTCGCGGTGGCGAGCAGGTTCGCGACCTCGGCGAGATGGTTGATGTAAGGATCGTTGCCGCGCCCTTTTCGCGCCATGCCGTTATGGCGGCGTGCGGCAAGCTCGGCAGCTTCCGAGACGAGACAAACGGGTGACAGCATGGCAAGGACCTCCATTTCGGTCTCAACCGTGCCGCGCCGCGCTCGTTCCTGTGGAGGTCACAGCTTCCCCATGACGTCGCCGCGGAAGCCGTAGATCGTCTTCTTCCCCGCCATGGCGACGAGTTGCACTTCGCGGGTCTGGCCGGGCTCGAAGCGGACGGCGGTGCCGGCGGCGATGTCGAGGCGCATGCCGCGGGACTTCTTGCGATCGAATTTCAGGGCCGGGTTGGTCTCGAAGAAGTGGTAGTGCGAGCCGACCTGGATCGGCCGGTCGCCAGTGTTGGCGACCGTCAGCGTCACGGTCTTGCGGCCGGCATTGAGCTCGATCTCGCCGTCCTGGATGAAGAGTTCGCCCGGAATCATTCTATCCTCCTCGTCATTCCGGGGCTCGCGAAGCGAGAACACGGATTCTCGAAACCAAAACCTCTGGATTCCGGTTAGCCCTGCGGGGGCCCCGGAATGGTGAATTCTAGTTACCTGATCGGCTCGTGCACGGTGACGAGCTTGGTGCCGTCCGGAAAGGTCGCCTCGACCTGGATGTCATGGATCATCTCGGGGATGCCCGGCATCACCTGGTCGCGGGTCAGGACCTGCGCGCCGGATTGCATCAGTTCGGCGACGGTGCGGCCGTCGCGGGCGCCTTCGAGGATGAAATCGGAGATGATCGCAACCGCTTCGGGATGGTTGAGCTTGACGCCGCGGTCCAGCCTGCGGCGCGCCACGATCGCCGCCATCGAGATCAGAAGCTTGTCCTTTTCGCGGGGAGACAGGTTCATGCGAAATCTCTTCCGTTCAACACGTCAATTCAGCCAATCATCAGTTCAGCCAGAGCCGTGGCAGGGCCGCGCCGGTGCGCGCCAGCGCGGCCATCATGTCGGCGCGCAAGCGCGCCGCATCTTGGGCACAGAAGCGCGCCATTGCAAAGCCATTCCATGCCGAGATTCCGACCTCGCCGGAGCAAGACCCCGACGCTTCCCGAATGCGTTCGACCAAGGCCTCGTCACCGGGCACGATCAGGGCCGTGCCAATCGCCGCGCCGCCTCTGGCGACCGCGGATCGCGCGAGCTTTGCGCCGATATCGCCATCGAGCCGGACGGTTTCTGCGAGCACCAGCTTGCCGGCGCGGCGCATCCGCCAGCGGTCCACAAATTCGCCCTGCTCCATCCGCTCGCCCATGGCGGTACGGCCGAATACGACAATCTCGCAAAGCAGAAGCGAGGCAGTCTCGTCGAGCGCGATGTCGAAGCGGCGTTGCACGCGGGCGCGGTCGAACAGAATCGTCTCCTGCGGTAGCCAGGACAAATGCGCGCCTGCGCCGGCCTTGAGCGAGATATTGAGCTGCGCCGCGGGCCCCGGCGCGCGATAGACCTTCTCCGCCGCCGCCGTCGTCAGCGTCAATCGCGCGCGATCCGCCGCCGATATCTCGATGTCGAAGCGATCACCGCCGGCGACTCCGCCGGCGGTGTTGACGAACACGCCGGACAGGCCCTGATCTTCCGGGGAGGGAAAGCGGACACGGAGCGAACCGGATTCATGCAAGGTGCCGCGTCGCGTCACGCCGTCACGTGCGTGCACGTCGAACCGCACCGCGCCGCGGGCGCGATTCGCCTCGAAAACCCCTGACGTGGTTGAAACGTCGCTGCGCATCTGCCTCCCCAGCCGGTCGCGACAGATTGGCTTACAGCGCCATCTGGCGGCTGATCTCGCTCGCGTCGAGATTGGAGCGGTCGCAGGTGAACTTCACCGCGCCGCGATCCATCACGGCAAAACTGTCGCCGAGTTCGCAGGCAAAGTCGAGATATTGTTCGACCAGCACAATGGCGATGTTGCCGAGGTTGCGCAGGTACGAGATGGCGCGGCCGATGTCCTTGATGATCGAGGGTTGGATGCCTTCGGTCGGCTCGTCGAGCAAAAGCAGCTTCGGCCGCATCACCAGCGCGCGGCCGATCGCGAGCTGCTGCTGCTGGCCGCCGGAAAGGTCGCCGCCGCGCCGGCCGAGCATGGATTGCAGCACCGGAAACAGCGAAAACACGTCGTCCGGGATGTGCTTGTCCTCGCGCTTGAGCGGGCCGAAGCCGGTCTTGAGGTTCTCCTCGACCGTCAGCAGCGGAAAGATCTCGCGGCCCTGCGGCACGAAGCCGATACCCTTGCGCGCCCGCTCGTAGGGCTTCAGGCCCGTGATATCATTGCCGTCGAGCACGATCGCGCCCGAGGAGATCGGATATTGCCCGACCATGGCGCGGAGCAGCGAAGTCTTGCCGACGCCGTTGCGCCCGAGCACGCAAGTCACCTTGCCCGGCTCGGCCGAAATCGAGACACCGCGCAGCGCCTGCGCCGCGCCGTAGAACAGGTTGATGTCCTTGACCTCAAGCATGGCTCAGCGTCCCAGATAGACTTCGATGACCCGCTCGTTGGCCGAGACCTGGTCGATGGTACCTTCCGCGAGCACCGTGCCTTCGTGCAGGCAGGTGACCTTGACCCCGAGCTCGCGCACGAAGGTCATGTCGTGCTCGACGACCATCACGGTGTGGGTCTTGTTGATCTCCTTCAGCAGCTCGGCGGTGAGATGCGTCTCGACGTCGGTCATCCCCGCGACGGGTTCATCGACCAGCAGGAGTTTTGGGTCCTGCGCCAGCAGCATGCCGATCTCGAGCCACTGCTTCTGGCCGTGGCTGAGGCTGCCGGCCAGGCGGTTGCGGGCGTCGGTGAGGCGGATCGTCTCCAGCACCTTGTCGATCCGCTCGGATTCCGCCTTGCTGCCGCGCCAGAACAGCGTGCCGCGGACGGAGTGATCGACATTGAGCGCCAGCAGCAGATTGTCCTGCACTGTCTGACTCTCGAACACGGTCGGCTTCTGGAATTTGCGGCCGATGCCGAGCTCGGCGATGCGGGTCTCGTCGAGGCGCGTCAGGTCGGTGACGCCGTCGAACAGCACGGTGCCCTCGTCGGGTTTGGTCTTGCCGGTGATGATGTCCATCATCGTGGTCTTGCCGGCGCCGTTCGGGCCGATGATGGCGCGCATCTCGCCGGGCTCGAGCGTCAGCGACAGATTGTTGATGGCATGGAAGCCGTCGAAGGAGACGTGCACGCCGTCCAGGTAAAGCATTGCGGAGGTCGCGCGGGTATCCATGACGTTCATTGCGCCTACTCCGCCATCTTGGGTTCGACGCCATTTTCGGCCGCGGCGCTCGCAATGGCTGCAGCGGTGCTTTTTTCCCTGGTCGAGGCCCACCAGGCGTTGAAGGTGCCGACGATGCCTTTCGGCAGCAGCAGCGTCACCAGGATGAACAGCGCGCCCAGCATGAACAGCCAGTATGGCGCGAGCACGCCCGAGGTGAAGAATGTCTTGGCGTAGTTGACGACGACGGCGCCGAGCGCGGCGCCGACCAGCGTGCCGCGGCCGCCGACCGCGACCCAGATCACCGCCTCGATCGAATTCCCCGGCGCGAACTCCGAGGGGTTGATGATGCCGACCTGCGGCACGTAGAGCGCACCGGCGACGCCGGCCATGCAGGCCGATACCGTGAACACGAACAGCTTGTAGGATTCGACGCGGTAGCCGAGGAAGCGCGTGCGCGATTCCGCGTCGCGCACCGCGATCAGCACCTTGCCGAGCTTGGACGAGACGATGGCGCGGCAGATCAGGAAGCCGATGATCAGCGCCAGGCAGCTCAGCGCAAACAGCGCGGCACGCGTGCCCTCCGCCTGCACGTTGAAGCCCAAAATGTCCTTGAAGTCGGTCAGGCCGTTGTTGCCGCCGAAGCCGAAATCGTTGCGGAAGAAGGCGAGCAGCAGCGCATAGGTCATCGCCTGCGTGATGATCGAGAGATACACCCCGGTGACGCGGGAGCGGAAGGCGAGCCAGCCGAAGCAGAAGGCGAGCAGGCCGGGCACGACCAGCACCATCAGCGCTGCGAACCAGAACATGTCGAAGCCATACCAGTACCAGGGCAGCTTCTGCCAGTTCAGGAACACCATGAAGTCGGGTAAGATCGGGTTGCCGTAAACGCCGCGGGTGCCGATCTGCCGCATCAGGTACATGCCCATGGCGTAACCACCGAGCGCGAAAAAGGCGCCGTGGCCGAGCGAGAGGATGCCGCAATAGCCCCAGATCAAGTCGATCGCGAGCGCCAGGATCGCGTAGCAGACATATTTGCCCCAGAGCGCGACGAGATAGGTCGGCACCTGCAGGAACGAGCCCGCGGGCAGCAGCAGGTTGGAGAGCGGGATGAGGATGCCGCAGGCCGCGACGATCGCGAGGAAGATCGTCGCGCCGCGGTCCAGCGATCGCGTCAGCATGTGAGGGGTCATGCTTCCACCGCACGGCCCTTGAGCGCGAACAGGCCGCGCGGCCGCTTTTGAATGAACAGGATGATGAGAACCAGGATCGCGATCTTGCCGAGCACCGCGCCGGCGACCGGCTCAAGGAATTTGTTGGCGATGCCGAGCGTGAAGGCGCCCACGAGGGTTCCCCATAGATTACCGACGCCGCCGAACACCACGACCATAAAGCTGTCGATGATGTAGCTCTGGCCGAGATTGGGGCTGACATTGTCGATCTGCGACAGCGCCACGCCGGCGATGCCGGCAATGCCCGAGCCGAGGCCGAAGGTGAGCGCGTCGACGCGCGAGGTGGCGATGCCCATCGAAGCCGCCATGCGGCGGTTCTGCGTCACCGCGCGCATTTCGAGGCCGAGCGCGGTGTAGCGCAGCATCGCGAGCAGGATCGCGAACACGGCGAGCGTGAAGAGAAGGATCCAGAGCCGGTTATAGGTAATGGTGATCTGGCCGAGCTCGAACGCACCGCTCATCCAGGAGGGATTGCCGACCTCGCGGTTGGTCGGACCGAACATGGTGCGCACCGCCTGCTGCAGCACCAGCGACAGGCCCCAGGTCGCGAGCAGCGTCTCCAGCGGCCGGCCGTAGAGGAAGCGGATGATGCTGCGCTCGATCAGCACGCCGATCGCGCCCGCGACGAGGAAGGCGAGCGGCACGGCGATCAGCAGCGAATAGTCGAACAGGCCTGGATAACGGCTGCGGATCACCTCCTGCACCACGAAGGTGGTGTAGGCCCCTAGCATCACCATTTCGCCGTGGGCCATGTTGATGACGCCCATCACGCCGAAGGTGATGGCGAGCCCGATCGCGGCGAGCAGCAGCACCGAGCCGAGCGAGAGCCCGTACCAGGCATTCTGCACCATGGACCAGACCGCGAGCGAGTTCTGGATCGAACCGATCGCGCTCGTGGCGGCCTTGGTGACCGACGCCGGCTGGTCGCCCATGCCGGTAAGCAGCGCCAGCGCCTCCTGGTCGCCGCGCGCCTTGAGGGTTGCCACCGCCTCGAGCTTCTCGACCTCGGTCGCATCGGACTTGAACAGCAGGATCGCCGCGCGGGCCTCACCGAGCGCGGCCTTGACGGATCGGTTGGTTTCCTTGGCGAGCGCGGCATCGACCGCCTCGAGCGCGGTCTCTTCATGCGACTTGAAGACGGATTGCGCAGCCTGCAGGCGCGTCCCGACGTCCGGCGACTGCAGCGTCAGGCTACCGAGCGCGGCATCGACGCTGCGGCGCAGGCGGTTGTTGAGGCGAACCGCGCTCGCGCTGTCGGGAACGCTGGCAACGGTCTCGCCGGTCGCGGCATCGATCGACTTGCCGTCGGTGCCGGTGACGTAAACCTTCTTGCTGTCAGGATCCGCCATGAGGCGGCCGTCCTGGAGCGCGCTGATGATCGGAAAGGCCAGCTTGTTGCCGCTGCCCGCGACCACACCGATCGCCTCTTCCGTGTCGGAAAAATCGTCATTGGCGAATTTGGCGACTGCATCCTCGAACGGACCGGCGAAGGCCGGCAGCGCGAACGCGATCAGCAACAACGAGAGTGCAAGCGAGCAGAGACGGGCAGACAGATGGGCTGGCACTGTGAATGACCCCGGCAGAAATGAGTGGAGAAGGCGGCCGGATCGCCGCCCTCTCCGGTCGTGCAATGGGCGTCAGGTCGGGATCAGGAACCCGAGCCGAGGCACTTGTTGGTCTTGGTGTTGAAGTTGCCGCACTTCTTGCCGACCCAGTCGCCGATCAGGTCCTTGGAGCCCTCGAGCTCCTTCGACCAGGCGTCGCCCGCGACGAGGCCGGGGGTCTTCCAGACCACGTCGAACTGGCCGTTGGCCTTGATCTCACCGATGAACACCGGCTTGGTGATGTGGTGGTTCGGCAGCATCTTCGACACGCCACCGGTCAGGTTCGGCGCCTCGATGCCGGGAAGCGCATCGATCACCTTGTCCGGATCGGTCGACTTCACCTTCTCGACCGCCTTCACCCACATGTTGAAGCCGATCACGTGCGCTTCCATCGGATCGTTGGTCACGCGCTTCGGATTCTTGGTGTAGGCCTGCCAGTCCTTGATGAACTTCTCGTTCGATCCGTCCTTGGTCTTGATCGACTCGAAGTAGTTCCAGGCAGCGAGGTGGCCGACCAGCGGCTTGGTGTCGATGCCGGCGAGCTCTTCCTCACCCACCGAGAACGCGACGACCGGGATATCCTTCGCCTTGATACCCTGGTTGCCGAGCTCCTTGTAGAAGGGAACGTTGGCGTCGCCGTTGATGGTCGAGACCACCGCGGTCTTCTTGCCGGCCGAGCCGAACTTCTTGATGTCGGCCACGATCGTCTGCCAATCGGAATGACCGAACGGCGTGTAGTTGATCATGATGTCTTCCTGGGCGACACCCTTGGACTTCAGATAGGCTTCCAGGATCTTGTTGGTGGTGCGCGGATAGACGTAGTCGGTGCCCGCGAGCACCCAGCGCTTCACCTTCTCTTCCTTCATCAGGTAGTCGACGGCGGGGATCGCCTGCTGGTTCGGCGCGGCACCCGTGTAGAACACGTTGCGCTCGCTCTCCTCGCCCTCGTACTGCACGGGGTAGAACAGGATGTTGTTGAGCTCCTTGAACACCGGCAGCACCGACTTGCGCGACACCGAGGTCCAGCAGCCGAATACGACCGAGACCTTGTCCTTGGTGATCAGCTCGCGCGCCTTTTCGGCGAACAGCGGCCAGTTCGACGCGGGGTCGACGACGACGGCCTCCAGCTTCTTGCCGAGCACGCCGCCCTTCTTGTTCTGCTCGTCGATCAGGAAGAGGATGGTGTCCTTCAGCGTGGTTTCGCTGATCGCCATGGTGCCGGACAGGGAGTGGAGTACACCGACCTTGATGGTGCCGTCCGCGGCCTTCGCGCCAGTCAATGAAGCCAGACCAAGCACCAGTCCGGCCGTCGCGGCGAGCACGCCGCGGCGGCAAAATGACGCCGCGATATCGTGGGTGGATTTGCTAAACATGAGTGTCTCATCTCCCTGACGCAGACGTGAAAACGCTGCGAAACGGCCCCATGGCCGCCTGCGATTAACGGAATCGCAAGAACCATGCCATGGACTGAGCACCCATCAACTCATTGACTCTACTTATAAAATCGCCAGAAATCCAAGTTTCGCCGCAGTCATTCCGCCTAAACTACAGGCAATTTAAATGTATGCGAAAGCGGCATGCAGGCTATTTTCTGAGCAAATTACCAAATCTGGCTAAATTTCCGGCATCACTATTTCTGCGCCGCAACCGCTGTTTGAGACCGAGTTGCCTTGAAAGCGCCTCCTCGATGTTCCATATAAGCGGCGGAGACCTCTTGCGAATCAAGGGGTCGTAGCGAGCCGCGTGTTCTTAAGCCCCTCCGGGCCTCTGGCTTGCCCCATATCACCCAAGCCATCCGACACCCCAAACACGCAGGTGTCTTCTCGACACCCTTTTGCGCGCGCCGCGCTGAATGCGCCGGGCGTCCGCTTTTGACATGGAAAGAACCCCTCTTTTGACTTCCTTTCAGGACTTCGGCCTGGCCGATCCCATTTCCCGTGCCCTCCAAGAAGAAAACTACGTCACCCCGACCCCGATCCAGGCCCAGACCATCCCGCTGGCGCTGACCGGCCGCGACGTCGTGGGTATCGCCCAGACCGGCACCGGCAAGACCGCGTCTTTCGCGCTGCCGATCCTGCATCGCCTGCTCGAGAACCGCATCAAGCCGCAGCCCAAGACAGCACGCGTCCTGGTGCTGTCGCCGACCCGCGAGCTGTCTGGCCAGATCCTTGACAGCTTCAATGCCTATGGCCGCCATATCCGCCTGTCTTCGACGCTCGCCATCGGCGGCGTGCCGATGGGCCGCCAGGTCCGCGCCCTGATGCCGGGCGTAGAGGTACTGGTCGCCACCCCCGGCCGCCTGCTCGACCTCGTGCATAGCAACGGCTTGAGGCTTTCGAGCGTTGAATTCCTCGTACTCGACGAGGCCGACCGCATGCTCGACATGGGTTTCATCAACGACATCCGCAAAATCGTCGCCAAGCTGCCGATCAAGCGGCAGACGCTGTTCTTCTCGGCCACCATGCCCAAGGATATCGCCGAGCTCGCGGACTCCATGCTGCGGGACCCCGCCCGTGTCGCGGTGACCCCAGTGTCTTCGACCGCCGAGCGGATCAACCAGCGTATCCTGCAGGTGGACTTCTCGGCCAAGCCCGCCTTCCTGACCAAGCTGCTGCAAGACGAAACGATCAACCGCGCTCTGGTCTTCACCCGCACCAAGCACGGTGCCGACAAGGTGGTGAAGACGCTGGCCAAGGCCGGCATCGCTGCCAACGCCATCCATGGCAACAAATCGCAGAATCACCGCGAGCGCACGCTCGCCCAGTTCCGCTCGGGCGAGATCCGCACCCTGGTTGCCACCGACATCGCCGCCCGCGGCATCGACGTCGACGGCATCAGCCACGTCATCAATTTCGACCTGCCCAACGTGCCGGAAACTTACGTCCACCGCATCGGCCGCACCGCGCGTGCCGGCGCCGACGGCACCGCGATCTCCCTGGTCGCCGGCGGCGAGGAACTCAGCTATCTCCGCGACATCGAGCGGCTGATCCGCGTGGCCCTGCCGCAGGAGGACCATCGCACCGACGCCGGCCGCCGCGATGCCGGCCCCGCCCCGTCGCAGCAACGACAGGGCCGGCCAGGCGGCCGTCCCGGCCAGCGCCCAAAAGGCGCACGGCATGGCGACGGGCGGCGTGGCGACGAACGGCATGCCGATGGGCGCCACCATAGTGCCGGCAAGCAAGGCGACGGCAGGCACGGTGAAGGCCGGCACGCCGAGGCAAGGCATGCTGACGGACGGCCCGGCAGCGGCCCGAATGCGTCCAAGGGTTCTCGCCGCCGCCGGTCCGGTGGTAAGATGCACTCATCGCCTGTCGACCGTCCGGAACAGCGTTCCGCGCATAGCGCCGGGACGCCTGATGGGATACAAGGCGTTGCCTTTTTGCGCCGCGAGAGTCGGCCAAACAGCCAACCGAACCGCAAACCCTATTCGCACTAGCCGTCCACGACCTGGAGAAATTCATGGCTAAGGAAGAGCTGATCCAGTTCGAAGGACTGGTCACCGAAATCCTCCCCGACGCCCGCTACCGCGTGCAGCTCGACGCCGGACACGAGATCGTTGCCTATACCGCCGGCAAGATGAAGAAGAACCGCATCAAGACGCTCGCGGGCGACCGCGTGACAGTGGAGATGTCGCCGTATGACCTCGAGAAGGGCCGGCTGATTTTCCGCCACAAGGACGAACGCCCCAGCACGGCGGGCGGACCGCCCCGTCCCGGACAGCGTGGCGGCCAGTTCCGCCGCCGCTAGTCGGCTACGGCGCGGGGGCGCGAGATAAAACTCCGACCTGTTTGATGATCTGCCGTTGACATCACGGTGGATCAAAAAATCGTGCACGTCCGGATTGTTTCGGGCCCCTGTTTCCGATAAAATGAATTAATCGATTTTCGGCCGGACGACATTAGCATCCACCGGTACAGCCGGTTCAGACACGCTGACGACCCTTCCAGAAATTCGATCTAACCTGCCCGTGCGAGCGGGCTTCGACATTGTGTTATCTGAGAAGGGACTACCCCCGTGAGCATGGGAACCGTGAAGTGGTTTAACGCAACCAAGGGCTATGGCTTCATTCAGCCCGACGACGGCGGCCAAGACGTGTTCGTCCACATCAGCGCCGTGGAGCGCGCCGGTCTCGGCTCGCTGCGCGAAGGCCAGAAGATCTCCTATGAGATCGTGTCCGACCGCCGCTCCGGCAAGTCGGCGGCGGACAATCTCCGCGCTGCGAGCTGAGCCCGCCGGCCCTGAGCCCCGACCGGCTCGAGCGAGGCAGAGCAAACAAGGCAACTAAAAAAGGCCGTGCGTGACGCACGGCCTTTTTCATTCCAGGGTCGGCTCGCAAATTCAACACGTCGACGGTACGCCGTTGTAAGGCACGCAGGCGACCTGGCGCGGCCGCGTGTAGGAGAGATCGCCCAGCGTTATGCTCGACTTCAACACGTAGCCGACTGCCGGCGTGTAAGTGTAGTTGGCCTCGCTCAGGATGAGATAGCTCGACGGAATCAAGAGCGTCGGGGGAATCATCGTGGTGACCTTGTCCCCGGCCTTCCGAGCCGAGGTCACCAGCGTGGCTTGTGTCGCGCCGCTCGCAATGGTGCCGGCCTTGCTCCACTGGACCGTGGCGATGCTGTTGGCATCGATGTAGATCTGGGAGATCGTGCCCTTCACGAGGGTAGCGTCGTAAGGCATGACGATCGAGATGCTTGCCGTAAACGTGTTCTGCATGTCGGCATCGGCGAGCGTCGTCGACTGCGACGTCAAATCGGACAGTGTCCGTGCAATCAACGTGACTTTGCGGTCGATCGCCACGGCAGACGAAAACTCGACGGTGCCGAAGAACATCACCAGCATCAGCGGTACGATGACCGCGAATTCGGTCGCCGCAAGCGCGCGCTTGTCGGCGACGAAGTCGCGCACGAAGCAACGTGCATTCCTCCAGATATTCGCAATCGCCTGCATCGGTCCGCTCAGATCCATCTGCCTCAGAAGGGTTCGTTCTTGAACGCCACGGTCGCCACCATCAGCCGCTTGTTGCTGCATCCCATGTTGTAGCCGAGGCCGGTGACGAAGAGCGGCCATTGATAGAACAGCCGCACCACGACCACCTGACCGGAAGTTCCGGCATTGTACTGCATGCCGGAGGTGGGATTGAAGTTGCAGGAATTGCCATAGTTGGTGAGGCTTAGCGCGCCGAAGGAACTGGTGCTGACAACGTCGACGTAAAGCTTGCTGCAATCGAACAGCGCCGGAATCTGGCTGCAGACATAGGTCTTGAACGTCGTCTGATCGCAAGCAGAGACCGTGTTGGGGGTGGTCTGACAGGCCGCCACCGAGCCGCCCTGTGCCTGCGCCTGGCCGGTCAGAATCGCGCGCGCCGAGTCCTGCGCGACGGTCTCGAGCACCTGGCTCGAGAAGAACATCAGCGCCGTCTCGATGACGGCGAACAACAGCGCGAAGAACATCGGTGCGACCAGCGCAAACTCGACGGCTGCGGAGCCGCGGCGGTTGCCACGAAACCGGGCCAGCGCTTTCCGGAGCGTGAACCTCGTAGGTGCGGGCGATGGCATAAGGTCAAATTCCCCAGCAACGGGCGATCATCTGCCCGTTCAATAGCGGAAACTGATTGTCTAAATGTTTCAAGCGATCCGCGTCCGGCGGACCGCGCCGTTAGGAATGCGTTAACCTGACGCCAACCGAAGCGCGGAAACGCGCCGCGCGCGAATCCGCAAGCAGCCTGGCGGGGATCCCCCCGGCAGACCCGCCGGTCGGCTAGTTGGGTTTGGCGGCCGCACCGGCACCACCGCCGCTGCTGGCACTGCTGCTGAGCGAGCCGGCCTGGCTCATCGTGTTGTTGAAATAGGTGTCACTGTCGCCGAGCGTCACGCGACGCTGGCAAAGCGGTACGCAGCTGTAGGACTCGCGCTCAATCCCGCGATAGACGGTGACGAGCCGGTCGCTCGGGCCTTCAACCTGGATCTGGCGGTCGACCAGAATCTCGCCGCCCCGGTCGAGCGCGATGAAGTTGGTGGCCCCATAGCCCTTCCCGGTCACGACGATCATGCCGCCCGGCTGGAGCGTGACATCGGCGATCAGGGGATTGCCGACCACGATGGTCGCCACCTTGCCGGGCAGCCGCACCAGCTTGGCCTGATCGACATTGACGGCGATGATGTCGGCGGTAGGCTCGGCAAGGCCAGCGGCCGGCCATGCCAGCACCGCGGCGGCAACCAGAAGACAGACGCGCGCATGACGGCGCAGTAATTCTTTACGCATACTCTTACCCCGGGACGTCACAAACCGGCAGAAGCGATGAGATAACAGCGGAGCCGGTGCCCGACCCGGCCAACCTGCCTCCAATTCGTGAACGTTCCGCAAACTCGCCGACGATTGTTTGAACGGACTGGCGTTTGCGGGCCCCACTGGTCTCTCCTAATGGCGGAACGGATAGGCGAGCTGGCCTCCGATCTCCTTCGGCATGGTCGCTTCGTCCTTGCCGTAATCCTGCGGCAGCCTCCCCTCCGGCATGCGGAAGGTACCGAACAGCACGTCCCAGATCGGAAACGTCCCGGCGAAATTGGTGTCGCCACCCTCTTCGAGCGAAGTGTGGTGCCAACGGTGGAATACCGGCGTCGCCAGCACGTATTTGAACGGTCCGAAGGTCCAGTTCAGGTTGGCGTGCACGAAGGCCGAATGAAAGGTGGTGAACGGGCCGACCCAGATCATGATGTTCGGGGAGATACCGGCCATCAGCAGCACGACGTCGACGCTGATCGTCCCGAGCAAGAGATTGACGGGATGGAAACGGGCCGCGGAGATCCACCCGATCTCCTCCGACGAATGATGGACGGCGTGGTACTTCCAGAAGCCGCCGTCGTGGAAAAGCCGGTGCAGCCAGTACAGCATGAAATCGGATAGCACCAGGAACAGCAGGCCCTGCATCCATAGAGGCAGCTGCGACAGCGGACCGTGGCCATCGTCGTAGAAGGCGATGAGTTCGTCCGCGTCGTGGATGTTGAAGACGACGCCGGCACCGACGATCAGAAGCCCGATCCGCATGGTGCGGGCGAACACCGGAACGAAGAACCAGTAGCAGATGTCGGTGAGAATCTCCCGCTTGCGCCACCACGGCACGCCGGGATTGCAGGCCCAGAAATGCTCCAGCACTGTGAAGATCGCAGCAAGTACGAAGGTGACGGGGATCACCTTCACGATGGTCTCGCCGAGCATCAGGGCAACTTGCATGGGCAGGCTCGACATCGTCGCCTCTCTTGCGAATTCCGGTCCTGCTTAGGCCTACTCCGCGAAATTTAAGGGAGGGTGAAGCCGGCGCCGCGCTGCCGATGCATCCGGAACCGGAACGAATTGCAGCTACCGTCTTAAGGCGAAATTCACTCTGGGCAAAAGCATCGCGCCTGGCGTGGGTTTACCCGATCGAATTAACTCTACCGAAAGAGCTCGGCTCTCATGGTCATCGCGTCAAAGACAGCGCCGAGCGAGGCGATCCCACTAGACGGAGTGTTATTCATGAAGAACGTGATTGCGCGTTTCGCGAAGGATGAATCCGGCGCCACCGCCATCGAGTACGGCCTGATCGCCGCCGGCATCGCGCTGGCCATCATCACCGTCGTCAACCAGCTCGGCGGCACGCTGAACACCAAGTTCACCTCGATCCAGTCCAGCCTGAAGTAAGCAGCCGACGAACGACGGCAAAAGCCCCGGATCTCCGGGGCCTTTGTTTTTTGAAGACGGCGAGTTCCAGTGGCGTTGCGTAAGTACAGAACCGATGCTGCGGTGACGGCGAACGATGCGGGCGCGTCGCAGGCCGGCTCGCCCACTTATTGGGTCTGCCTTGCGCTGCTGCTCGCGACGATTGTACTCGGCGCGCGCATTGCCAGCCTGTTGTGAACTCGCTATCGGCGGGTTCTGCTGTTCAGACCATTGCTGCCGTTGTCGGTTTGTTTAGCACTGCCGGCTAGCATGCGGCGACGCCCGATCCGCGACTAAACCAGGCCTCAAGACGCAGCTCATGATCCTCGACCTTGCGCGCCTTCTGCTCTTCCCGGCCCTGATGGCATTCGCCGCCGCGAGTGATCTATTCACGATGACGATCTCGAACCGCGTCTCGCTGGCGCTGGTGGCGGGCTTCTTCGTGCTCGCCCTCGCCGGTGGCATGGCACCTTACGAGATGCTGAGCCATATCGGCGCCGGTGCGGTTCTGCTGGTCGTGGCCTTCACCTGCTTTGCGATGGGCTGGGTGGGCGGCGGCGATGCCAAAGTCGCGGCGTCCGTCGCGCTCTGGTTCGGCTTTGCACATCTTATGAACTTTCTGCTCTACGCTTCGCTGTTCGGCGGCGCGCTGACGCTGCTCCTGCTCCAGGTCCGGCAATGGCCGCTGCCCTACGGGCTCGCGGCTCAGGCCTGGCTCGCACGGCTGCACGACAAGGAGAGCGGCATTCCTTACGGTATCGCGCTCGCGCTGAGCGCGTTGATGGTCTACCCGGAGACCGAATGGGTGAAGGCGATCGACCTCACTCACCTCGCACTGCGCTGAACGCACCGGGTAAACCCGGCGTTAAGGCGATTTAGATACGCCTCATTAACCATGCTTTGACGAATAGCTGGTCAACTGCCGATCACGGCGGCGGTAGCGTCGCGGCGTATTGTTGGAAAGTTGAAGCGTATGAATAGGGCACGCATTGTCGTCCTGACGGTCGCCATCTGCGCCGGCGGCATCGCCGCGTACCTGGCGAGCGGCACCGACAATTCTGCGCCGCCTCCGCTTCCGGTCGCGCAGCTGCCGACCGTCGACGTCCTCGTCGCCAAGAACGACATCGGCCTCGGCCAGACCGTGAAGCCCGAAGACGTGCAATGGCAGACCTGGCCGGCCGCGACCGCCAGCACCACCTTCATCCGCCGCAACGAGCGCCCCGATGGTGCGACCCAGGTGGCCGGTTCGATCGCGCGGGCTCCGTTCATTCAGGGTGAGCCGATCCGCGACCAGAAACTGGTCAAGGCCGAAGGCTCCGGCTTCATGGCGGCAATCCTGCCCACCGGCATGCGGGCGATCTCGACCGAGATCTCGCCGGAGACCGGCGCAGGCGGGTTCATCCTGCCCAACGACCGTGTCGACGTCCTGCTCACGCGCCGGTCGAAGAACCCGGACCAGGGCAGCGGCGCCCCCGACGTCGTCACCTCCGAGATCATCCTGGCCAATATCCGCGTCCTCGCCATCGACCAGGCGCCCAAGGAGAAGGACGGCCAGAACGCGGTGATCGGCAAGACCGTCACCCTCGAGCTCACTCCCGCGCAGACCGCAACGCTGTCCGCGGCGCGGCAGAGCGGCACGCTGTCACTGGCGCTGCGCAGTATCGTCGACGTCAAGATGAGCGAAATCACGCTCGATGACTCCGCGCAGAAGCGAGAGGGTGTTTCGATCATTCGCTACGGCATTCCAAGTCAGACGGCTAAGGCACGATGAAGACAGTCGATATGAAATGCAGGGCAAATTCGGCGACGATGCGAACCTCGCTGGTCCGCGCCCTGTCGTTTTCGGCCGCCCTCGCGCTGGCGCTCAACCCGGCGGTCGCTGCCGACTACCGCCCCGTGGCTCCGGCCGCGATGGACGGCCAGATCAACGCGCGTTTCCTCTCGCTCGGCGTCGGCAAGTCCATCGTGATCGACCTGCCGCGCGACATCAAGGACGTGCTGGTCGCCGATCCCAAGATCGCCAATGCGGTGGTCCGCTCGGCGCAGCGCGCCTATATCATCGGCGCCGCGGTCGGTCAGACCAACATCGTCTTCTTCGATTCCGCCGGTCAGCAGATTGCGGCCTATGACATCGCGGTCAAGCGCGACCTCAACGGCGTACGGGCCGCGCTGAAGCAGGTCCTGCCCAATGCCGACATCCAGATCGATGGCCTCGGCGATGGTATCGTCCTGACCGGCACGGCTGCCAACCCGATGGAGGCGCAGCAGGCCAACGATCTCGCCGCGCGCCTGGCCGGCGGCCCCGAGAAGGTGGTGAACTCGATCGTGGTGCGCGGCCGCGACCAGATCATGCTCAAGGTGACGGTGGCGGAAGTCCAGCGCAGCATCATCAAGCAGCTCGGCATCGACCTGACCGCCAACCTCAACTACGGCACGTCGGTGGTGAGCTTTTCCAACTCCAATCCGTTCACGGCTCTCGGCAAGAACCTCGTGGACAGCAATAACCTGACCACGAAGTTCGGCGCCGCGCCGTCGGTGCAGGCCACCCTGCGCGCGATGGAAACCGCGGGCGTGATCCGCACGCTGGCCGAGCCGAACCTGACCGCGATCTCCGGCGAGTCGGCGACGTTCATCGCCGGCGGTGAATTCCCGGTCCCGGCAGGCTATGCCTGCGACCCCACCACGCATGTCTGTACCACCCAGATCAGCTTCAAGAAGTTCGGCATCTCCCTGAACTTCACTCCCGTGGTGCTGAGCGAAGGCAAGATCAGCCTGCGGGTGATGACCGAGGTCTCGGAACTGTCGAACGAGAATGCGATCACGCTGTCGCAGGCGGTGACCTCGAATTCGGTGAACTCGCTGACGGTGCCCTCGATCAGGACCCGCCGCGCCGAGACCTCGCTGGAAATTCCCTCCGGCGGCGCGATGGCGATGGCCGGCCTGATCCAGCAGCAGACCAAGCAGGCGATCAGCGGATTGCCGGGACTGATGCAGCTCCCGATCCTGGGCACGCTGTTCCGCAGCCGCGACTTCGTCAACAACGCGACCGAGCTGGTCGTGATCGTGACCCCTTATGTCGTTCGCGCGGTGGCACCAAAGGATCTGTCGCGGCCGGACGACGGCTTCGCACCGCCTGCGGATCCGCAGGCCCAGCTGATCGGCAATATCAACCGGCTCTACGGCGTGCCCGGACGGACCGAACCGGCCAAAAGCTACCGCGGCACCTACGGCTTCATCACCGACTGAGGCGGAACGGGGACTTCACGATGATCACAAGACCACCCCAGCTTCGCAAACGCGCCATCCGCCTCGGTGGCGCGCTCGTCGGCATGGCGCTCGTGCTCGGCGGCTGCCAGCACGACGAGGTCCTCACGGCCTCGATTCCCGACGATTACAAGCAGCGCCACCCGATCGCGGTCGAGGAGCAGAACCGCTCGATCGTCGTCTTCGTCGGCCATGCCCGCGGTGGATTGACCGCCGCCCAGCGCGCCGACGTAATGGGCGTCGCATCGGCATGGTTGCACGAAGGCACCGGCGCCATTCGCATCGACGTGCCCTCCAATACGCCCAATGCTCGTCCGGTTGCCGATACGATGCGTGAGATCCAGGCGATGCTGGCGGCGGCGGGCGTTCCGGCACGCGGCGTCAGCGTCCACCCGTATCAACCGGAAGACAAGCGTTTCCTGCCGCCGATCCGGCTGACCTATTCCAAGATCGCGGCGGTCGCCGGCCCCTGCGGCCTGTGGCCGGAGGACATCGGCCCCTCGATGAAGAACAAGCGCTGGTTCGAGAACAAGGATTACTACAATTACGGCTGCGCCTATCAGCGCAACCTCGCGGCCATGGTCGACAATCCGTCGGACCTCGAGCAGCCGCGGCCCGAAACTCCGTCGTATACGGCGCGGCGCATCACCAGCCTGGAGAAGTATCGCAAGGGAACCACGACGGCGACCACCTATCCCGACGCCGACAAGGCCAAACTGAGCGACACCGGCAAATGATCAGCTACGCGCGCCAGACACAAGAAGAGCAGCCGGCAGCAGCTCCTCCGCCGGTCGAGGAGCATATCGCGCCCGCGCCGCGCGTCTCGGTCCAGGCCTTTTGCGAGACCGTGGAGACTGCCGCCGCGGTCCAGTCGGCCGGCGAGGATCGCCGTCTCGGCAAGGCCCATCTGAAAATCCAGATGGGCGGCATGGCGGCCGCGATCGAGGCCTACCGCTCGGCCCCGACGCCGAACGTGATCGTGCTCGAGAGCGACGGCCGCAGCGATCTGTTGGGCGGCCTCGACCAGCTCGCCACCGTCTGCGACGCCGGCACCCGCGTGGTCGTGATCGGCCGCATCAACGACGTCACGCTCTATCGCGAGCTGGTGCGCCGCGGCGTCAGCGATTACGTGCTCGCGCCGGTCGGCGCGATCGATGTCGTGCGCTCGATCTGCAACCTGTTCTCGGCGCCGGAAGCCAAGGCGGTCGGTCGCATCATCGCCGTGGTCGGCGCCAAGGGCGGCGTCGGAGCCTCCACCATCTCCCACAATGTCGCCTGGGCAATCGCACGCGACCTCGCGATGGACGCCGTCGTCGCCGACCTCGACCTCGCCTTCGGCACCGCCGGGCTCGACTACAATCAGGATCCGCCGCAGGGCATTGCCGATGCCGTGTTCTCGCCCGACCGCGTCGATACGGCTTTCATCGACCGCCTGCTGTCGAAATGCACCGACCATCTCAGCCTGCTGGCGGCGCCTGCGACGCTCGACCGGGTCTACGATTTCGGCACCGACGCTTTCGACGCCGTGTTCGACACGCTGCGCTCCACCATGCCCTGCATCGTGCTCGACGTTCCGCATCAATGGTCGGGCTGGACCAAGCGCGCTCTGATCGGAGCGGACGATATCCTGATCGTGGCCGCGCCCGACCTCGCCAATTTGCGCAATACCAAGAACCTGTTCGATCTGTTGAAGGCCGCGCGCCCCAACGACCGGCCGCCGCTCTACTGCCTGAACCAGGTCGGCGTGCCGAAACGGCCCGAAATCGCCGCCGCGGAGTTCGCCAAGGCGATCGAGAGCCAGCCGGTCGTCTCGATTCCCTTCGAGCCGCAGATCTTCGGCTCGGCGGCCAACAACGGCCAGATGATCGCGGAGATATCCGCGAACCACAAGTCGATCGAGATGTTCCTGCAGATCGCCCAGCGTCTGACCGGCCGCAGCGAGACCAAGAAACAAAAGTCGTCCCTGCTTTCACCTCTGATTGAGAAGTTGCGGGGAAGATAAGCCGCCGCATGGAGTTGTTAAGTGTTCGGTAAGCGTAGCGGAACAGACACCGACTTTCGGGCGCCCAAGCCCGGCGCCGTGTCGCTCGAGCCTGCCCAGGCTCAGGCGCCGACGGTGTCGCGCGCTCCGCCTCCGCCGGCCGTCGCCTCGCCGCCGCTTGCCCCTGCCAAGGCCCCGCCGCCTCCGGCCATGGAGAGCCGGCGCTCGGACAATTATTACGAGGTCAAGGCGACCATCTTCGGCGCACTGATCGAGGCCATCGACCTCGCCCAGCTCGCCAAACTCGATTCGGAGTCCGCGCGCGAGGAAATCCGCGACATCGTCAACGAGATCATCGCGATCAAGAACATCGTGATGTCGATCGCCGAGCAGGAGGAGCTGCTCGACGACATCTGCAACGACGTTCTCGGCTACGGCCCGCTCGAACCGCTGTTGTCGCGCGACGACATCGCCGACATCATGGTCAATGGCGCCAACACCGTCTACATCGAGGTCGGCGGCAAGATCCAACGCACTGGCATCCGCTTCCGCGACAACCAACAGCTTCTCAACATCTGCCAGCGCATCGTCAGCCAGGTGGGCCGGCGCGTCGACGAATCCTCGCCGATCTGCGACGCGCGCCTCGCCGACGGCTCTCGCGTCAACGCCATCGTGCCGCCGCTGTCGATCGACGGCCCCGCGCTCACCATCCGCAAATTCAAGAAGGACAAGCTGACGCTGGATCAGCTCGTCAAGTTCGGCGCGATCACGCCCGAAGGCGCCGAGATCCTTCAGATCATCGGCCGCGTTCGCTGCAACGTGCTGATTTCCGGTGGTACCGGCTCGGGCAAGACCACCCTGCTCAACTGCCTCACCAATTACATCGAGCACGACGAGCGCGTCATCACCTGCGAGGACGCCGCCGAGCTCCAGCTTCAACAGCCCCATGTGGTGCGGCTGGAAACCCGCCCGCCCAATATCGAAGGCGAGGGCCAGGTCACAATGCGCGAGTTGGTGCGCAACTGCCTGCGTATGCGGCCCGAACGCATCATCGTCGGCGAGGTTCGCGGACCCGAAGCCTTCGACCTGCTCCAGGCCATGAACACCGGCCATGACGGTTCGATGGGCACGCTGCACGCCAACAACCCGCGCGAGGCGCTGTCGCGCTGCGAATCCATGATCACGATGGGCGGCTTCTCGTTGCCCTCGCGCACCATCCGCGAGATGATCTGCGCCTCGATCGACGTCATCATCCAGGCCGCGCGCCTGCGCGACGGTTCCCGACGCATCACCCACATCACCGAGGTGATGGGCATGGAAGGTGACACCATCATCACCCAAGACATCTTCCTCTACGACATGGTCGGCGAGGACGCCAACGGCAAGATCATCGGCCGCCACCGCTCGACCGGCATCGGCCGTCCGAAGTTCTGGGAACGCGCCCGCTATTACGGCGAGGAGAAGCGCCTTGCCGCGGCGCTCGACGCGGCGGAAGTCGCGCCGAAGACGTGAGCAGGTCAGCACCGCCATGAATATGCAGGTCCTCGCCCTCGCCTTCCTCGCCACCGCAGCGGTCGGTGGCATCGCCTGGGTATTCCTCTATCCGCTGCTGTCCGGAGAACGAAAGGCGGAAAGCCGGCGCGCCTCGGTCGCGCGCGCCGAAGCTCCCACGGCCCGCCAGGCCGAGAAGACCCAACGCTCGCGCCGTGAGCAGGTCGAGACCACGCTCAAGGACCTCGAGGCGCGGCGCGCGCAGGAGAAGAGCGCTCCGCTCAGCGTCCGCCTGTCGCAGGCGGGGCTTGACTGGACCCCGCAGAAATTCTGGACCGTATCCGCCGTCGTGGCGGGTGTATTTTTCGCGGTCGCTCTGTTCGCCGGCGGTGGCCTGATCGGCGCTGCCGGTCTCGCCTTTGCCGGTGGTTTCGGCCTGCCGCGCTGGGCTCTGGGCTTCCTGAAGAAGCGTCGTGAAACCAAGTTCCTGGCTGCACTGCCCGACGCGGTCGACGTGATCGTCCGCGGCATCAAGGCGGGCCTGCCCCTGTTCGAGTCGATCAAGGTCGTGGCCGCGGACTCGCCCGAGCCGCTCCGCAGCGAATTCCTGGCCATCATCGAGACGCAGGCGATCGGGATGCCGCTCGGCGAGGCCTGCGCGCGGCTCTATGAGCGCATGCCGCTTCCGGAGGCCAACTTCTTCGGCATTGTGGTGTCGATCCAGCAGAAGTCGGGCGGCAACCTCTCCGAAGCGCTCGGCAATCTTTCCAAGGTGCTTCGCGACCGCAAGAAGATGAAGGAAAAGATCCAGGCGATGTCGATGGAGGCCAAGGCCTCGGCCGGCATCATCGGCTCGCTGCCGCCGATCGTGATGTTCCTCGTCTACCTCACGACGCCGCAATACATCTCGCTGCTTTGGACTCATCCCACCGGACAGCTGATGCTGGTCGGCTGCGTCGTCTGGATGTCGATCGGCATCATGGTGATGAAGAAGATGATCAATTTCGATTTCTGACGGTGCCGTATGGTCGAATTCCTCGTCTCGAAACTGCACGACGTCCGCTTCATGACCATGCTGCTCGCGGCCATCGCCGCGAGCGCCACCGTCTATACCCTGGTGATGCCGTTGTTCGCCGGCGAGGGCCTCTCCAAGCGGATGAAAGCGGTGGCGAGCGAACGCGAACGCATCCGGCAGCGCGAGCGTGAGCGTCTTCACAAGAACGAAAAGGTCTCGCTTCGCCAGACGCCGAAGCAACTCGTCTCCAAGGTGGTCGAGGACTTCAATCTGACCAAATGGCTCGCGCAGGAGGCTGCGCGAGACAAGCTCATCATGGCAGGTTACCGCGGCCAGGCGCCTTACATCACCTTCCTGTTCGCCCGCATGGTCGCCCCGATCGTGCTCTTGATCGGCTCGGCCCTCTACGTCTTCGTGATCGCGCATATGGAGCAGGCGATGCCGATCAAGATCGGCATCTGCGTCGGCGCGGCCTATCTCGGCCTCCAGTCGCCGATGCTGTTCCTCAGGAATGCAATCTCCAAGCGCCAGCTCTCGATCAAGCGTGCGTTTCCCGACGCGCTCGACCTGCTCCTGATCTGCATCGAATCCGGCATGTCGGTCGAAATGGCGTTCCGCAAGGTTGCGAACGAAATCGTGGGCCAGTCGATCGCGCTGTCGGAGGAGTTCACCCTGACCACGGCCGAATTGTCCTATTTGCAGGATCGCAAGGTCGCTTATGAGAACCTGGCACGTCGCACCGGGCTCGAGGGCGTCAAGTCGGTGTGTCTGGCGCTTCAGCAGGCGGAGCGTTACGGCACCCCGCTCGGCCAGTCGCTGCGCGTCATGGCGCAGGAGAACCGCGACATGCGCATGAACGAGGCAGAGAAGAAGGCCGCCGCTCTGCCGCCGAAGCTGACGGTGCCGATGATCCTGTTCTTCCTGCCGGTGCTGTTCGTGGTCATTCTCGGACCGACCGGCATCAAGATCACAGAGATGCACTGAGCCCGAGCGAACCGCGCCGTTCACCAATCAAGCCGAGATCAGACGGTCGGATCCGATCAGTCGGGCTGGCTCAGCGAGGCAACCGGCGTCCGCTTCGGTGCGCCGCGCGGGGCGTCGCTGCGGCTCAGCATGTCCTTGAGATAGGCGACATTGGCCGCGGCCTGGTCCGGTGGCAGGTCCGCTTTCACGATGGTCTCCGCTTCCGCGAAGCGGCCCTGGAGACCGACGACCAAAGCGAGGTTCTGCCGCACCCGGGCGCTCGCACGCGGCGAGGCGTAGGCCTGCCGCAGCGCCTCTTCGGCCTTCGGCAGGTCTCTCGACAACATGTAGGACAGGCCGAGATTGGAGAGCACGCCGGGATCACCCGGTGCGATCTTCAGCGCGCTCGCGTAATAGGATCGCGCCTCTTCGTGACGGCCCATCTGGTCCAGCGCAGTGCCCTGTACCGAAAGCAGGCGCCAGTCGGGATTGTCGGGCGAATGCGCCTTCGACAGAACGTCGTAAGCCTGCTGGAAATTGCCGTTGTCGGCGAGTGCGCGGCCGTACAGGGCAAGCAGCGCCTTGTTGCCGGGATTGGCGATGGTCGCCTGCTCAAGCACGGCGGCGGCCTGGGCGCGCTGACCGTTGGCACGCAGGGCCTGTCCGTAGGCGAGCGCGGCGTCGGCATCCTTGGGATTGGCGCGGTAGCGCTCGCCATAGACTTCGACCGCACGCGCTGGATCGGTGGGCGCACGATCGGTGGGAACCGCCTCCGCCCGAGGCCCGACCGAGCCGGTCACCTCGGAGAGTTTCGACATGGCCGTGCAGCCGCCGAGTCCCATCGTCACCATCGCGACCAGCGACGTGGAGGCAAGTAGCCGGGTAAGACTGATCCGTTGACGCATGACGCCTTGACTCTCGAGCCGCTTGATCGAGCCGAACGCGTCAGCAATAGAATGTTAACCCTAACGGCCGGTTAACGCCGTCTCGGGCCTACTCCTCTCACGGCGGCGATTGTTACGACGGCACCTCACCGCCGAGATCCAGATCGAGGCCGAGCGTCTTCACCTGTTCGTCCAAGTCCCGCAGCAGTTGCAGTCTCTGCCGCGCCTGCCACTGAACGTCGACGCCCTCGCAGGGCAACCGCGGCACTTGGCGCAGGAAGTCGTCACAGTTGATCAGACCCCTCCCGCAGAGTTCACCGAGCTGAGCGCTATCGATGCCGAGCACCTCGGCGGATTGCTCGACCAATCGGCCGAGCAGCATTCTCACCGCCGCAAGCGTGTCGATGTCAGATCTGGGCGCGGACCTCGCGATCTTGCCTTCGAGCTCAGTCCAGGCATGCGACGAGACGACGTAGGCGTAGAGCGCATCCGCCCAGTTCGGGTCGGCTTCATCATAAAAGCTGCGGCGCATGAACAGCCGGCGGGTGATCGCCCCGCTTCACTGAGGCGGATGAGGCGACCTCGATCGCCGCCTGGACGGCCGGATCACGGGAAAAGTTCCGCGCTGCCGGCAGTCTGATGACGCCGTCAGGCAGGTTCGAATCGAGCAGCGTGAAGGCGGCATCGTTGCGCAGCCTTGAATAGCGGGTGATCGCGAAACGATGTTCCGTGCGCCAGCCACGGGACGCGGGGCCGAAATGGATGAGGTTGAAGCCGGCGGCGTCGCCGGCTTGGCCGGTCGAGGATGGACATGAGAGCACGTAGATCGTGCGCCAGAACGCCTCCCTGCTCTCGCTCGATGTCGCGCGCGGATCGGGGACGGAATAGCGGGTCAGTCCCTCGACGTGGCGATGACCGTGCAGAACCAGATCGACATCGAGCGAGATGGCAGCCTCGAGGAAGGTCGCGGGCGCGGCGAGATACATCAGCGGTTCGTCGGGCACGCCGAGAAAGCGCTTTCCTTCGCCGGTCGCCTGCGGCAGCGGATGATGGTGCAGGGCCAGCACACGGACCAGGTTTTCCGCCGGCTCGGCATAATCGGCGCGCCCCGCAGAACCCATGCTGGCCGCGAGTTCGGCGCTGAGCCGGGCGGACTCTGCGACCATCGCCTTGTAAGTGCTCTCGTCGATCTTGCCGCTCGCGAGCGCCATCAGGCTTGCGCGATTGGAATCGAGCAGCGCCAGCTCGAGGCCTGCCTGCCGGTAATAGACACTCTTCGAGGTTCGTGGCAGATGCAGGTAATCATAGGCGTCGTGACGGCCGGCACGCTGGCTCGGCCGCTTGACATCGTGATTTCCGGCAACGGCCTGGATGTCGGTGAACAGCCCGGTCTGCCGGAAAGTCGCGATCACGGCGAGCGCCTCGTCGAGCGCGCGCGGATTCGGATCGTCCACCAGATCCCCCGTGATCAGCAGGATGCGATCGGGGACATCCGTGACGCCCGTCATCTTTTCGCGAATCGCGGCCCTGAGTGTCTCGACGATCGATAGCAGCCGGCCCGACCCGTCCAGATGCAGGTCGGAAATCTGCACAATGACGAACGATCTATCCATTTTGCGCCGCTCATCTGCAAATGCTGCGCCGCCCAAACGATGAGAGAAATGCTTCGACGAACAGATTCAGGCCGTATCAGCCAAGAACGAACCTGGACAGGTATCAACCGCGTGCCGCCGCGTGTCCGCGTTCGGTGTATGCGGAGCGGACGGCACAATTTTAAATATTCGTCAATAATGCCACAACCACAACGCTAGTAAAGCCCTGCGGCGGTGCTTTTGCGAACGGCAGTCGTCGACGTGAGATACGAGATCCGCCGAGGACGGTTTCGTCTCGCCAGGTCAATATTCGACGGCGAGCCGCTTGCGGATTTCGTCTACGCGCTTGTCGAGCGCGTCGAACCGCGCGTGCACGGAGCGGTCGTGGAGATAGAAGACGTAGCCGCCGGCAAGGAACGCGAAGATCCAATGGTGATGCTCGACATAGCCAAAAATCGCCTCGATGGCCTGGCCGATGAACGTGACCACGCTCCACACGAATTCCATCGCATTTCCTCCCGGCGCTTCCTCATCGGTCGCCGGCGATCTCCACTTCAGGCGGCCGCTCTCCGGAACCTAGCATGGCCTCCCTGCGGCGAGTAGCGGCTCGCTGAACGGTGACGGCAAAGCCGATTGCAGCGGCGGCGAAACTCTGCGAAGTCTGGTCCGTTCGCATGACCCGCTTGATCCGACGATCCGGACCCGCCAATGCCTTCTGTCTTCGAGACCTCACCCACCGCCACCCCGATCACCTTCGTCACCAAGTCGAGCTGGGATCAGGTCGCCGAGACGCTGCCACCGGCGCACCGCCAGTTCGCAAGGGCGAGCGCCTTTGCCGCCAAGCCACGCAGCTATCTGGCGCTGCCCGCGCCGGATGGCGCGATCGCGCAGGTGCTGTTCGGCCTCGAGGACGAGGGCGCCAGATCGCGCGACCTGTTCCGGCCGGGCGCCCTGCCCGGCCTGCTGCCGCCGGGCACCTATCGCTTTGCCAATGCACCGCACGATGCGCGACTGGCGGCGCTCGCCTTCGCACTGGGCTGCTACCGCTTTGCCCGCTACCGCAAGGCTGATCGCCCCGAGGTCCGGCTGGTCCCACCTGATGGTGTCGACCCGGCCGAGATCGAGCGTATTGCCGATGCCGCGATGCTCGCGCGCGACCTCATCAACACGCCGTCCAACGACATGGGCCCGTCGGAGCTCGCGGCGGCCGCGCAGGCGCTCGCGGCCGAGTTCGGGGCAAGCTTCGCCTGCACAATCGGCGAGGATCTGAAGACGAATTTCCCGCTGATCCACGCCGTCGGCATGGCCTCGAGCCGCGCGCCACGGCTGATCGACATCGGCTGGGGCGATCCCGATCATCCCAAGGTGACGCTGGTCGGCAAGGGCGTGTGTTTCGACACCGGCGGCCTCGACCTGAAGCCGTCGAGCGGCATGCTGATCATGAAGAAGGACATGGGCGGCGCCGCCAACGTGCTGGCGCTGGCGCGCATGGTGATGGATGCGAAGCTGAAGGTGCGGCTGCGCGTGCTGATCCCGGCGGTGGAGAATGCGGTCGCCGGAAATGCGTTCCGCCCGCTCGACATTTTTACCTCGCGCAAGGGCATCACGGTCGAGATCGGCAACACGGATGCGGAAGGACGCCTGGTGCTCGCCGATGCGCTGGCGCTGGCCGACGAGGAGAAGCCGGACCTGCTGATCGACCTGGGCACGCTGACCGGCGCGGCGCGCGTCGCGCTGGGGCCGGACCTGCCGCCCTTCTACACCAATGATGAGACGCTGGCCGTCGACGTCGCGCGCTGCGCGGCGAAGGAGAACGATCCGTTGTGGCGCATGCCGCTGTGGCCGCCTTACGATTCCTGGCTGGACTCCAAGACGGCGACCATCACCAATGCGCCGTCGGGCGGCTTTGCCGGCTCGATCACCTGCGCCCTGTTCCTGCAGCGCTTCGTCGAGCACGCCAAGAGCTGGTTGCATGTCGACATCTACGGCTGGACGCCGTCGGCGAAGCCGGCGCGGCCCGAAGGCGGCGAGTGCCAGGCCGCGCGCGCCATCTACGCATTGCTGAGCGAGCGCTATGCGTGATCCAGGACACGATCCAAGGCTGACGCCGGCGCGGGGCGACATCGCCGCGAAATATCTCGAAGGCAAGGTTGCGGCGGAGCGCTTCGTCACCGGCGAAGAATTCGAGGTCATCGACGCGCTCGCGCCGTTACGCGAGCAGCCATCCTCGAATGCGATGCTGATGACGGAGGCGCTGCGGGGCGAGCGCGTCGCGGTCTACGACCGCAACGGCGAAGGCTGGGCCTGGGGCCAGCTCAATGGCGACGGCTATGTCGGCTGGCTGCCCGACGCGGCGCTGTTGAAACCGACGGCCGCGCCGACGCACAAGGTCAGCGCACTCCGGACGTTTGCGTTTCCCGGCCCGTCGATCAAGCTGCCGCCGGCTGCCACGCTGGTCCTGGGATCAAGGCTCACGATCGCGCGCGAGGACGGGGCCTTCGCGGTGACGCGGGACGGAACGTTCTTGCCACGGACTCATCTCGCGCCGCTCGATCATTACGAGCCGGATTTCGTCGCAGTGGCCGAGCGCTTCGTTGGCACACCTTACCTCTGGGGCGGCAAGAGCAGTTTTGGCATCGATTGCTCGGGGCTGGTCCAGGTCTCGCTGGCATCAGCCGGGATCGGCTGCCCGCGCGACAGCGACATGCAGCTCGCCGGTCTCGGCCGTGCGCTGGAGCCGCATGAGCGGAGCAGCCTGCTGCGTGGCGATCTGATCTTCTGGAAGGGCCATGTCGCCATCGTCCGCGACGGCAGCACCATGGTTCACGCCAATGCCCATCACATGGCGACCGTGATCGAACCGATCGAGCCCGCGATTGCGCGGATCAAGCAGGCCGGCAGCGAGGTCGTCGCGATCAAGCGGCTCTGATTGTTCTTGTGATTCCGGGGCACGCGCATCGCGCCTGAACTATGGTGCGCAATTGCGCACCTGAGCACCTCGCACCATAATCTCTGGGTTCCGGGTTCGCGCTGCGCGCGCCCCGGAATCACGAACGCTACGTCGCGACCGCCCCGTTCCCCGCGGTCTCCAGCCGGAACGCGGCCGCGAACAGCGCGCGCGTGTAATCCGTCTTCGGATTCCGAAACAGCTCGGCCGCCTGCCCCTCCTCGACCACCTTGCCGCCGCGCATCACGATGAGATGGCTGGCGAGCGAGGCGACGACGCGTAAGTCGTGCGAGATGAACATGTAGGTGAGGTCGCGCTTGCGCTGGAGCTCGCGCAGCAGATCGACCATCTGCGCCTGGAACAGCATGTCGAGCGCGCTGGTCGGCTCGTCCAGCACGACGAAATCCGGCTCCAGCACCACCGCCCGCGCGATGCTGATGCGCTGGCGCTGGCCACCCGAGAATTCATGCGGATAGCGGAAGCGCGTCTCCGGATCGAGCCCGACATCCTCCAGCGCCTTGACGACGCGTGCCTCGCGCTCCTCACGCGACAGCTTCGGCTGATGCACCGACAGGCCCTCGGCGACGATGTCGGCGACCGACATGCGCGGTGAGAGCGAGCCGAACGGATCCTGGAACACGATCTGCATGTCGCGCCGGAAGGGGCGCATCTCCTTGAAGCGCAGGCCCTGGATGTCCTTGCCTAAGAACACGATACGGCCATTCGAGGAGATCAGCCGCAGCAGTGCGAGCCCCAGCGTGGTCTTGCCCGAGCCGGATTCGCCGACCACCCCGAGCGTCTCGCCCTTACGCACGGCGACGCTGACGCCATCGACTGCCTTGATGTGGCCGACCGTCTTGCGCATCAGGCCGCGCCTGATCGGGAACCAGACTTTGAGATCATCGGCCGACATCACCACCGGCGCACTCGGCTGCGGCGGCGCGGGATCCGGCTTCGGCTCCGCGGCGAGCAGGTCGCGCGTATAGGGATGTTTCGGGGTCTTGAAGACCTGCTCGACCGGCCCCTGTTCGACGATCACGCCGCCCTTCATGACGCACACGGTATCGGCGATGCGGCGGACGATGCCGAGATCGTGGGTGATGAACAAGAGGCTCATGCCGAGCCGCGAACGGATCTCGGCGAGCAGCGCCAGGATCTGCGCCTGCACGGTGACGTCGAGCGCCGTGGTCGGCTCGTCCGCGATCAACAGATCCGGCTCGTTGGCGAGCGCCATCGCGATCATCACGCGCTGGCGCTGACCGCCGGAGAGCTGGTGCGGATAGCTCTTCAGCCGCGTCTCGGGCTCGGGGATGCCGACCTGCGTGAGCAGCTCCAGCGTCCGTCTGCGCGCCTCGGCATTGCTGGTCGGATTATGCAGCTGGATGATCTCGCCAATCTGCGCCTCGATCGTGTGCAACGGATTGAGCGAGGTCATCGGCTCCTGGAAGATGATGGAGATGTCGCTGCCTCTGATCTCCCGCATCTGCCGCTCGGATTGCTCGATCAGCTCCTGCCCCTTGAAACGGATGCTGCCCGAAGGATGGGAGGCGTTCGGGTACGGCAGCAGCTTGAGGATCGAGAGCGCGCTGACCGACTTGCCGGAGCCGGACTCGCCGACCAGCGCGACGCATTCGCCGCGCTTGATCTGGAACGAGACCTTGTCGACCGCGAGCGTGGTGGCGCCGGCCTGATGGAAGGCCACCGAGAGATCGCGCACGCTGAGCAGGGGCTGGTTGATGGCGTCCATGACCTTACCTGAACGTCTTGCGCGGATCGAAGGCGTCGCGCACGGCTTCGCCGATGAAGATCAACAGCGACAGCATGATCGCAACCGAGAAGAAACCTGAGAAGCCGAGCCACGGTGCCTGCACGTTGGCCTTGGCCTGCGACAGCAGCTCGCCGAGCGAAGGTGAGCCCGGTGGCAGGCCGAAGCCGAGGAAATCGAGGGCCGTCAGTGTCATCACCGAGCTCGACACGATGAAGGGCAGGAAGGTCATGGTCGCGACCATCGCGTTCGGCAGCAAGTGACGGAACATGATGACCGGGTTGGACACGCCGAGCGCCCGCGCCGCCTGGATGTATTCGAAATTGCGCCCGCGCAGGAATTCGGCCCGCACCAGACCGACCAACGAGACCCAGGAGAACAGCAGGAGGATTCCGAGCAGCACGAAGAAGCCGGGCACGAGGACCGAGGACAGGATCAGGAGAAGATAGAGCGAGGGAATCGCCGTCCAGATCTCGATGAAGCGCTGGAAGATGAGATCGACCCGGCCGCCGAAATAGCCTTGCACCGCTCCCGCCGCGATGCCGATAACGGACGAAACGATGGTGAGACAAAGGCCGAACAGCACCGAGATGCGGAAGCCATAGATCAATCGCGCCACCACGTCGCGGCCCTGATCGTCGGTGCCGAGCCAGTTGTATTCGAGGTCGCGGCAGCTCTTCAGCCCCTTCTTCTCCACCACCGGCTTGCACTGCTTCTCCGTCAGCATCCAGGTTGGCGGCGACGGTGCCGGTGTCGGCAGGTCGAGATTATGCGTGTCGTAGGAATAGCGGATCAGCGGCCAGACGATGGTGCCGCCCTTGTCCTTGATCAGCTTCTGCAAATAGGGATCGCGGTAGTCCGCCGCCGTCTCGAAATCGCCGCCGAAGGTCGTCTCAGAATAGGTCACGAAGGCCGGCCAATAGAGACGGCCGTCGAATTTGATCAGGAAGGGCCGATCATTGGCGATCAGTTCCGCAAACAGCGAGACCACGAACAAGCCGATGAAAATCCAGAACGACCAATAGCCGCGCCGGTTGGCCTTGAAGTTCTGCCAACGCCGCCTGTTGAGTGGCGAAGGCGCGTAGGGCTTGCGCGTGATCGGTACGACCCCTCCCAGCGGAGACTTGGCCGTGGTCTCGATCGGTGTCGGCGCGGTAATCGTCATCAGACCTCCCGCGCCTCGAAGTCGATCCGAGGGTCGATCCACATATAGGTCAGGTCGGAGATCAAATTGATCACGAGACCGACCAGCGAAAAGATGTAGAGCGTGCCGAACACCACCGGGTAGTCGCGGTTGAGCACGCTCTCGAAGCTGAGCAGCCCGAGCCCATCCAGCGAGAAGATGGTCTCGATCAGCAGCGAGCCGGAAAAAAAGGCGTGGATGAAGGTTCCGGGGAAGCCGGCGATCACGATCAGCATGGCGTTGCGGAAGACGTGGCCATAGAGCACCCGGCTCTCGGTGCAGCCCTTGGCCCGCGCAGTCATGACGTATTGCTTGCGGATCTCGTCCAGGAACGAGTTCTTGGTCAGGAACGTCATGGTGGTGAACGCGCCAAGCCCCATGGCGATCAGCGGCAGCGTCAGGTGCCAGAAGTAATCGAGGATCTTCCAGTACCAGGGAAACTGCGACCAACCGTCCGAGGTCAGTCCGCGTAGCGGGAACCAGTTGAAGAAGGAGCCGCCGGCAAACAGGATGATCAGGAGGATCGCAAACAGGAAACCGGGAATCGCATAGCCGAGCACGAGCACTGTCGATGTCCAGGTGTCGAATCGCGTGCCGTCCTTCACCGCCTTGCGGATGCCGAGTGGAATCGAGATCAGATAGGTCAGAAGCGTCAGCCACAGTCCGAGCGAGATCGAGACGGGCAGCTTCTCCTTAATGAGCTGGAGCACGCTGACGTCGCGGAAATAGCTCTTGCCGAAATCGAAGCGAGCGAAATTCCACACCATCAGCAGGAAGCGTTCCGGTGCCGGCTTGTCGAAGCCGAACTGCACCTCCAGCTTCTTGATGAAATCAGGGTCGAGCCCCTGCGCCCCCCGATATTTCGAATTGATGGCATCGCCGCCGGCACCGACCTGCCCAGGTGCGCGCTGCGCAAAATCGCCGCCGCCCGAAATGCGCGACGTGCCGCCGGTATCGGCGCCTGAGAGTTGCGCGATCACGCGCTCGACCGGGCCGCCCGGCGCGAACTGCACGACGACGAAGGACACGAAGAGGATTCCGAGCAGCGTCGGGATCATCAGGAGGATGCGGCGGGCGATATAGGCGCTCATGGCTATTTTGCCTGCTCGAGCTTGGCCGCCTTGGCGGGTTCATGCCACCAGATGTCGGGCGCGCCGACGCCGTTGGCATAGCGCGGCAATTTCTGCGGATGGCCGAACTGATCCCAATAAGCCAGCCGGTGCGTCTTGTTGTACCATTGCGGCACCCAATAGCGGCCGGCGCGGAACAGACGATCGAACGCGCGGCAGGCGATCGTCAACTCCTCGCGGCTGTCAGCCGCCATGATCTTCTCGATCATTGCATCGATCGCCGGGCTGGCGACGCCCGCGAGATTGTACGAGCCCTTGGTGTTCGCCACCTGCGAGGAGAAGAACGCGCGCATGGCATCGCCTGGCGTCGCCGACATGCTGAAGCGCTGGATGGTCATGTCGAAATCGAAATCTTCCTGGCGCGCCTTGTGTTGCACGGCATCGACGAGACGCACGCTCGCCTCGATGCCGAGCGTCGCCAGATTCTTGATGTAGGGCGCATGGTGCGGCTGGAACGAGGGCTCATCCAGCAGGAACTCGATCCTGAACACCTCGCCATTCGGCAGCACCCGCTTGCCGTCCTTGATCGGCACGCCGGCTTCGTTCAGCAGTTGCTGCGCCTTGCGCAACAGGCTGCGGTCTTGCCCGGAGCCGTCTGACACCGGAGGCGTAAACGGCGCAGCGAACACTTCGTCGGGAACCTGACCGCGGAAGGATTCGAGCAGCTTGAGCTCCTCCTGCGAAGGAGGCCCATCGCCCGCCATGAGGTCCGAGTTCTGGAACGGCGACACGGTACGGGCATAAGCCCCGTACATGATGGTCTTGTTGGTCCATTCGAAATCGAAGGCGTTGATCAGGGCCTCGCGCACGCGCGCGTCCTTGAACTTGTCGCGCCGCGTGTTGATGAACCAGCCTTGCGCGCCGGACGGCGTGTCGTCGGGCACGACCTCCAGCTTGACGCGGCCATCCTTCGCGGCCGGGAAGTCATAGCGTGTCGCCCAGATGCGCGAGGTGAACTCCTCGCGGTAGAGATAGCTCTTGCCGGTGAAACCCTCGAAGGCGACATCGCGGTCGCGATAGAACTCATAGCGCACGACATCGAAATTGTAGGTGCCGCGGCAGGGCGGCAGATCGGCAGCCCACCAGTCCTTCACCCGCTCAAACTCGATATAGCGATTGACCTCGAACTTGCCGACCTTGTACGGACCCGAGCCCAGCGGAGTCTCCAGAGACGATTCATCGAACGGGCGAGACGCGTAGTACGCCTTCGAAAAGATCGGAAGCCCGGCGACATAGAGCGGCACGTCGCGGGCGCGTCCCTTGGCAAACGTGACGACGAGCGTCGCATCGTCGAGCGCTTCGGCGCTGACCATGTCGCGCATCTGCACGATGATGAGCGGATGGCCCTTGGTCTTCAGCGCCGTCAGCGAGAACGCCGCATCATGCGCAGTGAGCTTCGTGCCGTCGTGGAATTTCGCCTCGGGCCGCATGGTGAAGCGATAGACCAGCTTGTCCGGCGATATCCGCACGGATTGGGCGGCCAGCCCGTACATCGCATCGGGCTCGTCGTTTGCGCGGACCATCAGCGGTGCAAACGTCATGTCCATGCCCTGCGCGCCGTCGCCCTTCAGGATGAAAGCGTTGAGCGAGTTGAAGGTCTGGTAGGACTGGTTGTACGAGCGCACCGACGGGATCAGCGAGAACGTGCCTCCCTTCGGCGCGTCGACATTGACGTAATCGAAATGATGGAAGTCGGCCGGATATTTGAGATCGCCGAACGCCGAGATGCCGTGCGCCTCGGTCGCCGCTTCCGACGCTCGCGCACTGCGTAGCGGCTGCGCACCCAGCGACGCCCCGAGGGCGCCGCCAACGCCCAAGACCAACACATGGCGGCGTGACATCTGCGTCATGCGGGGGTTGTCCTTCACGACTTCTTTGCGATCCGCGCTGCCTTCTCTGCGTCATACCACCAGATGAACGGGAAGCCGGACAGACCATATCTGGGCAATTCCCCCGGCCGGCCGAAGCGATCCCAGCGCGCGGTGCGCAGCTTTGGATAATTCCACTGCGGCACGACGTAGTGATTCCACAGCAGCACGCGGTCGAGCGCCTTGGTCGCGGCGACGAGATCGTCGCGATCGGTGGCGTAGATGACCCGCTCGATCAGCTTGTCAACCGCCGGATTCTTGATGCCGGCAAGATTGCGCGAGCCGGCGATGTCGGCCGTCTTGGAGGACCAGAATTCGCGCTGCTCATTGCCCGGCGACTGCGATTCGGGCCAGGAGTTGGTGACCATGTCGAAATCCCACTCGCGGGTCCTGTTCTCGTATTGAGTTGGATCGACGGTACGCACGCTGACGGCAATCCCGAGCCGCTCCAGCGAGGGCTTGTAAAACAGCGCGATCCGCTCGAAGCTCGGATCCGAATTCAGCAGTTCCAGAGAGAACTGGGCACCGGTCTTGACGTCGATCAGCCTGCGGTCGCGCACCTCGTAGCCCGCCTCCTTGAAGAGGCGCAGCGCCTCGCGAAGATTGTCGCGCACGGCCTCGGGGCTGCCGCCGACCGGATTGGTGTAGGCGGTGGTGAAGACTTCGGGCGGGACCTGGGCGCGGACGGTCTCGAGGATCTCGAGCTCCTTCCCCTGTGGCAGGCCGGTCGCCATCAGATCTTCGATCCCGTCGAAATAGCTGCTGATGCGCTTGTACTGACCGTAGAAGATCTGCTTGTTCATCTCCTCGAAGTCGAACGCGTAGTTGAGCGCGCGACGCACGCGGGGATCGCTGAACTTGGCGCGGCGCAGGTTCGGCACGAAGGCCTGCATCACGCCCGAGCTGCGATTGGGGAATTCCTCGAGGATCACGCGCTTTTCGGTCACCGCCGGGAAATCGTAGGCTGTCGCCCAGTTCTTCGCGCTGTTCTCGGTGCGCCAATCGACCTGGTCGGCCTTGAAGGCCTCGATCGCGACAGTGGCGTCGCGGAAGTATTCGTAGCGCAGCTCGTCGAAATTGTTGCGGCCGACATTGGCAGGCAGATCGCCGCCCCAATAGTCCTTGACGCGCTCCAGCGCGATCGATCGTCCTGCAACGAATTCCTTGACCCGGTAAGGGCCGGAACCGAGCGGCACTTCGAGCGTCGTGGCGGAAACGTCGCGCTTGCGGCCCTGCGCGTCCGTCCCCTCCCACCAATGCTTCGGCAAGACAATAAGCTGTCCCACGATCTGCGGCAGTTCACGGTTGCCGGGTGCGTCGAAGACGAACCGCACCTCGCGCTCGCCGACCTTCTCGGCCTTTACCACATGGCTGTAGTACGCCGAGTACATCGGATGGTGCTTCTTGAAGGAATCGAGCGAGAAGATCACGTCATCCGGCGTCACGGGCTTGCCGTCATGCCATTTGGCTTGCGGCCGCAAGCGATAGGTGACGAAGGAGAAGTCATCGGGGTGGCTGACCGCTTCCGCCAGCGCGCCGTATTCGGTCGAGACCTCGTCAAGCGAGGGCGTCGTGAGGGATTCGTAGATGAAGGCGATCGCACCGGCCACCTGCCCCTTCACACCCGATACGACGATGTTGAAATTGTCGAATGTGCCGACGGCGATCTGGCGCGCCACGCCACCCTTGGGCGCGTCCGGATTGACGTAGTCGAAGCGCTTGAAATCGGCGGGGTACTTTACCTTTCCGAACAGCGACAGCGCATGGCGCCAGGGCAGCTCAGCTGCTGATTGCGCATGCGCCGAGCCGACGGCAACGCCCGCGACGGAACCAAGGGCGGGAAGCGCTGCGGCAGCAGTGCCGGTGAGCAGGAGATCGCGTCGGGTAATGGCCAAATCAACATCCCTGTCTTGAAGGAGGCTACTCCTTTAAGTTCCCAATATAGGCGAGGTTTCGACGGAATATGTTGCTTTTTCCTCATCTTGGAAGCCCCGACGACCCATCGCATGCGGCCAAACGCCCCGATAACGTCGTCGCGAGGTCCGGATAAGGAAACGGCCAGGCTTTTCAGCCCGGCCGCACATTCCGAATGAGTTCTGGAGGCCTTACTTCGACGCGGTCGGCAGCGACTGAGGATGGTCCGACAGCGAGTTCAGATAGGCAATGACGTCGGCGCGCTCGGAGTCCTTCGGAATGCCGGCGAAGCCCATCGCGGTGCCCGGAATGAAGCCCTTCGGGTTGGCAATGAACTTGTTGAGATCGTCGAAGGTCCAGGTGCCACCCTTGGCCTTCATGGCGGCCGAGAAGTTGAAGCCGCGGCCTTCGCCCTTCGGCTCGCCGACAACGCCATAGAGGTTCGGACCGACCCGATTCGGGCCACCCTTCTCGAATGTGTGGCAGGCGCCGCATTTCTTGGCGGCGGCAGCGCCCTTCTCGACGGAGGCAGTCTGGAGCAGCTTTTCGATCGGCTCGGAGGACGCTGCGGCGGCGGCACCACCTTCCTTGCCGTGGCCGGCATCTTCCTTCACCGCGATCTCAAAGCCCGGCTTTTCCGGCATCTTGGGGGAGAATAGCGCCTGGGCGGTGAAGCTCGTCACCAGCAGAACGAGACAGGTGCCGAGCACGGCACCGAGAATCTTATTGAGTTCAAAAGAGTCCATTTCCGGCCAGGCCCCACCGCAAGAAGGAAACAGCGGCCCGGATGGCCGCCAGGACGAGCCTCGGGAGAATCAAAACGTTCCTTATTGTTTCCCCGAGTTTTGTCATTGAGATATCGGTTTGCCCGGGGTCTGGCAACCCGTATAAGCGACCCGGCTTTCAGCCCGTCCCCACTCCATTTCTCGGCGCGGAAAACGCCCGGTTTCCAGGCTCTCGACCCCGGACCTTTGAACCCAAATGACCGATCCTCGCATCCTGGTGCTGATCCCGGCCCGCATGGCCGCCACCCGCCTGCCCGGCAAGCCGCTCGCCGATATCGCGGGTCTGCCGATGATCGTGCACGTGCTGCGCCGTGCCGAGGCCGCGGCAATCGGCCGGGTCGCGGTCGCCACCGACACCGACGAGATCGCCTCGGTAGTGACCGCCCATGGCGGCGAGGCCGTGATGACCCGCGCCGACCACCCCTCCGGCTCGGACCGCATTCACGAGGCCATGCAAAAGCTCGATCCTGAGGGCAAGGCCGAGATCGTGATCAATCTCCAGGGTGATTTCCCGACCATCACGCCGGCAACGATCCGCGAGGTGCTGCCGCCCTTCGACGACCCCGCGGTCGACATCGTCACATTGGCCTCGCAGATCCACACCGAGGAGGAGGACCTCGCCCCGAGCGTGGTGAAGGCTATCGGTTCGCCGATCGGGCCGAAGCGGTTGCGGGCACTTTATTTCACCCGCGCCACAGCTCCTTACGGCAACGGACCGCGATACCACCATATCGGCCTTTACGCCTATCGCCGCGCCGCGCTGGAGCGGTTCGTGTCGCTGCCGCCTTCGCCCCTGGAACGCCAGGAGAGCCTGGAACAGCTGCGGGCGGTGGAGGCCGGCATTCGCATCGACATCATGATCGTCGACAGCGTCCCCCGGGGCGTCGATACGCCGCCCGATCTCGAAACCGCGCGCAGCATCCTTTCCAAATCCTGAGCCGCTGCTACAAGGCCGACCATGAGCAAGATGAAGATCGCATTCCAGGGCGAGCCCGGAGCCAATTCCCACATCGCCATCGTCGAGGCCTATCCCGACGCCGAGCCGATGCCCTGCGCCACCTTCGAGGACGCGCTGTCGGCGATCTCCTCGGGCGAGGCCGATCTCGGCATGATTCCGATCGAGAATTCGGTCGCGGGCCGCGTTGCCGACATCCATCATCTCTTGCCGGCCTCCGGACTTTTCATCATCGGCGAATGGTTTCTGCCGGTCCGGCATCAGCTGATGGCGGTGAAGGGCACCAAGCTCGAAGACATCAAGAGCGTCGAGAGCCACGTGCATGCGCTCGGCCAGTGCCGGCGCATCATCCGCAAACTCGGCATCAAGCCGATCGTGCACGCCGACACCGCCGGCAGTGCCCGCGATATCTCCGAGCGCAAGGACAAGACCGTCGCTGCGATCGCCTCGCGCCTGGCCGCCAAGATCTACGGCCTCGACATCCTTGCCGACGACATCGAGGACGAGGCCCACAACACCACGCGCTTCGTGGTGCTGGCGCGCGAGCCGAAATGGGCGCCCCAAGGCACCGGCCCGCTCGTCACCACTTTTGTGTTCCGCGTGCGCAATTTGCCGGCGGCGCTCTACAAGGCGCTCGGCGGGTTCGCCACCAACGGCGTCAACATGACCAAGCTCGAGAGCTACATGGTCGACGGCAATTTCTTCGCCACGCAGTTTTATGCCGACGTCGACGGCCACCCCGATGACAAGGGCCTCGCCTTCGCGATCGAGGAGCTGAAATTCTTCTCGCGCGAATTCCGCATCGTCGGCGTGTATCCGGGACATCCGTTCCGGGCGACATTCAGCGAGACGCAGGATTGAAGCTGTCGTTCCGGGGCACGCCAAGCGTGAACTATGGTGCGCACTTGCGCACCTGGGAACCTCGAGATTCCGGGCTCGATGCTTCGCATCGCCCGGAATGACGATCAATCGCTTAAGCCACTTGTCCTACCAAGCCCGAACGCCTCCGCCAGCAGCGAATACGATTTCTTTCGCGCCTCGTGGTCGTACACTGCGGTGATCACCATCAGTTCGTCCGGCTTGCTCGCGTAGATCAGCGGCTGCAGCTTCTTCTGCACCGTCGCGGGGCTGCCGACGAACAGGCGCGAGCGGTTGCGCAGGATCGAGGTGCGCTCGGCGTCCGTATACGGATAGGCCATCGCCTCCTCGACGCTCGGCAGCGGCAGATATTGACCACGGTCACGGCGAAGGCGGTTGAGGTCGAAGGAAGAGGCGAGCCTTTCGGCCTCCTCGTCCGTATCGGCCGCGATGACAGCAACCGCGAGGATCGCATGCGGCGCCGCGCGCCAGGCTGAGGGCTGGAAACGGTTGCGGTAATGTACCATCGCATCGATTGCGTCGTGGGAGGCGAAATGATGGGCAAAGGCGAAGCCCATGCCGACCTGGGCGGCCAATTCCGAGGAATAATCGCTGGAGCCAAGCAGCCAGATCGGCGGCAGCCTGGTATCGTCGGGCATCGCAACGACGCTGTTGTAGGGGTGCCCAGCGGGGAATTCGCGGGTCTCCCACAGGATCAGCTCGTGCAGCCGCTCCAGGAAATCGTCGCCCTCGCGACGGTCGAGCCGGCTCCTGAGCGCGTAGGCTGTGGCGCCATCGGTGCCCGGCGCACGGCCGAGACCGAGATCGATCCGGCCGGGAAACAGCGCCTCCAGCATCTTGAAGCGCTCGGCCACGACCAGCGGCGCGTGGTTGGGCAGCATCACGCCGCCGGAGCCAACCCGGATGTGCTTCGTCACCGCCGCGATCTGCCCGATCATCACATCGGGCGCGGGGCTCGCGACGGACGCGAGGTTGTGATGCTCGGCGAGCCAGTAGCGGACATAGCCGAGCCCATCGACGTGGCGCGCCAGGTCGATGCTGTTGCGCAGCGCCGCGGCAGGCTTGGTGCCGGTGGTGACCACGGAGAGGTCGAGGACTGAGAGCGGGATCATGGCGGCTTAAGGTAATGGACGTCCGCGCAGCGGCAATGGGCCAGCTCCGCAGGTCAGATGCGTGCCAGCGGAGCGCTCGTCACGCCCGACCGAGCGGAAGGGTGGGATTGAGACAGCTACAATGACGCAATGCTGGCGCCGCCCACGTAGGAGAGAGGCGCTTAACGTCGATCAGACCCCAGCCAATGCACTGATTTGTAATAGAAATATTTTTTGCGCCGACTTCCCACTCAGATCGATCAACGTTCAATAATTCGTCAATTCCTGGCCCAAGTGGGCCACTTCCCATCCCTGATGGGCTGTCGATCCAACGGACTTTGCCCTATCTTAGGCCTCCCCGAGCTGGATGCCGCTGCTGGCCGCTGTGGCTGAGCGAGACCCTGGAGTGAGTGGTGCCATGACTGACGCGACGACGCCTGGCCAAGCCAATGGGCAAGACGGGCACCTGAAGCGGCCTGCGATTTCCTTCGAGTTCTTTCCGCCCAAGACCGAGGAGATGGAGCGCAATCTCTGGGAGACCATCAAGCGGCTCGCCCCGCTCGAGCCGAAATTCGTCTCGGTGACCTACGGCGCCGGCGGCTCGACCCGCGAGCGGACCCATTCGACCATTGCGCGCATCCTCAAAGAAACCGCGCTGCTGCCGGCGGCGCACCTGACCTGCGTCGGCGCCTCGCGCGGCGAGATCGACGCGATCGTCGACCGCTATCACGAGGTCGGCGTGCGTCACATCGTGGCCTTGCGCGGTGACCCCGTCGGCGGCATCGGAACACCCTATTCCAGCCATCCCGACGGCTATCAGAGCTCGGCCGACCTCGTCGCGGGAATCAAGAAGCGGCACGGCGATATCGAGGTGTCGGTATCCGCCTATCCCGAGAAGCACCCCGAGGCGCGCGACTTCGATGCCGATATCGACACGCTGAAGGCCAAGGTCGACGCCGGCGCGACGCGCGCGATCACCCAGGTGTTCTTCGATAACGACTTTTACTTCCGCTATCTCGACCGCGTTCGCGCGCGCGGGATCAACATTCCGATCGTGCCGGGCATCATGCCCATGCACAATTTCAAGCAGGCGCGCAATTTCGTCACCCGGAACGGCACCACCGTGCCCGACTGGCTCGCCGCGAAGTTCGAGGGCCTCGATGACGACGCCGAGACCCGCAAGCTGGTGGCGGCGACCGTCGTCGCCGGCCAGGTGCAGAAGCTCGCCAAGCACGGTGTCGATACCTTCCACTTCTACACCATGAACCGCGCCGATCTCGTGTTCGCGATCAGCCATTTGCTCGGCATCCGTGCCAAGACCGCCCAGAAGGCAGCGTAAGAGAAAATGACCTTACCCGTTTCCGCCAAGCGAACTGCCCTGCTGAACGCCGCACGCGAGCGCATCCTCGTGCTCGACGGCGCCATGGGCACGATGATCCAGAATCTGCAGCTCGACGAGGCCGCCTTCCGCGGCGAGCGCTTCAAGAATTTCCATCGCGACCTTCGCGGCAACAACGATCTGTTGATCCTGACCCAGCCGCAGGCGATCGAGGACATCCACGCCGCCTATTTGCGTGCCGGCGCCGACATCGTCGCGACCAACACCTTCTCGACGACCTCGATCGCGCAGGCCGATTATGACCTCACCGACATTGTCTATGAGATGGCGCGCGAAGGCGCCCGCCTCGCCGGCAATGCCGCCCGCCGCGTCGAGGCCGAGGACGGCAAGCCGCGCTTCGTTGCAGGTGCCATCGGCCCCACCAACCGCACCGCCTCGATCTCGCCCGACGTGTCCAATCCGGGCTACCGCGCCGTCACCTTCGACGATTTGCGCAAATCCTACGGCGAGCAGATCCGCGGCCTGATCGACGGCGGCGTCGACCTCCTGCTGGTCGAGACCATCTTCGACACGCTCAACGCCAAGGCGGCGCTCTATGCGATCGCCGAGATCACCGAAGGGCTCGGCATCGACATGCCCGTGATGGTGTCGGGCACCATCACCGACAAGTCCGGCCGGCTGCTGTCGGGACAGATGCCGGAAGCGTTCTGGAATTCGGTGCGGCACGCCAAGCCCATCACCATCGGCTTCAACTGCGCGCTGGGCGCCGAAGACCTGCGCGCGCACATCGCCGATATCGGCCGCGTCGCCGATACGCTCGTGTGCGCCTATCCCAATGCCGGCCTGCCCAACGAGTTCGGCCAGTATGACGAGACGCCCGAATACATGGCGCGGCTGATCGGCGAGTTCGCGCGCGATGGCCTCGTCAACATCGTCGGCGGCTGCTGCGGCACCACGCCAGACCATATCGCCGCGATCGCCGCCGCGGTGGCCCCGCACAAGCCTCGCATCGTGCCCGAGATCGCGCCGCGCCTGCGGCTCTCCGGCCTCGAGCCGTTCGTGCTGACGGACGCGATCCCCTTCGTCAATGTCGGCGAGCGCACCAACGTCACGGGGTCGGCGCGCTTCCGCAAGCTGATCACCGCCGGGGACTACGCCGCCGCGCTCCAGGTCGCGCGCGATCAGGTCGAGAACGGCGCGGTAGTCATCGACGTCAACATGGACGAAGGCCTGCTCGACTCCGAAGCCGCCATGGTGACCTTCCTCAATCTCGTCGCGGCCGAGCCGGACATCGCGCGCGTGCCGATCATGATCGATTCCTCGAAATTCTCCGTGATCGAGGCCGGCCTGAAATGCGTGCAGGGCAAGCCGGTCGTCAACTCGATCTCGATGAAGGAAGGCGAGGAGAAGTTCATCCACGAGGCGAGGATCGCCCGCCGCCACGGCGCGGCCGTCGTGGTGATGGCATTCGACGAGGTCGGCCAGGCCGACACGTTCGCGCGCAAGACCGAGATCTGCAAGCGCGCCTACGACATCCTGGTGAACAAGGTCGGCTTCCCGCCTGAGGACATCATCTTCGATCCGAACATTTTTGCGATCGCGACCGGCATCGAGGAGCACAACAATTACGGCGTCGACTTCATCGAGGCGACGCGCTGGATCCGCCAGAACCTGCCGGGCGCGCATGTCTCGGGCGGCGTCTCCAATTTGTCCTTCTCGTTCCGCGGCAACGAGCCGGTGCGCGAGGCCATGCACTCGGTGTTCCTGTATCACGCCATCAAGGCCGGCATGGACATGGGCATCGTCAATGCCGGGCAGATGATCGTCTATGACGATATCGATCCGGAGCTGCGGCAGACTTGCGAGGACGTCGTCCTCAACCGCGATCCCGGCGCCTCCGAGCGTCTGCTGGCGCTCGCGGAGAAATTCCGCGGCAAGAAGTCGGAAACCAAGGAAGCCGATCTCGCCTGGCGCGAATGGCCGGTGGAGAAGCGCCTGTCGCATTCACTGGTGCACGGCATCACCGAATTCATCGAGCAGGACACCGAGGAGGCCCGCAAGAATTCCTCGCGCCCGCTCGATGTCATCGAGGGACCGCTGATGGCCGGCATGAACGTGGTCGGCGACCTCTTCGGCGACGGCAAGATGTTCCTGCCGCAGGTGGTGAAGTCCGCGCGCGTGATGAAGCAGGCCGTCGCTTATCTCATGCCGTTCATGGAGGAAGAAAAGGCGCGCAACCTCGCCAGCGGCATCGGCACCGAAGGCTCCTCGTCGGCCGGCAAGATCGTGCTCGCGACCGTCAAGGGCGACGTCCACGACATCGGCAAGAACATCGTCGGCATCGTGCTCCAGTGCAACAATTTCGAGGTCATCGATCTCGGCGTGATGGTGCCGGCGGCGAAGATCGTCGAGACCGTGAAGGCGGAGAAGGCCGACATCGTCGGGCTGTCAGGCCTGATCACGCCCTCGCTCGACGAGATGGCGTTCTTCGCCGGCGAGTTGCAGCGCGAAGGCTTGAAGCTGCCGCTGTTGATCGGCGGCGCCACGACGAGCCGCGTGCATACGGCTGTCAAGATCGATCCGAGCTATCGCGCCGGTCCCGTCGTCCACGTCAACGACGCCAGCCGCGCGGTCGGCGTCGCCTCTGCGCTGCTCTCGCCGGAGAAGCGCGAGACCTATGCCGCCGAAGTGCGGGCCGAATACGCCAAGATCTCGGAGGCGCATCTGCGCGCGCAGGCCGACAAGAAGCGCCTGAAGCTCAGCGACGCCCGTGCCAACCGCGTGCCGGTCGACTTCGTCGCGAACAAGCCGGTGAAGCCGACCTTCCTCGGCACCCGCAGCTTCGACGAATACGACCTCGCCGAGCTCGTGCCCTACATCGACTGGACGCCGTTCTTCCAGACCTGGGAGCTCGCGGGACGCTTCCCCGCCATCCTCGATGACGCCAAGGTCGGCGAGGTCGCGCGCTCGCTCTACGACGATGCGCGCAAGATGCTCGACACCATCGTCAAGGAGAAATGGTTCCGGGCCCGCGCCACGATCGGCTTCTGGCCGGCGAATGCGCAAGGCGACGACATCGTGCTTTATGCCGATGAAAGCCGGACCAAGAGCATCGCGACGCTGCACACGCTGCGCCAGCAGCTCGAGAAGCGCGAGGGCCGCTTCAATGCGGCGCTCGCCGACTTCATCGCGCCCGCCGGCGTTCCCGACTATATCGGCGGCTTCGTCGTCACCGCCGGGATCGGCGAGGATGCGGTCGCCGACCGCTTCAGAAGCGCGAATGACGATTATTCCTCGATCCTGTGCAAGGCGCTGGCCGACCGCCTCGCCGAAGCCTTTGCCGAGCGCATGCATGCCCGCGTGCGCCGCGAGTTCTGGGCCTATGCGCCGAACGAGGCGCTCACCAACGAGGAACTGATCCTCGAAAAGTATCAGGGCATCCGCCCCGCGCCCGGCTATCCCGCCCAGCCCGATCACACCGAGAAGTCAACGCTGTTCGCGCTGCTCGATGCGGAAGCCACCGCCGGCGTGAAGCTGACCGAGAGCTTTGCGATGTGGCCGGGCTCGTCCGTGTCCGGGCTCTATTTCGCCAGCCCTGCGAGCTATTATTTCGGCGTCGGCAAGATCGAGCGCGATCAGGTCGAGGACTACGCGGCACGCAAGGGCATGAGCGTCGCGGAAGCCGAGCGCTGGCTCGCGCCGGTGCTGAACTACATCCCGTCGCAGGAGGGAACAGACAAGGCCTTCCCGGCCAAGCCGGCGAACGACGAGATGCCGAAAGACCTCGCCTCGCATCCGCCGGGCTGCACCTGCGCGGTGCACCTCGTCTGGCAGAAGAAGCGCGCGGGGGCCGGATAAGCGCGCCTAAAAACAAAAAATGAGAAAACAACCCCATGCACAGTAGCGATGGGGTTGAAAAGGTTGCGCAATTTCGGTCTTGCCGAAAACGGGTTGCGACGTCGGGCAAAACAGGGGTAATATTCCATCATCAGCTGCAGTGCCGGCCTTCGCACTCCGGCGGATGGGAGCGCCCCTCACCCTGCTCTCGGTCTCGTGCCCCGGACGCTGCGCAGCGCGAAGCGATGCGCTGCAGAGCCGCGGTCCCACGTCTCCAGCGACGCGTGCCGCCTGGGTCCCGGCGCAGCGTTGCACGCTGCGCCGCAGAGCGGGACACGAGCCCGCCTCATCCCTTCGGCGGCGCCAATGGCTGCACGATCTCCTTGAACGGGGCCAGTGCCTCGCAACGCTCGCTATGTGCCGCGAGCGCCGGGTACCGCGCAGGCTCGAACAGCTGCGGGTGTGCCTCGCGGGTGAAGCGGACGACGCAGGCGACCGCGATGTCGGCATGGCCGATGCGCATCCCCAGCCAGTACGGCGTCGTCACCTTGGCGCGCTCGGCTTCGAGCACGGCAAGCACGTCCGCGATCTGCGCCTGGCAACGCTCGACCCACAGCGCGAGCTGCTCCTTCCGCAGCACGCGCTCGTAGAGCAGGCTGACCGCCTTGTCGCCGAGACCGGAGGCGAGCGCGCAGATGCGCAAATGCTTGCGGCGATCGGTGCTGCCGCGCGGCAGCATCGCCTTCTCGGGTCCGACGAGATCGTCGAGATAATCGAGGATGATCATGCTTTCGATCAGCGCCTCGCCGTCGTCGAGCACCAGGGTCGGCACGCGGCGCAGCGGATTGTAGGGCGCGATCCTGTCGGCATCGCCGAAGGTCGACCACGGTCTGTGCTCGAAGGCGAGCCCGTAAAGCCGCAGCGCGATCGCGACGCGGCGGACGAAGGGGGAATCATATTGGCCGATCAGGAACATGGTTCTCGCTCTTCTCGATCATTGGACAAGGCAGGGCCGGCCAGTCTCCACGACCAGGTCGATGCGGCGCAACAAATATATCGGAAATGGAGCATTGCGCCGGCCGCAATGACGCGGCGACGGCCTCATGCGCTCCACGCTCATAGGCCGTCCTGGATCGCGCGCTTGATCGGAGCGATCGCGGTCTCGTTGCGCCTATACATCGTCCACTGCTTGATCCATTTGGCTCGCACCAGCTTCGCAGCGGTCAGCACCCGCATGTGCTCGCCGCTACCAAGACCACCGCGATCCAATCAGCGAATTATTGAACATCGACAGCAATGACGGAGGAGGAGGCGGCCGGGGCTCTACTCGATGATCGGCACATGCTTCGCCGCCGTCCGCGGCGCGGTGCCGTCGAGGCGTGGGTCGTCGGCGATCTCGATCTGGCGGCGGAAGGGGCGAAAGCCGGACCGTTGGTAGAACGCGAGCGCGGAGGGATGATCGAGCGTGCAGGTGTGGACCCAGACGCGGCGGAGGTCGCGTGACCAGGCAAGCTCCAGCGCGCGGTTCATCAGGAAGCGGGCGGCGCCAGTGCCGATCAAGGGGGCGGTGACGCCGAAATAGACCAGCTCGCATTGGCCGGGCTCGCGGAAGTCCAGTTCGAGCAGGCCTTCATCGCGGCCGTCGACGGCCAAGGCATAGACCTCGATGCCCGGCGCGTGGATGATTGCGGCGAGCTCCATGTCGGTCATGCGTGCGCGCGAGAACCACAGCCAGTCCTCGCCGACGCGGCGGTGGAGATCGCGGTACCAGGGAAGCGGCGGAGCTTCGACCTTGCGCAAGCTCCATGCGCCGGGCGGATCGTCGCGGCGCGCGGGAGGTGCGGTCATCTCCAGATGGGTCACGACGGCGGCGATCTTGCCGGCGGGCACGTCGGAATATCCGTCGGGGAGGATCATGGTTCGTTGCTTCCCTTCGTAATGGGCTAGCGGGCGGTATCTTTTGAGGAAAGACAGCAGCGCCGCACTCCGTCATTGCGAGCCAACGGGTCCGCGCATAGCGCGGCCCGACGACAGGCTCCGCGAAGCAACCCAGAATCTTTTGCGAGGAGGCAGTCTGGATTGCTTCGTCGCAAGAGCTCCTCGCAATGACGACGTGAAGGCAGTTGCGCGCGCCTCGCGGCATCGAGCTGCGAGGCTGTGTCTACGCCTACCCCTCCCCCTCATCGCTCGCCAGCACGCCCTTCACCGCCCTCGCCCATCCCGCGAGCTTCCGCTGCCGCGTCGCCTCGCTCATGTTCGGCTTGAAGCGGTGTTCGAGGCGCCAGTTGTCGGCGAATTTGGTCGGCTCGGGATAGACGTCCGCATTGAGGCCGGCGAGGTAGGCGGCGCCCAGCGCCGTGGTCTCCTGGATCACGGGGCGATCGACCGGCGCGTCCAGGAGATCGGCGAGGCGCTGCATGGTCCAGTCGGAGGCGGTCATGCCGCCGTCGACGCGCAGCACGACGCTGGCGGTTTCCGAGCTCGGCCAGTCCGCGCGCATCGCGGCCCAGAGGTCGAAGGTCTGGTAACAAACACTCTCCAGCGCGGCGTGGGCGAGCTCGGCAGGGCCGGTGTTGCGGGTGAGGCCGAACAGCGCGCCGCGCACGCGCGGATTCCAATAGGGCGCGCCCATGCCGACGAATGCGGGGACGAGATAGACGCTCTGCATGGAGTCCGACTGATCGGCGAGAGGTCCGGTCTCGGCGGCGTGCTTGATGATGCCGAGGCCGTCGCGCAGCCATTGCACGGCGGAGCCGGCGACGAAGATCGAGCCTTCGAGCGCGTAGGTGCGTTTTCCCTCGAGCTGATAGGCGACGGTGGTGAGCAGCTTGTTCTTGGAGGCGACCGGCGTGGTGCCGGTGTTGAGCAAGGCAAAACAGCCCGTGCCGTAAGTGGATTTCATCATGCCCGGGCGGAAACAGGCCTGGCCGATAGTTGCGGCCTGCTGGTCGCCGGCAATGCCGGCAATTGCGATCGGTCCGCCGAACAAATCCGGGGTGCTCTCGCCGAAGCGGGCGGAGGAATCCTTCACCTCGGGCAGCATCGAGCGCGGCACGCCGATGATCTCGAGGAGCTCGTCGTCCCACTGGCCGGTATGGATGTTGAACAGCAGCGTGCGCGAAGCATTGGTGGCGTCGGTGGCGTGCACCTTGCCGCCGGTGAGGCGCCAGAGCAGGTAGCAATCGACGGTGCCGAACATCAGCTCACCGCGCGCGGCGCGTGCCCGTGCGCCGGGGACGTGGTCGAGGATCCAGGCGACCTTGGTGCCGGAGAAGTAGGGATCGATGATCAGGCCAGTCTTCTCAGAGATCACGGGCTCATGGCCGTCGGCCTTGAGCTTGGCGCAGATGTCGGCGGTGCGGCGGTCTTGCCAGACGATGGCTCGGTGCACGGCTTGGCCCGTGGCACGATCCCACACCACGGTGGTCTCGCGCTGGTTGGTGATGCCGATCGCGGCGATGTCTTTCGCGCTGATGCCGGCGTGCTCGATGGCCTCGCGGCAGACCATCACGGTCGAGGTCCAGATGTCCTCCGGCTCGTGCTCGACCCAGCCCGAGGCCGGGAAATGCTGCGGAAACTCGGCTTGCGCCTTCGCCGCAATGGAAATATCGCCGCGAAACACGATCGCGCGCGAAGAGGTGGTGCCCTGGTCGATGGCGAGGACGAAAGACATGGAAGTTAACCTTGGCGTTTTCCCAGAGAGGAGTCGTTGTGTCGCGCCAAAGGGAGCGGATTAGGACGGCAAGGTCAAGGTAGGTCTCGCTTACCCTCCCCTGGAGGGTAGGGCTATCGCATATGGGCGAGGGCGGAGAGAAGGAAGTCATTATTCCATCTGGCTTGGAGCATTTTGTGGCTGATGCGGGCAGGACCGGGCGTTGCCTGCAGGGTATTGATGGCCAGCTTGC
>NZ_RDQF01000033.1 GCF_004114425.1 Bradyrhizobium vignae | reverse complement strand
GTGAATTTCAGCTCGGCGTTCATGGTCAGCGCGGCGAAGCCGAGATTGACGCGGTCGAGATAGGAGAAGAAGTAGGCCAGCACCAGGAACGGAATCAGGCGCCAGGAGATGGCGCGGATGGTCGAGGTTTCGATGTCGCTCTTGCTGGCGCTCTTGGCGCCGCCGGCGGAACCGGCATAGGTGGTCTGGCTCATGGCTTCCCCCCGGGGTTGTTGCTTTTGTGGGCCGAGTGGCCGGTTTTGAGCATCGCGGGCAAAGAGTCAATGGAGCGAGCAATGCACGGGGCGCAGCCGGATCAAGCCATTGCGCCGACGCAGAAGGCGTCTCACTCCGCCAATTGAAACCGCTCGAAGCGATCGAGCTCGTCCTCGATCTTGCGCTCGAGCTCCTTTCGTCCCGCCGTCTTCTTGCCCTGCCCGACCCAGGTCCATTTCTGCATCAACAGCTTCTTCGCCTGCCGATCGGTCTTGAGATCGAGCGCGGCGACGATCTCGTCGCCGACCAGCACGGGCAGCGCGAAGTAGCCGAATTTGCGCTTGGCCTTCGGCACATAGGCTTCGAACAGGTGGTTGTAGCCGAAGATCAGATTGGTGCGCTTGCGCTGGATGATCAGGGGATCGAACGGCGAAAGAATGTGGACGAGATCGGGCGATACCTCATGCGGCTCCAACGCTGCGGGCGAGGCCCAGTGCTCCTGCTTGCCGGCGCCCTCGATCGTAACAGGCAGGAGCTCGCCGCGGCGGACGCGCGAGGCGATCAGGCGCGCGACCGCCTTCTTGCGCGGCGCGTCGAGATGGCAGACCGAATCGAGGCTGACCACGCCCTGCGAGCGCAGCGCGCGGTCGAGCAGATAGGCCGTGATCTCCCCAGCCGACGCCGCCTTCGGCAGCTTGTCCCAGCCGAAATGGCGCGTCATCAGCTCGTACGTCTTGAGCATGCCCTGGCGCTCACTGATGGTCACGGCGCCGGTATAGAAGGCGAGCTGCAACGCCCGCTTCGACGGCTTACGGCTCTGCCACAGATGCTCCTTCTCGACCAGCACGTCGTCATCGATGTCGCGGATCGTCAGCGGACCGGCGCGCAGCAGCCGCATCACCTTGCGCGTGTCGGCGGGTTTCACCGAAGCAAACCATTTGTGCCCCTCGCGCCGATGCTCGCGCATCGCCGGCAGGAAGAAGCGGAAATCGCTCGCCGGGACGTAGGACAACGCATGCGTCCAGTATTCGAATACGCTCTTGTCGGTGCTCTGGGCTTGGCCCAGATCGGCGCGACGATAGGACGGAATGCGGCTGAACAGGATGTGGTGATGACACCGCTCGATGACGTTGATGGTGTCGATCTGCACATAGCCGAGATGGGCGACCGCGTCCGCCACGGCCTGCGCTCCGTCGCCGAACGGGATGCGCTCGTCCAGCCGCTGGGCATGCAGCCAGATCCGCCGGGCCTGTGTCGTGGTGAGTGGAAGCGGTTTGGGCGTACGGGACATTGCAGCAGGCAATGTAGCGGGATTCGCGCCAACAAGAAGGAGGAAAGAGGACCGCGGGAGCGGCCAAAGAAAAACCGCGCTGCCACCTGCTGACAGCGCGGCGGATGACGCGCCGAAGCCTACTTCGCCATCATTGCTTTCTGCGATTTCATGTAGTGCATGCAGGCACTCTTCATCTTGCCATTGCTCATGTCGGTGCTGCCATGGCCATTTCCTTGTTGGACGCCATCTTGGCCGAGGCATCTGGCGTACCGCCTATCGCGGCGGCGGACTTCATCATGTTGTCCTTGTGCTGGCCATCATCGCCGCGGATGCGGGTGACACGAAAGTGTGGACGCGACACAATTATCTTGCTGCGCTGCGAAGACAGGATCAGCGGCCGTCCTTCGGCGCCTTCGACCGGTCACCGAGGCTTCCGGTCGCGACATCCGGCTCGCACACGGCCTTGCCGCGTGCCTCCGCCTGGCAGCGATAAACGCTGCCGGTGAGGCGGTCGACCAGCCACATGTTCCCGTCGGTCGGCCCTTCGAGCCCGATATAGCGGGAGGTCAGCCCCGAGATCAGCGTCGACAGCAGGATTGCCACTGCGATCATCGCTGCGCCGATATAAATGGGCGTTGAGCTCAGGGACAGTGTCCGATCCGGAGGGCCGCTGCGATAGAACTGATAGTCACGCTGATGGTCAATTGGCCTCGGCACTGGACGGAACTCGGCTCCTGTCGCGGAGGGGACAAATTGTCGAATGATTGACGCGTGCTAGGCGGGCTTCTGGACGAATTCTTGTTCGCGGGCGGGCCGCGACGCGACGCCTTTGCGACGATCGGTGAAAGCGCATTTCCGGGAACCCGCTCGGGAGCAGTTCGAAGCAAACCGCGAACAAGCCAACCCGACCAAGAGTGAGCTCGGCTCGCAGTTTCGAATGTGACCAAGATCACGTCAGTGCCGTTGAACCTGCCCTAGGCTCGCGGCATCAAATCGCCATCGGGCGTAACAGCGAGGATACGACAATGACCCTTTTTGATAAGTTCTTTGGACTGAAGGCGATAACCCTCTCCGCGGCCCTGTCGATGACGGCGAGCCTTGCGCTGGCCGGCGACAACAACATCTCCGCCAGCCAGATCGTCGATGCGCTGAAGCCGAAGCCGGTGACCCGCGGCCTCTCCGTCGGTCCGCAGGCCGACACGACCGCGCAGGCCAAGGAAGCCGCCTTCCTCAACACCGTGCGCAACCGATCGACCAGGTCGCTCTCGACGGGCGAACGCGAGCAGATCGCCGAGCTCGCTGCGACCAAGCCGAAGATCGATCTGGAGATCCAGTTCGACTACAACTCGGCCGATATCGCCAAGACGTCGGTGGCCTCGGTGCAGGCGCTCGGCAAGGCTCTGTCCGATCCGGCGCTCAAGGGCTCGACCTTCGTGATCGCCGGCCACACCGACGCGATCGGCAGCGAAGAGTACAATCAAGGGCTCTCCGAACGGCGCGCCGACACTATCAAGAAGTACCTGGTGCAGAACTACGGTCTCAACGGCAATGATCTGGTCACCGTCGGCTACGGCAAGACCAAGCTGAAGGATGCCGCCAACGGCGCCGACCCGATCAACCGCCGCGTCCAGGTCGTGAACATGGACACCAAGACGGCGGCGAAGTAACTCGCGACCGTCGGGCAAAACACGCCGCTTGCCGCAGCCCGGCAGGCGGCGATGTCATATCCAGCTTTGGAACAGCATCAGCCGGTTGAAGCCCTTCATCGAGGTGCCGATGAAGGCCGCGGAAATCGGCAGCATGATTGCAAAGGCGGCCGCGGCGACGCCGACATAAGCCCACAGCAGCCAGCGCGGCAGCCCCTCCCGGCGCAGCACGTAGACCAGCGCCAGCGACGCTGCGGTTGCAGCCGGCAGGTAGTAATAGATGAAACCCAGGGTGCGCGGCAGCAACGCCCAGGCGAGCCAGGGACCGAAATAAAATGCCGCGATCAGGAACGCGTCCCAGCGCCGCGCCACGATGAAATCGCGCAGCACCACGACGAGCGCGAGCAGCGCCGGCCACGCTACCAGCGGATTGCCGAGGAAGACGATTGCGGCAACGTGGTCCTCCGCCGTCTTGTCGAACAGGAACCACACCGGCCGCGCGAGCAACGGCCAGGACGGCCATGCGCTCATATAGGTGTGGCCGGCGATGGCCGTCGTGGTGTTGTCGGCAAAGATCCGCCGCTGCGCCTCGATCAAATCCGGCAGCGACAATCCATAGAGCGGAACGAAGGCGGCAAGATAGGCCACCGTCGGCAAGACCGCGAAGCAGAGGGCGATATGATGCAGCTTCAGGCTTGGCCAAAGCTCCGGCCGATACCAATCGTCCGGCTTCGGGTCGGCGAACAGCGTGCGCCAGCCCTGCATCAAGCGGATCACCGCAACGATGACGATACACACGCCAAGCGGAAACAGGCCGCTCCACTTGCAGGCCGCCGCACAGCCGAACAGGCACCCCGCGAACGCAAACATCGCCTGGGGCCGCTCTCTGCGAAACCCATGCATGAAGGCCGCGGTCGCGAGCAGGCCAAAACCGAGCGCAAAAATGTCCAGCATTGCGATGCGCGCCTGCACGTACAGCATCTGGTTGAGGCCGGCGATCAGGGCCGCGGCGATCGCGGGCCCCTGCGCGGAAAACAGCGCAAGACCGCACAGATAGATCGCGACGATCGCGAGCGCGCCGAACAATGTCGCGGGATAACGCCAGCCAAGCGCGTTGTCGCCGAAAGTTGCGATCGATGCCGCGATCAGCTCCTTGGCCAGCGGCGGATGCATCGGATTGAGCATCGGCTGCGACATCACGGGCGCCAGCATCTGGCGCGCCGCCGGCACGTAATGCACCTCGTCGAAGACGAATTTTTCCGGCGTGGTGAGACCGATCAGCAGCGCCAGATGCGCAACCAGGAAAATCGCGACAGCAATCACTGCGCTCCGCGACACCCCTGGAACCGCGGGCGATTCGAGCATTTTTTGTGGGGCCGTCTTGCGTGGCAAATCTGCTTCACCGCTGAGAAAAAGAGAGTGGTTCTCGTCATTGAACGCATTCTGCCGCAGCTGTCACTAAGCATGACGCACGTCCCGCGCCGCTTGTGATAATTCCGCCACATCAGAAGCGCGCGCGATCCGGTACGATCAGGCGCACATCGATCGGTTGCGAAATGAATTTGCGTTTTTGGCTTTTCCCGATATTGCTCACGGCCGCAATCTGCGCGGCGTCCGGCGCCCAGGCGCAGACGCGCGTCGGCGAGGCCGTCGTGATCCAGAACGAGGTGGTGCGCGTCGCCGCGACCACGACGCCGATCAATGTCGGCGACAGCATGCTGCGCGACGAGACCGTGCGGACCGGCGCCGACAGCGCGGCGCGTTTCGTGATGGCCGACAGCACCAATCTGTCGCTCGGGCCGAGCGCCACGCTGAGGCTCGACCGCACCGTCTTCAACGACGAGCACAGCTATCGCGACGTCGCGATCCGCATGACCACCGGCGCCTTCCGCTTCGTCACCGGGCACTCCGAAAAGGCCGCTTACAAGATCACGACGCCGCTCGCGACCATCGGCGTGCGCGGCACCACACTCGACATTCTCTCGCAACGCGGGCGCTCCGTGGTCGTGCTTCAGGACGGCGCAGCCAGCGTCTGCACGAAAAGCTCTCAGTGCGTGCAACTCACCCAGCCCGGCGACACCGCGATCATCACATCGACCGGCGGCAAGGTGAGCATCGCCAAGACCAACACGCCGCCCTGGACCTTCGCCGCCAACTGCGCCGCGAGCGCCGGGTTGTGCGCGATCAACCAGTACGCCGGCGCCCCGCCGACCATCACGCCCGCCGTCCAGGACGACGGCATGCTGTGCGGGCGTTGACGATGGCGAAGCTCCCGTTGAAGCGCCTCATCCTCGCCGGCTTGCTTTCCGCCGTGGCGGCGCTTGCGCTTGTCGCGTTCGATGTTCTTCCGGCGGCAGCCCAGGCGACCTGCGAGATCGAATGCAGCGAGCCGTCGCCTACGCCGACCTATTCACCGTCCCCGACGCCCTCCCCTTCGCCTAGTCCCTATCCCTCGCCGTCGCCGTCGCCGTCGCCATATCCGTCTCCTAGCCCGACGCCGACCGGTGCGGATTCCAGCGGCAACTCGATCGGCGGCCTCGCCAATCAGCGCTTCAACCAGATGATCACCAACCGGGTGCTCGGCACGGTGCTGCTCGGTGTCAACGAGCAGATCAATTGCAGCGATTGCATCAGCGCGTTCGGCTCGGCCGGCTCGTTCTCGGCCGGCATCCACGGCCGCAAGGAGCTGACCAACAATCTGTCGCTGCTCGCCGGCATCGCCTACACGCAATACAGCGAAGGCGGCTACAAGATCACGAGCGCGCCGATCGGCGCCTTCGCGCTACGCTATGACTTCACCGACTGGGGCTCGTCGCGCCCGTTCTTCGATGTCGGCACCATTCTGACGCCATGGGAGAAGGCACGCTACACGCGCAGCTACGACACCAGCCTCGGCCCGGTCAGCGTGACGAGCTCGACCAACGCATCGAACTACGCCGTCTACGGCCGTGCCGGCTGGATCAGCCGCCTCTCGCCGCGCGACGAGGTCGCGGCCGCGATCGAAGTCTGGCAGCTCTGGCAACGTGTGTCGGGCTACACCGACAGCGCAGTGGCGTTCAATCCATTCGACGCCAGCATCGCGACCGGCACCGACCGCACCAGCCTCATCAAGATCGGCGGCCAGTGGACACATCTGTTCGGCAGCAACATCGAGACCAACATCAATGGCGGCTGGGTGCAGTCGTTCGCCAGCCATAGCGGCATCGTCGCCACGGTGACCGGCAACGGCGTGGTGGTGCCGACCATGGGCAACCAGGGCTGGTTCGAATATGGCGGCCGCCTCGGCTTCCGCGTGCAGAAGGGCTGGATCGTGGACCTGTTCGCCAACGGCACACTGGGCCCGCAGCCGGTGGGCAATACGATCCACGGCGGCGTGGGGCTGAGGATCAACTATTAGCGGCGGCCCGCGGCCACAAACTCTGCTGTCATTCCCCGCGCAAAGCGGGGAAATCCAGTACACCGCAGCCTCTCGATTCAATCACTCCCGTCTCGGAGTACTGGATCGCCCGGTCAAGTGTTCAAGCCGGGCGATGACACCGATCTCATGGCGAGAGCATTCCGACCTTCACGCTGCCGACTTGCCCTCGAACGCGCGGCGCAAGGCTTCCACGTCCAGCTTCACCATCTTCATCATGGCCTGCATCGCACGCGCGGCCGCGGCCTTGTCGGGGCTCGACAGGAAGTCGAAGATCACCTTCGGCACCACCTGCCAGGCCACGCCCCAGCGATCCCTCAGCCAGCCGCACTGCTCCTCCCTGCCACCATGGGCGAGGAACGCGTCCCAGACGCTGTCGACCTGGGCCTGGTCGTCGCAATGGATCATCAGCGAGATCGCGTGGGTGTATTCCATCTTCATGCCGCCGTTGAGCGCGACAAGCGGCTGTCCGGCCACGGTGAACTCGACCACGAGCACGGAGCCTTCCTTGCCGGAGGGCCCGTCCGAAACGTTGCGCTGGACGTGCGTGATCTCTGAGTTCGGGACCAGCGAGACGTAGAATTTTGCGGCGTCCTCGGCATCGCCGTTGAACCACATGCAGGGCACGAGCTTGGACATCGTGAATGCTCCTCTTCAGGTCTTGATGGGCTTGAATCAGGCGTTCGCCACGTCGGGCTGCAGGGGGGCGGCCGCGAGGTCCATCCAGTTCACGCCCCACATATGACCATCGGGATCCTCGAAGCTGCGGCCGTACATGAAGCTGTATTCGTCTTTCGGGCTGGGATCGGGCATCCCGCCCGCAGCCTCGGCCTTTGCGACGATATCGTCGACATCGCTGCGGCTGTCCGCGGACAGGCAGAGCAGCACCTGGTTCGAAGTCCTGGCGTCCGCGATCGGCTTCGGCGTGAACTGGCGGAATTTGTCGTGGGTCAGCAGCATGACGAAAATGGTCTCGGAAAAGACCATGCAGCTCGCGGTCTCGTCGCTGAATTGCGGGTTCTTGACCGCGCCGACCGCCTCGTAGAAGGCGGTCGCGCGCTTGAGGTCGGTCACCGGCAGGCTGACGAAGATCATCTTGGGCATTGGAAGCTCCTTGGGCGGGGTTCTGCCCAAGGACGGACGGCCAGGCCGCCATCCGACACCGCTTCCGACGATTTTTTGAATCCCGGTCTGCGGGGTTCTATCGCGCCGCGCCCGCGCCCCTGAAGAGTCTTACTTCTTCTCGTTGGGATCCCGGTGCACCGGGTCGATCCACAGCACGGTCTCGGGCTTCTCGACTGGCTCGATGTCGAGGTTGATCGCCACCGCCTCGCCGTCGCTGCGCACCAGAACGCATTCCAGCACCTCGTCCGCGCTGGCATTGATCTCCTGGTGCGGCACATAGGGCGGGACGAAAATGAAGTCGCCGGGACCGGCTTCCGCCGTGAATTGCAGGCTCTCGCCCCAGCGCATCCGCGCCTTCCCCTTCACCACATAGATGACGCTTTCGAGATGGCCGTGATGATGCGCGCCGGTCTTGGCATCCGGCTTGATGCTGACCGTGCCCGCCCACAATTTCTGCGCCCCGACGCGGGCGAAATTGATGGCGGCTGCGCGGTCCATGCCTGGCGTCGACGGCACATTGGTATCGAGCTGGTTGCCGGGAATGACGCGCACGCCGTCATGTTTCCAGCGATCGTCGTGATCGTGGTCATGGTGGGAATGCGAGTGGTCATGGCCGGTCATTGGACTTGCTTTCTGTTGGTTCCGTGCGCGGCAAAACTAACCCAAAGGCGCAGCCGCAAGCCATACCAAAATCGGAACGCTGCCAGCTGCCGAGCGTTGTCGCACCGAGCAAGATGGAAGGAGCGTTTCATGGGTAGCACGAGCGACAAGATCAAGGGCAACGCCAACGAGGCGATCGGCAAGGCCAAGCAGGGCGTCGGCGAGGCCATCGGATCCGACCGCATGAAAGGCGAAGGCGCGGTGCAGGAGGTCAAGGGCAAGGGTCAGCAGGCCATGGGCGATGCCAAGGACGCCGCCAAGGATGCGATGGATCGCGCCGCCGCGGCGGCACGTCGCGCGGCAGAGTAATGCGCGTAAGATCGAAAATGAACAAGACCGGCCGGCAGGCCGGTCTTGTTGTTTGAGCCGTCACTTCACCGCGAGCAATTCCACGTCGAACATCAGCGTCGCATTCGGCGGGATCACGCCGCCGGCACCGCGCGCGCCATAGCCGAGCTGCGGCGGGATGATCAGCGTGCGCTTGCCGCCGACCTTCATCGAGGCCACGCCTTCGTCCCAGCCGGCGATGACGCGGCCCTTGCCGATCGGGAATTCGAACGGCTCCTTGCGATCGAGCGAGGAGTCGAATTTCTTGCCCTTCTGGCCGTTCTCATAGAGCCAGCCGGTATAGTGCATCACGCAGATCTGACCGGGCTGCGGCGAAGCACCGGTGCCGACGGTGGAGTCGATGATCTGCAAGCCTGAAGCTGTGGTCATGGTCTTTCCTGCGGTCTGGGCCGAGGCCGTGGTGGAAGCGAAATGCGACACGCCCGCGATCACGGTGATCGCGAGTGCGGACATCAGGGCGAGGAGCACGCGCCGGAAACGCTGCATAAGGCACCTTCCGTTTGAGGCGGGAGGTGTCTAACCCAACGCCGTCGCCGTTTCCACCCCTTAGATCTCGATATTTTCCAGCCGCACCGGCAGCTTGCGGATACGCTGACCGGTGGCGTGATAGAGCGCGTTGCAGACCGCAGCATTGGTGCCGACATTGGCAAGCTCGCCAAGGCCCTTTGCGCCCACCAGGTTGATATGGTCGTCCTGCTCGGAAAGCATGATCACCTCGACGCCGGGCACATCGGCATTCACGGGCACGAGGTAGTCGGCAAGATTGTCGTTGACGTAGCGCGCATTGCGCTCGTCAATCTCGGTGGCCTCCAGCAGCGCCGAGGACATGCCCCAGATCAGACCGCCCATGAGCTGGCTGCGCGCGGTGCGCGGATTCATGATTCTGCCCGCCGCGAACGCGCCGACCAGGCGGGGACAGCGGATTTCGTGTGTGAAGCGGTTGACGCGGACCTCGACGAACTCCGCCCCGAAGGCGTAGGCGATCTGGTCTTTCATGGCGTGACCGCCGATCAACCGCACGTGACCCGTGTGCATGGCCTGGAAGGAATCCAGCGGCGCGCCCTCCGGCTTCCACTCGCCATACTCTTCGACCACGCCGACGCCGAGCGCATCGAAGGCCTTGTCGAGATCGAGGGAGCGATCGCCTCTCGCCGCCTGAGTCGACGGCGCCGGGCTGATGCCGACGGTCTCCTTGGCCTTGTCGGCGAGGCTGTCGCTCGGCATCACCGCCTTGAACAGGCGCTGGCGGATCTGGTCGCACACCATCATCACCGCAGAACAGGTGCTGGCGGTCGAGTTCGAACCGCCCGCCACCGGCGCCGGCGGCAGGTCGCTGTCACCGATGAAGACTGCCACCTTCTCGAGCGGTACGCCGAGCCGCTCAGCCGCGGTCTGGGCGATGACGGTATAAGCACCGGTGCCGATCTCGTGCCCGGCGATCTCGACGCGGGTGCGGCCGTCGCGCTGCAGGCGCACGCGCGCGGCGGACGGCGCCATCTGCGTCGGATAGCAGGTCGCGGCGCAGCCGTAGCCGATCAACCAGTCGCCGTCCGACATCGATTTCGGCTGAGGCGAGCGTTGCGCCCAGCCGAACGCTTTTGCGGCTTCGTCGAAACAGGCCATGAGCGAGCGCGACGTGTAGGGCTTGCCGTTGATCGGCTCGTTCGTGGTGTCGTTGATGCGGCGAAGCTCGATCGGGTCCATGTCGAGCTTGACCGCAAGCTCGTCCAGCGCGCTCTCCAGCGCGAACAAATACGGCACCTCGGGGGGCGATCGCATGAAGCCGGGCGTATTGCGATCGGCGCGCACGATCGAGACCAGGCTGTCCACATTCGGGCAAGCATAGAGCCGCGTCGTCGTCTTGGTGCCGCCGACGCAATAGGCGTCGGGGCGCGAGGAGACTTCGGCCCCCTCATGCCTCAAAGCGACCAGCCTTCCGTCCCGGTTCGCACCGAGCTTGATCTCATGCCGCGTCTCGGCGCGATAGGTCGCAATGGTAAAGCCCTGGTCGCGGGTCGGGACCAGCTTGATCGGGCGGTTCAGGCGCTTGGCAATGCCGGCGATGATGGCAGTCCGGGGCGTCATCGAGCCGCGCGAACCAAAACCGCCGCCGACATAGGGATTGACCACACGCACCTTGTCGGCTTCGATGCCGAGCTGCTCGGCCACGCCGTTCTTCAGGCCATAGACGTACTGACTGCCCTCGTAGATGACGAGATTGTCGCCCATCCAAACGCAGCTGGTCGTGAACAGCTCCATCGGATTGTGATGCTGCGTCGGCGTATCATAGGAAGCGGTGAGCTTGACCTCGGCCGTCTCGAACGCCTTGGCGAAGTCGCCGACCGCGGGGTCTTCCTTGAACTGCGCGTTCTGTCCCTTGGCGGCTGCCATGGTCGTCCCCCGCGAGTCGAAGCTCGCGCTCGGCGCCGCCGCGGTGTAGCTGACCTTGACGCGATTGGCCGCCTCGCGCGCCGCCTCATAGCTCTCCGCGATGACCACGGCGATGATCTGGCCGTCATGCGCGATTTCGGCCGACTTCAGCGGCTGGATCGTGGTGCCGGCATAGCCGCCGTTGCTGAAGAGTTTCGATTCCTTCAGCTTCGGAGCGTTCTCGTGCGTGACGATGTCGATCACGCCGCGGACGCGCCCAGCATCGTCGAGGTCGAAGCGGTCGATACGACCCTTGGCGATGGCGCTGGTGACCAGGAATGCGTAGGCCGGATTGTCCAGCGGCATGTCCGAGGCATAGGTCGCCCGCCCCGTGACCTTTGCGGCCGCATCATAGCGCGGCACGGATTGGCCCATATTCGCCTTGGGCTCGGGAGCTGCAGCGGTCATGGTCAGATCTCCATCGTTACGGCCTGCTGAAGCGCACGAGCCACCACACGCTTGCCGAGCGCGATCTTGAAGCTGTTGTGCCGACGGCCGCGGGCGTCCGCAAAGGCGGCCTCGGCGACGCGCTGTCCCAGCGCTTCATCGAACTTCTGCCCCTTCAATAGCGCCTCCGCCTCGCGCGCCCGCCACGGCACGGTGGCGACGCCGCCGAGCGCGACGCGCGCGTTCCGGATCGTGCCGTCCTGCACATCGAGCGCGATCGCGGCCGATGAGAGTGCGAATTCGTAAGATTGTCGGTCGCGCGCCTTGAGATACACCGAGCGCGGCCAGCGTCCGGAAATGGAGAACGCCGAGATCAGCTCGCCAGGCTGAAGCGTGGTCTCAATCTCAGGCGTGTCGCCGGGGGCCTTGTGCAACTGGGCAAAGGGCATCGTGCGCGTACCGGCCTTGCCCGTGATCTCGACCGTAGCATCCAGCGCGATCAGCGCCTGGGCAAAATCACCAGGATAGGTCGCGATGCACTGATCGGAGGTACCGAGCACCGCATGCATGCGATTGACGCCGTCCATTGCGGCGCAGCCAGACCCGGGATTGCGCTTGTTGCAGTTTTCATAGGAAACATCGCGGAAGTAATTGCAACGCGTCCGCTGCATCACATTGCCGCCGAGCGTCGCCATGTTGCGCAGCTGGGCGCTGGCGGCGAGCTTCAGCGAATCCGCGATCACCGGATAGCTGCGCTGAATCTCGGCGTGGGCGGCCACGTCGGACATCTTTGCGAGCGCGCCGAGCCGCAAGCCATCACTGCCTGGCTCGATCGCCGACCAGGCGCGCGCCAGCGGATTGATATCGACGATCGTGGCGGGCCGCATCACATCGAGCTTCATCAAATCGATCAGTGTGGTGCCGCCGGCAAGCGGTTGCGCCGTCGCTTTCGTCAATGGATTGTTGGCGGCCGCTGGGGCGCCGAGCGCCTGCACGGCCATATTCGAGTCTGATGCTCTCTGATACAAGAACGGTCGCATGCGCCTAGCCTTTCATGATCTCGGGCGCGGCCTGCTTCACGGCGGCGACGATGTTGGGGTAGGCGGCGCAGCGGCAGATGTTGCCGCTCATATATTCGCGGATGTCGGCCTCGTTTCCCGCATGCCCCTCCTTCACGCACGCCACGGCGGACATGATCTGGCCAGGCGTGCAGTAGCCGCACTGGAATGCGTCGTTGTCGATGAAGGCCTGCTGCATCGGATGCAGGCGGTCGTCGGTGGCGAGGCCCTCGATCGTCGTGATCTCCTGCCCTTCGGCGGCGACCGCCAGCGTCAGGCACGATACCACCCGGCGATCATCGATCAGCACCGTGCACGCGCCGCACTGGCCGTGGTCGCAACCCTTCTTGCTGCCGGTGAGCTTGAGATGTTCACGCAGCGCATCGAGCACCGTGGTGCGTGCGTCGAGGCTCAGGTGCTTGTCCTCGCCGTTCACCCGCAGCGTGACCTCAACGGGAAGCGACGGATCCTGCGCGAGGGGCGCATTTGCATCCTGCGCGGCCGCGCGCGCCGTCATCGGAACCAGCACACTTCCGGCGGCCCCGGCCATGAAGGCGCGCCGATCGAATCCAGATGGTCGGGAACTTGATTTGTCGGACATGGGCCGGCCTCCGCCGCTATCGAGAAAAGCAGCGCACGCCTGCACCGCTCATCGCCGCATAACTTGGAGCAATGAGTGCAGTTCCGAACGAGAAAGGGCGGCGCTGCAAATGCCGCGCCGCCCCTCGTCAACTTTTCCTGATCGCGCGTCCTGATCTCGTGCGCGGAACCCCGCGCGAGCTCAATAGCCGAGCGCGCAGCCGTCCTTGCGCGGATCGGAGCCGCCGGTGAGCGTGCCCTTGTCCCAGTCGATCCAGATCGCCTGGGCGCCGCCGAGCGGGCCGACAACGCTGGTGGTCTTGTGGCCGAGCTTCTTCAAACCTTCGACAATCGCAGCCGGCACGCTGTCCTCGAGCTGGTATTGCCCCTCGTAGTGCAGGCCGCGCGGCATGTCGATCGCCTCCTGCACGTCGCAGCCGTAATCGAGCATGTTGGTCAGCAGATGAGTCTGGCCGGTCGGCTGGTACTGGCCGCCCATCACTGCGAAGGACATGGTGGAACGGCCACCCTTGGTGAGCAGGCCCGGCATGATCGTGTGCAGCGGGCGCTTGCCACCTTCGATGCAGTTGGGATGACCGGGCTGGATGCGGAAACCGCCGGCGCGGTTCTGGAACAAGACGCCGGTCTTGTTCGAGACGATCGCCGAGCCGAAGGAATGCGCGACCGAGTTGATGAACGAGCAGACGTTGCGGTCCTTGTCCACCACCGTGATGTAGATGGTCGAGGGGTTCATCGGCGGCGCGACGTTCGGCAGGTCGAGCATGCCGTCCATGCGGATCTTGCTGATGTACTCGTTGGCAAAGCCCTTCTCGAGCATCTCGGCGACATTGATCTTCATGTGCTCGGGAGAGGCGACGTGCATCTCGCGGTTCATGTAGGCGATGCGCGCGGCTTCCGCCTCGAGATGGAAGCGCTCGACGCTGACGGGCGCGTACTTGGTCAGGTCGAAGCGCGACAGTATGTTGAGCATCAAGAGCGCGGTGACGCCCGGGCCGTTCGGCGGGCACTGCCAGACGTCGTAACCCTTGTACATGGTACCGATCGGCGTGGTCACTTCGGTCGTGTGCGCGGCGAAATCGTCGAGCGTGTGCAGGCCGCCGATGCCGCGCAGCGTCTCGACCATATCCTCCGCGATCTCACCCTTGTAGAAGGCGTCGCGGCCGTTCTTGGCGATCGCGCGCAGCGTCTTGCCGAGTTCGACCTGGCGGATGATGTCGCCGGCCACCGGCGGCTTGCCGCCGGGCAGCAGGTAGCGCACGGTGTTGGTGCCGTTCTTCAGCTTCTCGAACTGGTTCTTCCAGTCGAAGGCGATGCGGGGCGCGACGACATAGCCCTCCTCGGCCGCCTTGATCGCGGGCTGGAGCAGGCGGTCGAAACCGAACTTGCCGTGGTCGCGCAGCACGGTCGCGAAGGCGTCGATCACACCGGGGATCGAGACCGCATGGGCCGAGGTCAGCGGCACGGAGTTGATCTTGCGCTCGAGATACCAGTCGGCATTCGCCGCCTTGGGCGCGCGGCCGGAGCCGTTATAGGCGACGATCTTGCCCTCGCCGCGCGGCTGGATCAGCGCAAAGCAGTCGCCGCCGATGCCAGTCGATTGCGGCTCGATCACGCCGAGCAGGGCCGAGCCCGCGACAGCCGCGTCCACCGCCGTGCCGCCCTCACGGAGCACCTCGATCGCGGCGAGCGACGCCTGCGGATGCGAGGTCGCCACCATCGCGTTGGTGGCATGGACCGTGGACCTGCCGGGGAAATGAAAGTTTCTCATCGAATGTCTTGCTCTCTTGGCCATCGGCGCGGGTGCGCGCCATCTCGAAAACCGCGTCTACATGACACATTCCCGCCCGGCGGGGCAATGCTGGCATACCAGGCAAATGGCTGCCATCCGCTGGGCGTATGGATTTTCGAGGCAAACCGCCGTGCGGGTTTTCCGGAGGGCCGCCGCCTGCTAAACGAGCCGCCATGTCTGATCGGAATTCGACAACCAGGGTCGCGGCCTTCTATCAATTCGTCGCCCTCCCCGATTACCGCGAGCTGCGCGAGCCGCTGCGCGCGTTCTGCGCTGGCCTTCATCTGAAGGGCAGCGTGTTGCTGGCGCAGGAGGGCATCAACGGCACGGTCGCCGGTGCGCCGGAGGCGATCGACGCCTTCGCCAGCGAGCTCGCACACGGCAACATGTTCGGCGGCCGGCTCGACAATCTCGAATTGAAATTCTCGACTGCGGAAGCGATGCCGTTCGGGCGCCTCAAGGTGCGGCTCAAGAAGGAGATCGTCACGCTCGGCGACGAGACTGCCGACCCGGCCCGCCAAGTGGGCACCTATGTCGATGCCGCCGAGTGGAACGCGCTGATTGCGACGCCCGACACGCTGCTGCTCGACACCCGCAACGCCTTCGAGGTGGCCATGGGGACATTCGAGGGCGCGGTCGACCCCGGCATCAAGAGCTTTGGCCAGTTCAAGGATTTTGCCGCAGCCAGCCTCGATCCGGCGCGGCACCGCAGGATCGCGATGTTCTGCACCGGCGGCATCCGCTGCGAGAAGGCGAGCGCGCATCTGCTCGCCCGCGGTTTTGCCGAGGTCTATCACCTCAAGGGCGGCATCCTCAAATATCTCGAGGAGGTGCCGGAGACGGAGAGCCGCTGGCGCGGCGAGTGCTTCGTGTTCGACGAGCGCGTGGCGCTCGGCCACGGCTTGCGCGAACGGGGCCTGCGCGAACAGGAATTGGGGCACGGCCGTGACGAATGAGATCAAGACGCTGAGCGAGCGCATCGACGTGCTGGAGACGCGCCTCGCATACCAGGACGACACGATCGAGACGTTGAACCAGACCATCACCGCACAGTGGAAGCAGATCGACGCGTTGACGCGGCAGATCGCTCAGCTCAATGAGCGGCTCCAGGAGGCCGAGGCAAACGCGCCGGGACCTGCCAACGAGCGTCCACCGCATTATTGAGATCTCGTGCCATGGGCACGCAGCGTCGCGTCCGGGACTCAGGGCGGCTTATTGACCAGACGCCTTGAGCATCACGCTGGCCACCTCACCCGACATCACCAGGCGGTCGCGGCCTGCGTCCTTGGCGGCGTAGAGCGCCCGGTCGGCAGCTTCGACCAGCGAGGCCACCCCCGCCGTGCGCTCCAGCACCGGCCGGCAGGTCGCGCCGCCGATCGAGGCGGTGACGCATCCGGCCGCCAGATTGGTGCGATGAACGAGGCCGGCCTCGTGAATCGCGCTGCGGATCCGCTCGCCGACCCCTGCGCAGCTGGCGGCGTCGATGTTCGGCAGCAGCACGGCGAATTCCTCGCCGCCATAGCGCGCCGCCAGATCGCCGGCGCGCTGCGTTTCGGCCGCGATGATTTTTGCGATCCGGCGCAGGCAGGCATCGCCGGCGGGATGGCCGTATTCATCGTTGTAGGCCTTGAAGTGGTCCACATCGATCATCAGCAAAGCAAGGCTGGAGCGGTCGCGATAGGCGCGGGCCCATTCCTCCTTCAGCCGCTCGTCGAAGCGGCGGCGATTGGCGAGGCCGGTGAGGCTGTCCTCGATCGCAAGGGTCTCGAGCCTGGTTTCCAGCTTCTTATGCTCGGTGACGTCGCGGGAGATCGCGACCACGCCGTCGATGCGGCCATTGTCCTTGCGTGTGACCTGCATGGTCGATTCCAGCCAGATTTCGCCGTTCTGCCGGTGCGAGTTGCGATAGGTGAGACGCGCCTCCTCCTTCTCGCCACGCTTCATGGCGTCGACGATCGCCTGGACCTCCGGCAGATCCTCCGGATTGATGCCTGCAAGAGCCGGCGTGCCGATCAACTGATCGGGACGCCAGCCGACGATGCGGACCGAGGAGGGGAGACGTAGCGCAGCCGCTCGTCGAGCCCGATGCGCGTCACCATGTCGCTGGAGCCTTCGGCGAGCAGGCGGAAATGCGCCTCCTTCTCGGCCAGCGCGACGGCCATGCGCTGGCCCCGCTGCAACTGCCGCACCAGCACGCCGCCGATGACCGCGATCAGCATGACCAGCGCGAGCACGTAGAGCATGCGGGAGATTGCCGCGGCGCGCCAGGGCGCGAGCAACTCGTCCTTGGCGACGGTGGCGAGCAGCAGGAGCGGGAAGCGGCTGCTGCGATTGAAGAAGCTGACGCGCTCGGCACCGTCCAGCGACGACTTGAAATGATAGGCACCCTTGGGCCGTTGCAGATCCGGCTCGCGGAACAACGGCTTGTCGGAGACGCTGCGTCCGACGAATGTCTCGTTGCTGGGATTGCGCGCGATGATCAGGCCGTCGCCGTGCATCAGCGCCACAGCGCTGTTGCGGCCGATCTCGAACTGCTCGTAGAAATGCGAGAGATAACCGGAGCTGGTGGTCGCGAGCACCACGCCCCCGAAGCTGCCGTCCTGCTTGTTGAAGCGGCGCGACAGGGTGATGACCCACTCGCCGTCCAGGAGGCTCTTCACGGGACGGCCGACATGGGCCTCGCGCTTCGGCGAGAGCTGGTGATATCGGAAGAACGCATCGTCGCTGAAGGTCGAGCCGATCGTACCGGGCGAGGTCAGCGAGTTGCCCTGATCGTCGATGATGGCGAGGCTGTGGATGCGCGCGATCGCCTTTTTGCGCGCTTCGAGGAGGTTGCCGAGCTTGGCGATCGTGGCCGGTCCAGTGCCATCCATCTCCAACCGGCTGACCACGCCGACGACGCCGGAGTCCAGGAGATCGAGGCTGTCCTCGGCATGCTGTGTCAGCGAACGGGCGACGTTCGCCATCTCCGCCTCGGCGGCCTTGAGGACCGCGTCGCGTGCCGCCCATTCGCGCCAACCGCTGACGCCGAGGATGGTCGCGCAGGTCAGCACGACGAAAGCCGCCGCGCGCAGCGGCAGACGGCTCCATCCGGCTCGTTGGGTAACAGCGCTCATGCGGCAGGGTTCTCCGATCGACGGGAGACTCTGCCGCTTGTGTTATTGAAGTCTGAAATCACGACCGGAATACGCGGCGACTCCCCCGTTTCCAGTAGTCTTACGGACGCAATGATCCAGGCATCGCTAACAAGACATTAGCACGCCTATCGGAGTCCGGCGCGCGATGCTGCTAGCTGAAGATGGCCTTAACCTTGTCCCAGAATGAGGAATGCTCGGCATCCGCATCGGCCTTCGAAGGCGTCGGCTGTGCGGCGCTTACGGGATCTGAAGCCGGGAACGTATCCTTCAGCCCGGCGTCGAGCTTGGCATTGCGATCGGCAGCGAGCGCCTCGCGCAGATCTTCGGCGTGCTTGTCGTGCGGGGCGGGATTGAATGTCTGAGCCATGAGATCCTCCTCCATTCGCCGGTCAACGCGGCGCATTTGCCTCGGTTCCCCTGTTCCGCTCGGGCCTTTGGCGGTGTATCAGGAACCTCAAATCTGCATCAGGACAGTTCGTGCCCCAGTCTGCAAAAAAGCCTTTCATCGACGTGCTCTCCGGCCAGCGCCAGACCGTCCCGCCGACATGGATGATGCGTCAGGCCGGGCGCTACTTGCCGGAATATCGCGAAGTGCGCGCCAAGGCCGGCGGCTTCCTCGATCTCTGCTTCAATCCAGAGCTTGCCGCCGAGGTCACGCTGCAACCGGTCCGCAGATTCGGCTTCGACGCGGCGATCATCTTCTCGGACATCCTCGTGATCCCCTATGCGCTCGGACGCTCGGTGCGGTTCGAGGTCGGCGAGGGCCCGCGGCTCGAGCCGCTCGACGATCCGGCAAAGGTCGCGACGCTGGCGCCGCGCGCTGATCTCGGCAAGCTTCAACCGGTGTTCGATGCACTGAAGATCGTGCGCGACGCGCTAGATCCCAGGACCGCGCTGATCGGCTTCTGCGGGGCGCCGTGGACGGTGGCGACCTACATGGTCGCCGGCCACGGCACGCCGGACCAGGCGCCGGCCCGGATGATGGCGTACCGGCATCCCGAGGCATTCTCCAAAATCATCGACGTGCTGGTCGACAGCTCGATCGAATATCTGCTGGCGCAGCTCGCCGCCGGTGCCGACGCGTTACAGATCTTCGACACCTGGGCCGGCGTGTTGCCACCAACCGAGTTCGCGCGCTGGTCGAGCGAACCGACGCGGCGCATCGTGGCGGGCGTGCGTGCGAAGGTGCCGGATGCGAAGATCGTCGGCTTTCCGCGCGGGGCCGGCGCGCTGCTGCCCGCTTACGTCGAGGCAACCGGCGTCAACGGCGTCAGCATCGACTGGACCGCGGAGCCGGCCTTCATCCGCGAGCGCGTGCAGAGCAAGGTCGCGGTGCAGGGCAATCTCGATCCGCTGGTGCTGATCACAGGCGGCGCCGCGCTCGACCGCGCGGTCGACGACGTGCTGGCCAATTTTGCGCAAGGGCGGCTGATCTTCAATCTCGGCCATGGCATCCAGCCGGAGACGCCGATCGCTCATGTCGAGCAGATGATCAAGCGGGTGCGGGGATGATCTTTCCGCCTCTCGGGAGGCGCAAACAAAAAAGTGCGAAAACAACCCCATGCACAGTAGAGAGACCACGCCCGATCAATGACTTAGCGCGCGCTGAAATCAGATGAGACGTCATCGCACCAGATCGCGCCGAGGTTTGACTCGTCGGGCAAAACAGGAGCAGTATGGCATCATCGCGCCGCTGCCCCGCTTCGAGAAAGGCCAGCGTGCCAACCGGCTCTTGGTGCAGCGGGTTAGACGACGGCTCCTCATCACACCAGTCATTGCGAGCCAGCGGGTCCACGCGAAGCGCGGCCCGATGACGGGCTCAGCGAAGCAAATCCAGAATCTTTCCGCGGGTAGCAGTCTGGATTACTTCGCTGCGCTCGCAATGACGACGGCGGTCGCGGAAAGCGCGTCAGCGCGGGCGGCTGCGCTCGATGATCTCCGCCGCACCCTTCACCAGCAGATCGAGCCCTACCGCACGGCCGAGCTCGCGCGGGCGATTGGCCGGGCCCGTGCACGAAGCTTCGATGATGGTGTTGCCGGAGAGGTCGAGCACCGAGGCGGTGAGCGACATCTGATCGCCTGATATGGTCGAGAAGCCCGCCACCGGCGAATTGCAATGACCGTTGAGCACCCACAGCACCTCGCGCTCGGCATCGGCTGAGGCGTGGGCCAAGGGATCGTCGATCGATGACAGAATTTGTCGCGTCTGCCAGTCCCGCGCCGCGCATTCGACCGCGACGATGCCCTGCCCCGCCGCCGGCAGCATCTCCGCCGCGGTGAATTCGTGCGCAATGCGGCTCGACAGACCGACGCGATCGAGGCCCGAACGCGCCATGATCAGCGCATCTGCCGGCCCCACCGCACCGCCATCCGGCAGGCGCTGCTTCTCACCGTTGTCGAGTTTTCGCACGCGGGTGTCGGCGGCGCCACGGAAATGGATCACTTCCACCTCCGGGAACAACCGCCGTGCATAAGCCGCCCGGCGCACGGCGTTGGTGCCGATCTTAAAACCCTTGCCGCGCGACTGACGCAGCGCCTCCAGCGTTACGCCATCGCGCAGCACCAGCGCGTCGCTCGGCGGATCGCGCGACAGCGTGGCGCCGATGACGAGGCCGGGCGTGTCCTCGTTGCCCGGCATGTCCTTCAGCGAATGCATCGCCGCCTGCAATTCGCCCGAGAGCACGGCGGCGCGGATCTGCGCCACGAAAGCGCCGCCCTTGCCGCCATGTGGCAGCAGCTTGCTGGTCTGGTCCAGATCGCCCGTGGTGTCGAACTTGACGATCTCGACGTCGAGACCCGGCACGGCGGCGGTCAGGCGGCGCGCGATCTCGTCCGTCTGTGCCAGCGCCATGGCGCTCTTGCGGGTGCCGATCTTCAGTCGCGTAGCCAAGCCGCTGTCCTTTCTAGCCGCAAATCAACGCGCCTCCTCTAATATCATGTCGGAAGCCTTTTCAGCGATCATGATGATCGGCGCGTTGGTGTTCCCCGACACGAGGTCCGGCATGATCGAGCCGTCGACGACACGAAGGCCGTCGAGCCCCCTCACCTTCAGCCGCTGATCGACCACGGCAAGCGCGTCATTGCCCATACGACAGGTCGAGGTCGGATGGTAGATGGTGCTGCCGCGCTCACGGCAGAAATCGAGCAGCTCGGCATCCGTGGATACCTTTGGCCCGGGATCGTACTCGCTGACCACGAACGGCTTCAGCGCCGGCGCGTTCAGGATCTTGCGCAGGATTTTCAGACCCTCCACGTTGGTGGTTCGATCGGTCTCGGTCGACATGTAGTTGATGCGGATCTCCGGCGGCACGGTCGGGTCCGCGCTCTTGATGCGCAGGGAGCCGCGGCTTTCGGGACGTAGCTGGCACACCGAGGCGGTGAAGCCGGAGAAATCATGCAGCTTCTCGCCCATCTTGTCGGTCGAGAACGGCAGGAAGTGCACCTGGATGTCTGGCGAAGCCAGCCGCGGACTGGTCTTGAAGAAGGCTCCGGCCGTGCCCGCCGCGATCGTCAGCCAGCCCTTGCGGAACAGCGCATAGCGCGCGCCGGCCATGGTGCGACGAAGCGGATGGTTGATGGTGTCGTTGAGCGTGATCTTCTGCGAGCAGCGCATCACGATGCGGACTTGCATGTGGTCCTGAAGGTCGTGACCGACGCCCGGTGCGTCCAGCACCACCTCGATGCCGTGCTTGCGCAGGAGATCGCCAGGGCCGACGCCGGAGAGCTGGAGCAGTTGCGGCGAGTTGTAGGCCCCGCTCGACAGCACGACCTCCTTGCGCGCCCGTGCGCGGCGCAAGGCAGCGCCTTGGCGGTACTCGACACCGACGGCGCGGCGTCCCTCGAACAGGATGCGCTGGGCGAGCGCGCCCGTCTCGATCTTGAGGTTGCCGCGGGCCTTGGCAGGGCCGAGATAGGCCACCGCCGTGGAGGCGCGGCGACCGTTGCGCGTCGTGGTCTGGAACAGGCCGACGCCTTCCTGCGTCGCGCCGTTGAAATCAGGGTTGTAGGGCAGACCGGTCTCGACGGCAGCATCGATGAAAGCCTTCGACAGCGGATCGGTCACGATCATGTTGGAGACCGGCAGCGGTCCGCCCGTGCCGTGATAGTGATCGGCGCCGCGCGACTGGTCCTCGGCCTTCTTGAAATAGGGCAGCACGTCGTCATACCCCCATCCCGTGTTGCCGAGCTGGCGCCAGCGGTCATAGTCCTCGTGCTGACCACGGACATAGAGCAGGCCGTTGATCGAGCTCGAGCCGCCCAGTGTCTTGCCGCGAGGCTGGAACACCTGGCGGCCCTTCAACTCGGGCTCCGGCTCGGTCTGGTACATCCAGTTGACGCTCTTCTCCTTGAACAGCTTGCCGTAGCCGAGCGGGACGTGGATCCAGATGTTGGAGTCCTTCGGGCCGGCCTCGAGCAGCAGCACGCTGTGCTTGCCGTTCGCAGAGAGCCTATTGGCCAGCACGCAGCCGGCAGAGCCGGCGCCGACGATGACGTAGTCGAATTCGGGATCGTTGAGTGCGAGAGAGGAATTTGCGTTCATGCGCTACTGTTCTTTTTGTTGGTATGGCGTTTCCAGTTCGTCACTTCACCTCTCCCAGCGGAGAGAGGTCGGATTGCGCACGGCAATGCGCAGCATCGTCCGTAGCAATCCGGGTGAGGAGCCGCAATGGCAAGTGAGACCGTACCCCCTCACCCGGATCGCATCTACGATGCTATCCGACCTCTCCCTACGGGAGAGGTGACCGAGTGCGGCGTCAACACCATCCACATCACTCGCTCCGCATTAACACAATCATGCGCGCACGCGCAGTGCCTCGACCAGCGACTTGAACGCACGGGCATATTCCGCGCCTGCCCTTGCGATATCGGCACGGCCGGCGCAGGCGACCGCGGCCTCCGTCACGGCGCCGAGCAGCAGCCGCGCTAAGGGCTCGACCGGCTGCCGCGCGATCAGGCCGGCCTCCATCGCTGCGGAAAGCGCACGCGGCATCTTGCCGCCGAAGTGCTGCGCGTCGATCTCGCGCCAGCGTTCCCAGCCGAGCACGGCCGGACCGTCGCGCAGGATGATCTGGCCGGTCGGGCCCTTGGCGGTAGCGGCAAAGTAATGCTGGGTGCCGGCGACCATCGCGGCGAGCACGTCCTTCTCTGCCCGCGCCGTGCGGTCGATCTCGGCAACGAGGTCGCGCGAGACCTGATCGAACACGGCTTCGAACACCGCCTCCTTGGTCTTGAAGTGATGATAGACCGCGCCCTTGGCGACGGAGGCGCCTTCGGCGATCTCGTCCATGGTAGTGGCGGCAAAGCCTTGCGTGCCGAACAAGCGGCGCGCCGCCGTCAGGATCGCTTCCGTCGTCGCCGCCCGCCGCTCCGCCTGTTTCGCCATGGCTCTCGTCTTGCGTCCACCTCTCCCCGACGGGGAGAGGTGTTCCGAGTTCTTGGCTCGCATCGATTCAAACTCACTCCCCTCTAATCGAATTCAGCGCGGACGGCCAGTTGACTTTTCGACCATCGGTCGGTATTTACCGACTATCAGTCGGTTTTAATCGTGAGGTCGCCATGCCGAGCCGTGACATCGTCGAAGACTTTGCGAAACTGCTGGAGGACGGGGACTTCGTCGGCGCGATCGAGCAATTCTATGCGCCCGATGCTGCCACCTACGAGAACAACGCCGAGCCGACGATGGGGCGCGACAAGCTGGCGGCAAAGGAGCGCGGCGTGCTGGCCGCTTTCAAGGAGGTCAAGGCCGTCCGCGTCGGCCCGAGCCTGATCGAGGGCGACCACGTCGCCACGCGCTGGGTTTTCAGCTTCACCAATGCCGAAGGCGTCGTCCGAACGCTGGACGAGATCGCGTGGCAGGCCTGGCGGGGCGATGAGCTGATCGAGGAACGGTTCTATTACGACCCGAAGCAGCTGGGGCGGTGAAGCCCCGAGCTGCTGTCATCGCCCGGCTTGATGTTCAGCCCGGGGACATGACAGCGGAACTGCTCGCCAACATGCTCCTTCCGTTACATCCGTAACGCAAGGCGTCGCATTTGTATCGATTTGTTATCGATACCTTGCTTTGAACACGCAGGAGTGGTCGCAGCCAAGCTGGCTGGCGTGGAAAATTCATAGTTCGTCAAAGGTTTGTAGCGAATTCTCCGGATCGAGCTGGACGAACGGCCCTGCTGCTAGGCTCTGGGATGCGGACTCAAACGACCAACTATGTCGCACGGTTGTTCGCCGGCGATCTGTCGGCCTTTGGCGGTCCCGCAACCGACGAGGCGATGGCCGGCCATATCCGCGCCGAACAGATGTCGCTGGTGCTCGGCTATTCGGTCGGCATCATGCTCGCCAATGCCTGCAACGCCATCGTACTCGCCATCGCGCTGTGGCAGTCGCCGGACCGGATGTTCGCCCTGATCTGGGCGGTCGCGGTCGCCGCCGCCGCGATCGGATTTTGCCTGCAATCCTACGCCGCGCGCCGCATCACCAAGCCGCAATCCGTCTCGCGCCACGCCATGTACCGGCTGGTGCGCAATGCCTTCATTCTTGGCTCCGCCTGGGGCATCGTCCCGGTCGCGTTCTTCGCCGGCGCCTCGACCGGCGGACAGCTCGTCATCACCTGCCTGTGCTCGGGCATGCTGGCCGGAGGCGCGCTGGCCTTCGCCACGATCCCGATCGCGGCCATCGCGTTCACGGCGCCCATCTTCCTCGGCATCGCGATCTGCCTCAGCAGGAACGGCGACCTGGCCTTCCTGCTGATCGCCTTCCTCGTCGTGGTCTATGGCAGCGTGCTGCTGCGCAACGTGTTCGTCAATTCGTTCTCGTTCGCGCGGCGCGTGATACGGCAGATCGAGGCGGAGCGCACGGTGCGCCAGGACTCGCTGACGCAGCTGCCCAATCGCTTCGCCTTCAACGAGACGCTCGATGCCGCGCTGAAGCGACTGGCCCTTTCCGGCGAGGAGTTCGCGGTGCTGCTGCTCGATCTCGATCGCTTCAAGGAGGTCAACGACAAGTTCGGCCATCCCGCCGGCGATGACTTCCTGGTGCAGGTCGCAGGCCGCCTGCAGCGCTGCACCCGCACGGCCGAGCACATAGCGCGCATCGGCGGCGATGAGTTCGCACTGGTAATGGCCAATCTGGCGCGGCCCGAGGATGCGCTCGAAATCGCCGAGCGCTTCGTCGCGGCGTTCGACGAACCGTTCCAGATCGAAGACCGCCAGATCATCGGCGCGACCAGCGTCGGCATCGTGCTGGCCCCTCGCGACGGCAACACGGCGCTCGACGTCATGAAGAACGCCGATGCGGCGCTCTACCGTGCCAAAAAGGCGGGGCCGGGCACGGTCTGCTTCTTCGAACAAGCGGATGACAGGCTATCTCGCGACCGCAAGGCGCTGCAGTCGGACCTCGAAGGCGCGATCGCGCGAAACGAGCTGTTCCTGGTGTTCCAGCCTTTCCTCGATATCCGCGACAACCGGATCACCGGCTTCGAGGCGCTGTTGCGCTGGCGGCATCCTTCGCGCGGGCTGGTGCCGCCGAGTGAATTCATACCAATCGCGGAAGAGACCGGGCTGATCCACGCGATCGGCGAATGGGTGATCCGCCGCGCCTGCGCCACCGTGGCGCAATGGCCGGAAGAGATCAGGGTCGCCGTGAACTTCTCCGCGGCGCAGTTCCACAATACAGGCATTCTTCAGATCATCGTGCAGGCGCTCGCCGACGCCAAGATCGCCCCGCATCGGCTCGAGATCGAGATCACGGAATCGATGCTGCTGTCGAAATACGGCTCGGCCGCGACGGTCCTGAACGCATTGCTGGAGCTCGGAGTCACCGTGGCGCTCGACGACTTCGGCACCGGCTTCTCGTCGCTGACATACCTGCGCAAGCTGCCGTTCAGCCGCATCAAGATCGACCAGTCCTTCATCCGCGACATGCTGGTGCAGCCGGACTGCGCCGCGATCGTGAAGTCGGTGATTTCGCTGGCACGCGACCTCGACATCGGCGTGGTGGCGGAGGGAGTCGAGACCGCCGACCAGCTCGAATATCTGCGCCAGATCAGTTGCGACGAGGTGCAGGGGTATCTCATCAGCCGGCCTGTTTCGGCCGATGGCGTGCTGGCGCTGCTCGATACGAAGAAGCTTCGGGCGATTTACGCGGCGTAGGTGCCAGCGCTTCCAAATGCGTCATGGCCGGGCTTGTCCCGGCCATCCACGCGTCGGCTCCGAGCATGAAGAACGTGGATGCCCGGGACAAGCCCGGGCATGGCGACCTCTCCTAGAGCATGATCCGGAAAAGTGTGCAGCGGTTTTCCGAAAAGATCATGCTCAAACAATAACCTGAAGCGCGATGGCGATTCATCCTGATCCCATCGCGCTTTAGTGTCAGATCGCATCCGCCCGCAGCAGGGTGTCCACCGTGATGGTGCCGCGCGCGCGGGAGACGCAGGCGCAGATCTTCCGGTTGCTCTGTTTCTGATGATCGCTGAAGAAGACGTCGCGATGATCGATCTCGCCGTCGACCGCGACCACGTCGATGGCGCAGAGGCCGCATTCGCCGCGCTTGCAGTCGTACATCACGTCGTGGCCGCTGGCGTTGAGCACGTCCAGCATCGAGCGCTCGCGCGGGATCTCGAGCTCGACGTTCGAGTCCTTCAATCGCACGCGAAAAGTTTCGGTCGGCAGCGTGCCGCTGGAGCCGAAGGTCTCGTAGCGGAGATCGGGCAGCGGGTGGCCGGCCCCGATCCAGGCATGGCGCGCGGCGTCCAGCATCCGCATCGGGCCGCAGAACAGGGCCAGCGTACTTTGCGGCAACGAGGCGAACAGGGCGTCGAGATCGAGCCGCTGGCCCTCGTCGCTGGCGTGAACAACCAGACGGTCCCCGAGCATCGCGGCGAGATCGTCGAGATAGGCGGCCTCACGGCGCGAGCGCACGGCGTAGTGCAGCGCGACGTTTGCCTCGCGCCGCGCCAGTGCCTGCGCCGCGCCGAGGATCGGGGTGATGCCGATGCCGCCGGCGATCAGGCAGTAGTTTTCGCGAGCCCAGTCAACCGCAAGGAGCGAAGCGGGCCGGGTGATGTCGAGGCGCGCGCCGGGTGCGAGCTGCCACATGTAGCGCGAGCCGCCGCGGGAATCCTCAGCGCGGCGCACCGCTATTCTGAAGCCATGCGAAGAGGCTTCGCCGACCAGCGAATAGGATCGCGTCTCCGGCAGGCCGTCGATGGTGACGCTGACATTGATGTGGCTGCCGACCGGATAGGACGTGACGTCGAACTGATCCGGCCTGATCAGAAATTCGCGGATGCCGGGCGCGAGATCGCGCGTCGAGACGAGTGTCGCCGGAATCCGGGTTTCGACGAAGCGCATTGTGACTGCCCTCAATCGGTTGCGGTCTTGATCAGCGCGAGCGCCGGCAAGAGGTCGAGATGGGTGCGGTTGCGCAGCGCGAGCCGCAGGTTTCGCACCGCGAGCCGGGCATGCTCGCGCATGATGGCCTCGGCGCGCGCGCCCTCGCGGTTCTCGATGGCGTCGATCACGACGCGATGGTGCTCCTGGGCGATGATCAGGATCTGCTGCGCCTCGGGCAGCGCCGACTGCGCCATCACGAAGCCGCTTGGCGATGCGAACGGCATCGCTGAGGCGCGGTCGATCTGCCGGATCAGGGGCTGGCTGCGGGACAGTTCCGTGAGCAGCGCGTGGAAACGCGCATTCAGCGTGACATAGGACGAGAAGGCATCGACCGAGATCGGCACCTGGCGGAGCAATTCGTCGATTGCGGAAAGGCACTCCTTCAACGATTCGAGCTCGCGCGCGGAGACGCCGCGCTCGGCGGCAAAGCGCGCAGCCAAACCTTCCAGCGTGCCGCGCAGTTCGATGGAATCGGAGATGTCGCGCTCGGAGAACGCCTTCACCATGAAGCCGCCCGAGGGGATCGCCTCCAGCAGGCCCTCCTCCTCCAGCCGCACCAGCGCCATGCGCACCGGCGTGCGCGAGGCGCCGGTGGTCTCCACCGCCTGCAGCTCGGAGATGCGCTCGCCGGGGCGTAAAGACCCCGACAGAATCTGATCGCGCAGCGCGAGCTGCGCCTTCACGGTCTGCGAGACGGAGCGGTCGACCTCACGCTCGGCCATGATCTACTCCGCGGCCTGGAGGTGCGTTGGCGCGTTTTCCTTCGCCACCATCCGGTCGATCAGCTTGCGCGACCACATCGCGCCGGCGTCGATGTTGAGGTTATAGAAGATGCGGTCGGGGTTCTCGTCCATCGCGCGCTGCTGCGCTTCGAGGATCAGCTCGTCCTCGCGGAAGATGCCGGAGACGCCCTCGCGGATCTCGGTGGTGATGCGCTGCTCGCTGATGCGATAATTGCGAACGAAGGCCCAGAAGTAATGGCAGGTCTTCTCCGTCTCCGGCGTGATGGTGTTGAGCACGAAGCCGTTGACGCCCTGCGAGCGGTCGCCTTCCGGCGCGCCGGTGCCCGTCGGCGCCACGCCGACGTCGATGGCGATGGTGCACGGCGCCTCGAAACGGATGATCTGCCAGCGATCGACGAGGCCAGGCTTGCCGAGCTGCTTGCCCCAGAACGGCGGCGGCTCGATGCCGCGCATCCAGCGCGTCACCGTCACGGTCTTCTCGCCATGGGTGACGTCGAACGGCGCTTCCGCCACCGCGTCATTTCCAATCGACGAGCCGTGCACGAAGGTCTCGTGGGTGAGATCCATGAGATTGTCGAGCACAAGGCGGTAGTCGCAATTGACATGGATGGTCTTGCCATCGCCGGCCCAGGCGGGATCGTCGTTCCAGTGCATGTCGGGCACGAGCGCGGGATCGGCGAGTGCAGGATCGCCCATCCAGAGCCAGATGTAGCGATGGCGCTCGACGACGGGATAGGCGCGCACGCAGGCCGAGGGGTTGATGGTCTCCTGCGAGGGCATGAAGGTGCAGCGGCCCTGCGCATTGTATTTCAGGCCATGATAGCCGCAGACGACGGTGTCGCCCTCCAGCCGCCCCTTGGACAGCGGCACCAAGCGATGCCAGCAGGCGTCCTCCAGCGCGGCCACCGAGCCGTCAGCTTTCCGATACATCACGACATGCTTGCCGCAGATCGTCCGCGGCAGCAGCGCCGGCTTCACCTCAGCGTCCCAGGCGGCGGCGTACCAGGCGTTCATGGGAAAGGGTTTTGTCATCGGTCTCACTCCCACGGCTTATGAATACGTTATGTATACAATAGCGGGGGTACGGAAACGTTCAAGGCCAAAAATGCCGTATTATATTACCTTCATATTCCATTATGTATACATACCATCCGCTGTCATTCCCCGCGAAGGCGGGGAATCCAGTACTCCGCGGCAGACATTGGTTCACACAACTTCAGGCGCGGCGTACTGGATCGCCCGCCTTCGCGGGCGATGACACCGGAAAAATGTGGCGGCCCTCTCGGAGGGCGAGAGAAAGGCGTGCCGGCTGCAGAACACCTTACGCCGCGAACACCTTCGCCAGGCCGGCCTGGGCCTCCTCCTGAATCCGTTTCAGGTGCTCGGGGCTGCGGAAGCTTTCGGCGTAGATCTTGTAGACATCCTCCGTCCCCGACGGCCTTGCGGCGAACCAGCCGAAATCGGTTTCGACCTTGATGCCGCCGAAGGGCTGGCCGTTGCCGGGCGCCTTGCTCAGCGTTGAGCGCACCGGATCGCCGGCGAGCTCCTCGAGGCCGAGCTGCTCGGGCGTGACGGACTTCAGGATGTTCTTTTGCGGCCCGGTCGCGGCAACGTCGATGCGCGCGTAATGGGGCATGCCGAACTCGGCGGTGAGATCGCCAAAGAGCTGGCTGGGATCGCGACCGGTCTTGGCCATGATCTCGGCAGCCAACAGGCCGAGGATGATGCCGTCCTTGTCGGTGGTCCACACCGTGCCGTCGCGGCGCAGGAACGAGGCCCCTGCACTCTCCTCGCCGCCGAAGCCGAAGCTGCCGGTGAGGAGGCCGTCGACGAACCATTTGAACCCGACCGGCGTCTCGACCAGCCTGCGACCGAGCTTCTTGGCGACGCGGTCAATGATCGAGCTCGACACCACGGTCTTGCCGATCGCAGCACTCTTGCCCCAGTTCGGGCGATGCGCGAAGAGGTAGGAGATCGCGGTCGCCAGATAATGGTTCGGATTCATCAGGCCGCCGGTGCGGGTGACGATGCCGTGGCGGTCGGCGTCGGTGTCGTTGGCAAAGGCGACGTCGAAGCGGTCGCGCATGCCGATCAGGCTCGCCATCGCGTAAGGCGAGGAGCAGTCCATGCGGATCTTGCCGTCCCAGTCGACCGTCATGAAGCGGAAGGTCGGATCGATCGCCTGGTTCACGACGGTGGCGTTGAGGCCATGGCGCTCGATGATCGGATGCCAGTACTGCACGGCGGCACCGCCGAGCGGATCGATGCCGATATTGACGCCGGCGGATTTGACGAGATCGAGATCGACGACATTGCCGAGATCGGCGACGTAGGGGGTGACGAAGTCGTAGGCGTGGACGTTCGCCGCCTTGCGCGCCTTGGCATAGTCGATGCGCTTCACGTCCTCGAGATCGCCGGCGAGATAGGCGTTGGCGCGCTTCTCGACGACGCCGGTCACATCCGTATCGGCCGGGCCGCCATGCGGCGGATTGTATTTGTAGCCGCCGTCTTCGGGCGGATTATGGGAGGGCGTGATGACGACGCCGTCGGCGAGGCCGCTGGTGCGGCCCTTGTTGTAGGTGAGGATCGCGTGTGAGATGACAGGTGTCGGCGTGTAGCCGCCGTCCTTGTCGATCATGATGTCGACGCCGTTGGCGGCGAACACTTCGATGGCGCTGACCAGCGCCGGCTCGGCCAGCGCGTGGGTATCGATGCCGATGAAGAGCGGACCTGTCAGGCCCTTTTCTCTTCTGTAATCACAAATGGCTTGCGTGGTCGCGAGGATGTGGCCTTCGTTGAACGTGTTCTTGAACGAGGTGCCGCGATGGCCGGACGTGCCGAACGCCACGCGCTGCGCCGGATCGGACGCATCCGGCTTGCCGGCGAAATAGGCCGTCACCAGCCGCGGAATATTGGTGAGCGCGTCCGGCGAAGCCTGCTTGCCCGCCGCGGGATGAACATCAGCCACTGAAATATCCTCGTTCTGTCGTGAGTGCGGGACACCATAGCATCGGCCGTGCCCCCGCCAAGGGCACAACACGCGCGAGGGGGAAGGCGTTCCTGGGTTGTGGTTCGCATGACATGCGGGACAACCGCTCCGGATCTCAGCCACGGCATTCTGAGCCCGCCAGATCCGCTGCCGCCACCGCACCAGCTCAATGAGGCCGCGCGGGCCGAGTTCGCGCGCTATCTCGCAAGCATGCTGCCGCACAAGGCTTTTGCCGTGTCGCCGAACGGCGGTTACGGCTGGCGCGCGGGTCGCGCCTCAGCCGACGACGCCGGGCGCGACTCGCTGGCGGCCTGCATGAAATGGTCGCCCGTCTGCACGCTCTATGCGGTCGATGACCAGCTGGCGGAGCCTTCGCAAGCAAGGTCCACTGAGCAGAGCGCCCGCGCGCGCCAGTGACCTCGCGCCAGAGGCCGGTTTGTTAACTCCGGAGCGCTATGACAAACCCATGCTGTGGGATCGGGCACGCTTCATACTCGGCGCGATGTGGAGACACCTCGCGGTCGTCCTGCTCTTGTCGGCCCCGATCGGTGCACATGCCGGCGACGGCGATATCGACGGGCCGCACACGACCTCGACGATCGCGAACGCCAACACGGAGCTCGGCGCCGGCGAAACGCCGTCATCGCGGGCCATGATCCGGAAGATCATCGAGAGAGAAACTAAAAGCACCAATTTACCGGCCGATATCGCCGAAGCGGTCGTCTTCGTCGAAAGCGGCTATAACCCGGCGATCATCGGCAGGGCGGGCGAAATCGGCCTGATGCAGGTGCGCCCCGAGACGGCGGCGATGCTGGGCTTCCGCGGGAGCAATGCGGAATTGGCGGAGCCTGATATCAACATCCATTACGGGGTGCTTTATCTCAGCCGGGCTTGGCAGCTGGCGGGCGGCGACCTCTGCCGCGCCCTGATGAAATACCGGGCAGGTCATGGCGAAGAGGAGATGACCGCGCGGTCGCAGGTCTATTGCAACCGGGCCCGCAACCGTCTCGTTGCCATGAACGCGATGCAGGCGGGGACCGAAGCTGCGGCTGCTCCGGATCCGCCGCCCCCGGTCGCTGCTCCTGCTCCGGCAAAACCGGCGAGCCGCCCGAAGATCGCGGTGCAGCCCAAAGCGGTCTATGCCCGCTACCGTCAAGGCACCGCGGCCGCCAGCCGCGCCTATTGGGCCGCACACGAGGCCCGCATCAGCCAGATCAAGGCACGCATCGAAGCACGATGGAAGCGCGTCGCGTCTCGCTGACGATGATGTCCTACAACTGCTCACTGAGCGCGAGCTCTGCGCGCGCGAGCAGATCGCGCAAGTTGATAGGCCTGGTGACGTAGTGGTCGCCGGCGACCTCGAGCCCGAGGATGCGATCCACGCCTCCGGCAGCCCGCCGCGGCTTGCTCGGCCGCACGCTTCGCATCTAGATCGCGGCCAAGGCCGGCGTCAAGAAGCTCGCGCTGACCCATCACCGGCCGCGCAGCGATGATGCCATGTTGAACGCGCTGCTCGAGGATGTCAGGCAGGACTATGCGGGGCCGGTCGTGCTCGGCGAGGATCTCACGCGTATGGAGGTCTGAGCATCATCGAAGCACGCGCGCCGCAAACATGCGTGCGGAATCTGTTCGGCGTCAGGACGATCCGACCTCGATCCGGTAGGACAACTCTTCTTCAGCGCCCGGCGCGATGTGCATCAGGCCCGGCTTGTCGGTGAACTCGCCGTCGAAGCCGGCGGGACTGGCATAGCCGCGCCAGGGCTCGATGCAGAGGAACGGCGCACCTGACGGTTTCGACCAGACGCCGAGTTCGCGAAAGCCGCGCCAGGACATTTTCAGCCAGGGCCCCATCGATGCCCCCTGCCCCGCGGCATAGCGGACCGAAGTGCTCTCGATCCGGTCGAAGATGATGGCATCGTCGGTGAACAGGGATTCGGACAAGGGCAGCGCGGCACCTTTGACCGGGCTCGGCTGCACTGCCGGGCGCAGCAGTCCACCATCGAGACGGCGGACGGGAGACGACTCTGCGCGCGCGAAGGTCAGCGCATAGTCCTGCTTTGCCGCGTCGGACTGCAGCGGCCAGTTGAAGGCGGGATGGCCGCCGATCGAAGCCGGCAATGTCTCCTTGCCGGTGTTGGCGATCGTGAGCGTCAGCTCGAGACCGGAATCATCGATCGCATAGGCGGCCATGAGCCGGAACGGGAACGGATAGAGCGCGCGCGTCGCCTCATTGTCATGGAGCACGAGGGTGCAGCGGCTCTCGCCGCGCTCTGCCCACACAAAGCGGCTGTCGCGGGCAAAGCCGTGCTGGGTCATCCGATACGATTTGCCCTGGTGCAGCAATTCGTCATTGGCAAGACGCCCGACGATGGGAAACAGCAGCGGCGCGTGACGCGGCCATTCCGGCCCCGCCTGCCAAAGGAATTCGATGCCGCCGTCCTTCAGCGAGCACAGCTCGGCGCCGTGCGCCTTGATGGTTGCGGTGAGGGAGCCGCTGCGAAGGGAGTGGGTGTCGTCGGTCATTGCCGACCTCTACACCGCGGACTCAGACGCAGCAAGGCAGCGCCGGCCATGCAGGCGGCGCCTCGGAGCCATGCCGAGCTGCGTCATATTTCTGTACCTAACGATTGCTCACTTGCGGTTCCTCCACCGCGAGCTCCCCGGGACCCCGGCCGGGACTCCATGAACCATCGTGGTAGCCAATTGAAATTCTTCATCAACGGCCGCTTTCTGTCGCAAAAGCTCACGGGCGTTCAGCGCTATGCCGCTGAAGTGGTCAAGGCCATCGACGTGCTGCTGGCGTCTGAGCAGACTCCAGCCTCGCTGCGCAATGCGGACTGGCAGTTGCTGACGCCTGCGGATGCAAGCGAGAGCCTTGATCTCGAGCGGATCAAGATCCGCCCAGTCGGCCGGTTGCATGGACATGCGTGGGATCAAATCGATCTCGCGCGCGCCGCCGCCGGAGGCCGCCTGATCAGTCTGGCCAATTCCGGTCCCGTCTTCCATCGCGACCACCTCGTCGTGATCCACGACGCCCAGGTCTTTCGCCGGCCCGACTTCTTCAACTGGCGCTATCTGGCAGTTCACCGAACCATGGGCCGGCTGCTCGCCCGGCGCGCAAGCATTGCAACCGTATCGGCTTTTTCGCGCGGAGAGCTCGCCGAGGTGTTGAATCTATCGGCAACAGAGATCCCGGTCTTTCCTAACAGCGCAGAGCACTTCGCCAAGACGAAACTAGATCCCGGCATCATTGCCCGGCTCGGCCTTCAGCCGCAGAAATTCTTCCTTTATGTGGGCTCGAGGACCAAGAACAAGAATCTTTCCGTCGCGATCCGCGCCATCCAGCTGCTCGATCGGCCTGACGTTCCCCTGGTCATCGTCGGCGGCGATAACAGTAAAGTCTTTCAAGACAATTCGGGCGTAGGGGCTGCAGGCCTGCTGCTTGCTGGCCGTCTGACCGACAGCGAGATTGCAGCTCTCTATGCGCATGCATCGGCATTCGTGTTTCCCTCGCTCTATGAGGGATTCGGCGTGCCGCCGCTCGAAGCCATGATCTTCGGTTGTCCGGTCATCGCTTCGACGGCTGATGCCGTCGTGGAGACGTGCGGTGACGCGGCCGCGTATTTTCGCGCCACCGATGCCGAAGCATTGAAGCAGCTCATGCTCGAAAGATTGGCAGCGGGCGCGATCTCGGACCAGGAACGCATGCGGCAACAGGATCGCGTGACATTCTATTCGTGGAAAAAATCGGCGAAGGCTCTGCTCGATCACCTCGCAGCGCCGGCGAACGTCGCCAGCGCTGCTTGAAATTCGACGCAGCTCGCCTCTCGCGCGCAACGGTTTTTGCACAAACGATTTGCAACTCGCGGCTTCTTGCATAGTTCCATGAAAATTTCTCGTTCTTGCGGGTGATCGCACGCACGAAGAGCTTGGCGCAACATGACCACATCGCTGCCCCAATATCGCTACGTATTCGAGGAACTGTGTTTCGCAGTAGCGAACTCAGAACAGGGATACACGATGTCCGGCTCTCCAACGCGGCCCTACGCAAGGCAGACGATGAAAGTGCTGCACGTCGCCGAGACGATCCGCGGCGGGATTGCCAGCTATCTGAACGAGTTGCATCCGCAGCAACAGGCGAGCTTCGGCGCCGACAACGTGCACTATGTCGTGCCCTCGGATCATCGTCGCGATCTCGGCGCGATCGATGACAGCCAGATTACGACGTTCGAGCGGACCGGCCGCAGCGTCTCCGGGCTGTTCCAGATGTTGCGCGCAAGCATGCAAGCCCTCGACGCCTTCCGGCCGGACGTGGTGCATTTGCATTCCTCCTTTGCAGGCCTCGTGCTCCGGCCCGTGCTGGCGGCCCGCTCGAACGGCCCGCGTGTGGTCTATTGCCCACACGGCTGGGCATTTTCGCGCGAGACCGGTCGTCTCAGCCATCTCATCACGAAGGCAGCAGAAAATCTTCTCGCGCGCACGTCGGACCGGATCATCTGCATCTCCGGTGACGAGTATAATGAGGCGGTCCGCGCGGGAATTCCCGCCGAGCGCCTCACCATCGTCCACAATGGCATCTCGAAGAGCCGCACGCCGCAGCCCGTCGCGGCGGACTGGACAACATCCAAGAAAGTCAAGGTGCTGTTCATTGGACGCCTGGACCGGCAGAAGGGCTTTGATCTCCTGATCGAAGCGGCGCGCTCGCTCGAGGATGTGCTCGACATCCGCATGGTCGGTGCCTCCGTCGTCAACAAGTATGAAGGCCCGACGGTCCCCTCCAACGTGAGCCTGCTGGGCTGGCTGGACCGCCCGACCATCGAGACCCAGCTCGAGGCCGCCGACCTCGTCGTGATTCCATCACGATGGGAAGCCTTCGGTCTCGTTGCCCTGGAAGCGATGCGCGCAGCCAAGCCCATCCTGGCGTTCCGTAGCGGCGCATTGCCCGAGATCGTCGTCGATGGCGTCACCGGCGTGCTCTGCGAGCCCGTCGCCGTTCAGCCGCTCGTCGACGGGTTCCGGCGAGCGCTCGATCTCGATCTCAAGGTACTGGGACAGCGCGGCTACGACCGCTTCAAGCAGCTGTATGACGTCCAGAAGACGCATGGAGAATTGCAGCAGGTCTATGTCGAGCTCCTTCAGGACGACCAGACACCGGTCGAAGCGAAAGCGGGACTGCAGTCGGATCTCTCAAAGAATTTCTGATGAGCAAAATGCACGGTCGCCCCTGCAGATGCAGGAGATCGCGATGGCAATGCCCTGGGCCGGGCTTGATGTCACCGCCAGTGCGTCGCGCGTGATCTAGACCATGACACGCCCACGCACCTTGGTCCGCGACAGTGTCCTCCGCCTCGCGGGCCTCATCTCGTCCATTGTTCTGTCGGTCCCTGCCTGCGCTCAGCAGGCTCAACCGCTCGACACGCGATTCCTGCTCGGCGTCGGCACCCATCAGGGGCTGGGCGGGCCGGTGAGCGAGCGCGGATACGTGCCCGCAGAGAACATCGCCCAGATCAAGCAACTCGGCTTCAACGCCTTCCGCGACGATTTTCCCTGGTCCGATTTCGAGGTCGGCGGACGCCGGATGGGCTTCACGCCCAGGCTCGGCAGGCTCGAAGCGCAAGTCAAATCCGGGGTCGCGCGTCCCCTCCTGATCCTCGCCTTCGGCCATCATCTCGTTCCGAATTCCTCGCCGCCAACGACCGATGAGGCGCGGCAGCGGTTCGCGGACTATGCTGCCGCGGCGGCGCAATCGGTCGTGGCGCAGCATCCCCTGTTCGAGCTCTGGAACGAGTGGAACCTGGCGGCGAAGAAGGATGCCGCCTTCTCGCCGGAGAACTATCTGGCGCTTGCCGAGGCCACACGACCGGCGGTCAAGCGGGTGGCGCCGAACGCGCCTTTCCTGGTTGGCGCGCTCGGCGACGATCCGGGCTGGACATGGACGGAGAAGATGCTGCGGACCGGCATTCTGCAATATGCCGACGGCGCGTCGATCCATCTCTACAATTTCTGCATGGGCCCGAGCAAACGCAGCTCGGCCGAAATCATCGAGCGGCTCACGGCGTTTCACCGGCTCGTCGGCCAGGCGAGCGGAAATGCCGACTTCCCGATCTATGTCACCGAGACGGGCTGGACCACGCCCACCAACAAATGCGGCGTCAGCGAACAGGCCCAGGCCGACAATACGGCGCAGCTCATCCTGTGGGCGTCGACCGCGACGCGCTGGCTCAAGGGGATCTGGATTTACGAGCTCAAGGACAGCGGCAAGAATCCATCGGAGCTGGAGCATAACTTTGGCCTTTATCGCTTCGACAATTCGCCAAAGCCCGTCGCCTGTGCAGCCCAGGGCGCCTGGGCCTTCATTCGCTCCAGCCTGAGTGCCGAGCGACGCGAGCTCGCCAGCGGCATCGTTTCGATCAATGCATCCACGACGTCCGGCGGCAGAGTCGCGGTCTGGTCCGAGGCTCCGGATCGACGTTACGAAATCCGGCTCAAAGGCGATCAGCAGGGCACTACCTATGCACTGCCGTGCGATGCGGCCGCAACACCTGCATCCGGGGCCTGGATTCCGGTTTCGAGCACACCGGTTCTGATTGCAGCCAAGAACGGTGCCGCTCCCGCCCTGGAGATAAGGCCGGCGCGGTAGGCGCGATTTTTGAAGACATGAGGTTACGTGATGAAAGTTCTTTTGACGTCCACGCTTTATCCGACGCCTCAGGCACCAAAGATCGTTGGCGGTGCAGAGATCTTCGCGCGACGTTTCGCCGAAGGCCTGGTGCAGCGCGGAGACGAGGTGGAGGTGATACGGACCGCATCGTCCCCTGGGCAGGAGCGCGAAAGCTGCAACGGCATCAACGTCTATTCCGCGCCGGTGCGGAACATCTATCTGCCCTTCATGGAGCAGAAGAACGCCGCTTTACGCGGCGTCTGGCACGCGATCGACGACTGGCAGATGCAGGCGCCCCTGATCGCGGAGCGAGTCCGGGCCTTCAAGCCGGACGTGCTGCACTCCAACAATTTGTCGGGTCTCACCACCGCGATCTGGCGCGTTGCCGCCCAGCTCGGCGTGCCGGTGCTGCATACGCTTCACGACTACTATCTGACCTGTCCACGCTGCTCCCGCTTCGACAAGGGACGGTCTTGCGAGCACACCTGCACGAGCTGCGGAATTCTGAGCTTTCATCGCAAGCGGGCCACACATTGGCTGAGCGCCGTGGTCGGCGTGAGCGAGCGTGTGCTGTCGATTCATACCGATATGGGCATGTTCTCGGAGACGCCGATCCGCACCGTGATCCGCAACGCCTCGACCGAGCCGCCGCGCGCGCCCTACCCTCGTCCGATCTGCACCACGGAAGTGACGTTCGGGTTCATTGGCCGCCTCACCGAGGAGAAGGGCATCGACAACCTGATGCGGGCCCTTGCTATGCTGCCCCGTGATCGCATCCGGATGCTGATCGCCGGCCGGGTCAGCGACGAGGAGCAACGACGCCTCAGGGCGCTCGCTCCGGACGCGCGCATCGAGTTCATGGGCTTTGTCTCGCCGGACGATTTCTACAGGCAGGTCGACGTGGTGATAGCCCCGTCGATCTGGCACGACCCCGGTCCACTCGTCGTTGCAGATGCCAAGGCGGCCGGCAGGCCGCTGCTCGGAACGCGCTTTGGCGGCATGCCCGAGGTCATCAAGCACGGCGTGACGGGCTGGCTGACCGACGCAGATCCCAAATCCCTGGCCAGGAGCATGCTCGCAGTCGCGTCGGATCCGCACAAGATCGACGAGATCAGCCGACGCCTGATCGCCGATACCAACAAATGGATATTTGCCGACGTGCTGTCTTCATACAAGAACCTGTATGAGCAATTGCGCGAGCAACGGATGTCGCGCATGCGCGCAGCAATGACTGAAGCGCCACAGGGATCGACCGTCGGCAAGGAGCGCCTCATTCCGAGATGACACGCCTCTTCGCGATGGCGGGCTACGTCTACCAGAGTGCCGCGGCGATCATCCTGATCTTCGCGCTCAGCCATCTGCTGCCCGCCGCCGCCTACACCAGTTTCTCCTTCACCCTGGCCTCTAGCCAGTTGCTCTGCGTCCTCATGTTCGAGTGGCTCCAGCTTGCCGGACTGCGCTTTCTGGCGGCAGCGAGGGAGAAGGAGGCGGCGCGGCTGAGATGGTCGCTCTTTGCCGCAGGCCTGTCGAGTGCGGGCGCGCTCGTCGTGATCGGGAGCTGTGCATCCTTGGCCAGCGCGCTCCCGACAGGGATCATCGCGCTTGGCCTCGGCATATCCGTGCTTCAGGGCCTGACGGATCTCTATTTCCTGTCGGTCCGCCTCTCCGATCGGCTGGGCATCGCGTCCTTTCTTCTTGCGTTCCGGGCTACCGCTCTTCTGGCCGGGGCCGCCGCGGGAGCAGCGATTTCAGGAACGGCCGAAGCGGCGCTGCTCGGCGTTAGCGCCGGCCACGCACTGGGCCTTGTCGCGGCGCTGGCGGCCTATCGCACCCCCCTGGAACGCGTTTCGCTGCAGACGATGCTCGCCGACTGGGGGGATTTCTCCCGTTACGGCATGCTCGCCGCAGCCGCATCCGTCATCCATCTGTCGGTGCCGGTGCTGCTCCGGATCATCGTCATTGGCCGGCTGGGTGCGACGGGGGCTGGCGCCGGCTTCTCGATTGCGCTCGACCTGCTGCAGCGCCCGTTCTGGGTTCTCAATGCGGCGATCCACACCGTGAGCTATCCCGAAGTCGTCAACGATTTCGAGCACGGGACCGGCGCAAAATCAGTGCAATCGGCGCGCCGGATGTTCGAGTTCATGATCTGCACGACCCTCGTGCTGCTCGGCGGGCTGGTCGGCTTCATTCCTGATGCTGCGCGGATCCTGGTGCCGCACGAGAGCCTGGGTGGATTCCTGGAGACGGCGCCGGCGATCGCGGCCTTCTATTTCCTGCATACCCATTTGCAGGCGACGATCGCGGTTGTCCCCCACCTCGAGAAGCTGGCGACCAGGCTGGTGCTGGTCGCGGCCGGCCAGCTCGCCATCGTCGTGGCCCTCTCCCTGGTCGCGGCGTCGGCCGGCCTGTCGCCGCGGGGGGCGGTGAACTGCGCTTCGCTCGCCACCCTCGCAACGATTCTGGTCGCGCTGGGTCCTACGCTGCGGTTTGAGGCATTTCCGCGCGGGTCATTGGTCGCGCAGGCGCTGGTGGCCGCAATCCTGATCGGCTCGCTCGGTTCGATGCCGACGGAGCCTGCGGCATGGCTCGGCGGCAAGATCGTGATCGCCGCGCTCGCGACTGCGATCATCGCATGGCGCGGCGACTTTCTCATGCTCAGCCGCCGCAGCTGATTCGCCGCACCCGTGGTTGCGGCACGGAACCAGCCTCGCGTCCCGATTCCCGCTGTGCGTGCGTGCACCTCATGAACGGCACCACAACCGCTGCGTGCAAACCCTATATTTTAACCGCCCGTAGAAACGGCATTTGCAAACGTCCTGTGCAGAAACTATGGACTGCAGGTGAAGATGCCCGTCGGATTGCGGACACGGCAGAGCGCCCTTAGCCGGCATCGAGCACTGCAAGAGTGCCGCGTGTTCCATTGCAAGCTCGTCGTGTTCGTACGGCTTGCGCATACACATTCAGCAGTGCAAAACGCGAAAATCTTGAAAGTGCCTTCCTCACGCCATCCTGCACCGGCATCGCATCAATATTCTGCTACGACATGAGCAAATCAGTTCCTGCACAAGGAACTTCCTTCGCTCGCGATTTGTAGCTTTCATTTTTATCTGAAATTCACACTCGATAGAGAAGCTTGAACGCAAATCCCTGCGAGCAATTTCGCTCGCGATGAAACTAGAGTGTGCAATGTCCGATCAAACCATCCTGTCCGCCAGCGGCTTCGTCAACTCCATCGGCGTCAACACGCACGCCGGCTTCGGGTGGACCGACTACAACAATCTCGCACTGATGGTCGATAACCTGAAGTACCTTGGCGTCACCCATCTCCGCGACGCGATGGGAACCAGCCCGGCTTCACAACCTATGGTTGATGGCTTGGCCGCTGCCGGTTACAAGTTCGACTTCCTGGTATCGTCCGCCCTGCCTCAGACAGGCGCAACCGGGCTGCAGAACTACATCGTCTCGCTCGAGAAGTTCGCGGCGAGCCATCCGGGAAGCATCAGCGCCATCGAAGGTCTCAACGAGGCCAATCACCAGCCCTTCAGCTACAATGGCAGCTCGAGCCTCAGTGCCGCGGCTCAGTTCCAGAGCGCGCTCTATCAGGCCGTCAATTCCAACGCCGCGCTCGCCAACACCCCCGTCTATAATCTGTCGCTGGCCTACAACGATCCGCAAGGCTACAGCCAGCTCGGCAACATGTCGGGCTCGGTCGACTACGCCAACGCGCACGCCTATGTCAGCACCAGCCTGACTCCGAGCAGCTCCATTGCGGCAACGCTGAGCGCCGTCTCGACCGCGGCGCCGGGGAAGCCTGTCGTCATCACGGAAACCGGTTACACCACGCAAGCCAACACGCAGTATCTCGGCGTCGACGAGACGGTGCAGGCAAAGTCGATCCTGAACACGCTGGTCGATGCCTACAAGGCCGGCGTGAGCGCGACCTATCTCTACGAGATGTTCGACCGCGATTCCTCCGCCGCCAATACCGATCCGGAAGCGAACTTCGGGCTGTTCAACTCCGACGGCACGCCAAAGCTCGCCGCGACCGCGATTCATAACCTGACGACCATTCTGGCCGACGACGGCAAGGGCGGACTGCAGCCGACTGATCCATTGAACTACACCCTCAGCAACATGCCGGCCTCGGGCAACAGCATGGTGCTCGGCAAGAGCAACGGCGCCTACGAGCTCGTCGTCTGGGCCGAGCCGAAGCTCTGGAACGATGCGACCGATACCGAGATATCCAATCCGACCCAGACCGTCACGGTGAACCTCGGGGCCGTCCATCACACGGTCAAGGTGTACGACACGCTGACGGGAACTACGGCGATCGCCAGCTATACCGACGTCAGCACGATCACCGTTCCGGTCAGCGATCATCCGCTGGTCATCGAGATCGACGCGCCTGCGACCACCCCGACTCCCCCGGACACCCGGACCAGCGTCAGCGGCACGGCCGCCGAGATCGCGCCGCAACTGTCCGACCTCAGCAAGTCGACGGCGCTGCAGAGCATCACGCTGACCGACTCGCACGTCCTTCCGGTCGCCTCGAAGGCGACGATGGACTACATCATCGCCCATTACGGCAGCGCGCTGTCCAAGATCCAGGGTGGATATTCCTTCTCGGTGACGAACACGGCCGCGACCTGGAGCAACACTCTCACTTACGATTCCACCGGAACGCTTACCGCGAATTCCAATACCGGTCTGGATGACAGCGGCCGCCCCTTCACGACCACCATAGACTATTCCGACGGCTCGGAGGATTCCTTCGGCTATACCAATGGAATCAAGACGGCGCTGATCCATCTTGCAACCGATGGCACGAGAACCACCGATACCTATACAATCGGGGGCGTTCTCGTCAGCGAAGTGGTGCAGAAGGCCAGCGGGGCCTACTCCACGACGCTCTACACCGATGGGGTGAAGACGAGGGCCTACATCCTGAATGCCGATGGCACCCAGGACAACTACGCCTATAACATCACCGGCCAGAGCTACACGACCGAGGTTCAGCACTTGGATGCGGCGGGGCATGTCACGAGTGTGACCCGGACCCATGCGGACGGTACGCTGGAATCGACGCAGCTGTTTAACAGCGACGGCAGCAGCGCGATCACGCTTTACAGCGCCGCCGGCGTCAAGCAGGTCGAGACCGATTATCACGCCGATCACAGCATCGATGTCTGGACCTCCAACATCGTCGGGCAGAGCTATACCTCCGAACACGCCGTCTACGACCGCACCGGCTTTCTTACCTCGTTGCAGCGCAGCCACGCCGACGGCAGCCTGGCGTTCAGCCTGGTCCAGAGCACCGACGGGACCAGGACAACCGACTGGTACGACGCCACCGGACATCTCACGAGTGAAGTGGTCCAGAAGGCCGACGGCTATTATTCGACCGCACTCTTCAGCAACGGGGCCGAAACTGCGGCCTACGTCCGCAACGCGGACGGCAGCCAGGACAATTACAGCTACGGCATAACGGGTCAGAGTTTCACGACGCTGATCCAGCACGTCGATCCTACGGGCAAGGTGACCGCCGTCACCCGGAAGCATGCCGACGGAACGCTCGACTATACCCAGGTGATCAACAACGATGGCAGCAGCGTCGTCGTCAACTACGACAGCACGGGAACGAAGATTAGCGAGACGGATGCACACGCCGACGGCAGCAAAGACCTTTGGCTCTACAACATCACTGGGCAGAACTACACGATCGAGCACGATCATTATGATGCAACGGGTTTTCTGACCTTGCTCGAGCGCAGCCACGCCGACGGCACCCTGGCTTTCACGCTGAAGCAGACCAGTGGCGGCGCCAAGACATCCGACTGGTATGATGGGACGGGCACCCTCACCAGCGAGGTCGTGCAAAACGCCGACGGCTCGAGTTCGACGACCGTCTACGCCAATGGCGTAAAGACGGCCGCCTACATCATCAATGCCGACCAGAGCCACGATAACTACAGCTACAACATCGCGGGCCAGAGTTATACGACCGAGCATCAACACCTCGACGCAGCAGGCCACATCACCGACGTCACCCGAACGCATTCTGACGGCACGCTTGATTACGTCCAGCACATCAATGCCGATGGCAGCAGCTCTGTCAGCAACTACGATGCCAGGGGCAACAAGACGGACGAGACCGATCATCATGCCGACGGGTCGAAGGATGTCTTCCTGTATGATGTCGTCGGTCAGAACTATACCACCGAGCACGACACCTACGATTCGACGGGCTTTCTCACCAACATCGTCCGGACCCACGCCGACAACAGCCTGGCCTTCACGCTGGTGCAGACGTCCGGCGGTACGAAGACCTCCGATTGGTACGACGCGAGCGGAACGCTGACGAGCGAGGTGACGACAAGATCCGACGGTTATAGCGCGACGACGATCTATACCGGCGGCGTGAAAAGCGCCGCTTACATCACTAACCCCGACGGAACCTCGGACAATTGGAGCTACAACATCACCGGTCAAAGCTACACCACCCAGCACCAGCATCTGGATGCTGCCGGGCATGTAGTAGCAATCACCCGGACTCACGCGGACGGCACGCTGGATTACACCCAGGTGCTCAACAATGACGGCAGCACGCTGACCGACATCTATGACAGCAGCGGGACCAAGACCCAGGAGATCGCTCAACATGCCGACGCCAGCAAGGACATCTTTCTCTTCAACTTCAACGGGCAGGCCGGCACGACGCAGCACGAGAAGTACAACTCGGCTGGTGCTCTGCAGTCCTTCGACGACGTGAAGCCGGATGGCACCCACAACGTGACGGCGGTCGCCGCCGGAATCAGCATCCAGGGCGGAAATGGTGACGATCTGTTTTCGTCGGCGCCAAATTCAACCACTATCCTCTACGATCATGGCCATGATCAGATCCTGAACTTCAAGGCAGGCGACACGGCAAATCACGATACGATTGCGATTTCTAAGCTATTGGTGTCCGATTACGGCCACCTCCAAATGTCGCAATGGGGGACGGACGTGGCGATCCAGTTGTCGGCAAACGACTCGATCCTGATCAAGAACAATTACGTCACCAATCTTACCAGCCATGACTTTGCCTTCGTTTGAACTGGCGGACGGCTAATCTTCGGCTTCTCTTTGACGAAGAAGGGTTGGATCGCCGCTTGCGATCCGACCCTTCGATCAAGCTTTAGGCCCTTGCCTCGCGTTTGAGCAGGCACAGCCTGTTCGACTCTCTGATCGGCGCAATGCTCCGTTGCGTCGCGATGCAGCATGGTCCGAACTTGCGTCACAATTTGCATTTACCGTTGCGCTCGGTCTTGAACAGCGCGATGTGGCGACATGGATGGCAATGAACCGCGACGCTTTGTCGTCCTCGACTTCTACAGGTTCGTTGCCGCGCTTGGAGTCTTTGTCTTTCACCTGAAAAACATTGACCCCGGCATTTCTCCGGCCTGGAATGGATCATTCGGCCTGTTCGTCGACATGTTCTTTATCCTCTCAGGCTTCGTCATTTCGTACTCTTATCCGGCCAACTCCGGCGAGGGCCATTCCTATCTCCGCTTCATGCTTCGCCGGATCGCCCGGATCTATCCGCTGCATCTTCTGACACTGCTGGCTTTCGGGGGCGTCGCGTTCATCGGCATTCACGATTCCGCCTCACATACGAGCGTATCGGACTTCATCTACAACCTGTTCCTGGTTCAGGCCTGGGGCGTCACCGATCACCTAAGCTTCAACACGCCCGCATGGTCGATCAGCGCGGAACTGTTCTGCTATCTTTTGTTCCCGCTCCTGATGTATCTCGCAAGGAGCGTATCGCCCGTGCTTCTCGCGCTGATCGTCGCCGCATCGTACGGCATCCTTGCCCATGGCCATTTACCGATTTGGCATGAACGATCGCAGATGTATGGCGCGAACTTCGACTATGGAATGCTGAGGGCGCTGCCTAGCTTCCTGAACGGCATTCTTCTCGCCATTCTTTTCCGCCTATCAGGGAGCTACCGCAAGAGAGTCGTCATTTTCCTCGGCGTTGCAGTTTTCGCGATGGCGGTCCTGATCCTCAACATCTTCGCCAAGCCCGATCTTGCGATCATCCTGTTCTCGCTGGCGATCCTGCTGACGGCGGTCGGTGAGAGCGCGCTTGATCGGGTTCCCGGTGCTGCATGGTTGGGCCGTCTCGGCAACACATCCTACTCGGTCTACATGCTGCATGAGCTTCTGATCATTCTCGTTTTCCTTCCAATCTGGCGGCACTTCTCATTGGGCCCAAAGGATTTTCCGCTGTTCGTGCTCGCATGCTGCCTCCTGCTCATGATCACGGCCGATGTCACGTATGCTTATGTTGAAAGGCCGGCACGCGACTGGATCAATCGGTATGGTCGACCGCGTTCGCGGCAGGTCTTGACCACAGCCTCGCTCGATACCGCCGTTGTGGAGTCCGCGAATGCCCGCTGACGGCATTCATGCTTTGACCTCACTCGCCGCGAGCGATTTGCAGAGGCAATCGAATTGATCGAGCTAAATCCACGCTACTCGGAGGAGACCCACGCGAGACGAGTTCGCGCGGGCGCGATGGCCGCCATTGCCACCCAAATCGTGCGCGTGGGAACGCAGGCCGGTTCGGTGATCATCCTCTCGCGGCTGCTTACTCCCGCTGATTTCGGCATTTTCGCCATGGCATCTCCGGTGCTCGCTTTCGCAGTCTTGTTCCAGGACCTCGGGCTTGGACATGCCACCGTTCAGAAGGACTCGCTCAGCCAACGCGACCTGAGTTCGCTGTTTTGGGTCAATTTATCCATCGGAGCGGCACTGGCGCTGACGCTTGTTGTGCTCTCCCCCCTGGTCGGAAAGTTCTATGGCGAGCCCAAGCTGGCGGCGCTCACTGCAAGCATGAGTCTCACCCTCCTGCTCAGCGGTGCAGACGTTCAACACCTGTCGCTCCTCACCAGACAAATGAGGTTCTGGACGCTCGCCGCGATCGAGTCCATGGCGGCTTTGTCCGGACTTGCGGCATCGATCGCCATGGCCCTGATCTACCACAGCTACTGGGCGATCCTCGCCGGCAGCCTGACGTCCGGGGTGGTACTCGCAAGCGGCGCCTGGCTGAGCTCGGGATGGTTGCCGTCGCGGCCAGGGTCCATCGGGCAATCGCGGGGGATGCTGAGCTTTGGCCTCGGCGTAACCGGCTACAACCTCGCTGAGTTCTTCTCCCGCAACATCGACAGCGTCCTGATCGGGCAGGTGTGGGGCGCGGCATCCCTTGGTGTCTATAATCGGGCCTACAGGCTGCTGCTCTTTCCGCTTCAGCAAATCACCAATCCGATGGTCCGGATCATGCTTCCGACCCTGTCCAGCCTGCTCAACGAAACCGAGCGCTACCGTCAGTCGTATCGCCGTGCCGTGTTGCCAGCCTATACGGTGGTCTTGCCGGGGGTCGCCTTCATGATTGCGACCGCCGGCCCTCTGGTTGAGACCTTGCTCGGAGATCGCTGGAAGGAAGTGACTCCGGTCTTTGTAGGGTTGAGCGTCGCCGCACTCCTGCAAGCGACCAATAGCCCGGCGAACTGGCTCTTCCTCAGCCAGGGACGATCGCGTGAATACATGAAGTGGGGGCTCTTCGTCGCAATCACCTCCGTGATCGCATTCGTCTGCGGCTTGCACTACGGGCCGGCGGGCGTGGCGGCGGCATATTCGGTCAGCGAATGCCTGCGAACACCCATTCTGTGGTGGTTCGTCGGACGCAGAGGTCCCGTCGGCCATCGCGACGTCATGCAATCAATCGCGCCACACCTTGCGGGCGCGATCGCATCGATCATCAGCGTTCACCTGCTGCGCGACGCGATGATGGCTCGGCTCTCTGGCGACCTGCCAACTCTGCTGGCCTGCTTTGGCCTATCCTACGCGGTATCGCTGCTTGTCATCGCGATGTTCCCCTCCGCGCGACGTGAGATGTATCGGTACGTCTCGCACGGATGGACCAAGACGAGGGTCAGCATGCGCTTTGCCGATAATTGAACACTGACCTCCCAATCTTGCGGCATCATCAGGCGTTGAGGATCATCTGATCTAGGAAGGTCAGGGAACCAGGAGATCACCGTGCACGGCACAGTTGCCCATCAGAGTCCACGTTTGCGTGTGGCGATCTACGCACCACATTTTGCGGAATATTCCTACCGTCTCGCGTCGGGATTGGCCCGCCATTGCGACGTCCGGCTGGTGCTCAATCGCAAAGACGCCAATCAGCAATGGGAACTGGCCGATATCGCCGTGACGGCTCCGTTTGAGACGAGAATTCGTGACTTGAGCCTGCGCCGCGGCGGCGCGATCGGCATCCCGGCCTCGTTCCTGGACATAATTTCGTTTCGTCCCGACGTGATTCATTGTCACGAAGTTCCGGAGATCTACACGTCCAAGCTGATCCAGTTTCTCCGTCCGCTTGGCATTCCGCTGGTGCTGACGGTTCACGATGCGATTCCGCATTCGGAAGGCGGCTCCGGCACCTCGCCACGTGAAGATGCCTGGCGCGGGCGCATGCGCGCAGCCGCATCGGTCGTCACCACGCATGGCGAGAGCTGTATTGCCGATTTTCGCCGCGCCTCGCCCGACTTCAAAGGCGAAACGGTCTCCAGCATGCACGGCGTGCTCATGGTGCCGCCGGCCGGAGGTGCGGTCACTGCGCCTGAAGCTGCACGCATCCTGTTTTTTGGGCGGATGTGGGCTTACAAGGGCCTCGACGTCTTCATCGATGCGATCGACATGTTGGCCAAGCGCGGTGTCGCCCATGAAGCGATCGTCGCCGGCCGCGGCCCCGAGATGACACGGCTCGGCGCGCGAATGGAGGCGATGCCGACGGTCAAGACCATCAACGCCTATATCTCGCCCGCAGATACCGGACGACTGTTTCGGTCCGCCACAGTTGTTGCCCTGCCCTATAAGGACGCAACGCAGAGCGGCGTGCTTGCTTCCGCCTATGGCAATTCCCGGCCCGTCGTCGCCAGTGCGACCGGCGGCATTCCCGACGTCGTGACGGATGGCGTCAACGGACTGCTGGTTCCGCCCGGCGACGCCACGGCATTGGCCGACGCCCTCGAACGCGTGCTGACCTCCAAGCCTCTAACCGCGACATTGACCGAAGGCGCGCGGCAGACCGCAGCCGGACTCTTGAACTGGGATCGCATCGCCGAGCAGCTACTCGGGTCCTATCACCGGCTCGCTGGCCGCACCGTGAGCTGACCGCGACAGGCGGCCTCTCAAACCGATTGCTCGACCTGCGGTCGAAAGAACATGCTGCGGATCGCACCGTCCAGCAATCGCCTCAGCCTGACCTCGATCAATTCATAGCTGATCGCGCTCGCAACGAGTGACATCACGAGCCCGAGCCCGATGAAGGCGGCCCACAGCAGCCAGCGATCCACGCCGACGGCGACCAGCTTCAGGCCGATCAACTGCAAGGGGAAGAGCACGAAGGGGTGCACGAGATAGAGGCTGTAGCTGATCTTGCCGACATACTGCAGGGCCGGTGTGCTCAGAGCTTTGCCGATGCCGGAGTCCGGAGCAAGCACCATGCCGAACAGCAGAAATCCGGGAATTAGACCGACGAAGGGATGAAACAGCACCAGGCTCGCATACAGCGCCGCTCCGCAGGCAAGGCCGGCGAGCAAGCCGGCACGCCCCGGAATCGAGATGCGGAATCCGGTGGCGCTGAACAGCATGCCGATGCAGAAGAAGGCGGTGATCGGCCAGCGCATCAGGCAGGCGATGCCAAGCAAGAGCAAAGGTGCCGCCAGCAATCTGCCCCCGGTGCGCCAGGTCGAGAACGTCAGCGCAAACCAGATGTAGAACGCCCACTCATAGGTCAACGTCCAGGCATTCTGCTGGGCAATGGGCAGGCCGAGCGCGTCCTGTACGAAGAACAGATTGGCCGCAAAGATTGCGAGATAGCTGCTCAGATCGATGCCGCGGAAGAACTTGTAGGCCACGATCGGACCGATCGCGAACAACGCAAGATGCAGCACGACGAACACCGGCATGATGCGCAGGACGCGATCGAAGAAGAACCGCGACAGCGACCCGTGCCGCACCAGGCTCGCCGGGATCAGGAATCCGCTGATCATGAAGAACAGCTCGACGCCGTGCCCGCCGACATTGATCGCCGATTGCAGCCAGGACCAGAGCGGTGGCAGGAAGCCGGGGTCCGGGATGTCGTACATGCCGCCCTTCGGCATGTCGTAGAAATGATCCATCAGCACGCTCACCGCGGCGATGCCCCGCAGGCCCTGGACCGACGGAACGAACGATCCGTCATAGGCGGCGCCCGGCTGGTGCGGTGTCTTGATCACTCCGCGGCACCCTGGGTGCTGAGGGCGGGCTCGAGCACGACCGGCTTCCGTCGCGCCGAGCGGAACCTGTGCCCGAAGGAAATGCAGGGTTTCTCGACGAAGGCGTAAGTCATCCAGCTGACCAGGATCGACAACGCCAGGATCACGGCCAGGAAGAGCGACCATCCCAGCGGCCCGTTGCCGAACCAAACGAGGCGATGGACGGCGACGATCACGAATGGCGACATCAGGTAGACCGAATAGCTGATCACGCCAACGAACGCCATCGGGCGCCACGCCATTCGCTCGCCGAACACGGCAAAGGCGATGAAGACCAGCGCCGCGCAGACATAGGCCGATCCGATCGAATAGCTGTAGAAGAAATTCTCGTGATACACGCCTCCGAACCGCCGATCGGACAGGGTGGCGGCGAAGATCGCATACAGAAGCGTGCAGACCGCCACGTGGGTCCAGCGCAGTTTGCCGCCGACGACGGTGTCGCGGATGATCTTGCCCAGGAACATGGCCGACAGGTTCAACCCGACCTCCATCACCGAGGAGACGGTCCTGTTCTCGATCATGAGCGCGGCGGTGGTTCCGACCAGCGCGGCCGCAACGACGATCGTCACCGCCGTGAAGCGCTGGTTCAGCAACCCCATCGCAAAGAGAATCGTGCACCCGACGTAGAACAGCAGCTCGATCGCCAGCGTCCAGTAGAACACCCAGAGGTTCGGGACGTTCACGAAGGTCTGCAACATCGTCACGTTGGCGGCGACCTGCCCCAGCGGATAGACTTTCGACTCCAAGAGCTGCATCGTCACGAGCCCGACCAGGAGCGACGTCCAGTAGGCCGGATAGAGACGGAAGAAGCGGCTGATCGTAAAATCCCGCACGGGCGTGGTGCTGTCCGGAAAGCTGAACGGAATGACGAAGCCGCTGACGAAGAAGAACAACACGACGCCGAACCGGCCAAAGTTCATGTAGTAGCCAAACACGTCGTGGATGGGCCAGTAATAGGCGCCCGTCGGGTGCTTCTCGACGATCAACTCGAACACGTGCTGGACCAGGACCGACAGCACGGCAATGCCGCGCAGCGTGTCGATGAATGCGAGCCGTCTATGCATCGTTCGTTCTCACCTGCTTCCGCTCGCCGCCGGTAGATCCGGGCTGAAGCCATCCAGTGGCCGCATCGGAGGCCGCATGACGATTGGCACGGCGTCGGCCCCACGTGCAGAGGTCGCGCGCCGCGAGAACACTTCGCTGAAACTCAATGCGATGATCAGCAGGCCGGAGGCCGGGCCGTAATTCAAGACCGTGATCGTGAACAGGTTGACGACGAAGAGCAGCGTCAGCTTGTACACGTCGGTCGCACCGAACGTCGCCCGGAACACCATCACCATGAACGCGACGAAGGGGAGACCGAACATCAGGTACGTCCCGATGTAGAAATTGTCGACGGGCACCCAAAACGACGCGAGCGGCGAGAACAGCTGCTGCGGATAGTTGAAGCAGCCCGCACCGCAACCCGTCACCAACCCGATCGGCATCAGCTGAGTCATGTAGACGAAGGGCAATTGCCAGCTGTTGTTGATGCGATCAAGAATGCTGTACAGCGTCGAGTGCGGGACCGCCGGCGTGCCTGACGCGAGCAGGATCATGAAGAGCGGAATCAGGATCGCAGCAAACGACCACAACGCGATGCCCCGAACAGCCAAAAAGCGAGACCGCTCCGGCAACATTCGTACAAGAAGCAGGAGCAACAAATAGAACGACAGGACAATGAATGTCGTCTTGCTGGTGGTCAGCCAAACCACATAAATAGCGATCGATCCGGCCCCAATACACCAGGACGTGCTCTTGCGGATTGACGTGATTGCGAACGATACCAGGATGAAGAAGGCGGCCATGGTGTTGTCGGCCGCAAAGCCCATCAGGCGCTGGTCGTCGCCGCCGTAGGCCCACCACAACCGGCCGGCCTCCCGTACCGCGCCGAAGGATTCGTATTTGTAGCCCACCCAAGGCATCGCGTAGAATTTCGTCAGGAAAACGCCGATCACGGACAGATAGAAGGTCACGGCGATGACCGACAGAAGCTTTCGGTATGAGCCCAGACTCGAATCGCAGAAGCAGAATCCGACGAACACCGGCAGCATCATCTTGAAGGACGAGATCGCTGCGTTCATCGTCCCCAGCATGAAATAGCCGAGCACGAGCGACAGCATGATCTGCACGAAGACCAGCAGGGCCAGGGTGCTGCGATTGCGCAGGATGCAATGGACGAAGAACTGGACGAGGCACAGAAGCGCAACGGCGTCCGGCAGATACCACAGCGGATCCATGTGATAGATGCTGGTGTAGTAGCGGATCACGCCGCCGAAGGCGTCGCGGACCAGATAGACGCCGAGCGCGATCGCCTCGATGTTGAGGCTGATCAGCGTGATTCGGGGACGGTTCAGCGCGAGGATGGTCATGTCCCGCTCAGTTCGTCGGCCGCGCCGATGGCGCCGGGGAAGCCGAGAAATCGGACCGGCTGCCAAGAGCGTTCCGCATCAGCCTGCCGCCAGGGATTTCGACGTAGAGATAGGTGAAGTGCGACACCGCCAGCACGGCGGCAAGTGAGACGACGAGATTCAGCGTTGCGGGCAGACCGGCCCAGACCGAATCGAGCGCGGCGATCCGCCCGGCCCCGAGCGCGCGCACGAAATACTCGGCCAGCAGCACCACGACCGCGTGCACCATGTAGATCGAGTAGGAGCGGCGCCCGAGCCAGACCAGTGGTCCTGCCACCAGCAACCGCGGCACCAGCATCGCATCCGGAAACGCGAGTAAGCTGCCGAGGAAGATCGCGAACGTCACCGGCGCGAGGAAGGTCGCCGCGGGATTGGTCTCCGCCACCGACACAAGGACGATGCTGGCGATCATGGCGACGAACTGCACCATGCCCTGGACCGCAGGGCCCGGCATGGCCGGCAGCCGATCGACGATCCGCACCGTCAGCACGCCCAGAAAGAAGCTCACGAAGCAGCGCAGGATGCCGAAGTCGGTCTGAAGCCCGAGGCTGCTCTTGTCGAGCCCGAAAATGATGAAGACGAGGCTCCCGACCGCAAGCAGCCCGCAGAGACCGTAGAACCACAACAGCGAACGCATGCGCTGGGCAAACAGGACGACCAGGCCGAACACCAGATAGGTGTAGAACTCGACGCTGATGCTCCAACTCGGCGCATTCCAGCTGAGATAATCGATGAACCCCATGGAGTGCAGCAGCAGGACATTGAGCACGAAGGAATAGGCGTTGTTCACCTCGAAGGCCGCCGGCGCAGCCACCACGACACCCGCCATGACCAGGCTGATGCGCAGGAGGCGGAACAACAGATTGGCCATCAGCATGACGATGTGCAGCGGATAGACCCTTGCCAGGCGCCGCACCATGAACTCGCGCAGCGAGAAGCGCCCGAAGTCGCTCTCGACGTAGCTGAGCGACATGACGATCCCGCTGAGAACGAAGAACAAATCGACCAGCAGCCAGGCGCTTCTGAAGAACGAGCAGTTGATCCACGCATTGTGCGGGAACGCCGCGAGGAAAGTCGGCATCAGCAGAAGGTGGTGAATCACCACCGAAGTCGCGGCGATCCCCCGAATGCTGTCGAGGGGCAGGACATGCGCCTTCTCACGATGAACCAACTCCGTCACATCAACATTCCATAGCTATTGCGCCGCAGCAGTGTGGATCAGGTCTCGCGCGTGTTCAATCTCTGCGATTCACGGACTCGCACGCGATGCATGACGACCGACGATACTTTCAATGCTCGTAGATCATTCAGACATGTGAGCGCCAACTTCACGCCACTTTTTGTTTGAGGCGCCGCGTGCTTCGGGCGCAAATTCCATCAGCTGTGATGATTGCGAGTATTTGCGTGGAAAGTGTGCGCGAAATTCGGCGCTGTTGCGGTAGAGGCCATTCCCAAGACATTGGTCTGTCTGCGTATGGATGTCGCAGCAAAAATTCTTTTGTCCGAGGGAACAATACAAGCGCGCCGTGACTTGTGTCGGTTTTGCGACCCGCGGGTCTGCGAGTGCCTGATATGTTTTCAAGCTGCAACATCCATGAGCGCGACATGCCAATCTCGCAGGCATTGCAAATCGTGCTTTTGCAACCGGCGCAAAGTTTGAGCAACGTTGTTCGTCGTCGACGATCGTGCATCAGTTTGCGCCGCACAAAAAGATGACACAGTTACCTGCCAAGTTTCGCGTGTTCTCCTATTGCAACAGAAGCAAGGAACACGGATGGGCCGCGGACTAACACGTCGTCATGCACAGCCGCGATGGCTATCGACTGTTTTGATAGGTTCTGCGCTGATCGTTTCGAGCAGCGATGCTTGCCGCGCCCAGTGCGTCGAATTCTCTGACCGCGCCTCGCAGCTCGAACTAGATACCTTCGTCAAGTCGCCGTCTTCGCTTCTGGAGCGACTGCGCAATGACAAGGAGAAGCTGAGATATCGGCTCTCGGCTCTCATCGCGACCAATCCATCGGTGTTGCCCTCCGTGCAGACGCTCATCTCCGCATCGGCTTCAAGCGATAGGTCGGCCATCGGCGCCGCGCTGCGGATTGCCGAAGAGCGGTGCACGTCGACGAAGCCCGACGCAGCCCGCAAGATCAGGGATTTCGCGCAGCGGATCGGCGATCTCAACGTGCAATCAGGCTATTCCGCAGCGGGAGAGGACTCGGGCCCCCAGCAGGCCCAATCGCAGAGCAAGGGTCTTGCGCGGCCGCCGCGAGGCGGAGCGCTGCTCGACGGCGAATGGAAGACCAAGTTGGCCGACCCCTTCAAGCCCGTTCCCCTTCCGAATTGATCAGTGATCGTCAAAGGCAGCGAATTAGCAAATGTACCAGCCTAGAGAACATTTCCAGTCGGGACACCGGTTCGGCATCGAATTCGGCGGGGCCGTGCTCAGCTTCGAGCGCGTGGCCGACGTGCTACGCCGCCAATGGCCAATCATTGCGGCATGCGCCGGCGCTTCGTTGGCGCTGGTGATGGTCTACCTGATTACGGCGCAACCCATGTATACGGCGAATGCCCGCATCATGATGGACACGCGTCAGGCACAGGTGCTGGACAAGGACAGCAATACCAACAGCGCCCTGATCGACACCGGCTATGTCGACAGTCAGGTCGAAATCATCAACTCGGACGACCTGATTCTGTCCGTCGTTCGTCGTCTGAAGCTCACGGAGGATCCGGAGTTCAAAGGTTCCAATCCGGGCCTTCTCTCCCTCATCATCGGCAAGGTGAGTTCGCTGTTTGGCTCCGGTGAACCGCCGACCCAGGAACGAATCGAACATGCCGTGGTCGAGCAGGTTCAGAAGAACCTGAGAACGGAGCGCGTCCTGACGACATATGTTCTCTCGTTGAACTATCGCGCACGGACCCCCGACAAGGCCGCCAAGATCGCCAACGCCATCGCCAATGCCTATCTTGTCGGCGCTCTGGAAGCCAAATATCAGTCCACCAAGCGGGCAACCGAATGGCTTCAGCAGCGCAGCCTCGAGCTGAGCGAGCAGGCAACGGCCAGCGACCGCGCCGTGCAGACCTTCAAGGCCGAGCACAACATCGTCGGAACCAGCCGCGGCCTGATGTCCGAGCAGCAATTGTCGGACCTGAATACGCAGCTGGTTCAAGCGCGGGCTGCGACGGCCGAGGCCAAGGCCCGGCTCGACCGGATCGAGGCGATCTCCGACCAGGATCTCGCGCAGCCGACGGTGACGGACGCTCTCAACAATTCGGTCATCACCCGCCTGCGCGCCCAATATCTCGACCTCCAGGCCCAATATGCCGACTGGTCCAGGCGTTATGGCAAGACTCACCTTGCGGCGGTCAATCTGGCCAACAAGATGGACGAGCTGCGCAAGAACATCGCCGACGAGCTGCATCGGATCGGGGATGCTTATCGCAGCGATTATGAGATCGCAAAGAGCCGCGAGGCGTCGCTCGAGAAGAACGTCAAGGACCTCGTTGCCCAGGCCGGTCACACCGGCCAGGCCGAGGTCAAGCTGCGCGATCTCGAAAGCGCCGCCGACACCTATCGCAATCTCTACAACAACTTCCTCGAAAAGCTGCAAAGCGCGACGCAAAACCAGAGCTTCCCGCTCAGCGAGGCGCGTCTCATCAGCACCGCCACGAATCCGGACCAAAAGAGCTCACCGCGCACGGTCCTGGCGCTCGTTGGCGGCCTGGTGGGCGGCCTCTGTCTCGGCTTCGGTGTCGCATTTGCGCGTGAACTGCTGAGCGACGTGCTCAGGACCCCCGGCGAGGTCGAGGATGAGCTCGGCGTGAAGTGCCTCGGCGTCCTGCCCGATATCGGTCCAGCCGCGAAGACCGGCGCATCCGATATATCTCGCTATGTCGTCGATCATCCGTTCTCGCGGTTTGCCGAGACGTTGCGCAACATCAAGGTGTCGATCGACGTTGCGCGCCTGACCCGCGAGATCAAGGTGATCGGCATCGTCTCTTCCCTTCCCAAGGAAGGAAAAACGACCGTCGCGGCGAATTTCGCGCAATTGATCGCTCTCACGGGGCATCGCACGGTGCTGATCGACGGCGACCTGCACACGCGCTCGCTGACGCGAGAGCTCGCGCCCAACGCCAAGAGCGGACTTGTGGAGGCGCTCAACGACCCCGCGAGCCTCGGCTACCACGTGCAGCGGAGCAAGGAGACGGGACTGGATTTCCTTCCCTCCGTCGTGGCTTCCCGCATGGTGAATTCGGCCGACGTGATTGGATCGAAGGCGATGGCCGAGCTGCTCAAGGTGCTGAGAGAGCACTATGAGTATATCGTGATCGATCTTGCCCCGGTGATGCCGGTGGCGGACTCCAAGGCCGTCAGCCTCCTGATCGATGCCATGGTCTACGTCATCGAATGGGGGCAGACGACACGAAGCGCTCTTCAAGAGTCGGTTTCGGGGTCGGAGGTGCTCCAGAAGAAACTGCTCGGTGCCGTGCTCAACCGCGCCAATCCGAAGATGCTCAAGCGCATCGAGGCCTACAAGGGTAAGCACCACAACAGCTACTACGTCGAGCACGCCTAGGCGGAGGCGCGGCGACGCGCCCAGCCGAACTGGAACGACCTCGGGCCCGCTGCCATTTGGCAGCGGACCTTATTCTTGTTTCGTGGAATTGTCGCTTGAAGGCGAGCGAGCGCGCCTTGCACGCGAGACAGCCCGAGCCCGTCGGACGGACGGAGATCGTGCCCAGGCACAGCCGGGCTGCTTGGACGTCCGTATTCATCCGGAATCCACAACTTGCGGTTATTGCTCTAGCCAAAAGCAAGGATTGACCAAGACGGTGCGCCATGGGCAACCATCTGTCGCTAAGACGAGACAATCCGGGCTTGATGCCTCAAAATGACGAAACTTTAGGCATCTTTCCTTCTCGGTTCCCCGGGGCTAATCTCGGCCCATACTCACTCACAGCTCTTTTCCGGTGGGCTCGGATGCTGATCGTCCTTACGATTTTGACTATTTGGGTTCTGCTCAACATTCTCTTCGTATTGGTCGTGATCCCCCCGCGCAAGCCGCTTCGGCAGCCCATGGCAACGACGCTCTCACCGGCGCCCATCGAGCCAAGCCGGCGCGAGATCGAGCAGGACGAACCTTTCTCGATCCGCCATGTCATCTTCTCCCTTGCAATGGGAGCCTTCTTCGTGCTCGTGCCGCCGCTTCTTGCCCTGCGGGATGCGATCATGCGGCTCCTCGGCAAGCCGCCGCGCAATGGAACCTGAGGCGCCTCGGGTCAGCGCTCTCAGGCGGTTGAGACATCAAGCGACTAGTAGGCTTCCTGGAACATCACTGCGGACGCGGTGCGGGCCATGATCTTCAGGTCGAGCCAGATGCTCCAGTTGCTGACGTACCAGACGTCGTACTCGACCCGCTTCTCCATCAGATCGATCGTCGGCGTTTCCCCCCTGAATCCGTTCACCTGGGCCCAGCCCGTCAAGCCCGGCTTCATGTGATGGCGGTAGACATACTTGCTGATGAGCTCGTCGTAGTAGTTGTCGTGGGCGAGCGCGTGCGGACGCGGTCCGACCAGTGACATGTCCCCACGCAGCACGTTCCAGAGCTGCGGCAGCTCGTCGATGCTCGTCATGCGGAGGAAACGCCCAATTTTTGTGACACGGGCGTCCTTCTTCGTCGCCTGTGTCACCGTCTCACCATTCTCGCAAACGGTCATGGTTCGAAACTTCCAGATCTCAAACGGCCGGCCGTTGAAGCCGCGGCGCGACTGCCGGAATATGACGTTTCCAGGTGAATCCAGCTTGATCAGCATGGCAACGGTCAGCAGCAGCGGCGTCAGCAGCACGAGCGCGAACAGAGCGACGCCGACGTCGAGACAGCGCTTTTGCAGCCGTTCGAGAATTGTGAGCGGCGGTCGCTGGATCTCGACCGCGACGGTTCCGCTGACCGGCAAAAAGGGACGGGTCACGAGGTCAGCAACCGGGTCGTCCGGCAGCAGGCGAATGGGCTGCGGGACGGCGCGCAAGTATGGCCCCAGCTTGCGCAGCATCGGCAATTCGTTCCAGTCGATCGCAAGCAGATATTCATCGACGTCAGCCGAGCGCGACTGACGGATGACGTCGCGAATCTGTCGCTCCCACTGGCCATCATCCCGGTCGTCTCCGAGCACGAAATGGCGCATGACGTCGAAGCCATTCCTGCGCAGATCCTTGAAGCGGCTCGAGGTGAAGTCGAGCGGCTTCAGGCTGAGCAGGATCACCTTGCGATCGACCAACCGGCTTCGCGCAAAGCTCGTGCCGAACACGGCCTGCCAGACGAAGCGCAGGCTGATCAGGCCAAGTCCGCCGATCACGGCGAAGACGATGACGGTGCCGCGCGATAGATTGTCGGTCGATTTCAGCAGGAAGGCCGCAACGGCCAGGATCGTGAGCGACGTCAGCCAAATGAACGCCGCCATTCGAAGCTGCCATACGAGATTGAGCAGGCGGTGCGTGGAATAGACGTCGCGGAAATAGGCGATCCCGACGAACACCACGCCCACGAACAACCCGGCTCCCACCGATGCGCCGTCGGCAGGCGAAGCGACAGCCCCACCATACAGCGAAGCTCCCGCCGCATAGCTCAACAGGATCAACAGAAAGTCAGTAGCGATGACGACGATCTGAAAAGGCCTCTGAAGAGCGCTGCCGCGCGCAGATGAAAGCGCATGGGCGTTTTCAGAACCATAAGTTGCAACAGCCATTCGAACCTCTGCCTATCGAGAGAGTGCCTGACGCTCATCGTGATGCTGAAGACTCGTCAATTCCCCGCGCGAAAGTGTTGAGTGATCGCAGCGACATTGTGGCGCTGCACGCAAAACTTTTGCGGCGCACGGACGATGCGTCGTGTCGAAGTACGCAGCGAAATTCGACGCGCTGAAAATGTCGTCACAGTGCTGACATACGAGTGAACGGACTGCCCTATTTTGACTCAAGTTCCGCATCCGATGCGCCTCTCCGCTCAACTTTGAGGCGCTGCATTGCTCCCGCCGAAGCACACAGAGTCGGCTGCGAGAATTTCTTCGGATTTCTATCTGTGGCTGAATATGAAGATTCCACGAGTCATGCAGCTTTGCTGCACACTTCGGGGCAGTGATGCAATTCCTGCGCACCGATCTTGTTCCTGCAGTCCGCCACAAACAAGGTCGGCAAAAAATGCCGCCCTTCTTTTGGCATGATCAGGTCGGAGAACGAGGTCGCGGCCCCACCGAATTCACGTTGTTCGTGTTGGATGGAAGCTCTCCGGTGCCGGCGACTTGGGGATAACTTTTCGACCACCCGATCGATGAGCGCCATGAAATCCCTCGCGCGACCACACTCCTCCATCCCCAAGCCGCAATTGCCGGACGGAGTTCGCATCTACGCGATCTCGGATATTCACGGCTGCGCGCATTTGCTCGAGCCCATGCTGCGGGTGGTCGATGCCGACGTCGCCCGCAGCCGGCCGCATTATGCCGTCGAAGTCTTCATGGGCGATTACATCGACCGCGGCCCGGATACGCGCTCCACCCTCGACATCCTGGTCGAGCGGAGCCGCCGGGGAAATGCGGTTTTCCTCAAGGGCAATCACGAGGCCTTTCTGGTGAGGGTTTTCGAAGATCCTTCACTGTTCGAGGACTGGATTGCCTTCGGCGGGACCCAGACATTGATGTCATACGGGCTTGCGCCGCCGGATCTCAAGCGCGACGAGCCGGCATCGATCCTGCGCGATTTGATTCGCGCCATGCCGACCGAGCATCTGGAATTCCTGGACAATCTGCGGCTGAGCTTCAGTTGCGGAGACTTCTTCTTTGTCCACGCTGGCGTGCGCCCCGGCGTTCCATTGGCCGCGCAGACCGAGCGCGACCTGCTCTGGATACGCGAGGAATTCCTGCGGAGCGAGGAGCATTTCGGCAAGTATATCGTCCATGGTCACACGCCGGTCCGCAGCGCGGAGTTCATGGCCAATCGCGTCAACATCGACACCGGCGCCTATGCGACCGGCAACCTCACCCTGATGAGCATCCAGGGAAGCCGCATGATCGCGGTGTGATATGAGGCCCCCTACCTGCCACTAACGGGCGAGATGGCTTCGCGGCAACGATGCAGTGGCCTTGGTGTTATCGTGCTCTAGTTGAGCAAAGGCGGCTTCTCCAGACGCTCACGCGTCTGGGCCATCCAGTCGCTCCAGGCTCGCTCGTGCTTGACGTAGAGTTCCATCCAACGTTTGTCATGCTTGGCCTCATGGACACGAGCCGCCTCTCCAAGCAAGTCTGCGCCGGGGCGGGTGTCCGGCTTGTCCAGCGCTTCGAACTCGATCGTTTCCGAGATCGTCAAACCAACGAGCACGCGCTGTCCGGCGCCGTCCACGATATAGCGTCGCGGCGCATCCTTCTTGGGCCCACTCATTTCATCATGTCCCAACGTTCCAGTATGAGGCTGGATGCTGCAACGAGTTGGACGATGCCTAGAAGGCTCGTCGGGCGTGGCCGAACGTCGAGGTGGGAGCGGGCTCGGACGTACGGCGTGAGGCGCCGCAGGATGAGTTCACGGTTCTTCGTTGGACGCGCCAGGCGCGCAGCGCGTATCCCAGAATGAGGCCAGCACCAAAGATGGAAGCGGAGACAAACGCAGAAGTCATGGGAGTCGTCCTGGATCGTACGCCTCCTATCAAGAGCGAGCAGTGTGTCGACATCATGGTTCTCGAAGACTCCTCGACGCCGAAAGATTGTTCAACCTGCGATCTCTTCTAGGCAGCCAGGTCTGGCGGCACTGCTGCATCTCGCCTCGCCCGGCGGCAATCATCGGACGCTCTATATGAGTGCCGCTCCATATAAGAGAGACGCAAGAGAGACGTTTCTCGCAGCCTGACATGTCCAGACCCGTCGCGGCCGAGCAGGCGTGCGTCGCGAGACCGCGCGCCTCCGCAACGGGAGATTGGGGTCGATCCGTCGGCCGATGCTCTTGCAACCGTAAGGGACCCGTCGCATTATTTCGCATCTCATTCTGAGAGGGATTAATCCAATGAACTTCCGTGCCCTTATTCCATCCATTGCCCTGTCTGCTCTCGGCCTTACCTTGTCGGCATCCGTGGCGTCCGCCGCCGAGCTCTCCGTTGCTCCGGCCCATCATCGGGCGGCCGCCGTCCAAGGCGGACTCGTGCTGTGGGATGATGTCTATCCGCCCGCGATCTATGGCCCCCAGCTGCGCCCGGTCGAGGAAGTCGCAGCCATGAAGGCAGCGGCGCGGCCGGTGTCCCAGCGCTGGTGGGGATATTGGTACGTGCGGTAACGTGCCGGAGCGGCGGGCTAACCGCAACCCAGACGCCCTCAACCATCAACCGCCGCGCCGAGCAAACGGTAGCGGCGCTTTTCATTTGGGCGGCTGAGAAGATTGCCAAGGCGAGCGCGGCGACTCGGGCCTGCGTTGCCAGCCTGTCGAGCCTGACCTGAAAGGACCGGCGTATCAGATCATACCTCGCGGCCAACCCCGCCTGCGTCGAGCGCGATGCGCCAAATTGCACCACCTTATGATGGTCGCATCGATGACACTACCGTTGCGGTCAGCTGGGGCTGGACAAGCGTCAGAAACGCGCCCAACGCGGCAGGCGGCTTACATGCGCCTCGACCGAATGCAGACGCGTGTACTTACCGAGACAATCGCTAGGGCTGGTTGTTTGGTGGTCTTTCAATGATAGCGCCGGCTGCCGTTGAGAAGCTCGAGGTTATTGGCGATGACCGGATTACCTGGATCGAGCGAATAAGCCTTCTCGAACTTTCGGCGCGCCGCACCCAGATTGCCGCGCAACATGTACGAATATCCCTGGTCATTCAGGACTTGCACAGTTTCGCCGCCGAGCCGGATCGCTTGGGCATAGGCCTGATCGGCAAGATCAAATCGACGGATCCGATCATAGCTTGCAGCCAAGCCGATCCAGCCGGTGAATTTCCCTGCGAACAGGGAATTCTACAGGGAAATCCTGCTCTGTGGCGGGCGATTTGACCAACGGAATCCCAGAAAACGCCTGCGACTCCAAAGTATAACGGCAACGCATGCGCAAATCAATAACAGGGAAATTGCTGATGTGATCAGGGAATGAGCGTGCGCTGAACAGGGAAACGGAATAAGCGTCCACGCGTCCACTATGTTCTCCAATTATCGATGCCACGGTGAAGAACCATTAGTCTAGCGGCTATTCGTGATCGCTAGACGTGCTGCTCGGCGTCCTTTTCTCCAAGCTCCACGCTTGCAAAAAATAGCTGTCAAATGCAAATGAGAGTCGTAAACCGAACGGCACGCGCCGCACACTATCAACAGTAATCCCAGCGCGGCGATCTCGGCGGTCGTTGGCTTGCGACCGCCGGGCCTTTAATTGCGTCTTGATCGCGAGGCCCTTAACACTTTCGTTATATACTTGTCGGCGCGCATATCATCACGCTAATTTGCTGTCTTTCACATCCGAGAATGTTCGCCCCAGTGAGAAACTTGTTTCCCGCTCTGCGCATTCTGGACGACACCATAAGCAGCACGATCATCCATCAGGGCTTCTGATGCAATTTACGTCATCTCTTTGCCCGAACCACCGCCGATGCTTTCCTCGATCGACGGGAAATTTCTGGGAGCGTGCTGGGTCCAGGCGGTTGTGACGCGGCCACGAGGATGCGAACTAGGACCATAGCGCACCAGCGGTGATGTGTTGGAATGCCACGGCCGCAAGGTGCATGAATGTTCGAAAGCGCAGACCCGAGCCTTGCACCGCATTACGCTACGATCGTCCAGGGGTGCAGGCCAATGCGCCGGGGGCACGACAGCCTCGACAACTTGGCAGCGGGGATATGGAGGCGGTTTTGGCGGGGGATCATTGAGCCGCCTTGCAGACCATGGAATAACGTAGACCGCTAGGGCTGGTTGTTTGGTGGTCTTTCAATGAACCGCCGGCTGCCATTGAGAAGCTCGAGGTTATTGGCGATGACCGGATTACCTGGATCGAGCGAATAAGCCTTCTCGAACTTTCGGCGCGCCGCACCCAGATTGCCGCGCAACATGTACGAATATCCCTGGTCATTCAGGACTTGCACAGTTTCGCCGCCGAGCCGGATCGCTCGGGCATAGGCCTGATCGGCAAGATCAAATCGACGAATCCGATCATAGCTTGCAGCCAGGCCAATCCAAGCGGTGATGTCTTTCGGCGATTTCTCGACGGCGTCCTTGAAATAGCGCTGGGCGAGGCCGTAGCTACCACGGTTGTAGTGCTCCAGCCCAAGCCGCACGGGTTCGTCCGACGGGTAATATTTGACGTCGGTCGGCTCCTGCACGGGGTCGCCACCCGGCGGATCCACCGGAGCCACGATCACTGCCTCCCTAGTTGTGTAGTCGCACGCAGCAAGGCCTGTCCCCAAGCAGCAACAGGTCAGTATCAAGAAGACGCGCCGCATAACAATTGTCCCGGTCCGGCTGGGCGAACTCATGGAAAGATCATCGCTAGAACGTTCAAAGCCAAGGCCCCCTTCGCTCCTACCTATTAGGTGCTCCGCCGACCGGTACCGACACTCCGGCTGACGAACCTGCCCCCAATCCCTCGATGTTGACGTTCTGCGTCGGCAACGTCCGCACGCCCATTTGTTTCGTCGGATCACCGTTATCGGGGAGCTGATCCACCGGCTGTTGCGTCTTGCCATAGCGTGTGACAGCGGCACCCACGCGCCGGGCGTCGTAGGCGAGCCTGCGATCGCCGACGTATCGCGGCCATGGGTGGATCGTATGGGTGACAGCGTTGACCTGTTTGGCATCGCCAGCGCTCATCGTGAGAGTGTCGGAACGCTGCACGTAACGCTCCATCTCGTCATGGCCGGCGAGGCCATAACATCCCCCGAGCAGGAGGGGTGCGAACAGAGCCGGATACCTGATGCTCATTTCCCGCTTTCTTTAGTTGAGGGTTTTCACGACCGGCTGGTCGGCAGCAGCGGCAGGGGCGACGACAGGTGCCCTAATCTCGGGAGCGATGATGTGACCGTACGGACCCTTCACGTCGCCACCTGAATTGACATAATCGTCGTAACGCTTGCGGACTTCCATCTGCCCGTTGAGGAAGAAATCAACATCGTTGGCCGGCAGCCGCGAGTCTAGCGGCGAGGCCAGTTGCTGGCCGGGTGCCGCCGGCGCGACCAGGCGCGGCGTCACGACGATCACGAGATCAGTTTCCTCCTGCTGGTAAGACTTGCTGCTGAACAGCGTCCCGAGCACAGGCACCGAGCCAATCCAAGGCAATTGCGAAACATCCTGCCGATTGCGGGTCTGCAGAAGGCCGGCGATCGCAAAACTCTGACCGTCGCGCAACTCGACCGTGGTGCGCGCGTCGCGACGGGTCAATGCTGGGACTGTCGTCCCCTGGATGGTGATCGCATTGGAGAAATCAAGTTCGCTGACCGAGGGCTCGACCCGAAGGTTGATCACACCCCGCGAAAGAACGGTAGGCACGAAGGACAACTCAACGCCGAACTTCTTGTAGTCGATCGTGATGGTGGGAAAGCCATTCGACGTCTGGGTCGGTATCGGCACCGGAAATTCACCGCCGGCCAGGAAGCGGGCGGCATCGCCGGAAAGCGTGGTCAGGTTTGGCTCGGCCAGTCGGCGAACCAGCCCTTTCGTCTCCAATGCGGTGATCAGCAAATCCACTGAGCTGCCATTGCTGGTTCGGAGGATGCTGGTCAATAAACTTCCGAACGGGATAGGGGAGACACCGCCCGCGGCCCCTATGAGCGTCCCCGCCGTTCCGAGTAACGGGATTGAGCCCGGTGGGGGACCGACGTTGGGCATCGCGACTCGGCCGCTCTTCGTATTGATCGAACTAGCCCCGCCAAGCCCTGAATTGGCAATATTCGACCCACTGGCATTTGCCGCATAAAGGTTCATGCCAAGCTCGCGACCGGCGATGCGGTTCGCTTCCAAAAAGCGCACCTCCAGCATCACCTGCTGCGGGGCCGCGACGCTCATCGCGTTGACGACCGTTCCCCCCTTCGCGACCGTACTGGTGGCGATCGCCATGGCCCGCTCGGCCGTAACCGCATCCGCGGCCGTTCCGCTGAGCACCACCTGGCCCTCGGAAGCCGACACGCGGATACCCTGTCCGCCGGTGCTGGTCCGGATGTTCTGCTGGAGATTACCGGTATCGATCACGACCTCGACGTCAAGGATGCCGATCTGCTTCATCGAGGAGTCGAGCAGGATGACATTGGTGGTGCCGGTCTGCTTGCCCTGGACGTAGATCAGGTGATCGCTGAGCGACTTCACGTCCACGATGTCAGACGAGCCGGCCACGATGGTCGCGAAGGGTGTGTCGACCTTGAAGGTACGGGACTTGTTGACGACGAGCTTGACGCGCTGGACGTCGCTCATCTCGCTGACGATGACGCCACCGGAGGGGCCCCGCCGGTCTGCAGCCGTGGCGCGATCGGCGCAACCAGACCAAGCGAGCGCCGTGCACAGCCCCATCGCACCGCAGGCGAGAAGCCACTCTACCTTCGCACCCGAAACGTAATTACCACCCATTCGAGTCCCCCAACGTAATCCGCGGCTATCACCGCAAATTTACGTGCTCGATTTCCCCAACGCTTCTCCTCTGCGCACCACGCCGCAGAGTTTACAAGCTGTCCCACTACAATTCGTTACTATGTGCTTCCAAGATCATCGTCCCTAAAAGGGTCTCCTTGCAACAAGGGAGGCTTACCGGATGTCTACAGCGGCAAAGAAAACTTTCCAATGTTGCCAGCGAGCATCATTCTTCTGCTGCTGTTGTCGGATGTCGTTGCATCACGCCGAGGCCACCACGCCGACTCGTCCGGCGCAGCCACAAGGCTGTATAGCAAAAAAGGTAAGCTACACTGCCATATTTCCGCTCGGTCGAACAAGTGTCGACATTCTCGCATGGCCAGGCGGGTAGGTGTCATCGGCTGGTGCTCGGAAGTGCACTAAAAGGGAATTTGCGTTGACGCGCTCGGCTTATCGAGCGCCGTGCCCCATATCGGCATCAGCATGGTAAACTGGGCCTGGGAAGCTGTAACGGTCAAGTTGTTGGCGCTGGCGCCGACGGTGAGCGTTGGTGTGAGGTGGCCCAAATACAAGAACGGCGCTGCGTTCTGCTTGGCCCCTGTGGAGAGGGGATCTCCGGTGCAGCCGGCCGGCGACTGCGGTGGGTTTTGAAGCATGGCAGGCGTGTAGCAGCTAATCATGACCGCCCGGGCACCGGCGCTCGCGAGCGTCCGCAAGGACTGCATCGTGACTGCATAACGTCCGAGATCGAAGATAACGAACATCAATGTGAAAAGCGGCACGAACACCATGATAAATTCAAACGCCGCGGTACCTCGGTTGTCGAGCTTTTTCATCATTGCACCAAAGAGACGACCTGGGTGAACGCAACCGTGGACGGAGCACATCCATCCGTGCTCAAGTACGCGCCGCCACTGAGGTTGAGTGTCTTTGCGATCACACTGGAGCAGGTCGTATTGGCAGGTTGAGTCGCCCCGCCATACGACACATCTGCCTTGGGAAAGTACATCGCGCCCGCCAGCTTGATCACGCCGTTGCCGCCGATGCTGACACCAGCGGCTGATTGATCGTCAATCAGAACCCCGTTCAAAGCAGAAGAGAAAGTGTTGGTCGTTGGGGCGGAGAGATTGACACTCCCGCCATTGATCGTGAGGCTGGAAGTCCCGAGTAAGACAAGCGTTACGCCTGTGCCGCTGACCGTTCCGCCAAAAGTTATCGTTGCATTGTAGAAAAAGTACGTGCCTGGGGCAAAGTTTACCGTGCCTCCGGAGTTCACCTTCAGGTCGCCGTAGACCCCGCTAGCGCTGTTCGGGTTCAGCGAGCAGGTTTGACCGTTGGTAACATTGCCACCGCATGGCTTGGTTGATGGGCTCGTCCTCGTGTTGAACGACGCAGTTTTCAGTCCTTGCAACGGATCCATCGCAGGAGGCATGAAGTAGTTGTGCGTTACGCCGGGGTCGGTGCAGGTGCTGGTTGGAGAACAGCCATTTGCACCAAAGACGGCCCACCCTGAACCGGTGAACGAAGGAGTGCTGGCAAACTGGACGGTGTCGTCCGACATCACCGGGCAACCTGTTCCGTTGTTGCTGGAGCTACCAGAAATCTTAAGCGCTCCGCTCCCTGCGGTCGGGTTAGGTCCAAGCGCCAAGGCGCACACCTTGCTCGGCAGCTGAACCAGAGCTATGGCTTGGGCGGGGATGTTGATGGTCAAGAACCCCAGCACCGCCGACAAGTAGGCCGGTTGTTGCTGGCTGACCCTGGCGCGAACGGCGTTGCCGGTGCCTGTTGGTGGCGTTGTGAACGTCCCTCCACTGTAGGTACCGATATCGATCTGCACGGCTCGCGAGACTCTGGTCGGAAGGCTGGGCGGACACTGGCTGTCGGGATAGGGCGTGCTGTCCTTCGGACTCGAGTTGCAAAACCCGTTCTGTGCCGCGAATTCCTTGCCACGGTAATCCACTGACTGCGCGTCGCAGCTCGCGCCAGCAATCGTGCATGCAAGCCGCAAGGCGCCCGAATAGGCTCCCGAGTCGGCGGCGTTCTGTGCGTGCTTGCGCGTGACGTACCACGATCCGGCCTCGGCCCCGAGCGCGACCACGCCGATCAGCGGCACGAGCGCGATCGCCGTTACGAATGCCGCTGACCCTCGCCTGGAACGGAGCAGATTGCGCATGGAAGCACCTACTGGAAGCGTTCTGAGTACGCTAGCGTGTATGTACAACTGGTGGGACACAACACGGACTTCCAAAATGGCACGCGCGCCCCTATCGGGGCCAAAGTGATGGTTGTCGAAAAAGTAATGTACTTCGGCGACGCGATATTGCTCGGCGAGCAGGTAGCGCCCGCGTCTCCGCATTTTACCTGGAGGTTACTGATTGAGTGACCCGCAACTGTCGTCTGTAGCCCTGACCTCCAGGTCACTGTGCCGTCGGGGCCGAGTGGATTGTAGTATTGGACGTACTGCCCGAAGGAGCGCAACGCGCTCCACGCCGAAATGAACTGGAAGCCCGCGGCGGCGACGTCGGCGAGCGGCACAAGCAGGAAGGAAGCCAGGAATATGTAAACGATCATGGTCTCAAGCGCGACGGCGCCACGCTGATCCCTGATCAAACATCTTCTGAGGCTCATGAACCTACCTCGACCGTTACTCGCCACTCCGGTCGTCGACCGGGTCGACCGCACTCACCAAACGTAAGGGATCAGTCTCCAGCGTGATGCTTCGTAACCGGAATATTCAGGGCAGTTACGCCGAAGCAGATCCTCCTCGTAATGAATTCGGCAGATCTGGACGCCGATATGCAGGACGAGCAGGATCACTGTCAGCGGCGTCAGACTTCTCAGCACCACACCCAACAGTGCAACCTCTTCGGCTAGATAGAGTGGGTGCTTGATCCATCGGTACGGACCCGTTTGCACCACGTTACGCGCCTGCGGCACCAGACTGAACGACCTGCCGAGATGCCTGATGGTGATCAGCATCATGATCATGCCGATCAGCACGCAAGCGGTGGACGCCAGGTTTGGCAGCGCTTGGTCGGTCTTGCCGAAGAAGGCGATTGTCCACGGCATGTAGGTGCCGACGAACGCCGCTATTCTCGGGAGGAGGCCATCCGCTTGCGCCTTTGCCGGCGACCGCGTGATGGTCAACAGCGCCAGCAGCACGTAGAAGACGGCGAGGCAAAAACTCGACAGGAGCGACGGCCAGGGATCCCCAGCCGACGATCCGAGCTTGATGGCCACGCCAAGTGCCAGCAACATGAACCACATGCCGCCGAACAATTGCATGGCCCGGTCGTAAGCGGAGGTTTTCGACAGGACGATTGTGCTCATGGCTACTTACCGAAGCTGGCAAATGAACGTACGAGGTGCAGGATGGGGCTGCCTCCCAGAATGACGAACATGGCTGGAAGCAGGAACAACACCATCGGAATGGTCAGCTTGGCGCCCAACTTGTGCGCTCTTTCCTCGAGCTTGGTGATACGCTCTCGGCGGAGATCGACGGCGATGCTCCGCAGCGCCTGACCGATCGGCGTCCCGTATTGCAGGCTTTGGGCGACCATGATTCCGAACCGGCGCAGCCCATCCGACGTAGCTCCCAGCTTCTCGAACGCCTCGCTGCGGCTAGGCAGTACCCGGAGATCATCAAGAAGATTCCTCAAGACCCCAGCTATGGAGGGATTGGTCTCGTCCATTTCCTGCGCAACGCGTGCCAGCCCGCTCTCCAGGCCCATTCCCGCTTCGCTGCACACGACCAGCAAATCGATCATATCCGGGGTGCCCAGACGAATGGCAGCATCAAACCGCCGCTTCAGTGCGGCCAGGATCAACCGCGGTCCCACGATTCCGACCGCCATGCCGATCAGCGTGAAGACCAGCACGTCCAGCAACGGCTTTCCCAGGAGCTGAGCGACCCCTCCGGCGATGATCGGGCACAAGAACATGCTGACGGCCTTGACGCCGATCCAGGTCGGCAGGGCTCGACGATGATTGAAACCGGCTGATTGAAGAATCGCGCGTAGCTGATCCAGATTTTCCTCCGCGTAGAAGCGGCGGTACCGCATGCCGAGCGACGAGAACCAACCCGTCATGTCTTGGAACGGCGCCGATCGTCCGGCAACGCCCATCACGGCGTTCGACACCCGCACGTCCAAAGCGCGAATGTGCATTTCGCGGATGATCAACACACAGCTCGCAGCACCGGCTGCGAATGCGAGGGCCACCAGACCAAGGCCAAGAGTCATAGTGCCGTTTCCCGTCTGACCATCCAACTTATCACCAAGGCCCCGACAAGCACCGAGACCACCGCGTAAGCCAGCAGCTTGTTTCCAACCGGATCAGTGAACAACAGATCGACCGTTTGCGGATTGGCTGCGTATAGCGCCCCGCCCCCGAGCAAGGGCGAGATTGTCAGCGCCCGCGAGGAAAAGATCACCTCTCCCGCCAGGGCCTTGGCCCGCGCGGCCAGTGCAACGCGTTGCCTCACGGTGTCTCCCAGGTTCTGTAAGGTCTCCGCAAGGCTACCACCCGACTTCAACTGAACCGCAAGGGTCACCGCGAACATCGCATATTCCGCCACTTGGGTTCGCCGATAGACACTTTGGACGGCGTCCTCGGGAGATCTTCCGAGATTCACCTCGCTGCATACGATGGCAAACTGCCCAGCCGTTGGCTGTGGCATGTCGCGCGCGAGGGCGCGAAAAGCTTCGTGCACGGGCAGACCCGATCGAACGGTGCTCGTCACCAGCTGGATCGCATCAGGCAGCTGTCGAAAAAGTTGCCTGGCAAAGCGGCGCTGCTGCCATCCAAAGAGGCCGCGAACCACGACTATGGCTGCAATGGCCGCCGCGACGGACAGGTAGAGAATGGAGAATCCCAGCAGGCGATTGGTGTAGAGGATCGCTGCTGCTGCGATGGCACCGGCCAGCAACACATAGGCTGGATGCCAGATGTAAGGTATCTCGCGATTGTAATTGGCCAACCGATGGAGCAACAGCGACGGAGACCCGGCCTCCAACCGGCGAATGGATGGTAGGTTGGCCGGATGGGAAGCTGGCAGAGCAACCGCCAGCCGGCGATTGATGCGTCGCTCCCGAGCGTCGAGCCACAGCGCAATGGCTGCTGCGCACATCGCGAGCGCCAGAAAAGACGCGATTACCGACTCCGGCATCATATTTGCCTCATTGCCTCGGCCCATGCTCCATCCAGTCCATAATAGACAAGACGGCTCTTGAATTTCGGAGTGGCAAGGTTGCACCTGTAGGTGCCCGATAGGCGACCCTGCTCATCCTCCTCCTTGTATTCGAAGGCTGCGATGTCATTGGTGGTGATCACCTCCCCTTCGAGGCCGATGACCTCGCTGATCTGAACGATACGGCGCTGTCCGTCCCGCATGCGTTCGACCTGCACAATGAGATCCAGCGCAGCAACAATCTGAGCTCGAATGGCGCGCGACGGCAGGTTGACCTGTCCCATCTGCACCATGTTTTCGATGCGGGTCAGGGCATCCCGGGTACTATTCGCGTGGACCGTGGAGATCGAACCATCATGGCCGGTGTTCATCGCCTGCAGCATGTCGAAAGCTTCTGCGCTGCGGACCTCGCCAACGACGATCCGGTCGGGACGCATGCGCAGGGCGTTCACCAGCAGATCCCGTTGCGTCACCTGCCCCGTGCCCTCCAGACTGGGAGGCCGGGTCTCCAGGCTGATCACGTGCGGCTGCTGAAGCTGCAACTCTGCCGCATCCTCGATCGTTACGATGCGTTCGCTGTGATCGATGAATTGACTCATCGCGTTCAGGAGCGTCGTCTTGCCGGAGCCGGTACCGCCGGAGACCAGAACATTGAGCCGAGACCGGGCGGCGATCTCCAGCAGTTTTCCGATGGCCGCGGTCATTGAGCCATTTTCGATCAATCCGGCGATATCCAAACGGTGGCTTGGAAATTTCCGGATCGAGATGCACGGACTATGGATCGCCAGCGGCGGGAGAATGATGTTGACGCGGCTGCCATCCAGCAGGCGGCAGTCCACCATCGGGCTGGATTCGTCGACGCGCCGGCCAACCTGCGCGGCAATCTTCTGAGCGACGGAGGCGATATGGTCATTGTCGCGGAATCGCACCGCAATTCGTTCCAGCCTGCCGCTGCGCTCCACGTAGACGTTGCTGGGACCGTTCACCATGATATCGCTGATCGATTGATCGAGCAGCAGCGGACGGAGCGGCCCGTACCCCGTCATGTCGTCGGCAATCTCGTCCGCGAGCTGAAGCTGCTCGCGCCCCGATAGCTCGAGCCGCTCCTGGTTGGCGATTTGATGGATGATTTCCTCGATCTGCCGCCGAAGAACTTCGCGCGAGACGGTTGCCGCCACCGCGGGCTCGATCTGCTCGATGACCCGTTCACGCAACGAATCCGGTATTATCGGGTGGTGGATCGGGAGTTCGTCGCGCCTGGACGCGGATGCGGGCAGGCTTGACACAGGTGGAGGCGCGCTTGGCGCAGATACAGCAACGTTGGGCATCGACGGAGGCAAGCCTGCCGGAGGACCAGGCAGCTCAGTCCCCAATGCAGCTACAAGAACGGACGCCTCTTCCTCACGTCTTCCAAATATTTTCATCGCAGATGTGCTGTGAGCACCCTCCTCCACCAGCTCTTCCGCTCGGCGCCGACACCGCTGATCTCCCGTACAATCGGTGCCAGGTGACGTCGCAATTTCCTGACGTGCTTCAGAGCGGGAATTCCGAGATTGAGCGCTTCGGTCATCCCCTTGCCGAGATCGGGAACGACGATGTCCGGCTCTGCGCCCATCGCCTTGACAACTGCCTCCCTCGGGAGTCCACCGGGACGACCGGCGCGGTTGAGCAAGGTAAAGACCCGATCTTTGCCGGCGATGTTGACGACGGCAGTGCGCAGTGCGTGGGCATTGCGAAGTCCGGTCACCTCGGCTTCGAGCAGCACCATCACGTGACGGGAAAGCTTGATTACCGGATAGATCGACGGGGGAAACGGGACGGGCACATCGACGACGATGTAGTTGAATCGTTGACGGAGCAGACCCAGCACGTGTCGTACGCCGGCTTCCGTGATTTCGAGCTGCGCATCGAGATCCTCGTCGGCCGAGACCAGACAGACCCGCTCGTTGACTTCGATTGCCGCCCGCTCGAGGAACAGCGTGTCCGCCCTCATCGGGTTCTCCAGGGCGATGCGCAGCCCCGGCCCGGGACGGACACCCAGCATCACGGCGGCTTCGCCGCCCTGCAGGTGAAGGTCCAGCAGCGCCACTTTGGCCTTGGTGGTTTCGGCGAGTTGCAGTGCCAGATTGATCGCGATGCTCGTGGCGCCGGCCCCGCCCTGCGCCCCACAGATCGAAACCACGTGACCGCCACGATCGATCTGATTGGCGGCAACGTCGCCCAGCAGCTTGGGGCGCAACTGGTCCAGCACCAAATCGCGCGTGAGCGGCCGCGGCAGATACTCGGCCAGGCCGAGCTCCAGAAGCTCACGGTAGAAGGTGATCTCCCTGTTCTCGCCAATCACAGCTACGCGGACGTCGGGCGGACAGACGCCGGCCAGCCTTTCCAGTTCAGTGAAGGGATCATCGATGCCGCTGATGTCTGTTACCAGCGCGAACAGGTCTGTGTCGGATTCCAGCATCCGTATCGCATTGCGGATCGTGCCGCGCCTGATCGAGAGGTTGGCGCCTTCGAGGCCCTTGCGCAAGGCCGCGGCGCTAATCTCGTCGTTTACGAAACAAACGATGCGGTTACGCGTGACGATCGATGTCGATTCTTCGGGCGGAACGGCTAGGGCAATGTTCATCAACGTTTCTCCGAAAACCTGTTGTCATAACTTTCGGCCGTTGCGGTCTGGTGCACGACTTCCGGGGTCCCCTCGCAGCTGACGAGAGCGTCCTCGTCCTGCTTCCTGACCGTGTATTGCTTGGCTTCGCCGCCCGAATGAATGACGACTGCCGTTCTCTGACGTGCGATTGCGTACTGGCGAGCCAGTTCCGGGGACACATCACAGCTGGACATCGCGCCAGTGTCGGCCTTGTCCCATTGATCGACTGCTGCACGCACGGCCAGAGACAGTGTTCCGAGCTGCTTTGCCACGGTGACTTTCTTGACCTGCTCCTGTGCAAGCTCCAGGGACACGGTTTGCGTTTGCTTGCCTGCCATTCCGCCAATCGGTCGTGCACCCTGCACGATCTCCTGGTCGATCGCGATGACCCGAACGTTGCGCAGAACGGTCTCGCTCAGGGCTCGACGTGCGGTGTCGGCCTTCTCGAACACCTGGGTCAACACGACGTCCACGTGATCACCCGGCCTGATCAGGCCGGAGACACCCGCCTCCTCGTCAACCTTGATGCTGATGGCACGGCTGTCCGGTGCCAGGACGCTGGCCAGGAAGCCTCGATCCCGCGGACGCAGGATGTCCTGCAACGTCACGGGACTACCTGCTTCAACGAACCTGCGGATCAGAGAACCGGGAAGTCCGGCCTTGGACTCCGGTGTTTCAAGAATCGCGCCCTGGGGAATGCGCTCCGGTGGCACCGAACGCACGGTGAAATCTTCTTCGCGGGCCAAAGTCCCCTTCGGCAAGGAACGCGCCGCGACGAAGTATCCGCCGGTAGGCGCCGGTGCCGGAGCCGTCTCCGTGACTTGCGCCGGGGCCGGAGCGGGCGCCTTCGGCAGATTCATGTTATAGGCGACGAGCGCGAACGCCGTGGTTGCGAGCAGAAGCACCATGATGATCGACAGACGCAACGCAGATGACATCTCACAATCCTTTGCTCAAAATCGTCCAGATGCCGCCGCACGCTATTGCAACTCCGTAGGGCAGCGGGGCGTGTCGCAAATGGCGCCAACGTTCGATCGCGTAAACCCGGCGTGGGAGTGACGATCTGGTGGGTGCCAGTTTCGGATGAGGGAGGTGGCGCATCATCAGATGCACCATGGCAAGAACGCCGCCGGCCAGCGCAGTTATGGTCACGAGCTGAATCTGGCCGGTCAGGGGAAATCCGATCGCCAACGCAGTCAGCAATTTGACATCGCCGCCGCCAATCCCTCCGCGCGCGTATAGGACGAACAATAGCAGAAAGAGGATCGCGGCCGATATCAGCGACTCGGCAACTTGCATTGGATTGGCCAATTGACTGGCGATCCCGAGGGCCGCCAGGGCCAGACACATTTCGTTTCGGATCAGCCGCGTCGCGACGTCGATCGTTGCGACGTAGAGCAACAATACGATTTCAAGAAACGAGGCTGTGGGAGCAATCCAACTCATGAAATGCACGCCTCAGAAAAGTGGAACGCGCACGAGATAGGGGGAGTTCGAGCAAAGGGGGGCGCACTGGGTTGCCCCCCTTCCGGGTTCAAATGGCCGTATCAACCAGCGATCGCATTAGCGAAAGTGGCGGTGATCTGGCCGATCCCGTTCTGCAGCGCCAAGCCGATCTGACCGCCAGCTCCACCGCCGAACACAGCGCCGACTGCGCCAACGATGCAAACCGCGACGATAATGTACTCGAACGAAACCACGCCCTCCTGGTCGGCGCGCAGACGCTTCATGGCTTCGGTGGTCTTGATATAATAGTGCAGCATAGGGAAAGCCTTTCTTTGAAGATGGATTGCAGGACACCCTTGGCAAATTTCAGCGGCTGCGAACGACAACGCCGCCACTCGAAAACTCTTCATTAAATATTATATTTAGTCAATAATTAATATGTTGCTGATTTTAAATTTTCGAGTCCCTCACCAGGCGAATCTGACAGGTGATCCATAAATTCGTTTTGTTACAGTTGCTTACGCGGATTAACCATTAATCATTGAGATTCACCGGAATAATACGGACAGCAGCCGCAGATCACGCGAGCCCTCTCCGTTTCGACCACATTAAATGACGCGCCTTTATTTTATTCACATCCAAATTCAAGAACGCCCGCCCCAAAATGTAAGAGGCCGCCGGCGATCAATTCTGGCCTTGTTCCCGGCGCGATCGCGACTGCGGCGCTCAATTGGGCTGCCGCTTTTGGACCAAAGCCTGGTCGATTAGGAAATCGTCCAGCCTGCGCCCCCCTCGCAGTTGCGGCCGCAGCCAGCGGGGCAGCCTGCCGCGGCCCGACCATGTCTGCGCCGGGTTCTTCGGATTGCGATATTTGGGACGCACCGGCGGATAGGGACGGCGCTTGCGATCAAACCGTGTGGCCTCGTCGGCCCGTCCAATCTTCTGGAGCCGTTCCTCCAGCCGTGCGTGCCGCACCAAAATTCTTTGAACGAGGCTGGCGGCCACCTGTTGGTGAAGTATGCACAGCTCCTCGAGAGAGAGCGAATTGAAATGCGCGGTATTCATGGCTTGATCCGAATTCCTGAGAGAAGGCGCAGGCAGACAAATCGGGAATGACGGCGCAGACAAGCCATCAGTTAGATCCAAGCCGCATAATCCACATTTAAATTCGGGAGATTGCAGAGAGCGGGGCCGACGGCGGTAACATCATGGCGGAGCATTTAATTTACCGTGAGGGGTAACGCGTTGAGGCCGCGATCGGGATCATGACATCCAGAAACTTGCGGCCCGCCAGCTGCGCTTTGACCCTTTAATTGGGCTCGTAGCCCCGTGCTGCAACCCGGGAGTGCTGGGCGGGCTTATTAATTCGGCCGGCCTGCAACACAATTAATTCATTGCGCTGCCAGATTTAAGTCGTATCGGAGCCCATATCGCTGCGAAGGCTCGTGCCGGGTGGGCGTATCACCGGGAGTTTCCGATGTCCGGTCATTTGCGATGTTATTTCGCCAGTTTGGTTCTTCTTGGAGGTCTTGCCGCGACACCTGCGCTCTCCAATCCATTCACAGACTTGTTCGATCCTGCTCGCGAGCCCGCTGCAACGTCTTCGGCGCAGCCGGAATGCTTGGCAAAGCCCGGCAACCCGCCCGGCGCCGGCCAGCGTTGGGTCTATCGGCGGGACGGCCGCCGCAAATGCTGGTTCTTGGCCGAGGGCGTCGCGACGCTGCGAAAACCGGTTCATAGTCGCATCGCGAACCGCACCGTCAGGCCCGACGAGAAGGTGGCCGCGCGGCAACGGCGGAGCCCGGTGAGCGATGCGCGCGCCGAGGTACTAAGCTCCGCGACGGCCGGCGAGGCTCAGCCGACTCCGCCGGCACGCGAGGTGAGGGTGGCTGATGCTGCTTCTGTCGTTGATGCGGGCACGCCGATCCTGATGCCGGCGGCACCCATCTCGGATCCTTCCAGCGACCAACTCACGCCCAAGCGTTCCACGCCGCCCCAAGTTGACGTGGAGAAGCTTTCCGCTGCCGCGCGAGCCGACTTATCTCCAGCTATGCCGATGGGCGCGCGCGATGAAGAGGCGCCCGACGAGGCGCGCAGCCGGACGGTAACTTGGCTCGGTGTGCTGCTGATGACGCTCGGGGGCTTCTCGCTCTTAAGCGCGAGTCGCACGCTTCGACAGGCGGTGAGATTGCGCCACTGAAGCGTGCCACACTGCTGACCCTGACGCTCACCGCGAAGTCGATGAGTTCACGCGGGCTATAGCTGAATTGCCACACGTACAAAGGTTCCGCGCACCGCCACAGAGTTTCTCCCTGACTTGGACGGACATTCGATTACGATGACGGTCCCCTTTCTTGGGATCGGACTACCATCATGCGGTACAAAGTGTTCGTGGTGGACAGCAGCCGCCGAGTGATCTGCGCCGCAAAGCTCGACTGCATCGACGAGCAGGCAGCACGGCATCGAGCCGGGCAAATGTCTGGCGAGCACGACGTGGAGCTTTGGGAGGGTGACCGGCTCGTTGCGGTTTTTCAAAGTGCCGCGTCGAACGGAAATCGGTGCGGCCGTTCTGTCCTGAATAAAAGGCCGGTCTCGCCGCCGAGTTAGTACACGGCGCTTGTTCTGTTGCCCGCTTTGACACACCGTCTTCTGCCGATTGTTCTCGCTTCTACACGCCGGAGCTTGGTTCGAAGCTTCTCCACTTCTCTAAGCTCCACCACAAGCGCTTGGCGACGTTCACTCAGAACGGCACAGCTGTAAACCTGACGCGGACTGGACATGACCGCCTCGAACTATGACTTGAACTAAGAAGGCGATGAAAGGGCAAGCAACGAAAAATCGCTCACTCCAAGCTCACTGAGTCAAGGCCGCAGCCGCCAGATGCTCCCAGTACTCTGCCTCGGCGAGCAGTTTCCAGCTTCTCTCGGGTTGGCGCGCGGCGGTCTGTCGGCAAAGTAGCGCCATGGCGCGAAAGCGGCGGGCAGCTTCCATTCCAACCTCCCATTTTCCCCAAGCATATTTTTTGATTATATGCCGAGGTCAGCACCATTATCAATCAAGCTCGAGTTTATCATTTAAGCGCGATGTCGTCGGCTTGCACGACCTCGCAAGATCCTGTGCCGGCGTTGGTCCGAGCAGCGACCGCGACGTCGGATAACGCCCGTATGAATCCGGTGTTTCCTGCCGGAAGCGACGCAAGCGTCTCTTTGCTGCTGATTCTCATGCATTAATCATTAAATGCAGGGGATGAATAAATAAATGGACCGTCGCATTATTTTAATCTAGGTTTAATTAAATCCCGAGCCAAACGATCGTGATCGCTCCTGATCACGGACGGCACTCGGGAGCTGAAGAATGCTGCAGATCAATGAAGAATGCTGCAGATCAATATTGTCAACGTGGGCGGACGAGGACCGCACACGAATGGGCAGGGGGAATACAGCTCTAAATCTTTTCGCGTAACTTGGCAGCAGGTGGGCCAGATCGGCGCTAACGAGCGGACATGTCATTCGTCCGAGCGAACGCTCGCGGTTGCGTGAATTGATGTGGCGGCGACACTCTCTGCTCTGCATTGGCAGACGAGGGCCCGCGAATGAGATTGAGACGCGTGCGTTTTGTGTGGGAGTCCGAGACCATCTTCGGCCGGGCTCAAATTGAAGCCGATCTTCAGGCGATTCCACGTTCTTTTCTGTCAGCGTGTGATCCTTCGACGCGCGCAGGGTGCCGTTCGCGAACGATCCCGTCGCGCACGGTCCGGCGCCCAAGGACAATCTCTCGTTCCTGTCAGGCCGCGATCTCCTATTGCGAGCTCGGAGCGACGCCAGCTCCAGACAAGCTTGAGTTCGTCGCATGCATTCTTTGCAGATTTTCTCAGCCCTCAGCATGACGACAGTCTTGCTCGGCAGCAGAGCATTTTTCTTCAACGGTGTAGGCAAGGCATCGGCCGACTATCACCGCGCAATTGTGCAATTCCAGGTCCGTGAACGCGGACGGCGTATCATCCGGAGGATTTAGCTATGGCGACGCAGACCACGGGCGGCGGCAGCACGGTTTCGTTTGGAAATACTCCGCAGGCCAACGCCGACGTTTTCTCGTTTACGGAAGACGCCAGCAACATTCTCATCTTGAACGTGCTGGCAAACGATCTTGGCGGCGCGGCCAAGACGCTGTTCTCGCTGGACGACGGAACGAGCGCCTCCGCGTCCACCAAGAGCTACGCCCCTGCGGATTTGCTGGTCAAGGATGTGGCGTACAGCAGCGACGCGGCCGGCATGGCCGGAACCGGTGACCGCAGCGCGCTCGGTGCGCGCATCTGGATCGAGTCGGACGGCACCGTTCATTACGACAAGGGCGATATCAACGCTCAGCTTCAAGCGCTGGCGGCCGGACAAACGCTGACCGATACATTCACCTACGCCATTCAGATGGGCAACGGCACGCTGAGCTGGGCGACGGTGACGCTCCAGTTCAATGGCGTGAACGACGCGGTCTATATGACCTCCAGCCCGCAGAGCGGCTCGGTGGTGGAAGACGCGCCGTCGAAACCGGACCCGTCGGATTCCCTGAATACCGCAGGCAGCATCGGCTTCACCGATGTGGATCTGAGTGATACCCACACAGCGACGTTTGTAGCGTCGCCCGCGAATACGACCTCGCTTGGCACGTTTTCGCTCGATCCGGTCAATGAGGCGGCCAATGCCGCGAACGGCTCGGTGCAGTGGCACTACAATTTGAACAACGCGGCTGCCCAATACCTCGCTGCGGGCCAGACCGTCACCGAGAGCTTCGTGGTGACGATCAATGACGGCCACGGCTCGACAGCTACCCAGACGGTCACAGTCACGATCACCGGCACCAACGATGCGGCCACGGTCTCGTCGGACTCGAAGTCCGTCACCGAAGGCAATACTGCCGCCGCGCTGAACACTTCCGGCCAGCTGACCATCACCGATCCGGATACCGGTCAGGCCCATGTCGTGGCGCAGACCAACGTCCATGGCACCTATGGCGACTTCACGATCGATGCCAACGGGGCCTGGAGCTACGCCGGCAATGGCGCCCACAACGAGCTCACCGCCGGCCAGCAGGTCCAGGACCAGTTCACGGTGGTGAGCCAGGACGGCACCGCCACCGGCACCGTCACGGTGACCATCACCGGCACGAACGATGCCGCGACGGTCTCATCGGACTCGAAGTCCGCCACGGAGGGCAATGCAGCCGCCGCCCTCAACACCTCCGGCCAGCTCACCATCACCGACCCCGACACCGGCGAAGCCCACGTCGTGGCGCAGAGCAATGTCCACGGCAGCTACGGCGACTTCACGATCGATG
>NZ_RDQF01000032.1 GCF_004114425.1 Bradyrhizobium vignae | reverse complement strand
CCTCAAGGCTTCGGTGGGCATCGATCCGATCGATCGGCAGCCCAGCTCGGGCGGCCACCCGAGCTGGGCCATTCCTCACGGAACGAGGCCATTCTAGTCCGGTGCGCTAAAACAAGGGTGGGCAAAGGCGCAACGCGCCGTGCCCACCATCTCTCTGGGATCGCATCAGCAATGGTGGGCACGCTTCGCTTTGCCCACCCTACTGCACCGTTCGTGGTGCTACGCCGCCCGTGCATCGTACGCGTACATGAAATCCATGCCTTTGGCGCCCAGCGGCAGCAGCCATTTCAGCATCTGATTGCGCATCCACGCGCCGATGGCGCTGAACTCGCGCTTGCTGTTGCCGTTGCGGCGGGCCATCGCGACGATCTTCTCGGTGCGTGGGCGGCGCTCGGCCTCGAAGGCCTGGAAGATGGCGCCGAGCTCCTGGCCTTCCTGCATCAAGCGCGCGAGCCGCATCGCGTCCTCGAGCGCCAGCGAGGCGCCCTGGCCGGCATGTGGGCTGGTTGCGTGCGCGGCATCGCCGATCAAGAGCGAACGCTTGCGCGACCAGGCCGGCAGGGTCGCGACGTCGAGCGTGTCGGTGACCACGATGTTCTCGGCCGCTTCGATGATAGCGGGGATCGGATCGTGCCAGCCGCGATGGAAGCCGCGCAGATGCTGCTTCAGCGTCGCGTGATCGAGCGCGCGGAACATCGCCGCGTCCATGCCACATGCGGGCTGAGTACTCCACCACATCACGCCGTCGGTCGGATCCGGGCTGCAATAGCCGTAGCCGAAGAATCCGCTCTGGCCGAACGTCGTCTCGACGCGCCGGCCGATCGGCCTGCCGTCGAGCACGGCGTGCGGCACGAAGCCGCCGAAGCCGATCAGGCCGGTGTCGAACGGCTGCGGCCCGTCAGGCACGACCTGGCGGCGCACGACCGAGTGGACGCCGTCTGCGCCGATCAGGAAATCGCCTTCGGCGGTGGTGCCGTCAGCGAAATAGGCGATGATCGGCTGATCGCCACGATCCTCGATCTTGATCAGGCGTTTCTCGAAATGGAGTGAGACGCAGGCGCACCAGGCCTTGTCGATCAGGATCTCGTTCAGCGTGGCACGGGAGATGTTGACGGCCGGCTGGCCGAAGCGCCGCGCCAAGTCGCGGTTGATCGAGCCCAGCTTCTCGCCGCCCTGCGAATAGAAGTCGAAGGACTCCGCCACCGAGCCACGGCTGATCAGCTCGTTCGAAAGGCCGATCTCGTCCATCACATGCATGCCGTTCGGGGCGATCTGGAGGCCGCCGCCGATGCCTTTCGAATAGGGCCAAGCCTCGTAGATCGCGGATTCGATACCGGCGCGGCGCAGCAGGATGGCGGCAACGGGCCCGGCGATACCGGCGCCGATGATCAGGGCCTTGCGGGGACGGTTGGACATGGCTTGCTCCCGACGTTTCCATGGTGCTAGGAGAAATCACGGTCGCTAAATCTCTTAGCGACTAAGATATATATCTAGTAAGAGAAGGGGCCGGCCTTGTCAAGGACGAAGGCGCGCGCGGCGCTGTTGCAGGAGCTCGAGGCGGCGATGCGCAGGTCGTCTGCGCAGGGCGTGCTCTACGGCCAGACCGTTGCCAACGTTGCCGGAATTGCCAATTCCGACCTGGAATGCATGGACATCCTCTATCTCGAGGGACGCGTCACCGCGGGCCGGCTCGCCGAGGTCACGGGCCTCACGACGGGCGCAATCACGGGCGTTGTCGACCGGCTCGAAAAGGCAGGGCTGGTGCGCCGCGAGCGCGACGAGAAAGATCGTCGCAAGGTCTTCATCGCCGTCGTGCCGGAGACGATCGCAAAGCTCGGCCAGTTCTACGTGCCGATGCAGCAGGCGATGGAGAAGGTCTGCAACGGCTATTCCGATGAGGAGCTGCGCCTGCTGTTGCGCTTTTGCAACGAGGGCTACAAGGCAGTGCTCGCGGCAACAGAGGCGCTCAAGCGCCTGATCGATACGCCACCGGAGAAGCGTCCCGATCTCAAGTTGAAGAAGCGTCCCCGCCAGTCCTAGTCTTGTAGACCTGCGCAGCCGCGATCATGCCCCACATCGCGCCCAGCATCATCCAGAAATGCCGCCAGTGGTCGGTATCGATCACGAAGCTTTCGCCGACCGTGCCGAGGAATGCGGAAAACACCGCGAGGTAGGCGCGCTGCCAGGGCACAGGGATGAAGATGTGGCGAAAGCCCATGATGACGGTGGTGAAGACCAGCGCGGGATAGCACACGCCGGAAAGCCAGCCGCCGGACATGAAGGCATTCAGGTAGGAGTTGTGGGTGTCCTCGGGGAAGTAGCGATGGAATTGCAAAGGACCGATGCCGAACGGCAGGTCGAGCGCCATCTCCGCGCCGAGGATGTGCCGGCCGAACCGGCCGAAGCGGCCTTCGTCATAGCTCTGGTCGAAGCTCGCGCGCTGCTTGAACATCTCGGCGGTGGAATCGAACGACAGCAGCACCGCGATCAGCGCCAGCCCCAGCACCGCGGCGACGATCGCCATGATGATGATCCGCGAGCGCTGCGCATTGGTGCGGCTGGTCAGCACCATCAGCGCCAGCATGAAGGCGGAGGTCAGCACCAGCCCGCCCCAGGCGGCGCGGGAGAACGCGAGCAGGATCGCCAGAGACATGATGCCGAAGGCGATGACGTTGCGGAACGCCTTGGCCAGCTTGTCCGAGACCACGCTCTGCAGGGCGAACAGCGCCGGCAGGATCAGGAAGGCGCCGAGCACGTTGGGGTCCTTGAACGTGCCGCGCGCGCGTCCGTAGAGCGTCAGCAGGTCGTTGCCGCCGGGAACCAGGTGGAAGTAGCCGGCGACGGCTAGCAGCGAGGCGACCATCGCGCCGACCACGAGGCCGCGGCGGAGCATGTCGAGTCGGGCCGCCGTGTCCTCCGAGGAGACCATGGCGAAGAACACCACGGTCACCGCCATGTACCAGGAGGTTGCGATCCAGCTCACCACCTCCGCCTGCGCGAACAGCGGGATCGCGCTGATGGTGTAGCCGACATTGAGGAGGACCAGCATCAACACCAGCGGCATCAGCACCAGTCTCAGGCGCAGGCCGGTGGCGAAGAAGGTGACGGTCGCGAGCAGCGTCGCGATCTCGTAGGGGCTGGGCTCGATGAAGACGATGGCGCCGCAGGCACCGACCAGCCACACCAGCGCGCGCTGCAGCGCCAGCACGCCCGGAGCAGCTGGTGCGGCTACGTTCATTCCACCGGCCGTCACGGCATACGTCATCGCACGCTCATACGCTTACGCAACTCTTACGCTACAAGCACTGCTGTCATCGCCCGGCTTGACCGGGCGATCCAGTACTCCGTGACGCGCATAGTAGGAAACGACTGGCGCTGCGGAGTACTGGATGCCCCGGTCAAGCCGGGGCATGACGAAAAATCAATACGCGTTCTCGCTCTTTGTCAGCAGCGAGATCGGCGTCTTCAGGAGAATGTAGAGATCGAGCAGCACCGACCAGTTCTCGATGTAATAGAGGTCGAACTCGACGCGCTTCTGGATCTTCTCTTCGTTATCGATCTCGCCGCGCCAACCGTTGATCTGAGCCCAGCCGGTGATGCCGGGCTTGACGCGGTGGCGGGCGAAATAGCCGTCGACGGCCTCGTCAAACAGGCGGTTCTGGAGCTTGCCCTGCACCGCATGCGGCCGCGGGCCGACCAGGGAGAGATTGCCCGAGAAGACCACGTTGAAGAGCTGCGGCAGCTCGTCCAGGCTGGTCTTGCGGATGAAGCGGCCGACGCGGGTGACGCGCGGATCGTTCTTGGTCACGACCTTCGACGCGGTCGGATCGGCCTGATGGTGGTACATCGAACGGAATTTGTAGACGTCGATGCGCTCGTTGTTGAAGCCGAAGCGCTTCTGGCGGAACAGCACCGGGCCCTGGCTGTCGAGCTTCACCGCCAGCGCCACCAGTCCCATCACCGGCAGGGCGGCGAGCAGCGCGAGACTGCCGACGACGCGGTCGAACAGCCACTTCATCACCAGGTCCCAGTCGGTGATCGGCGCTTCGAACACGTCGAGCGTCGGCACCTCGCCGAGATAGGAATAGGAGCGGGGACGGAACCGCAGCTTGTTGGTGTGGGCGGAGAGGCGGATGTCGACCGGCAGCACCCAGAGCTTCTTGAGCATCTCCAGGATGCGCGTCTCCGCCGAGATCGGCAGCGCGAACAGCACGAGATCGACGCGGGTGCGACGGGCGAACTCGACGATGTCGTCGACCTTGCCGAGCTTGCGCGCGCCGGCGCAGGTGTCGAGCGCGCGGCTGTCGTTGCGGTCATCGAACACGCCGAGCACGTGGATGTCGGAATCCTCCTGCGCCTTCAGCGCCTCGACCAACTGCTCGCCGTTGCTGTCGGAGCCGACGATGATGGTGCGGCGGTCGAGCCGGCCCTGGCGCGCCCAGCCGCGCACCAGCGTGCGCAGCACCAGACGCTCGGCCATCAGCGCGGCGAGTCCGAGGAAGTAGAAGGCGGCCAGCCACAGCCGCGAGATTTCGCTGCCGTATTTGGCGAAGAAGGAAATGCCGATGAAGAGCAGGAAGACGAACGACCACGACGAGATCATCCGCGTCATCTGCCGCAGTTGGCCGCGGAACAGCTGCACCTGATAGATGTCGGCGGCCTGGAAGCAGACCACGGCGGCGATGGCGACGGCGACGACCTCGGCCGGATAAATCCAGCTGAAGGCGCCGGAGAGCGGCATGACATAGCCGACATAGAGCGCGATGCCGACGAGGCTCAGCAGCACGAAATCGGCAAGGCGGACGAAGCCGGCGATCACGATCGGCGAATAGGCGCGGGCGACCTTCTGGTTGACGACTTCGAGCGCCGCAGGCGAGAGCCGGCGACGGCGCTCCACAAAGGGCTGGTCGGCAGGCTTTGCCGCAGCGCTGGTCGCGGCATCGAGCATCGAGCGTGCGTTGAGCGGTTCCACGGGCGTCCACGTCCATTCCAAAAGCAAGCGGCGCGGCCTCGCGCGGCCGGGCAAGTATCCCCTGGCGCTTCGACTATCGAACAAATCGGAAGATTTTCTAAAGCTGGCTTAAGGATGGTTAATGGTTGACAAATGCGTCGCGATAGCCGGCAAGCACGCCCTCGACCATCGCGGCTTGCGAGAAATGCGCCGAGATGCGCTCGCGCAAGGACGCCGCGCGCTGCGCTGTCGTTTGCGGATCGTCCAGTGCGGCGGCGATCGCCTCCGCCATGGCTTCGGGATTGCTCGGCTCGAACAGAGCGGGGCTGTCGGCGCCGAAGATCTCGGGAATGCCGCCGATTTTCGATGCGATCATCGGGATGCCGGCGGCGCCGGCCTCGATCACGACATAGGGCATGGAATCGCCGCGAGAGGGAACGACCAGCAGCCGCCCCTTGGAGAAGCCGTAGCGCGCCTTGACGTGACCGATGAAGCGGATGGATCCGGTGAGGCCGAGCCTCTCGACCTGCGCTTTCAGCGCCGCCGTCTCCTCGCCGTCGCCGCCGAGCGTCAGCGTGACCTTCTTGCCGCCTTCATGCAGACGTGCCACCGCATCGACCAGCAGGTCGGCGCCCTTGATGTGCCGGAACTCGCCGACATAGCAGAGGTCGGTCGCATCCTCGGCAGCGATGACGGGCTCGAACTCCTCGGGCGTGACACCGTTGAAGACGCAATGGACCACGCCCTTGGGTGTGCCGACGATGCGCTGATAGGTGTCGCGGGCGAACGCGCTCTCGAACAGGAACAGGTCGGTCGCATCCATCAGCGCGCGCTCGAGCCGTGCGTAGAATTCGCCCTTGAGGGTGTTGAGCGGATAATGCAGCGAGCCGCCATGCGGGGTGTAGATGCGGATGGTGTCGTCGGTGCGCCGCCGCATGCGGATGAAGGCGCCGGCCTTGGCGCCGTGGCCATGCATCACGTCGGGCTTGAGCTTCGCGATCAGGCGTCGCATCCGCAGCCACACCATGACGTCATCGGGTGACGGCTCGCGGCGGATCGCCATGCGGTGCACGCCGAGCTTCAGCCGCGGCGCGAGCTCGGCCAGCGCCTTGTCGGCGCGCTCGCCGCCGGTGAGGCTATCGGCGAGGATGCCGACATGATGGCCGCAATCGACCTGGCCGTTGGCGACGTCGAGGATGTGGCGGAAGATGCCGCCGACCGGAGCACGCACGGCGTGCAGGATGCGAAGCGGCCGGTCGGGAGAGGGAGGCATGATCCAAAACCAGCTCGACGGCGACAGCCGAACAATTCTCACGAAATAAACGAGAGGGATTAAGGGCCCTCGTGGTTAACAAATGGTGACCAGTGCGCGCGTGCGAGGCGCGCGATATCGCGATTAACCCAGCGGCAACCTTAATGGAGTGTAATCGCCCGGGTTGAAGTAGAGTCGCAGCATTGCCCTGCGGGAGTGTTCGATGCGTTTAGCGTTCTGGCGTGCCGGCAAGAACAAGGCAGTGATCGAGCGGGCTGTCTCGAAGTTCAAGCCCGCGGACGCGCCCAAGATCAACTCGAAGGTCGAAGCCGGGGTCGAAGCAGAGCCTGCACCCGTCGTCGCGAAGCCGGCGCAAGTCGAATCCGGCGACATCGACCTGCACGCGCTCGGCGCGGCATTGGCGCGCAAGCGCGGCTGGATCATCGTGCCAACGGTGCTGGCGCTCGTTGCGTCCCTCGCTGTCGTCAATCTCGTCACGCCGCGCTACAAGTCCGAAGCCCGCATCCTGATCGACGGCCGCGAGAACGTGTTCCTGCGCCCGAACAGCGATCGCACCGAGGAGCGGCAGGCGCTCGACGCCGAGGCCGTCACCAGTCAGGTGCAGCTGGTGCTGTCGCGCGATCTCGCGCGCGAGATCATCAAGAAGAACAAGCTTGCGGAGCGGCCCGAATTCGATCCTGTGCTGCAAGGCATCTCACCTCTGAAGTCGCTGGCCGCGCTCATCGGTATCGGCCGCGATCCGTTCGCGATGACGCCGGAAGAGCGCGTGCTCGATGCCTATTACGAACGCCTCCAGGCCTACGCGGTCGACAAGTCGCGCGTGATCGTGGTCGAATTCCAGTCCGCCGATCCCGAGCTTGCTGCCCGTGTCGCCAATTCGATCGCCGACGGCTATCTCGTGCTGCAGCAGGGCGTACGCCAGGAGCAGGCCAAGAACGCCAGCCAATGGCTGGCCGGCGAGATCGAGAACTTGCGCAAGAAGGTGTCCGAGGCCGAGGCCAGGGTCGAGGACTTCCGCTCCAAGTCCAGCCTGTTCGTCGGCACCAACAACACCACGCTGTCGAACCAGCAGATGGGCGAGGTCAACACCCAGCTCAACAATGCGCGCTCGATGAAGGCCGACGCGGAGTCCAAGGCTCGGTTGATCCGCGAGATGCTCCAGAGCGGCAAGCCGATCGAGGCATCCGAGGTCGTGAACTCCGAATTGATGCGCCGCCTCTCGGAGCAGAGGGTGACATTGCGAGCGCAGCTCGCCGAACAGTCGTCCACACTGCTCGGCAATCACCCGCGGATCAAGGAGCTGAAGGCGCAGCTTGGCGACCTCGACAATCAGATTCGTGACGAAGCGGCGAAGATCTCGCGCTCGCTCGAGAACGACGCCCGGATCGCCAGCGGCAGAGTCGATGGCCTGACCGTGAGCCTGGAGCAGCTCAAGAAGCAGGCGGCCTCGACCAACGGCCAGGACGTCCAGCTTCGCGCGCTGGAGCGCGAGGCCAAGGCGCAGCGCGACCTGCTCGAGACCTATCTCGCCAAGTACCGCGAGGCCAATACCCGCGAAACCATCGACGCTGCGCCGACGGATGGCCGCATCATCTCGCGCGCCATTGTCTCCAACACGCCGGCCTCTCCGAAGAAGCTGCCGATCGTGCTGATCGCGACCATCGCAACGCTATTGCTGTCGTCCGGCGTCGTCGTCACCGGTGAGCTGCTGCGCCAGACCGCGCCGCGCGCGGCGGCGGTTGGACCGGCGCAGGCGCAGGCGCGTCAAGAGCCGCTGGTCGTTCAGCGGGCCGTCGAGCCTGTCGTCGACAGGGGCAACGATCCGGTGATCGATCCGGCTCTGGCAGATCCCGCGCCGCTGCAGCCGGCGATGGCGACCGACATCGACGTCAGCGAATTCGCCGAGATCGAACGTCTGGCGGACAGGTTGCTCGCCGCGGGCGCTGCGGCCAGGAAGGTCACGGTGCTCGGTACCGCGCCCGGCGAAGCCATCACGCTATCGACGTTGACGCTGGCCCGGCACCTCTCGCGCGATGCGCGCGTCGCCGTCGTCGATCTCGCCGCGTCCTCGCCGACCGTTGCCGCGGTATCCGTCGATGCGTCGGCTCCGGGCCTTGCCGAACTGATGCAGGGGGAGGCCTCCTTCGCGCAAATCATCACCCGCGACAAGCTCTCGCGGCTGCATCTGGTCATGGCCGGCCGTCCCGGCTTCGACCGCAGCCTGCTGCAATCACCGCGCGTGGCGCTCGCGATCGACGCGTTGCTGCGCGCCTACGATCACGTGCTGATCGACGCCGGCAGCGCCTCCGACCTTCCGGCCGAACTGCTGACGGCGCATGCCCGTGCCGTCGTGGTGCCCGACGCCTCAATGGCACCGGATGCGCGCACGCAGATGTGCGAGCAGCTGAGAGCAGTCGGCTTCAGCGAGGTGACGATGCTGAGCAAGCCGGTGCAGGCCTCGGATGCGGTCGAAGCGCCACGCGTGGTGGCGGCGTAACCTCTCTTTCCTCTTCCCTTGCCACAAGGGGAGAAGGGAAGGCAGCCGTGCAAGCGGAAAGAGCTACCCGAACGCCTGCCGCAGCCGGCGGGCCATGTCGAACAGCATCTGGTTCTGCTTCACCAGCCGCTTGCCGCGGTTGAATGAGGACATCGCCATCGCCGCGAGTTTTCCGCGCGGCGTCAATGGAACAAAGTTGTCGAAGATCTCCTCGTCGTCCTTGCAGAACATCCGTTTGTAGTCGTCCGAACCGATGCCGAGGTCGAGCGAGCGGTAGCCACGTTCGCCGTAGCGGTCGATGATGTAACGCATCAGGATCAGGCCCGGGCTGTAGCGGGCGTGCTCGGACATCGTGTAGGTGTTGAACATCATCGAGAAGCGCGCCCCATCGGCGACGCCGGCGAAGATAGCGATCACCTCGTCATCGCATTCCAGCGCGTGGATGTCGATGACGTGCCCTTCACCGCGCGGCGCAAGGCAGGCGCTGCGGACGAACTGTTCGACGCCGGGCTCGGCGAAGACGTTCGGAAGCTTTTGCTCTGCCATCCGCACCGGCTTGACGCGGAAGAACCAGTCGAGCAGGCGGGCGATGTCTTCGTCCGACGTGGCGAGGTGATAGCGATAACCGGTGAGGGACTGGAGCTTCTTTTCCTTGCTCTTGAGGCGGCGGCGGAGGGAATTGCTGATCCGCGATTCCTTCGGCCCGCCCGGCTCCATCAGCAGCCGCGGACAGCCGTTGACCGCGCCTTGTCGCGGCAGAGCTGCAAATGGGTTCTGCTGGTCATGCCAGCGCTCGGGCTGCTGCATCAGCGCGAGCACGTCGACATGCTCACGCAGCGGCGCAAACAGCGCGTCGAGATCGGCGAGGCCGGCCTGCGCTGCGAACTCGGCGTTCCACAGGCCCATATTGAAGGTCGTGTGCTTGCCGCCCATGAAGCAGGCCGTGCGCACGCCGTGGCTCTGGCGCAGCGAGAGCGGCAGCAGGGTGAGCGGCCGGCGATCGGCGTCGCGGGCGATCACGATGAGCGGCCGGGCGCCTTCACGGGCGCCGACCAGTCGCTGCCACGGGCTGAGCAGGTCGAAGCGCTGATATGGCGTGAAGAGCTGGCCGCTCGCCTCGAAGGCACGCCAGACCGCCTCGGCCTCGGCGAGATCGGTGACGATATCGACCTGCGCGATACGGCTCGCTTTCGACCGCGCAGGTGCTTCTGCCGTCCGGCTTTGCATCGCCGCAGCCATGGTCATTCGCGAAACCTGTCGAGCAATCGAAAATACGCAATTCGGCCTGTGGCCGACCTTTGCAAACAAAGGTCAACAAAGGGTAATGACAATGGGAGAGGGACGGACCGCCGGCACGCACGAAGGGTGGGATTTTGGCTTTCGACGACAGATGGCTGGAACGGCTGCGCCTCGAGCTGACCTGGTTCAGCGGTCAGGCGGCGCTGCGCAGTCGTGGTGCCGGCGCCATCCTGCGCTTTATGCATGTGCGGCCGCGGCGGCGCGGATTTCAGCCGCTGCGCGCGAACGAGATCACGCCGCAGTTCCTCGACCGCGCCATCCGCGCGCTGAAGCGGTGGAAGTATGATTTCCTCGGCATGGACGAGGTCTGCCGGCGTGCCGTGATGCTGCCGGAGAAGCGGCGCTTCGTGGCGCTGACCTTCGACGGCGCCAACAAGGATGTCATCAACTTCGCCTATCCGGTGCTGGCACGTCACGACGTGCCCTTCACGATCTATGTGCCGACCGCCTTTCCCGATGGCGTCGGCGAGGCCTGGTGGCTCGGGCTCGAGCGGGTGATCGCGCGCGAGAGCCGCATCAGCCTGATGATGGGTGAGAAGGAGCAGCGCTTCACCGTCACCGACAATGCCCGGAAGCGGGCGCTGTTTTCGTATCTGGAGAGCTGGCTTCGCTCGCTGCCGCCGGCGGATTTGTCGGTCGCGATCGCCGATCTCTGCACGCGCTACCGCATCGACCTCGCTGCGCTCTCGCGCGAGGCGTCGATGGACTGGGAAGACCTCGCGAAGCTTGCTGCCGATCCGCAGGTGACGATCGGCAGCGCCACCGTCAACTATCCCGTTCTCGCCAACATGAAGGATGCCGCGGCGCTGCGCGAGATGGCGATGGGCAAAGCGGTCGCGGAATCGGCTTTCCGCCGCGACATCCGGCATTTCGCCTTTCCGTTTGGCGACCGCTCCTCGTTTCGGCGCAGCCACGTTGTGATGGCGGAGGAGGCCGGCTTTGCCAGCGCGGTGTCGACGATCCCGGGCATCGTGGAGGCGGAAGGGCGCACCAATCTGCGCGCGCTGCCGCGCATTTCCTGGGACGGACGGGTGCGCTCGCTGCGGGTGATGCGCGTGCTGGTGTCGGGTGTTGCCTTTGCGCCGGTGAAGCCGACCGGCAGCACTACGGGCAAGGCCTAACGAGCGGACTTGACCCGGTCGGGACGCTGCATCCAGCTCACGATCGGCATCGCCGGCAGCACCCAGCCCATGCCCACCACGACATAGTAGATCGCCTGCCGCCAGCCGGACTCCGCGATCCACGGCATCTGCGCCGCCGCCATGCCGAGCAGGGCCCAGACCGTGGCCAGCATCAGGAGCAGGATGGCGCCGAGGAACTTGCGGGTGCGGATCGTCATGGCGGAATGTCGCGGTCTTTCGCGTAACTTGCGCTGCGGGAGCGGGGGACTATAAGGGGCACGCGTTCCGGTTCAAGTCTGTTGGTTGCAAGGGTTGGTTTGTCCCTGAAATGACGACGATTTCCGCTCCAATCAACCCGCATCGCGCCGTGCGCTGGTGGCTGATCTCCGTGGCCGCGCTGATCGCGCTGATGGTGCTGGTCGGCGGCGCGACGCGGCTGACGGAATCCGGCCTGTCGATCGTCGAATGGAAGCCGGTCACGGGCAGTGTTCCGCCGCTGTCGGAAGCGCAGTGGACCGAGGCGTTCGAGGCCTACAAGAAGATCCCGCAATATCGCGAGCTCAATGCGGGCATGAGCCTGTCCGAGTTCAAGGAGATCTTCTGGTGGGAGTGGAGCCACCGGCTGCTCGGGCGCTTCATCGGCGTCGCCTATCTCTTGCCGTTCCTGTTCTTCCTGTGGCGCGGCGGCCTGTCCGGTGAATTGAAGCGGCGGCTATGGCTGCTGTTCGCCCTCGGCGGTCTGCAGGGTGCGGTCGGCTGGTGGATGGTTGCCTCGGGCCTGAGCGAGCGGGTCGAGGTCTCGCAATATCGGCTGGCGACGCATCTGCTGCTGGCGCTGCTGATCTTCGCCGGGATCGTCTGGACGGTGCGGCGGCTCAAGGAGCGGCCGCAAATCACAGCATCGGCTCGGCTGAGGTTCACGAGCGCGCTGCTGCTCGTCGTGACCTTCGTGCAGATCTATTTCGGTGCGCTGGTCGCGGGCCTGCGCGCGGGGCGCGCCTATAACACCTGGCCCGAGATCGACGGCGCGTTCATTCCATCGGCCGAGCGGCTGTGGTTCGAGACGCCGTGGTGGCGCAACATGTTCGACAATGTGCTGACCGTGCAGTTCGAGCACCGCATGACGGCTTATGCGCTGTTCGTGCTGGCGGCCTTGCATGCGATCGACGCGCTGCGATCGCGCGCAGGGGCGGCAGCGAGCGGTGCGCTGTGGCTGCTTGCGGCGGTGAGCCTGCAGGCGGTGCTCGGCATCCTCACGCTGCTCAACCAGGTTCCGATCGGACTGGCGCTCGCGCACCAGGCAGTGGCGATACTGGTGCTCACACTTGCGGTGATGCAGGTTGAACGGCTCGCGTCAGGACGGTCTGCGGAGACGCAGCCGCGTGCGGTCCCGGTCAGCCAGCCCAGCTGATCCGATCAGCAGTAGCCGTAGACGCCGCACGCATAGGGCAGGCGCCAGAAATAATCGACCTGCTTCCCGCCGTAATACGGGCCCTGGTAATCGTAGCTCCAGGGCCGGCCGTAATAGCCCGGCAAGGTGTTGGATCCCGGCAAGAGCGGCGTGCCCGGCAGGTTGCGGATGTAGCTGCCGATGCCATAGGCCGGCGAGATCAGCGCATCCGGATCGGTCTCGACGTAGACCTGTGGCGGATCCTGCGGCGGCACGGCTGCGCGCCGCTTTGGGCTGGCCGGCAGATCGGCGGCGAGCGCGCTTGAAACGGTCAGCATCGCCGCAAGGGCAGGCACCATCCAGCGCAGCATCGTCGGCTCCGAATCAAAGGGGCGATCCAAGGACGATTTATGCGGCAGATACGGTTAATGACTGTTAACCGACGGTCGCCGAAGCGACCGTCATTCCGGGGCAGTGCGAAGCAGCGAACCCGGAAATCTCGAGCGGACCTGACAATATCGAGGTTCCGGGTTCGGTGCTTCGCCACCGCCCCGGAACGACAGCGAGCTTAAGCCCCCAGCGCCTGTTCCAAATCGGCGATCAGGTCTTCCTTATCCTCGATGCCGATCGAGAGCCGCACCACGTCGGGACCGGCACCGGACTTGGTCTTGGCGGCGTCGTCGAGCTGGCTGTGCGTGGTCGAGGCGGGGTGGATCACCAGCGAGCGGGTGTCGCCGACATTGGCGAGGTGCGAGAACAACTGCAGTTTCGACACCAGGCTGACGCCGGCGTCATAGCCGCCCTTCAGGCTGAAGGTGAATACTGCGCCCGCGCCCTTCGGCGCATATTTGCGCGCGAGCTGGTTGTACTTGTCGTTCGGCAGGCCGGCATAGCTGACCGAGGCCACCGCCGGATGTCCCACGAGGAATTCGGCGACGGCCTTGGCATTGTCGCAGTGCTTCTGCATGCGCAACGGCAGCGTCTCGATGCCGGTGAGGATCATGAAGGCGTTGAACGGCGACAGAGCCGGGCCGAGATCGCGCAGGCCGAGCACGCGGCAGGCGATCGCGAAGGCGAAGTTGCCAAAGGTCTCCTGTAGGCGGATGCCGTGATATTCCGGCCGCGGCTCCGACAGCATCGGATATTTGCCGCCGGTCGACCAATCGAAGGTGCCGGCATCGACGATGATGCCGCCGAGCGAATTGCCGTGGCCGCCCAGAAATTTCGTCAGCGAGTGCACGACGATGTCGGCGCCATGGTCGATCGGACGGATCAGATAGGGCGAGGCCAGGGTATTATCGACGATCAGCGGCACTCCCGCCTTGCGCGCCACCGTCGAGATCGCTTCGATATCGGTGATGCTGCCGGCGGGGTTGGCGATCGATTCGATGAAGATCGCCTTCGTGCGCGGCGTTACCGCGCGCTCGAAGCTCGCAATGTCGTCGGGATCGGCCCACACCACGTTCCAGCCAAAGCTCTTGAATGCATGCGTGAACTGGTTGATAGAGCCGCCATAGAGTTTTCGCGCGGCGATGAACTCGTCGCCGGGCTGCAGCAATTGCTGTAGCACCACGACCTGCGCGGCGTGGCCGGAAGCGACCGCGAGCGCAGCCGTGCCGCCTTCGAGTGCGGCGACGCGCTCTTCCAACACGGCATTGGTCGGATTGCCGATCCGCGTATAGATGTTGCCGAACGCCTGCAAACCGAACAGCGAGGCGGCGTGGTCGGCATCGTTGAAGACGAAAGAAGTCGTTTGATAAATCGGAGTCGCGCGCGCGCCGGTGGTGGGGTCGGGCTGTGCACCGGCATGCACGGCGAGGGTCGAAAATCCCGGAAGGCGATCGCTCATATAAGGCGTCCTGTTCTCGTGGTCTGAAATCGCGCGGCATGCTGATGGGCGGGGCGCTCGCCGTCAAGGCGCCGCTTCACATCGGAACGATCTTGCTACGCATTGTCGCGTTCGCGAGATGAATCCTTCGCGGATTGCGTCAGCTCTGCTCGGTCTTGCTTTTCGCGGCGCGATCCGATGCTGCCGTGTTGCCGCCCCCGACGCTCATCCGATTGAGGGACAGCCGCATGCCCTGTGTCGGTGCCGGCGCGCGCTTGGAGCTGAGCGTGCGCGAGTTCACGCCCATCCAGGAGATCTCCGACGACAAGCGGCCATATTCGATCTTCGGGCAGCGGTTCATGACCACCTTGATGCCGACCGACTCCGCCTTTGCCGCCGCCGCATCGTCGCGCGCGCCGAGCTGCATCCAGATCACCTTCGGCAGCGGGTCCAGCGTGAGAGCTTCCTCGACCACGGGCATGATGTGGCTGGAGTTGCGGAATATGTCGATCATGTCGATGGGGCGGCCGATATCCGACAGCGAGGCGACGAAAGGCTTGCCGAGCAGGTCCTTGCCGACATGGCCGGGATTGACGGGAATCATGTCGTAGCCGCGCTGCGCCAGATATTTGAACGCGAAATAGCTCGGCCGCACGTTGACAGGCGAGGCGCCGACCATCGCGATCGATTTCACGCTGTTGAGGATGCCGCGGATGTAATTGTCGGGATAGGCGTCGTGGTTCATGTCATCCTTCATTCGTCATTCCGGGCGGCTCGAAGAGCCGACCCGGAATCTCGAGATTCTCACGTGCGCAATTGCGCACCATAGTTCGATGCTTCGCATCGCCCCGACGGCACAAGAGATACAGTTACTCATCCCGCCATGTCGGCGCGCGCTTCTCGATGAAAGCGCCGATGCCTTCCTCGGCGTCGCGCGCCATCATGTTCTCGGTCATGACCTCCGCCGCATAGCGATACGCATCTGCAAGGCTCATCTCGGCCTGGCGATAGAACGCCTCCTTGCCGAGCTTGACGGTGTACGCGGATTTCAGCGCAACCTGTTGCGCCAACGCGATCGCGGCCTCGCGTTCGGTACCCGCGGCGACCACGCGATTGACGAGGCCGATCTCGCGGGCGCGCGCGGCCGGAATCGGCTCACCGGTCAGCAGCATCTCCATCGCCTGCTTGCGCGGCACGTTGCGCGACAGCGCCACCATCGGCGTCGAGCAGAACAGGCCGATGTCGACGCCGGGAGTGGCGAAGCTCGCCGCTTCCGAGGCGATCGCCAGATCGCAGCTTGCCACGAGCTGGCAGCCCGCCGCGGTGGCGATGCCTTGGACGGCAGCGACCACGGGCTTGGGCAGGCGCACAATCGCCTGCATCATGGCGCTGCACGCCGTCATGATCTGCGCAAAATAAGCCCGGCCGCGATCCGGATCGGTGCGGCGCGCGGTCAGCTCCTTCATGTCGTGGCCGGCGGAAAAAGCCGGCCCGTTGGCTGCGATGACGGCCGCACGGATGTGCCTGTCTTCCGCGATCGCATTGAGGCTCGCATGCAGCTGTCCGATCATCGCCTCCGAAAGGCTGTTGCGCGCGGCTGGTCGGTTCAGCGTGAGCACGGCGACACTGCCGACGATCTCGCGCAGCAGGATCGGCGGTTGCGGGGAGGGGGCGCGGGCAGCCTGGACGGACATTGACGCGATTTCCGCTAAATGATTGCAATTGGATGACACCAATAACTTAATGTAACAGGGCAAGCGAAGCGAGGGTGGGGAACGACATGGCGTCAGCGAAAATGAGCGTAGTGGAGCTCGAGCAGTTCCTCCGTGACGAGTTTCCCCAGGCCTTCAGCGGTGACGACATCACGATCGAGAGCGCGGACGGCCAGACCAGCCTTTTGCGCCAGCGCTACAGCGAAAGGATGCTGCGGCCGGGTGGAACCGTGTCCGGCCCGACGCTGATGGCGCTCGCGGATTTCGCGATGTACGTGGTGCTGCTGTCCGCGATCGGGCCGATCGGGCTCGCGGTCACGACCAATCTCAACATCAACTTCCTGCGCAAGGGCCAGCCAGGCCAGGACGTGCTGGCCGAGGCTCGGCTGCTCAAGCTCGGCAAGCGCCTGGCAGTTGGGGAGGTGAACCTCCTGTCGGGCACATCCGCCGACCCGATCGCCCATGTCACCTCCACCTATTCCATTCCAAATGTTTGAGGTTTTTGCAGGTAACATAGCACCATATTTTCAAGATATTGATTTCGTTGTTATAATTTCCATCTCAGGGCATTGACCGTTGCGCCTGTCTTCTCTAGAAACCCGCGCAGTCCGGTGCGGTGTTCGCGCCGATGTCTCCCTCACGGAAATTCTGACATGAAAACCTTTTCGGCAAAGCCGGCCGAGGTGACGAAGAAGTGGGTGCTGATCGACGCCAAGGGTCTGGTCGTCGGCCGTCTCGCCACCATCGTCGCCATGCGGCTCCGCGGCAAGCACCTCCCGACCTATACCCCGCACGTTGATTGCGGCGACAACGTCATCATCATCAACGCGCAGCATGCGGTCCTCACCGGCCGCAAGCGCGAGCAGAAGACCTACTACAAGCACACCGGTTACGTCGGCCACGTCAAGGAGCGCACCGCGCGCCAGATCCTCGAGGGTCGTCATCCCGAGCGCGTGCTCGAAAAGGCCGTCGAGCGTATGATTCCGCGTGGTCCGCTCGGTCGCGTGCAGATGGGCAACCTCCGCGTCTACGGCGGGCCGGATCATCCGCATGAGGCGCAGCAGCCCGAGAAGATCGACATCGCCAAGTTGAACCGCAAGAACACGAGGGCCGCATAACATGGCCGAATCCATCCAGTCGCTCGACCAGCTCTCGCAGCTCAAGACGGCGGCCGCGCCCGAAGCGCCCAAGCACGAGAAGAAGGTCGACAAGTTCAACCGCGCCTATGCCACCGGCAAGCGCAAGGACGCGGTCGCCCGCGTCTGGATCAAGCCGGGCGCCGGCAAGGTCACCGTCAACTCGCGCGAGGTCGAGGTCTATTTCGCCCGTCCCGTGCTGCGCATGATGATCGAGCAGCCGTTCTCCGTGGCCCAGCGTTCGGGCCAGTACGACGTGATCTGCACCGTCGCCGGCGGCGGCCTGTCCGGCCAGGCCGGCGCGGTCCGTCACGGCATCTCCAAGGCGCTCACCTATTTCGAGCCGGAACTGCGCTCTGTGCTCAAGAAGGGCGGCTTCCTCACCCGCGACTCCCGCGTGGTCGAGCGCAAGAAGTACGGCAAGGCCAAGGCTCGCCGGTCCTTCCAGTTCTCGAAGCGTTAATCGCTTCTGTCGCATTTGCCGCGAAAGCGGCTTCAATGAGATGCAAAAGGGCGCCGATTTCAGCGCCCTTTTTGTTGTTCGTTTGTATGCAAATTGATGGCGTGTTTCCCGAAAACTTAGGGATCCGCGAAAACCTGAATGGAACCCGCGGGACATAGCGTCGCACTTGGAAGGGCGCGCAAATCGGATGTGCCGATCGCGTAACTGCTATGTTCTAGAGGGGGCCGACATGATGTCGCTCGATAGCATCACGCTCTATTTGGTCGCCACCATGGTCGCCGCACTGCTCGGCGCCATGATGGTGTTTTTCGGCAGGCAGGAGAACAGCCCGGCGCTGAAATGGTGGGGCACCGCCTATCTCCTCGGTGCTGCCTCGGTCGCGCTGTGGACCGCAGCAGGCGACAGGCTGGGCGCCCATCTTTACCTTGCGCTGAATGCCGTCGGCTTCGTCGCCTGCGGCATGGTGTGGAACGCGGCGCGCGTCTTCCACGGCCGCAAGCCGAACTGGCCCGGCCTCGTGCTCGGCGCGCTCGCCTGGGTCACTGCCGCGACGCTGCTCGATCCCACAGCATCGATGCTGCGCATGCTCGTCGGTGCCGGCATCGTCTCGGTCTATGCGGCGCTGACCGCGAGCGAGCTCTGGACCGAACGGCGCAAGAGCCTGCAACGACGCTGGCCGGCCTTCATGATGCCGGCGATGCATGGCTGCGTGTTGATGCTGCCGATCCTGATCGGCAGTTTCCTGCGTCCGCACGATGCCGGCTTCTCCTCGAGCATCTGGGTCACCGTATTCGCGGTCGAGCTCATACTCTATGCCGTCGGAACCGTGTTCGTGATCTTCATGCTGGTGTCGGAACGCACCGTCACCGCGCATCGGACCGCCGCGTCGACCGATCCGCTGACCGGCATGCTCAACCGGCGCGGCTTCTCGGAAGCCTGTGCGCGCGTGATCGAGCGCGAGGCCAAGGCCGGACGGCCGGTGACCGTGATGATCTTCGACATCGACCACTTCAAGTCGATCAACGACCGCTTCGGCCATCCCGCCGGTGACGAGATGCTGAAACTGTTCTCCACTGTCGTGATCAGCAACTTGCGCATCTCCGACCTCTCGGGCCGCATCGGCGGCGAGGAGTTTGCGGCTCTGTTGCCGTGCTCGTTGGAGGAGGGCGTGCTCGTCGCCGAGCGCGTGCGCGAGGCATTCGAGACCTCCGGCGTCGTGGTCGATGAAGGCCCGGTGGACACCACTGTCAGCATCGGCGTCGCGGGCGGTCCGGCCGGTACCGAGCTGGAGGTGCTGCTGGCCTCGGCCGACACCGCGCTCTACCAGGCCAAGCGCGGCGGCCGTAACCGTGTCGAGGCGGCGGAGGAACTGCCACTGTCGCTGGAGAACTGGCGCCGCCAGAGCGCCGCGCGAACCGGTCCATCGCAGGCGCGTCCGGCCACCGCCTGAACGGCGGCGTCTTGCGGTAATCCTCTGTTTACCGTTCGATCCCATATCATTCCGGTATGGAATCGATCCGCCGACGGAATCCGCAAGTCACCCTGATGTCGCTCGAAGCCGCTGCGGCCTCGGCACGCGGCGGTTTCGCCTGTCTGTTCTCGACCGCGGATGAATACGAGAAGGCGCTGATCACCGAACGCCGCGCGCAGGGCCGCTACGCGCACAGGCGCAGCTACTGGCCGCTCGCGCTGTTCGTCGGTTGTGCACTGATCGTCGCGGGCACGGTCCTGCTGTTCGCCCGATAGGCCTGCATTTCCAGGCCGGGCGGGGCGCCGTTTCGGCGCCTTTTTCTTTGTCGCTGTCTGCGGTAGACACGGCCATCAACAAAAGGGCGGAAACCGATGATCACCGAGATCGCGCAAATCGACGTCAAGCCGGGCAGCGAGAAGGACTTTGAGGCGGCCGTCGCCAAGGCCAAGGCCGCCTTCGGCCGCGCCAAGGGCTTTCACGGTTTCGAGCTGCACAAGTCGATGGAGAAGCCGCAGCGCTACCGGCTGATGGTAAAATGGGCGACGCTGGAGAACCACACCGTCGATTTCCGCGGCTCGGAGAATTTCACCGAATGGCGCGGCCTGGTCGGGCAGTATTTTGCCGCAGCCCCGGAGGTCGAGCACACCGAGACCGTGCTCACCACGTAAAGCGGGTCAGGCTGCCTCCGCCAGGGGCGGCGCCTCATACGTCTTGAAATGGTCGATCATGACCTTGGCGATCGCGACCAGCGGCAGCGCCAGCGCGAGGCCCCAGATGCCGAACACGACGCCGAGCAGGATCTGGAACGCGAACAGCGTAGCCGGCGGGATGTCCAGCGCCTGCCGCTGCAGGATCGGTGTCAGCACGTAGCTTTCCATGGCATGCACGCCCATGAAGAGGAGGAAGGCCGATAGTGCCGGAATCCAGCCCGAGGCGAGGCTTGCCAGCACCACGACGACGCCGGCGATGATGGCGCCGACGGTGGGGATGAAGGCGAGCAGGCCCGCCTGGATTCCCAGGATGAACGCGCCGGGGATGCCGATGACGGCAAGGCCGATCCAGGTCACGACACCGACCGCAATCATGACGACGATCTGGGCGATCAGCCAGCGCTCCAGCGTCTCAGCTATGCGGTCGATGATCAGAGCGACGCGCGTGCGGTGCCTCGCCGGCGCCAGGAACAGCAGGCCGTCATGATAGACGCTGGGCTGGGCGGCGAAGGCAAGGCCCAGGAACAGCACGATGAAGATGTTGCCCACGCCGTGAATGGTGCCGAGCAGCAGCTTGAGGGTCTGGCTCACGATCGCCCCGCCACTGGAAGCGAGCGCGCCGGCGCCGGGCAAGGGCCCACGCGAGGGCGCCGCCGGCGCGGGTGTCGCGTCCGACGATGGGGTGGCCGAGGCGTCCGAGGCGGTGCTGCCGAGATCGAAGAAGCTGGTGTCGATGCCGTGGTTCTCGAGGAACGACCTGACATTGGTGATCTGCGACTTGATGGTCTTGCTCAGCACCGAGGCCTGTTCGGCAATCGTGGCGCCGCCGAGATAGGCGATGCCTGCGAGGAGCAAAGCGAGCGCGACACAGACGATGGCAAGTCGGAACGTGTGAGGGAGGTTGACCCGGCGGCCGAGCGCATTGACCAGCGCGTTGAGGCCGAGGCCGAGCAGCATGCCGGTGAAGATCAGCAGCAGGGTGGCCGCAAAATACCAGGTGAAGGCGAGCAGGGCGGTGAACAGTACGACGCCGATGCCTCCGACGGAAATCGCCCAGGCCTGATCCCGAGCCAGGTCGCTGCGGGCACGCGGGCGGTCATCTCTGGGAATCGTCACATCAGATCCTTTTCGAGCGAGGCGGCGCCAGCGCACTCTTTCGCGAAATCCTGCCGGGGATCAAGCGGCGTGCGCCGGCTTGGCGCGCCTCGTCGTTGCTGCGGGCCTCTGGCCCTCTTCGCGAGCGATCGGAGTAGCCGTCGCCCGGCCTGCCCAGGGCTCGCCGGGCCGGCCATTTGCGCGAAAATAGCATTGCCGTCCCGCGATCCCTTCTGTTGAATTTGTTCCATCCGGAGGGCATGTTTGGAGAATCTTCTTACCAGGAGGCGCGGAACGACAGATGAGAAAGCCGGTCGTCGGCGTGATCGGGAATTCCTATCGCGTCGAAAATCGATTTCAGGTCCAGATGGTCGGCGAGCGAAACCTGCGCGCCGTGGCCGAAGTCTCCGGTGGCTTGCCGCTGATGTTCGCGGGCTCCCCTGACATCACCGATATCGTGGCGCTGCTCGATACCGTGGACGGCATCATCCTCACCGGCGCCCGCGCCAACGTGCACCCGACCCGATTCAACGTTGATCCGTGCGAGAAGCACGAGCCCTATGACATCCACCGCGACGAGGTCGCGCTAGCCCTTTCGGTCGCCTGTGTCGCCCGCGGCATCCCGCTGTTCGGCATCTGTCGCGGCCTGCAGGAGATGAACGTCGCCTTCGGCGGGTCGCTGCACCCCGAGATCCGCGAGCTCCCCGGCCGGATGAACCACCGCATGCCCCGGCTCGAGAACGGCGAGATCCATCCCGATCCCACCGTGGTGTTCGCCGACCGTCACGACGTCGATCTGACGCCCGGCGGCGCCTTCGCAAAAATTCTCGGTTGCGAGAGGATCAGGGTCAATTCGCTGCACGGCCAGGGCATCCTCGATCCCGGCAAGCGCGTGCTGATCGAGGGCGTCGCCGAGGACGGCACCATCGAGGCGATCCGCATTGCCGAGGCCCCGACCTTTGCGCTCGGCGTGCAATGGCATGCGGAGTACGACCCGCAGCACAACCCGATCAACCGCAAGCTATTCGAGGCCTTTGGCGAAGCGCTGGTGACGCGGCAGAAGGCGGCGGCGTAGCTCACGCTCCCGATCAATAGCGGGCGGTCACGGCCCCGGGCAGCGGATTGAAGTGATAGTTCACGCCCAACTTGAACAGATGCAGATCCTGCGTGATCCAGCTGTTGGCGGCGGCCCCTGCCGCGGGGAAGCCGGTTTGATTGAAACTGCCGCTCTGGCTCGTATGCTGGTTGATCATGCGGATGAAGTCGTACTCGCCCTTGAGCGACCAGTTGCCGGCAAGCGCGTATTCGAGTCCCGCGCCGATCACGCCGCCTGAGTGCACTATCTTCCCCTGAACCGCCATGCTCTGGCTGACGGCCCCGAAGGATGCCGCACCATTGAACGCGTGGCTCTCATTGGCGATGGCGACACCCGCCTTGCCATAGACGAGCAGGCGATCGCCGACGACGAAGCCGGCACGGCCGCTGGCGATGGCAAGCCAGTCGATCGAGGTGCTCAGATCATTCGTGGCCGCGGCGCCGAACAGCGGAAACGCAGAGGACCGGCTGCCCTGGATGCCGGTCCACATCCATTCACCTTCGACGCCGAAGACCAGCGCGCCGGACTGCACGTTGACGCCGCCATCAAAACCGGCGAGCCACCCGCTTGTATCGAAGCTGCCACTGCCCGGCAGAGGCGAGGGGTCCTGATGGCGCGACTCGCGACCAAGACCATAACCGGCCTGCACGCCGACAAAGCCGCCGGTCCAGTTCGTGCCGGATGCCGTCTTGACCGGCGGATATTTGGGATCGGCCGCGACCTCACCAAGTCGGTAATTCGCCCCCAGCTTGATCAGGTGGATGGAATCCTGCGCAATCGGGACATCTCCCGCGACCGGAGTCGTCACGCCGGCAGACGTGGTGCTGCCGCTCATGCCAACCTGCCGGGTGCCGAAATGCAGGTAATCGTATTCAGCCTTGACCGACCAGTTTCCTCCCAACGCGTATTCCGCTCCAAATCCGATCAGCGGCGCCCAGCGATACTCTCGTCCGCTGAGGCTGGTGGAAAATGCACCGAAGCCGAAATCGCCCGCGGCGTTGCTGGTGTGCGTTTCCCAGGCACCGGCAAGTCCGAACTTGGTGAAGGCGAACCAGCGATCGGCGGCGAGCCCCGCGCGACCGGCGACCGTGGTCAACGCGTCAATCCTCGAGGTGGTGGTGCTGGTCACGTCGCCGAAGAACGGGAAGCCGAGCCGCAGCCTCTGCGATCCGCGGATGTTCGCCCATGAGCCGTCCAGTTCAAGGCCAAAAACGAAATTTGCAATCTGCTTGTTGATGCCGATTTGAGCGCCGGCGAGCACGCCGTTCGCAGCATAATCGACGGTCGGTTCGCGGGGGTCGTTAATCCACCAATCGTTCATGCCGCCGCCATAGCCGACATGCACGCCGACATAGACGCCGCTCCAATCGACGATTGGAGGCGGAAGCGCAGCCGCTTTGACAGGAAGGTCTGCGGCGGATGCCGCCTGCGTCAATGCCAGACCAAGTGTAGCAGCCGAAATGATTTTTTCCGTGATTGCCATTGAGCCCTCTGCAACCGGCGCGCAATTTCGAGCAACATCAGGGAGCTATAGCGGGAGTGCGGCGCGTTCGGCTTGGGGCACGCGCTACACCGACTTGGACTGATCGACACAAGTCTGACGATTGCCATCCAGTGTGATCGCCTTGCCACATCGGCAGGCGCGTCGGTCCGGAGCCCGCGTCGCATCATGCAGCGCCAGCGCATCCGAATTGGAGGCTGCATGAAAGTCCTTTGAACGCTGCGCCATTTCCTGCGACAAAAGGACCGCCGGGCGATCTTGCTGTTAGATCTTGCTGTTACGGAGCGGTGCGTTGGATAGTGGCGACGAATTGATCGTATTGGAGCTGTCGAGCTCCGCCTTTGCCGAGCGCGACAGGATCGAAGCCTTTCATCAGATCTACGGCCGTGAAATTCTCAAGCTGGAGATCGAGCCGTTGCCCGACGCGGCGCTTCAGATCGACATGAAGCTGCGGGCGTTGCCTGGGATGTCCGTCGCGGCCGCGACCGTTTCTCCGATTTTCTGTCGCCACACCGAAGCGATGATCGACAACGACGATCCCGTGATTGTGTTCAACCTCGATGGTGCGGCCATCCACAATCAAAATGGCCACGAGACGCATCTCGGTCCGGGGGAGGCGGCCCTGACCACGAATGGATTGCCGGGAACCGCGACCAACTACACGACGAGGCGCGTGGTCACTTGGCGGATCAGCCGCGCGCTGATTGCGCCCCTGGTCAGCAACTTCGATGACGCCATCGGCAGACCGCTCGACAAACAGAATCCAGCGCTGTCGCTCTTTCTGGATTATCTCGGCATCGTCAATGAGAGACAGACGCTCGCGAACGCCGCAATGCGGCGGGCCGTCGTGAACCACATGCTCGATCTCGGCGCCCTGTTGCTGGGCGCCACGCCGGATGCCGCCGAGATGGCGCACACGCGCGGCCTTGCAGCCGCCAGAATGCGGAGCATCAAAGCCCACATCCGCGCGCAGTCCGGCAATCCCGGGCTGAGTCTGGACTCTGTGGCTGCCAAGCAGGGCATTTCGAAATCCTATGTCCGACGGCTGTTCGAGACCGAAGGTACGAGCTTTACCGAGTTTGTCCTCAACCAGCGGCTCGCCTCTGCCTACAAGTTGCTGACGGATGTCGGCCTCGCAGGCCGCTCGATCAGCGACATCGCGCACCGGTCCGGCTTCAACGACATCTCATATTTCAATCGGACCTTTCGTCGTGTCTACGGCGCGTCCCCGTCGGAGATCCGTGCCTGCAAGTAAGCTACGGACGGATCGGCCGCTTGCTCCACCAGGATTTCCAAACTGGAATTGCATCCCGATGATGGGCAACACGGTCGCTGCCGAAGACCAGCTCCGCCGCGCTTGCGACGGCAAGGCCGGCGACGATTGCGCCATCTGTCCAATGCGCAATCGAAATCTCGCACGGAATAAACCAATCAGTAGGAATTGCTCCGTCCCGATTTTCACGGCTCTGATTTGTTCTTTGAGAACGAATTGGAGTCAGATGCAGAACGAAGGCTGACGGGCGGGCGCAAGCTCTATGTTTGAGCGCGGTAGTCGCGCCTGACGCGGGGCGGATCCAACTGTGACCTGGTCCGCGGCTTCCTCTACTCAGCCGATCACATCGACATTCTGCGTGACGATTTGCATTGCGTTGCACAATCGTGACGTTGGCCTCCACGCGCAGCATTGAGGTTCCCGAGAGGACCACCATATGGTCTGCAAGGGAGCCCTTGCCGTGCAGACCATGAAGGCGGCCCTCGTTGCGGCGATCACCGCCGTGGCTTTGACCTGTTGCCTCCTTCCCAGCTCAGCGGAGGAGAGCAGCGGTGTTGCCCTGGTCGTTTCGATCGACGGGGCAATTGGCCCGGCGTCGGCCAGCTATGTGCGGGAGGCTTTGGCCAAGGCGGGCGAACGGCGTGCCGAGGTCGTGCTTCTGAGAATGAATACGCCCGGCGGTCTCAATTCCAGCATGCGCGAGATTATCGCGGATGTGCTCGCCTCGCCCGTCCCCGTCATCGGCTACGTCGCCCCGTCCGGCGCCCACGCGGCGAGTGCCGGGACCTATATCCTTTATGCGACCCACATCGCGGCGATGGCGCCCGGCACCAATATCGGCGCGGCGACGCCGGTCCAGATTGGCGGGCCACTGCCGGGCCTGCCGAGCGGTACGCCGGAGAAGGACGGCAAAGACAAGAAGGATGAGCCGAAGGACGCGATGACGGCGAAGGCCACGAACGACGCCGTCGCCTTCATCCGCAGCCTCGCCGAGCTGCGCAACCGCAATGCGGACTGGGCGGAGAAGGCGGTCCGTGAGGCTGCGACACTCTCTGCCAACGGCGCGCTCGAGGCACATGCCATCGATCTCGTCGCGCGCGATCAGGCCGAATTGCTGCGGCAGGTCGATGGCCGCGTGGCGGAGCTTGCAGGCGGCAAGACACAACGCCTCGCGACGAAAGATGCTGTCGTCGAAGCCATCGAGCCCGGACGGATATCCCGCTTCCTGGCGGTCATCACCGATCCCAACGTCGCTTTCATTCTCCTGATGGTTGGCATCTACGGTCTGATCTTCGAGTTCATGTCGCCCGGCGCCGTCGCTCCCGGAGTCATCGGCGCGATCTGCCTGCTGATCGGTCTCTATGCACTCAATTTGCTGCCGATCAACTATGCCGGTCTCGCCCTGATGCTGGTCGGACTGGTGCTTCTCACCATCGAAGCCTTCAATCCGACGGTGGTGATCGGTCTCGGGGGGATCATCGCCTTCGTGCTCGGCGCGCTGATGCTGTTCAGGGTCGAGGCGCCCGGCTATCGCTTGTCGTGGTGGGTGATCGGCATCACTGCAGCTGTGTTCGCCGGCGTTGCTCTGGTCGTGCTTGGTTCGCTTCGGCGTGTCCGCAAAGCTCCTGCACGGGTCGGTGCGCAGGCGATGCGAGGCTTGCCTGCCGAGATTCTCGACTGGAACGGGGACGAAGGTCATGTGTTCGCCCATGGTGAGCGCTGGCGCGCGCGCGGCGCCGAAACGTTCAAGCCTGGAGACATCGTCGAAATCGCCAACGTCATCGACCTGACGCTGCTGATACGGCGCACGCCCGCCCCAAGAGGCGAGGGAGGTACATCATGATGCTGGAATATTTGACCTATGCGGCGCTCGCGCTGCTGGTCGTCATATTTCTATCTCAGGCCATTCGAATCCTGCGCGAATACGAGCGCGGCGTCGTCTTCACGCTCGGCCGCTTCACCGGGGTGAAGGGGCCCGGCCTCATCATCCTCGTCCCGATCGTGCAGCAACTCGTCAAGGTCGATCTCAGGGTGATGGTGCAGGTCGTTCCGCCGCAGGACGTGATTTCGCGGGACAACGTGTCGGTCAAGGTCAACGCCGTATTGTACTTTCGAATCGTCGACCCCGAGCGCGCCATCATCAAGGTCGGCGATTACATGGCCGCGACCAGCCAGCTCGCCCAGACCACGTTGCGTTCGGTGCTCGGCAAGCACGAGCTCGACGAGATGCTTGCCGAACGCGACAGGCTGAATGCCGACATCCAGGAGATACTCGACAAACAGACTGACGTCTGGGGCATCAAGGTCACCGGCATCGAGATCAAGGACGTCGATATCAACGAAACCATGGTTCGCGCGATTGCCAAACAGGCAGAGGCGGAGCGCTTGCGGCGGGCCAAGGTGATCAATGCGATGGGCGAGGAGCAAGCCGCCGAAAAGCTCGTCGAAGCCGGGCGGATCCTCGCGCAGGAGCCTCAGGCCATGCAGCTGCGCTATTTCGCGGCTCTGCACGACATCGCCGGTGAACGGTCGTCGACCGTCGTGTTTCCGCTGCCGGCCGGCTTGCTCGACCATCTCATGCCGCGGCCCAACAACCCGTAGGGGTAACGCCGCGGACGACCCAGCTTCGTCCAAATGGTTGCTGGGCGTAACCCACCAACTTCGTCGCACATTTGCTGAAGCATGGTGGGTTACGCCAGTGGGGCCAACCCAGCCTGCAGGCCCAACGGCGCAAACGAAAAGGCGCCCCTTTCGGAAGCGCCTTTTGCATCTCTTGTCCGGTTCGGGCGATTTACCCCGAATAGTACATGTCGAACTCGACCGGATGCGGGGTCATCTCGAAGCGCTCGACTTCGGTCATCTTCAGCTCGATATAGGCGTCGATGAAGTCGTCGTCGAACACGCCGCCGGCCTTCAGGAAGGCGCGGTCCTTGTCGAGGTTCTCGAGCGCCTCGCGAAGCGAGCCGCACACCGTCGGGATCTGCTTCAGCTCTTCCTTCGGCAAGTCGTAGAGATCCTTGTCCATTGCCGGGCCCGGATCGATCTTGTTCTTGATGCCGTCGAGGCCGGCCATCAGCATCGCGGCGAAGCCGAGATAGGGGTTGGCGAGCGGATCGGGGAAGCGCACCTCGACACGCTTGGCCTTCGGCGAGGCGGTGTAGGGGATGCGGCAGGAGGCCGAGCGGTTGCGCGCCGAGTAGGCGAGCAGCACGGGCGCCTCATAGCCCGGGACCAGACGCTTGTAGGAGTTGGTCGAGGGGTTGGTGAAGGCGTTGATCGCCTTGGCGTGCTTGATGATGCCGCCGATATAGTGGAGGCAGGTCTCCGACAGGTCAGCGTATTTGTTGCCGGCGAACACCGGCTTGCCATCCTTCCAGATCGACTGGTGCACGTGCATGCCCGAGCCGTTGTCGCCGTAGACCGGCTTCGGCATGAAGGTCGCGGTCTTGCCGTAGATGTGCGCGACCTGGTGGATGCAATACTTGTAGATCTGGATGTGGTCGGCCATCAGCGTCAGCGTGTCGAACTTCATGCCGAGCTCGTGCTGGGCGGAAGCGACCTCGTGGTGATGCTTCTCGACCTTGACGCCCATCTTGGCCATGGCCCCGAGCATTTCCGAGCGCATGTCCTGCACGGAGTCCTGCGGCGGAACCGGGAAATAGCCGCCCTTGGTGCGGACGCGGTGGCCGAGATTGCCGCCTTCATATTCGGTGTCGGAGTTGGTCGGCAGCTCCGAGGAGTCGAGACGGAAACCGGTGTTGTAGGGGGTGGCGGAGAAGCGCACGTCATCAAACAAGAAGAACTCGGCTTCCGGGCCGACGAACACGGTGTCGCCCACGCCCATCGACTTCACCATCGCCTCCGCCTTCTTGGCGATGCCGCGGGGATCGCGGTTGTAAGGCTCGCCGGTGGTCGGCTCGAGCACGTCGCAGGTGATGACCATGGTCGTCTCGGCGAAGAACGGATCGATCGTCGCGGTCACCGGATCGGGCATCAGGCACATGTCGGACTCGTTGATCGCCTTCCAGCCGGCGATCGAGGAGCCGTCGAACATCGTGCCTTCGGCGAAGATGTCTTCATCGATCATGCTGACGTCGAACGTGACGTGCTGCCACTTGCCGCGCGGATCGGTGAAGCGCAGGTCGACGTATTTGACGTCGTTGTCCTTGATCGATTTCAGGACGTCTTTGGCGGTCTTCATGCATACCCCTTATGGCTCTGCGGGTCGGTTTCCAGGTGAGCAAGATTATTCTCGCTTTTGGCGAGTTCGCGCGCGACCGCACAAACGAAATCAGGCCGCCGAAGCAGCCTTATTTCTTGTCGGAGTGACGCAAAATGCGGGATAGCACCCGGCTCAGATAGCGTCCAGCCCGGATTCGCCGGTTCGGATGCGGATCGCCTCTTCGATGTTGGAGACGAAAATCTTGCCGTCGCCGATGCGGCCGGTCTGCGCGGCACGGCGGATCGCATCGATGGCGCGCTCGACCAGATCGTCGCCGATCACGATCTCGATTTTGACCTTCGGCAGGAAGTCGACGATGTATTCTGCGCCGCGGTAAAGTTCGGCGTGACCCTTCTGCCGGCCAAAGCCCTTGGCTTCGGTGACGGTGATGCCCTGGAGGCCGACTTCCTGAAGCGCTTCCTTCACCTCGTCGAGCTTGAATGGCTTGATGATGGCTTCAATTTTCTTCACTGCGCGACTCCCGGCCTTTCGATCAAATAGCAACGTCTTCGTCAGGATGCGCATTTCTCAACGCACGATCTTGTCTTCTCTATGCCGGGATCCCTGACCAGTCCGGCAACAACGGCCGGTCACCCCCTGTAAGATGCCAGTGAGCACGACAAACCGAAGCGGCTTCCTCGAAAGCAGGGTCTATGCCAAGTTGCAAATGCCCTGGTTATTGGAGCGTTATCAGTCTTTTAACGAGCATCTCTGGATGAGGCGCCGACCTGCACAAAATACCGAAGACTACGAAATAGGCAAACGGTTCAATATATGTGCAAGTCGACGTCCCTGCCGTCGGATCGGCAAGGATGATGCCTGTTGAAGAGGCGTTTGTACTAGGAAGTGGCATGGAAGTTTTGACCAACGCCGAGATGCAGCGGGCCGACCAACTCGCCATTGCGGCCGGCACGCCCGGTTTCAAGCTGATGCTGAGCGCGGGCCAGGCGGTCGCCGAGGCCGCCCATGCGCTGGTGGAGGAGGGGCCGATCCTGATCGTCGCCGGTCCCGGCAACAATGGCGGCGACGGTTTCGTCGCAGCCGCCGAACTCGCCGCCCAGGGGCGCGAGGTCTCGGTGATCCTGATGTGCGAGCGCGACCAGCTCCAGGGCGATGCGGCCTCCGCCGCGCGGGGCTGGAAGCATCCGGTACTGCCGTTCAATCCACAGGCGATCGGAAGGCCGGCGCTGATCATTGATGCGCTGTTCGGCGCCGGCCTCAGCCGCAGCGTGGACGGCGAGGCGCGTGAAATGATCGAGGCGATCAACGGCAACGGTGCCCCGGTGCTCGCAGTCGACCTGCCGAGCGGCATCAACGGCACCAGCGCGGCCGTGATGGGCGTGGCGGTGAACGCCACCGAGACCATCACCTTCTTCCGCAAGAAGCCGGCGCATCTGCTGCTGCCCGGCCGCATGCATTGCGGCCGCGTGCGGCTCGCCGATATCGGCATCGGCGCCGAAGTACTGGACGAGATCCGGCCACAGATCTTCGAGAACGATCCGCAAGTCTGGGGTGCCGCCTTTCCGGTGCCGCGTATCGACGGCCACAAATACGCGCGCGGCCATGTGCTGGCGGTCTCCGGCGATGCCGCCGCGACGGGGGCGGCAAGGCTCGCCGCGCGCGGCGCCCTGCGCGCTGGCGCCGGCCTTGTGACTCTGGCGACCCCACGCGCTGCGCTCGCGATCAATGCCAGCGCGCTGACGGCGGTGATGGTCCGCCCCGTCGACACCGCGGTCGAGTTCGGCGAGCTGCTCGGTGACAAGCGCTACAACACCTGCATGATCGGCCCCGGCGCCGGCGTCGGCGAACGCACCTGCGACATGGTCCACACCGGATTGTCGGCGCAGCGGCATCTGGTGCTCGACGCCGATGCGCTGACGAGCTTTGCGGCGAAACCCGAGCGCCTGTTCGAGTGGATCAAGTCGTCGGGGGACAGTGCAGTGGTGCTGACCCCGCACGAAGGCGAGTTTCCGCGCCTGTTCTCCGATCTCAGCAACAAGCATCCCGGCCGTTCCAAGCTCGAGCGCGTCCGCACCGCCGCCGAGCGCTCCGGCGCGGTCGTGCTCCTGAAGGGCCCGGACACAACCGTCGCGGCCCCCGATGGCCGCGCCGCCATCGCCGCCAACGCGCCGCCCTGGCTCGCCACGGCCGGTGCCGGCGACGTGCTGTCCGGCATTATCGCAGGCCTGTTGGCCCAAGGCGTGCCGGCGTTCGAGGCCGCGAGCATCGGCGTCTGGATGCATGGCGAAGCGGCAAGCGAAGCCGGGCCGGGCCTGATCGCGGAGGACCTCACCGAGACGCTGCCGGCCGTGCACCGGCGGATCTATGATGCGCTGGGCATCGAATACTGACCGCTCACTCCACCCCATACCAGCGCACCAAGCGCGGCGCTGCCCAATCGGTCGCCACGGATTCGAGCAGCCAGCGCCCGGGTGAGGTCGCCGCGAAGGCGATGCGCTGGGTCTGGCCGGGCTCGATCGCGAGCGTGTCGAGCCAGTAGGGCTTCCAGCCGTCGTCGAGCTTGTCGAGCAGGCGGAAGGGGTGGCCGTGCAGGTGGAACACGGTGCTGGTCGGGGCAGGGTTCTTGAGGGCCAGCACGACGGTGCGACCGGTCTTGGCGCGGAAGGCGGGGGCAGAGGCGGTGGAGAAGTTCGCGGGCCGTGTCCAACCGGCGTCCGGCGCACCGAGCGCGACATCGAACCGCAGGGCGCCTCCCAGATCGAGCTTTTCGGGGAGGTCGTTCGAAGGGAGCGGTTGCGGCGGCAACAGCGGTGCGCGCTCCAGCGTCCCAGTGATGGCGAGGCTTCCGACCCGGCGCACCTCCTTGCCGTCATGGAGCAGGAATGGGGCCGATGTGACCGTATCCACGAACGCGTCGGCTCGCGCGCCCGGGGCCAGCACCACCGCGCCGTTGCGCGCGGGGAACGGCTCGGCTGGTTGTCCGTCCAGGGCCATCACGCGGACCTCGTGGCTCTCCAATTTGATTGCCAGAACAGTACGTTGGGAGCCGTTGATGAAGCGCAGCCGAAGCCGCTCGCCGGCCGAAGCTGAGAGATCGAATGAAGTTCGGCCATTGACGGTATAGAGCGGCGTCGTGTCCTTTGGGTCCTGGCCTGGCGGGACCGCGGTGCCATCCGGCCGGAGGCGCCATTCCTCGATCAGCAGGATTTCGTCGCGGTCCACGGCGACGCGGTTGGTCTCGGTCGCGATGATCGGGAGCGGGCGCGCCGGCTGCTTCAGGCTGCCCTCGAAGAGACGGAAGTCAGCCAGCAGGGTTCCCGCGCTTGGTATTGAAATGATTGATGTTTCGGTCGTGTCTGGCGCGGCGGGCGCACGCCCCCGCAGCGGGTCGGTCGCGGTCGCGCCATTGAGGCCGTACCAGACCGGCGCAAGTGGTACAGGCAGGTCGTTCCGAAACACCACCTCGCAGCGGTCGCCGCGCTTGAGACGAACGTCCCTGAGATGACTTACCGCGGCCAGCTCCCAGATCGGTGTAGCCGGCTGATCGGGTTTCAGAGCGAGCGTTGCCGGCCTCGCCTGAAGCGCGAGCTGGGTCGTCACGGATGGGCCCGCGCCGCCGCCGATCAGCCCGGCTGCCGAGGCTCCGAGGCCTGCCAAAACCTGGCGCCGATGTGGGGCAAAAATCCGCGTTGTCATGGCGTGATCCCGACCACGCGGCGCTGGATAAGTCCAGCCATCGTGCCTACTTGAAGCCTGCCTCCATCAGGCCATTTTTTTGCTGCGAACAGTCAGGCACATGCTATAAGCCCGGCCGCCCGCGGCATCGCGGCCGGTCTTGATGCAAATTCACGCGGGCGTGGCGGAACTGGTAGACGCGCTGGATTTAGGTTCCAGTGACGAAAGTTGTGGGGGTTCGAGTCCCTCCGCCCGCACCAAGCGCTTATCGCGTTTGCACGGATTACGAGACCTGCTTCCGCGCGGATGATCGTCCGCCTTGAAGCCGGTCCGATGAACCACCGGCGTGGAGGCGTTTGCCTCGCGCCGGATCGATTAATGACAGCGTCCCGACGCGCGACGTGCCGGGGCCGAACGAAAAGAAGATTGGACGCCATGCAGGTCACAGAAACCCTCTCGGAAGGTCTGAAGCACGAGTTCAAGATCAGCGTTCCCGCGTCTGATCTTGATGCCAAGGCCGGTGCCAAGCTCGTCGACCTCAAGGACAAGGTCCGCATCAACGGCTTTCGTCCGGGCAAGGTGCCGGTCTCGCACCTGAAGAAGGTTTACGGCCGCTCGGTCATGGCCGAGACCATCGATCAGACCATCCGCGACACCAACACACAGCTGTTCTCCGAGCGCGGCTTCCGTCTCGCGACCGAGCCGAAGATCACCATGCCGACGGAGCAGAAGGACGTCGAGGAGCTGCTGAGCGGCAAGACCGATCTGACCTACACGGTTGCGATCGAGGTGGTGCCGGCGATCGCGCTCGCCGACTTCAAGACCTTCCAGGTCGAGAAGCCCGTTGCCGATGTCTCCGACGCCGACGTCGACGAGGCGATCAAGCGCATTGCCGATTCCAACCGCACCTATGCCGACAAGGGTGATGGCGCCAAGGCCGCCTCCGGCGATCGCGTCACCATCAACTTCAAGGGCAGCATCAACGGCGAAGTCTTCGAGGGTGGCACCGGCGAGGGCATCCAGGTCGTGATCGGCTCCAACACCTTCATCCCGGGCTTCGAGGAGCAGCTCATCGGCATCGGCGCCAATGAGACCCGCACGCTGAAGGTGACGTTCCCCAAGAACTACATGAACGACAAGCTGGCCGGCCAGCCCGCCGAGTTCGAGACCACTGCGACCCTGATCGAGGCGCCGCAGGACCTTGCGATCGACGACGAGTTCGCCAAGTCGCTCGGCCTGGAATCGCTGGACAAGCTCAAGGAAGCCGCGCGCGAGCGCCTGACCGCCGAGTTCGCCACCGCGACTCGCCAGCGCGTCAAGCGCGCGCTGCTCGACCGCCTCGACGAGGCGCATCGCTTCGAAGCGCCGCCCTCGCTCGTCGACGAGGAGTTCAATCTGATGTGGAATTCGGTCAAGGCCGAGATGGATTCGGCCGGCAAGACCTTTGCCGACGAGGACACCACCGAGGACAAGGCGAAGGAAGAGTACCGCAAGATCGCCGATCGCCGCGTGCGGCTTGGCCTCGTGCTCTCCGAGATCGGCGAGAAGAACAAGATCACCGTGACCGACGACGAAGTCGGCCGCGCCGTGATCGAGCGCGCGCGCTCGATGCCCGGCCGCGAGAAGGAGGTCTGGGACTATTACCGCAACAACGCCCAGGCGCTGGCCCAGCTTCGTGCGCCGATCTACGAGGACAAGGTCGTCGATTTCATCCTCGAGCTCGCCAACGTGACCGAGAAGAAGGTCTCGCGCGAGGACCTCTACAAGGACGACGATGCGGAAAAGACCGCAGCCTGAAGGCTCCACAGCGTTTTCGAGCGAAGTGGATACCGCTTCGCGCGAAGAAAACGCGTCGAAAATAGAAGCTAGAACCCCTTTCCGATTCCATCGGAAAGGAGCTCCGGGACAGTCCTCTGTTAAGGATGATCAGGAAAGAGGCCCAGCTAGCCAGATGGCCGGCTGGGCCTCATTCTACGAATCAGCTTCAACTGCCTCACGGATTAAGCCTTAATGCGCTCCGCACTTGTCAGGCGCGAATTGGGCTATATCTGTCGCTACGCGTTCTACCTCTACCAAGTTCCTGCATCACGGGACGTCCATCCGCCCCTCCGGCGCATCCAGCCAAACTGGCAGCCAGGCCCGGCGATGTCCGTCTCCGAAAACCCTAGGTGACTCATGCGCGATCCGGTTGAAACTTACATGAACCTCGTGCCCATGGTGGTCGAGCAGACCAACCGTGGCGAGCGCGCCTACGACATTTTCTCGCGCCTGTTGAAGGAGCGCATCATCTTCGTGACCGGCCCGGTCGAGGACGGCATGTCGACGCTGATCGTCGCGCAGCTCCTGTTCCTCGAGGCGGAAAATCCGAAGAAGGAAATCTCGATGTACATCAACTCGCCGGGCGGCGTGGTGACATCGGGCCTTGCGATCTACGACACCATGCAGTTCATCCGCCCGCCGGTCTCGACGCTGTGCACGGGGCAGGCGGCCTCGATGGGCTCGCTGCTGCTCGCCGCCGGCGAGAAGGACATGCGCTTCTCGCTGCCGAACGCGCGCATCATGGTGCACCAGCCCTCCGGCGGCTTCCAGGGACAGGCCACCGACATCATGCTGCATGCTCAGGAAATCCTGAACCTGAAGAAGCGGCTCAACGAGATCTACGTGAAGCACACCGGCCAGACCTACAAGTCGATCGAGGATGCGCTGGAACGCGACAAATTCCTCACCGCGAATGACGCCAAGGAGTTCGGTCTCGTCGACAAGGTCATCGACAAGCGCGCCGAGGAGCCCGCGCCGGCGAAAGCCCCGTAGCATTACTGGGGCGTCACGGCGATCCCGGGGGTCGGCGGGTGCGCGTCGCAAAACGCGGTTTTGCGCGCTGCGACAAGCGGGAAGTTCCGCTTTCGTGCTTGTTTTTCGTGGCAATCCCGCAACGCCGGGGTGATTTTCGATCACTTTGGCCCGTGCCAAGTCCGGAAATCACGGTATTGTCACGGGTAGCCGGCGACCCCCGATTAGCGAATTCTTGATAGTCGGGTGACAGCATGGTTGGCTACGATTGATCGGCTATGATCGCGGGGAATCGAGTGACCGTGATTCGCACTGGATGTAATGCGTAGGGTCTTTTTTGGTACGGAATTTGCTCTACTTAAGCTTCATACCGGCCGTCGTGTCGGAATGGAGCGATCGAGCGGAACGGGATCGAACCGCGGACGGAGACATGAATGAGTAAGGTCGGCACGAGCGACTCCAAGAACACGCTATATTGCTCGTTCTGCGGCAAGAGCCAGCACGAAGTCCGCAAACTGATCGCGGGTCCCACGGTCTTCATCTGCGACGAGTGCGTCGAGCTCTGCATGGACATCATCCGCGAGGAGAACAAGTCCTCGCTGGTCAAGTCGCGCGACGGCATTCCGACGCCGAAGGAAATCTGCAAGGTGCTGGACGATTACGTGATCGGCCAGAGCCATGCGAAGAAGGTCCTCTCGGTCGCGGTGCACAACCACTACAAGCGCCTCAACCACCAGACCAAGCACAACGACGTCGAGCTCGCGAAGTCGAACATTCTGCTGATCGGTCCGACCGGCTCGGGCAAGACGCTGCTCGCGCAGACGCTCGCCCGCATCCTGGACGTGCCGTTCACGATGGCAGATGCGACGACGCTGACCGAAGCCGGCTATGTCGGCGAGGACGTCGAGAACATTATCCTGAAGCTGCTCCAGGCCGCCGACTACAATGTCGAGCGCGCCCAGCGCGGCATCGTCTACATCGACGAAATCGACAAGATCAGCCGCAAGTCCGACAACCCCTCGATCACGCGTGACGTGTCGGGTGAGGGCGTGCAGCAGGCGCTGCTGAAGATCATGGAAGGTACCGTGGCTTCGGTTCCGCCGCAGGGCGGCCGCAAGCATCCGCAGCAGGAGTTCCTGCAGGTGGATACCACCAACATCCTGTTCATCTGCGGCGGCGCTTTCGCCGGCCTCGAGAAGATCATCTCGGCACGCGGACGGTCGACCTCGATCGGCTTCGGCGCCCAGGTGCTTGCGCCGGAGGATCGCCGTACCGGTGAAATCTTCCGTCACGTCGAGCCTGAGGACCTCCTGAAGTACGGCCTCATCCCCGAGTTCGTCGGCCGTCTGCCCGTCGTGGCGACGCTCGAGGATCTCGATGAGACCTCGCTGAAGAAGATCCTCACCGAGCCGAAGAACGCGCTGGTGAAACAGTACCAGCGGCTGTTCGAGATGGAGAACATCGAGCTGACCTTCGCCGACGAGGCGCTTGGCGCGGTCGCCCGCAAGGCGATCGAGCGCAAGACCGGCGCGCGGGGCCTGCGTTCGATCCTCGAGGCGATCCTGCTCGAGACCATGTTCGACCTGCCGGGTCTGGAAGGTGTGGAAGAAGTCGTGATTTCCCGAGAAGTGGTGGAAGGAACGGCGCGTCCGCTCTACATCTACGCCGATCGATCCGATCGCGCCGTCGAGAACGCCAGCGCCTGATCTGGCGGCGCTGGAACGCTCCAATTGTCTCGCCGAGGTGGGCTGCGGAACTGGTATTTCCGCAGTCGGTGGTGCGTCGCTTAGTGCGTGCGTAAGCGCCTGATGGCGCGCGTTTTTCAGTGACTTGACACCCCCCGGGTCGATAGCCACCTAATGTTGGCGGCGAGCGAAAATTCTCTTCAAGATTCGCCTCAGTTCCGATCCGACAAGCCGGTCCAACTCGCAAAAGGACCGACCGGTCTTGCGGATCACCTCGGCACCTTGTGGTGGTTGCGCATGATCAGCGGGCTGCGTGCAAGGGGGCAAAGCAAAAGGAAAAGGCCATGACTAATCCCAAACCCCGGCCAACCATCGTCCATGGCGAAGCGCACGCCTATCCGGTGCTGCCGCTGCGCGACATCGTCGTCTTCCCGCACATGATCGTTCCGCTTTTCGTCGGCCGCGAGAAGTCGATCCGCGCGCTCGAAGAGGTGATGAAGAACGACGCGCTGATCATGCTCGCGACGCAGAAGAACGCGTCCGACGATGATCCGGCGCCCGATGCCATTTACGAGACCGGGACGCTCGCCAGCGTGCTCCAGCTCTTGAAGCTTCCCGACGGCACCGTGAAGGTGCTGGTCGAGGGCCTCGAGCGTGCGCGCGTGTCCAAATACACCGATCGCGCCGATTATTACGAGGCGACTGCCGTTGCGCTCGCCGATACCGATGCGAAGTCGGTCGAGGCGGAGGCGCTGGCGCGCTCGGTCGTCTCCGATTTCGAGAGCTATGTGAAGCTCAACAAGAAGATCTCGGCCGAGGTCGTCGGCGTCGTGCAGGCGATCACCGATTTCGCCAAGCTCGCCGACACGGTTGCCTCGCATCTCGCCGTGAAGATCGCGGATCGCCAGGGCATCCTGGAGACGCTGTCCGTCACCACGCGCCTGGAGAAGGTGCTGGGCCTGATGGAGAGCGAGATCTCGGTGCTGCAGGTCGAGAAGCGCATCCGCTCGCGCGTCAAGCGCCAGATGGAGAAGACCCAGCGCGAGTACTATCTCAACGAGCAGATGAAGGCGATCCAGAAGGAACTCGGCGACGACGATGGTCGCGACGAGCTCGCCGACCTCGAAGAGAAGATCTCCAAGACCAAGCTCTCCAAGGAAGCGCGCGAGAAGGCGCAGCATGAATTGAAGAAGCTGCGCCAGATGTCGCCGATGTCAGCGGAAGCGACCGTCGTGCGCAACTATCTGGATTGGCTCTTGTCGATCCCGTGGAACAAGAAGTCCAAGGTGAAGAAGGACCTGGAGCAGGCGCAAGCCATCCTGGACTCCGATCACTACGGGCTCGAGAAGGTCAAGGAACGCATCGTCGAGTATCTCGCGGTGCAGTCGCGCGCCAACAAGCTGACCGGGCCGATCCTGTGCCTCGTCGGACCTCCCGGCGTCGGCAAGACCTCGCTCGGCAAGTCGATCGCGAAGGCGACGGGGCGCGAATTCGTGCGCGTCTCGCTCGGCGGCGTGCGCGATGAAGCCGAGATCCGCGGTCACCGCCGCACCTATATCGGCTCGATGCCCGGCAAGATCATCCAGTCGATGCGCAAGGCGAAGTCGTCCAATCCACTGTTTCTGCTGGACGAGATCGACAAGATGGGCGCCGATTTCCGCGGCGATCCGTCGTCGGCTCTGCTCGAGGTCCTCGATCCCGAGCAGAACGGAACGTTCAACGACCACTATCTCGAGGTCGACTACGATCTGTCCAACGTGATGTTCATCACGACCGCGAATACGCTCAATATTCCGGGCCCGCTGATGGACCGCATGGAGATCATCCGGATCGCGGGCTACACCGAGAACGAGAAGGTCGAGATCGCGCGCAAGCATCTGATCCCCAACGCGGTGTCCAAGCACGGCCTGGACTCCAAGGAGTTCTCGATCGACGACGACGCGCTGCTGCTTCTGATCCGCCGCTACACCCGCGAAGCGGGCGTGCGCAACCTGGAGCGTGAGCTCTCGACACTCGCCCGCAAGGCGGTGAAGGAGCTGATGATCTCCAAGAAGAAGGCGGTCAAGGTCACCGAGAAGACTCTGGAAGAGCTGCTCGGCGTGCCGAAGTACCGCTTCGGCGAGATCGAGAGCGAGCCGCAGGTCGGCATCGTCACCGGCCTTGCCTGGACCGATGTCGGCGGCGAGTTGCTGACGATCGAAGGCGTCATGATGCCCGGCAAGGGCAAGATGACGGTCACCGGAAACTTGCGCGACGTCATGAAGGAATCGATCTCGGCGGCGGCGTCCTATGTCCGCTCGCGCGCGATCAACTATGGCGTCGAGCCGCCGCTGTTCGACCGGCGCGACATCCACGTGCACGTGCCGGAAGGCGCGACGCCGAAGGACGGTCCGTCCGCGGGCGTGGCGATGGCCACCGCGATCATCTCGGTCATGACCGGCATCCCGGTCCGCCACGATGTCGCGATGACCGGCGAGATCACGCTGCGCGGTCGCGTGCTGCCGATCGGCGGCCTCAAGGAGAAGCTGCTGGCCGCGGCCCGCGGCGGCATCAAGACGGTGCTGATCCCCGAGGACAACGCCAAGGATCTCACGGAGATTTCCGATGCGATCAAGGGCGGCATGGAGATCATCCCGGTCTCCCGCCTCGACGACGTCGTCGCGAAAGCGCTGGTGAAGAAGCCGGTGCCGATCGTCTGGGAAGAGGACACCAAAGTGACGGTGAAGCCGGACGGCGACGAAGCCGCCGGCGGTCTGACCGCTCACTAAGGCTCATTGATAGATGATAAAACGGCGCCTCCGGGCGCCGTTTTTGTTTGTGGCGAGGAGAGGAGGCAATGCAGGTCGACGGGCAATGCCATTGCGGCAAGATCACCTACGAGGCCGAGATCGACCCAGAGGCGGTCTCGGTGTGCCACTGCACCGATTGCCAGACGCTGACGGGTTCGCCGTTCCGGGTGACCGCGATCTGCGCCAAGTCCGATGTCCGCCTGACCGCCGGCGCGCCAAAGCTCTACGGCAAGCGCGGCGACAACGGCCGGATGCGCTTCCAGCACTTCTGTGCCGACTGCGGTTCCCCGCTGTTCACCAGCGGCGAGGGCGACCAGGCCGACGATTGGGGCATCCGCTGGGGCAGCATCCGCCAGCGCGACCAATTACGGCCCTCCAGGCAGATATGGTGCCAGTCGGCGGCGGTGTGGATCGACGCCGTGCCGCTGTTGCCGGGGCGGCCGCAGGATTGAGGTCCAGGAAATGAAGTTCCGCGCTTGCCCGTCCAGGGCCTGTGAGGCTAAAGAGGCGGCCGGGGGCGGTTAGCTCAGCTGGTTAGAGCATCTCGTTTACACCGAGAGGGTCCGCGGTTCGAATCCGTGACCGCCCACCAGTCTTCGCTTTGCGGGGCCAAGCAGGCTGCCATGCCGGGCGACCAATTGGAGCATGGCATCAGCGCAAAGCCTCCATTCGTTGCGGCTGGCTAGTTCGTTCGAAAGGCTGCAAACCTCGGTCGGACGTGCCAACGGCCCCGTGGAGCGGTCACGTGCCCCACAGTGGCGCGTCGTCATTCCCGATGGAAATGTCAGGCCGTCTTGGTAAATAGTGTCAGGACACCTTCGGCAATGTTGATCGCAACGACCTGCGACGAAGTCAGCCCCTTCGCCTTCAGCGCGGACGCCGCCTGGGGCGTTGCATCAATCGTTTTCCGGAGCGACTGAATATCGTCATCGCTTGTCTGTGCGACGATTTCATCGACCTTCGAGCGCACGGCTGGTTGCAGGTCCTTGATGTCGATGACCTGGATCTGACGGATGACGGTGCTCTGAGCGGGCGATGATTCTGTTCCCGGTTGCGACGATGTTCCTTGCGCCTGCACGAAGGTCGGCGTCCCGAAGGAGAGGGTTGCGATGATGAGGGGGCCCATGATGCTGCGCATGGTCATGCCTTTCCAAGGTGAGCAACCTGAAAATGCTATCCACGAAATCTGGTTGTCGTCTGCTTCTGATGGGGCCATTCGGTGAAAGCTATGCGACCAAAATGCGAGCACTTCCTGCCGGAAAGCGCGGCCAATTCTCGACAGCAGCGACTGTGTGGTCCTTGCAGAAAATTGCGCTACGATCCGGGCGGGGATCCGACCAGGTGACCCCCCGCAATTGCGGGACGGGCGGATCGACAATGCTAGGGATCAAAGACCTGATGGAACAGCCGAGCGGACACGAGCAGAACGCCGACCAGATCGCCTATTGGAACGGCCCGAGCGGGCAGCGCTGGGCCGATCGCCACGCGGTGCAGGAGAAGCTGCTCGGGCCGATTGCCGATGTGCTGATCGACCGCGCCAAGCCGAAGCCGGGCGAGCGTGTCATCGACGTCGGCTGCGGCTCCGGTGCGACGACGGTGGCATTCGCGAAGGTAGCGGCGCCTGACGGCTTCGCGCTCGGCCTCGACGTGTCCGAGCCGATGCTGTCGCAGGCGCGGGCTCTTGCGCCAAAGGGCCTGCCGCTCGAGTTCGTGCTGGCGGATGCGACGGTGCATCCGTTCGAGCCGGCGAGCTTCGATCTGCTGGCGTCGCGCTTCGGCGTAATGTTCTTTGCCGACCCTATTGCGTCCTTCATCAATTTGCGTCGCGCGCTGAGGCCGACAGGGCGGCTTGCTTTCGTCTGCTGGCGCGAGCCGAAGGAAAATCCCTGGATGATGGCGCCGCTGATGGCGGTCTACAAGCATGTGCCGAAGATGCCGCCGGTCGGGCCGGAGGAGCCGGGCCCGTTCGCCTTTGCGTCAGAGGAGCGCGTGACGCGCATCCTGAAGGGTGCAGGCTTCGCGGATGTGGCAATGGAGCCGCATGATCTCGCGATGGACATTGCGATCGGCGGCGGTCTCGATGCCGCCGTCGACGGCTCGCTGCAGATCGGTCCGGCCAGCCGCGCGCTGCAGGGCCATCCGGCCGAGACCTATGAAGCGGCCAAAGCCTCGATCCGCGAAACGCTCGCGCCATTCCTGAAGGGGCAAAGCGTGGTGCTGCAGGGCGCGATCTGGATCGTGACGGCGAGGGCTGCGTAGGCCCGTTTTCTCCACACCCGTCGTTGCGAGGAGCCCGCGACAAGATTGCGAAGCAATTTGCGCTGGCGACGAAGCAATCCTGGATCTTCCCGCGGCGGCAGCCTGGATTGCTTTCGCTGCGCTCGCAATGACGACGTGGATGGTTCCTCACACCACATCATCCGGCGCGAGCGCGCAGCCATTGTCGGGATGCGTCTCGACCTGAAGCGTGGTGTGGCCGATGCGGAAGGATGACTTGAGGAGTTGCGCCGTCTGCATCAGGAATGCGTCGTCCGTGCCGGCGGGCATGACGAGGTGGCAGGTCAGCGCCGTCTCGGTGGTCGAGATCGGCCAGACGTGGAGATCGTGGATCCCTGAGACGCCCGGCCGCGCCAGCAGGAACGCCCTGATTGCCGCCACGTCGATGGCTCTTGGCGCCGCCGCCATGGACATGTCGATCGAGCCGCGCAAGAGGCTCGTCGTGCTCCAGAGGATGGTGGCGCAGATCACGAGGCTGGTGACGGGATCGAGCCAAAGCCAACCCGTCCAGACGATCAGTGCCGCCGAGACGACCACGCCGAGCGAGACCCCGGCGTCTGCGGCCATGTGCAGGTACGCGCCTTCGATGTTGATGTCGTCCTTGCGCCCGCGCGCGAAGAGCATGGCGCTAAAACCGTTGATGAGGATGCCGATGCCGGCGACCACCATCACCGTCACGCCGGCAACCGGCTCCGGCTGGCGCAGGCGCAGGATCGCCTCCCAGCCGATCGCGCCGGTTGCGACCAGCAGGAACACCGCATTGGCAAGTGCCGCGAGGATGGTGGAGGCGCGCAGGCCATAAGTGAAGCGGCCGCTCGGAGCGCGGCGTGCTGCAATCGAGGCGCCCCAGGCCACCACCAGGCCGAGCACGTCGGAAAGGTTATGGCCGGCGTCGGCCAGCAGGGCGGTGGAGTTGCCGAGATAGCCGTAGGTCGCTTCGGCCACGACCAGTGCTGTGTTGAGCGAGATGCCGATCGCGAACGCCTTGCCGAAATTGGCGGGGGCATGAACATGGCCGTGGCTGTGACCACGATCATGGCCATGCCCGGCATGGTCATGATGGTGATGCCCGTGATGATCGTGGCCGGCCACCTCTAGCGCTCCGCGGATGCAGTCAAATCAGGCGCCATTGTAGGCGCTTCGGGCGTCACGTCACGACGGAAGAGGACGTAGAGCGCCGGCAGCACCAAGAGCGTGAGCACCGTGGAGGAGATGATGCCGCCGATCACGACGGTCGCAAGCGGCCGCTGCACCTCGGCGCCGGCGCCGGTGGCGAGCGCCATCGGCACGAAACCGAGCGAGGCGACGAGGGCCGTCATCAGCACCGGGCGCAGCCGCGTCAGCGCGCCCTCGCGTACGGCAGCCACGACGGATCGCCCCTCGCTGCGCAGCCGCTCGATGAAGGCGATGATGACGAGCCCGTTGAGCACGGCAACGCCCGATAGCGCGATGAAGCCGACGCCGGCGCTGATGGACAGGGGAATGTCGCGCAGCAGCAGCGCCGCGACACCACCGGTCAGCGCCAGCGGCACGCCGGAGAACACCAGCGCCGCATCCGCCGCCGATCCCATGCCCATGAACAGCAGCAGGAACACCAGAAGCAGCGCCACCGGCACCACGATCGTCAGCCGTTTGGTGGCGGACACCAGCTGCTCGAACTGTCCGCCCCAGCCGATGAAGTAACCCGGCGGCAGCTTGACCTTCTCGGCGACGGCGGCTTGCGCCTCGGCAACGAAAGAGCGCAGATCGCGCCCGCGGACATTGGCCATGACCACGACGCGGCGCTTGCCGTTCTCGCGGCTGATCTGGTTGGGGCCCGGCGCGATCTCGATTGCCGCAACGGAGGAGAGCGGCACATAGCGTGGCGTCGTCCCGGATGCCCCCGGCCAGGCGGTTTTCGTGACGGCCGCGATATCCTCGCCCGGCGGCAGCGGGATCGGCAGCGACTTGATCGTATCGGGATCGGCCCGCAGGCTTTCCGGCAGCCGCACCACGATGTCGAAGCGCCGATCGCCCTCGAACAGCTTGCCGACCGGCTTGCCGCCGATCGCGATCTCGACGAGGTTTTGCACCTCGCTGAGGCTGAGGCCGTAGCGCGACAGCGCCTGGCGGTCGAGCTTGACGGTGAGGATCGGCAGGCCCGCGATCTGCTCGGTCTTGATGTCGGCGGCGCCCTCGATGCCGCGAACCACGCCGTTGACCTGCTGGGCGATGCCGGCGAGCACGTCGAGATCGTCGCCGAAGATCTTGACGCCGACGTCGCTGCGGATGCCGGCGATGAGCTCGTTGAAGCGCATCTGGATCGGCTGGGTCATGCCATAGGCACTACCGGGCAAGGTGTTGGCGGCGCGTTCGAGCTCGGCCACCACCTCGTCCTTCGGCTTGGCCGGGTCGGGCCATTCCTCGCGCGGCTTCAGCGTGACATAGGTGTCGGCGACATTCGGCGGCATCGGGTCGTTGGCGATCTCGGCGGTGCCGATCTTGGAGAAGATGGTCGCGACCTCCGGCACCTGCTTGATCGCCTTTTCCAGGCGGAGCTGCATGTCGACGCTCTGGGTCAGGCTGGTGCCGGGAATCCGGATGGTCTCGATGGTGATGTCGCCTTCATCGAGGTTCGGAATGAACTCGCCGCCCATGCGCGTTGCGGCGAAGATGCTGCCGGCGACGATCAGCAGGGCGCCGAGCGCGACACTGCCGCGATAACGGATCGCGCGGTCGAGCAGGGGCAGATAGAGCCGCTTGGCGGCCCGCATGAAGACGTTCTCCGTCTCCGCGACCTTGCCGGTGACGACAATCGCAACCGCGGCGGGGACGAACGTGACCGACAGCAGCGCCGCGCCCGCAAGCGCCATCAGCACGGTCAGCGCCATCGGCGTGAACATCTTGCCCTCGGTCCCGGACAGGGTGAGGACCGGAAGATAGACCACGGCGATGATGAGCGTGCCGAACAGGCTCGGCTTGATCACCTCGCCGCTTCCCATGCGGATGGTCTGGAGGCGTTCGTCCAGCGTCAGCAGCCGGCCGCGGCGGTGCTGCTCGGCGGCAAGCAGCCGCAGGCAGTTCTCGACGATGATGACCGCGCCGTCGACGATGATGCCGAAATCGATCGCGCCCAGACTCATCAGATTGGCGCTGACCTTGCTCTCGACCATGCCCGTGATCGTGAACAGCATGGAGAGGGGGATGACGCAGGCCGTGATCAGCGCGGCGCGGATGTTGCCGAGGATCAGGAACAGCACCGCGATCACCAGCGCCGCACCCTCGACGAGGTTCTTCTCGACGGTCTGGATGGTGGCTTCCACCAGATGCGTGCGGTCGTAGACGGCGCGCGCGATCACGCCGTCGGGGAGCGATTTGGCGATCTCCGCGAGCCTGGCCTTCACGCGCTGGGCCACGGTGCGGCTGTTCTCGCCGATCAGCAGCATGGCGGTGCCGAGCACCGTCTCGCCGCCGTTCGCCGTCGCAGCACCGGTGCGCAGGTCCTTGCCTTCGCTGACCTCGGCGACATCGCGGATGCGCACCGGCACGCCGCCGCGCGAGCCGATCACGATGCCCCTGATGTCCTCGATATTGGCGACCTGGCCGGGAGCGCGGACGAGATATTGCTCGCCGTTGCGCTCGATATAGCCGGCGCCGACATTGGCATTGTTGGCGGCCAGCGCCGTCATGATGTCGCGGAAGCCGAGCTTGTAGGCCATCAGCTGACCCGGAATCGGCAGCACATGGAATTGCCGCTCATAGCCGCCGATCGAGTTGACCTCGATCACGCCGGGAATGGTGCGCAGCTGCGGCTTGATGATCCAGTCCTGGATGGTGCGCAGCTCCGTCGGCGTGAACTCGGCACCCGCCGGCGACTTTGCGCCGGCCTTTGCCTCGACCGAGTAGACGTAGATCTCACCGAGCCCGGTCGAGATCGGTCCCATCGCGACCTCCGTGCCTGCAGGCAATTGGTCCTTCGCCTGCTGGATGCGTTCGTTCACGAGCTGGCGCGCGAAATAGATGTCGGTGCCGTCCTGGAACACGACGGTGACCTGGCTCAGGCCGTAGCGCGAGATCGAGCGGGTGTAGTCGAGCCTGGGCAAGCCGCCCATTGCAGTCTCGAGCGGAAAGGTGATGCGCTGCTCGGCCTCGAGCGGCGACAGCCCCGGCGCGTGCGTGTTGATCTGGACCTGGACGTTGGTCACGTCAGGCACGGCATCGATCGGCAGGCGCGTGAAATTCCAGGCGCCAAGGGCACCGGCGGCGAGGGCGAGCAGGACCACGAGCCAGCGCTGGCGGACCGAGAAGGCGAGGAGGGCGTCAATCATGATCGGCGTCTCCCTTGCCCATCTCCGCCTTGACCACAAAACTGTTCTCGGCGACGTAGCGCTCGCCGGCCGAAAGGCCCGCGCGGATCTCCACGAATTTCGGATCGGAGTCGCCAAGCTCCACCGGGCGCGCCTCGATCTTGTCGCCATCCTCGCGGACGAACACGATGGTCTTGTTCTCCAGCGTCTGGATCGCGCTTCGGCGCACGGCAACCGCGACATTGCGCGCGGCGAGGATCAGCCGCGCCGTGACGAACAGGCCGGGACGAAGCCGGCCGTCGGGGTTGGCCAGCACCACCCGCGCCAGCGCGGTCTGGGTCTCGCTCGAACCGATCGGCGCCATGTAGGAGATGGTGCCCTTGATCTCGCCGCGGCCGTCGTCGGGATCGATCAGCACCTCGTCGTTGATGCGGACGCGCCTGAGGTCCTGCCGGTAGATCGACAGATCGACCCAGATGGTCGAGAGATCGGCGACCACGAAGGCCGGTTTCTGCTCGGAGGCGTATTCGCCGAGCGAGATCTGCCGCTCGATGATGGTGCCGGCGATCGGCGCCTTGAGCTCGTAGACGGTGAGGCTCTGGTTGCTCTCGATCGCGGCGAGCAGATCGTCCTTGCCGACCTTCTCGCCGATGCGCTTCAGGATGGATTTGACGACGCCCGGAAAGCGCGGCGTCACCTGCACCACCGTTTCCTGATTGGCACGCAGGATGCCATTGAAGGACAGCGTGTCGGTCAGTGTGGCGCTTGCGGCCTCCGCCAGGCTCACGCCGGCGGCTGCCAGCTTGACGTCGGAGATGCGGATGCGGTCGGCGCCGTGCTCGTCCTGCTCGACATGGTTGTTCGGCTTCTTCTGTTCGGAATGCTCGGTATGCTCGGTGTGTGCGAGCTTGGCCGGGGCGAGCCGGGAATAGCCGTAGGCGCCGAGCGCTGCGGCAACGATGGCGATGAGAATGGTGGAGGAGGTCCTCATCGTGCGCTCTCCCGCGCCAGCGTGAAGGGGTTGCCGACGAGGCCTTCGATGGTCGCGACCCCGGCATGGAAATTCTGCAGCGCCTCCTGCTCGCGCAGCCGCGCCTGGGTGACGCTCGCCTGGGCATCGAGCACCTCGAGCAGAGTGAAGCGGCCCTGTCCGTAGCCCTGCGAGATCGCCTCGGACGCTTCGACGGCCTTCGGGATCGCGACCTCGCGCAGCACCGCGAGCTCGCGCAGTGAGCCCTGCAGCGAGTCGTAGGCGCGCCCGGCGATCACGACCAGCGCGTTGCGGTTGGTCTCGCGCTCGGCGCGCGTCTTGGCGAGGCTCTCCTGCGCCGAAAGGATATTGCCCTGGTTCTGGTCGAAGACGGGGATCGGCACCGAGAGAGTGAGGCGCACGGCATCGTCATTGGTCTCGTTGAAATGGCGCCAGCCGGCGGCGATCCGCACGTCTGGATAGGGCTTGAGCCGCGCCAGCAGCAGCTCGGCATTGCGCTGCGCGTAAACGGCGGTCCAGCGCACCAGTTGCGGATTGGCATCGATGGCGGCGACCACCGACTGGAAGGTCGGCGGCTTGCCCGTGGTGTCGAGCCGGCCGGAGACTTCGCCGAATTTCGCGGCGGGATCGCCCATCAGCACCGCGAACTCGCGCCGGGCACTCGCCAGCGTCGCCTTGAAGCGCTCGCGGTCGGCCTTCACCAGCGCCGAGGCGACCTCGGCGCGGCCGGTCTCGGCCGGTGAGGAGGCGCCGGCCTCGACGCGGCGGCGGAGCAGCGGCGTCAGGCGGTCGATCGCCGCGATCTGCTCGTCGAGGATCTGGATGCGCCGCTGTGCGCCGAGCACGCTGAGGAAGGCGATCGCGGTCTCCGACAGCACCTCCAGCCTGACGGCCTTGCGCTGGATCGCCGCGACCTCGACCCCAGCCGCCCCGGCTGCAATCCGCGCGTCGCGCTTGCCGAACAGCTCGAAGGCCTGGCTGATCTGCAGCGTGGTCTCCGCCGATCGCGTCCCGCGATATTTGCCGGAGCCGAATGAATCGTCCTGTTCGTAGGACAGTTCCGGATTGAGCAGCGCGCCCGCCTGGATGCGCTGGCCCGTGGCGATGCCGACGTCGCGCTCCGCCGCCGTCAGCCGCGGGCTCGCCGCCAGCGCGCGCGACAACGCGCTGCGCATCGTCAAAGTCTGGGCGTGAGACGGAGCTAGCGCCACTTCGGCAATCAGACACGCCGCCGCGCACGCGAGGCGCGCAGCCATTCCCCTGCGAAACATGAAACCGACCTGTGAAGGATGAACCTAACGGGCGCGGGCCGCCCGACCAATCCGTTCAGGCAGTATGTTTGGGAGGCGGGGAGTCGGTATCCAGGACAATTCCGGCGAGCCTGGGTGCACGTTGCGGGCTCGCTGCGGACACGAGCATGACCGATGCGGTCAATGGCGCCGGCTGCGTCACCGTCAGCGAGAAGCAGCCATGGCAGTGATGGCTGCCGATGACCTTAGGGTGGTCGCCGTGGCCCGGGGGGCCATCAAGGACCGTAGCGATCTCCGAGCCGCCGCCGGGCGTGGTCACGTCGATGTCGTGCGAGCCGTGCAGCGTGCTCGCGAGCAGGTAGACCACCGCGATCAGCACGGACAGCAGCCCGCGCCAGTTGCGCGAGCGGCACGATCCCGAGGGCTGGCGGTTTGCGAGCACGACGTTACTCTGGTTGCGGTCTGTGCTCGGCCTAGCATGGGCGCGGGAACAGTGTCGACCCGCAACATTGTTACGTCCTTGGAACAATTGCCGCACCGGTGGATACGTCGCCAGCGCCTATCACTGGCGGATAATGACGCGCCGATGCGGGGCCATGGCTGCGACCGTGGGGGCCGGCTCCGGAGCGTCGCTGCCGTCGTCAGCCTCCATGGTGATGACGGCGTGACAGCTCGCTTCCATCGCCTGTTCCAGCCATTTGATGGCTTCGTCAATCCATTGGTCGTGGTGCTCGGGATCGGCGAGGGCCTTCTCCCGAAATGCATTCGCCTGATGCAGGCATGCCGTTCTGCGATCCACGCGCCTCTCCTGACCTGGAGGTTCCGCCCCGTCGCATCATCAATGATCCCGGCCCTTGCGTCGTTAACATGGGACAGGGACAGCCAAAGCTGGCCGCAACGCGGAAAGGCCCCAGCCGGACGAACCGGCTGAGGCCTCATGTGCTCACATTCTCTATCCTTGGGACTTGAGCGGATAACCCGCATCTTCCACGTTCGTTCCAGGCGATCCGTCCAATTTGGAACGTTCCTCATACCTCGCGATTAGCGAGCAGGAGAGACTGAGGAGGACGGACAATGGACGGACTGATTTATCTGATCGGCTTGATCGTCGTCATCATGGCGATCCTGTCGTTCTTCGGCTTGCGCTGAGAGCACCGCAATGACGGTTGAAACTCTCATGCGGGAAGAGGTCATGGAAGGCGGCATGGCGGGCGAGGCTCCTCGAACCATACAGTGGAGTTCCGTGTTCGCAGGCGCGCTTGCGGCGGGCGCAATGTCGTTCATCCTGGTGAGCTTTGGTGTTGCCATCGGCCTTGGCGTCAGTTCGGCTTCGCCGACATGGCGCGATGCCTCGGCAGCGCTGGCGCTGCTCTCGGGGCTGTATCTGATCATCCAGGCCATCATCAGCTTCGGCTTCGGCGGTTATATCGCCGGCCGGACAACGCGACCGGCGCCGGCGCCGGCCAAGATCGAGGACGATGACGAGCGGCGCGACGGCTTGCATGGCCTGACGTCCTGGGCTCTCGCTGTGCTCCTGGGCGCAGCTCTGCTGGCTCTTCTTGGCGCTGCTGCGATCGATCGTTCGCCGATGCGCAGCTCGGCGAGCAACACGTCCGCGGCCGAGCCGCTGTTGAGCTATGAGCTCGACAAGCTGTTCCGCGCGCCGCGCCGCCCGCCGAACACCGATCTGAGGGAAGGACGCGCGGAAGCGGGACGGATCCTGATGACGTCGTCCAGCCACAGCGGTGTCAGCACGGACGACCGGACCTACCTCGTGCAACAGGTCGCGGCTGTGACGGGCCTTGCGGCACCTGACGCCGAACGGCGGGTCGACACCCTGATCGCAGAGTCAAAGACGGCCATCAACCGTGCCAGGCGCAACTCGATCATCGTGGCGTTCTCGGTCGCAGCCGCGACCCTGGTCGGCGCCGCGGTGGCATGGGCTGCCGCCGTCGCCGGTGGACGGCATCGGGATGGAGAGCCGTTGCCGAACTGGATGGCGAGCGCCAACCGCTTCCATCGCAATCCACGCGCGATGCCGGTGCCGTAGGATCGCTCGCACAAGATCGTGTCGGCCGCTCTCGTTCGTGGAGGCGACCGACTTCCCCGGCTAATCACAGGGTGGGTGGTGGCGCTTGCGTTCGCCGCGCCAGAGCAAAGACCGGCACCGCCAATAGCTGCATCGCAATCGAAAACGCGATCAGCGCCGTCATCGAGCGGTCGTACAGCAGGCCGGTGACGATGCTTCCGGCCAGCCACCCAACCCCATAACCTGCATAGTACAGGCCGAACGCCAGGTTGCGCTTTCCCTCGGGAAGCACCTCGGCGACGAGCGCCTTGAGCAGGGTGTCCTGCGTCGCGTAGCCGACGCCCCACAACAGCATGCCGACGAGCACCAGCTGAAAGTCGCCGAGGAACACGAGCGGTGAGAACGGGGCGGAGAGGCACACCGCGCCGATCACCACGGGGAGACCGAGGTGATCGTAGAGCCTGCCCAGGGCGAGACTTGCGAGCACGCCGAACGCCGTCGAGGCCGCCAGCAAGACCGGAATCCACTGCTCGGATGCGATCTTCGATTTTGACAGATGGTACGAGATCAGCTCGAAGCTCATGAGCCCGGCGGCAAACAAGGCGCCCGCCAGCATGTACAGCCAGTACGGACGAGCGAAGCTTCGCGCCGGCGCCGTTTGGCCTTGCTCGAGCCGCGACGGCAATGGGAAATTCACGCGTGCGACGGCCAGCGCGAGGAGCGCGGACACGGCGGATATCAGCAGAAGCGCATAACCGGTCCGATAATCTCCTTTCAGGAGCAGGACCAGGGCGATCAGAAGCGGGCCAAGGGTGGCCCCGATCTCGTCCAGCGCGGTGTTGACGGCGTAGACCCATCCCTTGCCGAGCTCGCCCGTCGTGTAGGAGAGCATCGCCTCGACCGTCGGCTTGCGCAACGCGCGTCCGATTCTCTCAGCTAGAATGAATGCGGCTGCCGTCTGCCAATTCCAGGCAAGCGCCATGGCTGGGACGGCAAACAGGTTGATGACGTAACCAGCGAAAGTGATGAGCCAATAGCGACCGGTGCGGTCTGCGAGATAACCAGCACCGAGCCGCAGCGAATAGCCGAGAAACTCACCCGCGCCGGCTGTGATGCTGACGGCCGCCGCGCTGGCGCCGAGCGAAGCCATGAAGGGACCATTGATGCTCGCGCCGCCCTCGTAAGTGACGTCGCCGAACAGATTGACCACGCCCATTGTCAGCACGAAAGTGAAAGCGGGCGAGGCGTGCGCGGAAACTTTTTTCATAGCCCTGATCCTGCCGGGCTGGGGAGCCGCCGCTTACTGCGGCGTGAACTGCGCGAGGTCACGGATGCCCATCGTCTGCTCGAGTTCTGCGACGCGCGTGCTCCTCCGGTGAGGTCGGGGACCCCGCCTGGTCGGGCCATGGCGTCACAGCGGCGCTCTATCGGGGCATTCCGAGGCGGACGGGCGGTAACGGCCGGCGCATCGGCCGGTTCCTAGGCTCGGCCGCACCGGCGCGTTGTCGGGATGGGCGCAGCGGGAAGCCACCGTTCGCTCGGCCGCGCGCGGTGGCCGGGCCTGGTCGGTATGAGACCTAGGCCCGTTCCTCCCAGATCATGGCCAGATGCACGATCGTCTGCACGGCCTTTTCCATGTCCTGCCGGCTCACCCATTCGAGCCGCGAATGAAACGCGTGCTCGCCGGCGAAGATGTTGGGGCAGGGCAGGCCCATGAAGGACAGGCGCGAGCCGTCGGTGCCGCCGCGGATCGCGGTGCGCATCGGACGCAGACCGGCACGGCGGATGGCTTCGATGGCGTATTCGAGAACGTGCGGGTGACGATCGATCACCTGCTTCATGTTGCGATACTGCTCGCGCACCTCGAACTTGTAGGTCGAGCGCGGATAGTCCTTCATCACGTCCTTGACGATGGTCTCGAGCAGGACCTCCTTCTCCTTCAGCCCTTCCTCGGTGAAGTCGCGGACGATGAAGGAGAGGGTCGCCTGCTCCAGCGCGCCCTCGATGCCGATCGGATGTAGAAAGCCCTGCTTGCCCGAGGTCGTCTCCGGCGAGCAGCCTTCCTTCGGCAGGCGCTCGATGATGGCGGCGGCGATCTTGATTGCGTGCTCCATCTTGCCCTTGGCGTAGCCGGGATGGGCGCTGACGCCATTGATGGTGATGGTGGCGCCGTCGGCCGAGAACGTCTCGTCCTCGACGCAGCCGGCGCTCTCGCCGTCCATGGTGTAACCGAAATCGGCGCCCAGCTTCTTCAGGTCGACATTGTCGACGCCGCGGCCGATCTCCTCGTCCGGCGTGAACAGGATCTTGATGGTGCCGTGCTTCACGTCGGGGTTGGTGAGGAAGAAATGCGCGGCATCCATGATCTCGGCGACGCCGGCCTTGTTGTCGGCCCCCAATAGCGTGGTGCCGTCGGTGGTGATGATGTCGTTGCCGATCTGGCTCTTCAGCGCGGGGTGCTCGGCGAAGCGGATCACCTGGCTGGTGTCGCCCGGCAGCACGATATCGCCGCCGCGATAGTTCTTCACGACCTGCGGCTTGACGTCCTTGCCGGTGACATCGGGCGAGGTGTCCATGTGCGAGCAGAAGCAGATCACCGGCACCTTCTTTTCGGTGTTGGCCGGGATGGTGCCGTAGACATAGCCGAAATCGTCGAGATGCGCGTCCTCGACGCCCATCGCCTTCAGTTCGGCGGCGAGCACGCGGCCAAGATCCTTCTGCTTCTCGGTCGAGGGCGAACTGGGGGATTCCGGATCGGACTGGGTATCGATGGTGACGTAGCGCAGGAAGCGCTCGGTCACGGTATGCGAAAAGGAGAGGGAGGACATTTCTGGTCAAACCGCCGGGTCTTGGGGAGCAGGTCTTGGGAAGCAGGCGGTATATCAGAAAAGCGGATCATGATGCGGCGAGAACGAGATCCGGTCAGGCCTAATGAATCGTACGTGCTAGATCGCCTCTTTCAGTTCCTTTACCGGGCGGAACGCGACCTTCCTGCTGGCCTTGATGTGAATCGCCTCGCCGGTGCCAGGATTGCGGCCGGTGCGGGCGGCGCGCTTGCGGACCTGGAGGATGCCAAGGCCCACGATACGGACACGGTCGCCCTTCTTGAGGTGCTTGGCGATCAGGTCGACCATGTCGGTCAGAACGGCCTCGGCGTGCTTTTTTGACAGGTCCTGGCGCTCCGCAATATCGGCGGCGAGGTGCTTGAGCGTGATCGTGGCGGGAGCGGCTGCCTTCTTCGCCGAATCCTTCTTCGCGGAATCCTTCTTAGCCATGAATGGCCTCCTCGGGTTATCCACCGACGGGGGAACCCCTGGAAGAGCCGAGAATGCGGGGATCCCTCTAAGTCCTTTCAGGCGTAGACGATTCGGGCGCGGGCTGACTATGCCGAGAGTTCCCGGTGGACCCACCGGCCGGGCAGATTACGTGGACTACGTGCAATGCCCACTTGAGTGCCTAGAAGTTGTGCCGTTCCATACCCGCCGAACGGATCTTCGGCGGGGAGGGATTGTTGTCTGAGGAATTTCAGCGGTTTGTCATTTTGAACCGAAGCGGGTCGCGATGCCGATGAGGGCGACGAGGATCGGATCAAGCGCGGAAAGAGGCCGCCGACACCGACGGCCTTTTGGGCGACTAGTGAGGAGAAACGATTGCGGCCACACTGAACGCCACCACGCAGGCAACGGCAAGTGACCAGAGCGCTATTGCGATCTCTCTAGGCATAGAGACGCAACACCACTTGATATCGGGGGTTCCTATACGGCGCGGCGGTACTTAAGCGCGCCTCTTACTGAGGCCAATACCGTCTTTCTGATAATTCGGCTACTCGTTTGAAGCTTGCAGCGCAGCTTCTAATTCCGCGACGATGTCGTGCAGGAGCCCGAGCGCGAGCGGATCGGTGACGTCGCGCTCCATCATGCGGTAGCGCATGATCTGATCTTCAAGCTCTTGCTGTTCCTCGCCGTCGTCGTCCATCGCGAAGTCTCCGCAATCAAGCATGACGCCGAACGAGGGCGATGGTTGCGGGGGATCTTGAAATATTTGAGCCGAAACTAAGGCATCCGGCACCCGCTATCCTGAGCGGGATGGGCGTTCCATTCAGAACATTCCGATCAGGATGAAAAGGCCGATCTCGACCACGAACGTCACGGCCATGATTGCGACCGTGAGGAACACATCGCCCACCGGGAGAGGGGTCATGGCGCGCCTCGCATGTTGCGAAGCCCCGAAGCCCAATAACCAACCTCCTGATCTCGGGAATGTTTCAGTTTCAAGCGGTCGGGATCGCCTACCGCAATTCGAGTTGCGTGATCGCCTGCGCTGAAATCTGTGCAGGGTCTTTGAGCCCTGTTTGGGCGATCTTTATGATTGTTTTCGCCACCAGTTCCGTGAGGGGATCGTCGCGATCTTTAACACATAGAGCACGCAAGGTTTGCTCGTAAGCCTTTGTAATACAAGCAATCTCTCTCGGTGCCATACCGTGGGTTTGCAAATGTAGGTAGATCCCCATGTCTCGCCCTTCAGCACGCCTACGAGGGACAATACCATGGAACCGTAGCTTCACCGAAAAAAATTGGAACCTATTAACGTATTTAAATTTATTTAATTCGTGCTAGTTTAATATTGGATCGCCCTAAAATAGAGGATTGGCCGCTATGCCCGCTGAAGACGACGACCGGCGTGAGTTTCTGAAGACTTGCGGAAAGTTCGCGGCGGTGACTCCGCCAACCATAACTATGCTGCTTTCGACCTCCCTCACGTCAAACGCTATTGCGCATTCCGGAGGTGGAGGCGTCCGGCACGAGCACCACGAACACCATCACCATCACCATCACGACCGCGATTAGGCGGGCAAGGACGATCAGAGACGATCGAGGCCGCCCGTGGAGGCGGCCTTAGTTCCTTGTAAGAGGTCGCGGTTCTTCCGCCATCGCATCGATTTCACCAGGGGCAAGCTCCCCAGTGCGGTCCTTTAGATCGGCCGCCCGCTGGATCAATCCCGACGCAACCTGCGGGTCCTTTGTTGTTTTTGCCATTCGCAGCAGCGTTGCTGCGGCCTCTCGGGCGAAGGAGGTGTAACGCGGCACGTTTTCATCCCATCGAAGGCCCCGTGGGATGAGTCAGAAACCCGGACTGCGTTCCGCAGCTTTGTACAAAAATGTACACAGGCAACAAAATGCCTCAGCTCCGGGGCTGACACCGAGCTGAGGCCTTGTGTCGGCATCACGTTTTCGAGGCGTGATCCGCAAGACCAACTTTGCTCCCGCTCCTCGGTTCCCAGTGCTTGCAAAGCAGGTCCCAATAATTACGGCCGAGTTCTCGCGCAGCTGCCTTCGCGATCTCGTGCGGTTCATGAGTGCCGACGCTGTCGCGAACGAGCGCCCGATTTGGCTGTTCAGCGTCCGCGCGAGCTGGCTTTCTCCGGGGCAGTCCAGCCGAGAGGCTTGCCTTCGGTTGCCATCAGCCGACGCCGCGCAGGGGCAGCGCGAGCTGCACGTCAAGGCGCCGTCTCGCGTTGGCTTTGATGAAGTCCTGCAGCGCTGGCCTGATCTCGGCGTCCGTGTTGGCGACGCGCTCGGCTAGCGCGTCGGCGACGTCGGGGGTCGCATCCCGTGACCAGCCCTCGACGGCATTGAAGCAGACGATCCTGACCGGGTAGGCGTATTGGCCGGAGATGATGTCCTGCAGCACGGTCTCGAGATCCGTGTCGCCCTCGTCGGTCTCGCGCCAGGCGCTGCCGGCGCATGCGCCGAAATCCTCGAGCACCAGGTAGATGTCGCGGTCGAGACGATCCGCCGGCACAATCGACGGCGAGGAACGCATACGCATACTCCGAAACTGTCGCTTCGGCGGAGAGTCGGCCCCGGCTTCGGGGCGTGGTGTGGGGGTAGGCCGGGGCCGCTCCACCAGCTCAAGCGGCGAGCCGGCGAGACTCTTAATCTGATCCCGTGACCTTCGTTCCCCGCGATCGGTCCTGCTCGGCGCGGTATCGGAACATCCGAAGCAGATTTGCTTTAGCTTGCTTCCTGAGTTCGCTGACGAGCATCACCATGCTTCGCATCGGTTCTTCATCGCCTCATCCCCCGGGAGCAGGGGGAGACCAATTCCGTACCTGCCCGCACTGCAACGGCCGATTGAGCCGGGTGGAACGTCTCCTTAATACCCGCAATGACAAGCCTGTGCGCATCTACAAGTGCGCCGATTGCCAGAAGCTCACTTGGGACGATTAGACCGGTGGCGTCAGCCCGTGCCCATGCGTGGCGGCTGAAAATCCGGCCGGACTTCGGCGCCGCGGTGACCGCATTTGCTGCACGTGAATTGCGGCTTTCGCCGAGGCTGATCTTGGGGCCCGGTGTCACGGCCCTCTTGTCGCACGTGTACGCAGCGAGAACAAAGGGGCCGCGGACTATTGGGCATCAGCGGCTTGGGCCGTGTGTGATTTTCGGCGCGCGAGCGCTCCGCGGCGGATTCGCACCGGTACGAACGAAGCCGGACCAAAAGTGTCAGGGCGCCGGCCATCCTGACACTCGAGTGTCGAAAGGTCCGTATCGGCCAAATCTAAGTGATTGATCTTCCGCCATTGAATGGCGCGAGAGACGGGGCTCGAACCCGCGACCTCCGGCGTGACAGGCCGGCGCTCTAACCAACTGAGCTACTCCCGCGTGGTTCGCTGGACGCGCGCGGAACGAGGGGGGACTTAAAGGGGGGACATGGTGAAGTCAAGGACGTTGCGCTTCCCCAGAGCGTCCCGGCTAAGCATTGCTCTGGAAAACGAAAAAGGCCGCCCCGGGGGCGGCCATTGGCCGGCTCGGAAGAGGCCGTATCAGCGAATCTCCGACGTCCCTGCGCTCGTTACCACCACCGGCTTGCCGGCCTTGATCACATGGCTCGACTGGGCGGTCTGGCTGTAATCGGCATGGGTGCGGGCTGCGATCCCGAAGCCGGCCACGACGATGCCAGCCACCAGCGCCACCACCACGATCTTCAGGTGGGTCGCACGATCAGCGGAGTGAATAGAGTGGTTCATCTGAGCCTCCCGACGGGCTTTACCGCCGTCTATGGCTCTTCTTCTAAGGACCATCTGTTTCCGGATGGTTTCGCGGGTTCCGCAAAATGGTTTCATTAAAGCATGATCCGGAAAAGTGCGAAGCGGTTTTCCGGAAAGATCATGCGTAAACAACAAGCTAAAGCGCGATGACGATTCATCCAAATCTCATCGCGCTTTAATACGCCCGCTTGGTTTCGCCGGGGTTGGCCGGAAGGGGCGTCAGGCGGGCGCCCGGCCGATGCCATCCCGGATCGCGCGGGCGGCCGAGATGAACAGCAGGGCGCCGAGCGTGGTCGTGACTGCGGCCGGGAGCGGGGAGTAGCGCACGGCGCGCCATAACGCCTTTAGAATGACGTTGACCCTGCCCACCCACCACGGGCGAGGCCGAGGTGGTCGCGCGGCCCACAATTTCGAGTGGTCCTCGCCGCGGCTTAGTTGCGCCCGCAGCGGCCCGGGCTTGGCACGCCCCGGCTTTCTTGGCAGAGGTGGAATCATGGGCCAGACCGAGAGCAGGGGCGGGTCGACGTCATCGAAAACGGACGAGAGCGAGCCGGCGGCGCCGATCACCGCGATGCTGTCGTCGCGGCTGATGGTGCTTGCCAATTTGCTCAAACGCGGCGCCATCCTGCGCTACAAGCGGCTGACTGGATTGAACTCGGTCGAGTTCGGTCTCGTCGCCTCGCTCGGACGGCGGCCGCCGATGAGTGTGGCGCGGCTCGCCGAAGCCGTCGGCCAGGACAAGGGACAGATCAGCCGTGCACTCGCAAATCTGCTGTCGCGCAAGCTGATCGCAAAAGCGGCCAATCCGAAGGACAGCCGCGAGGTGCTGATCTCGCTCACCGTGACGGGTCTCGCTGCGCATGATGCGATCGTCGATGGCGCGCAGGAGCGCAACCGCCGTCTGCTGGAGCATCTGAGCGAAGCCGAACTGCATGCACTGCTGCGGCAGGTCGATCAGCTCACGGCGATCGCCGCCGAGATGCTCGAGGCCGAGAAGAATTTGCGCTGATCTCGCTGCGGCACGCGGAACTATTGAAGCACTTCTAAGAGACTTTCTAAGAAGCTTTCAATTAGGGAAATCGCGCGCCCTCACATAAGTCGCCGCAAGCGCATGCCGTTCCGGGACAGGCGGCATGATGCATCGAACATGCAGCTTTGGGGTGGCGCGTTGAACAGTCTTGGAATGCTGCGGTCGGCCGTGTTGGCGACGGCATCCGCTTGGATCTTGATGCCGCAGGCATCGCTCGCACAGTCTTCGGCGCCGAGCGGCGCGCAGAATCTGCCGTCGGTGACCGTCACCGCGCCGGAAACCCGGAGACGTGCTGCTGCGACCCCACAGCGCCGTGCGACGCGATCGTCGGTGCAGACCGCCGACAGGAGCAAGCCCCAGCCGCAGCGCAATCTCGGCTTCGTCGAGACACCGCTTGGCCCGGTGAACGGTTTTGTCGCGGGTCGCAGCTCGTCCGGCACCAAGACCAACACGCCGATCATCGAGACACCGCAATCGGTCTCGGTGATCGGCGCCGAGCAGATCCGTGGCCAGAAGCCGAACAAGCTCGACGAGGTGCTGCGCTACACCGCTGGCGTTCGGGCAGGGACCTTCGGTGCGGACACCCGCAACGATTGGTGGTTGATCCGCGGCTTCAAGTCCGACGACGTCGGACTGTTCCTCGACGGTATGCAGTTGTTCTACACCTCCTATGCGAGCTGGCGTCTGCCGCCATCCAACATGGAGCGCGTCGAGGTGCTGCGCGGTCCTTCCGCCGTGCTCTATGGTGGTTCGAGCCCGAGCGGCATCGTCAACGTCATCAGCAAGATGCCGCCGGCCGAACCGATCCGCTACATCGAGACCGGCGTCAACAATTTCGGCAACGCCTATGTCGGCTTCGACGTCGGCGGGCCGATCGCAACCCAGCCCCAAGATGGCAAGCTGTTCTACCGCGTCGTCGGCGAGGTCAGGAACGGTGGCACGCAGGTCGCCTTCACGCCGGACAACAACTACTTCATCGCACCGTCATTCACCTGGAAGCCCGATGCCGACACAACCTTCACGGTTCTCGCATCGGCGTCGAAGACGGACACCCGCGGCATCAACTTCCTCCCGTACCAGGGCACGGTGACCGATGCGCCGTTCGGCAAGATTCCGACCAGCTTCTTCGTCGGCGATCCCAGTGTCGACAAGTTCACGCGCGAGCAGGAGATGCTCGGCTATCGGTTCGAGCGCAATCTCACTGACGACCTCACCTTTCGGCAGAACGCGCGGTTTGCGCATATCGACCTGACTTATCGCGGCTACATCGGCAACGGTTGGGAGAACATCAATACGGCCGTGATGGGCCGCTACAATTGGTACGCAAAGGACACCGCGAACCAGGCCAATCTCGACAACCAGCTGGAGTATCGCTTCAACACGGGACCGGTGCGGCACACGATGCTGTTCGGAGTGGATCTCAGGGGCTATCAGATCGACGACTACCAGAACTTCAATTTCGGCACCGTCCCTTCGATCAACGTCTTCAATCCCGTCTACGGTCTCGACATTCCGCTCACGGGCGCGCCGTTCCGCAACTTCCTCATCACGCAGAAGCAGGCGGGCACTTATCTCCAGGATCAGATGAAGCTCGGCAACTTCACACTGGTGGTGAGTGGTCGCAACGACTGGGTGGAGACGACGCAGGCGGGCCGCGACACCGGAGCCACGGTCGCAAGCCGCGACGACAGCAAGTTCAGCGGGCGAGCCGGGCTGATCTACAATTTCGAGAACGGCATCGCGCCCTACGTCTCCTATGCGACGAGCTACAACCCGGTCATCGGTCTCAACGCCAGCAACCAGCTGTTCCTGCCGGAGACCGGACAACAGGCCGAGATCGGCGTGAAGGTCGCGCCGAGGGGGTTCGACGGTTACTTCACGGCTTCGGTGTTCGACCTGAAGCGTCAGAACGTGGCGACGACCGCGGGCACGCCGATCTTGCTGAACCAGACCGGCGAGGTGACCTCTCGCGGCATCGAGCTCGAAGCGGTGGCCAATGCCACGAAGGAACTCAAGCTGATCGGCGCCTTCACCGCCTATCACCTCTTCAACAGCAGGGATCTCGATCCGTCGCTGGTCGGCAAGACGCCGACCAACACGCCTCAGCTTCTGGTCTCGGCGTGGGCCGACTACACCTTCAAGATAGGTCCGCTCGAAGGATTCGGTTTTGGCGGCGGCGTCCGTTACGTCGGCTCCTCCTGGGCCGACCCCGCCAACACGCTCGAGGTTCCCGCGGTGGTGCTTGGCGATCTCGCCCTTCATTACGAATGGCAGAACTGGCGCACGGCCATCAACGTGATCAACGTGACCGACAAGATCTACGTCGCGAGCTGTTCGTTCCCGACGTCCTGCTTCTATGGCGACCGTCGGCGCGTCACCGCGAGCGTCTCCTACAAATGGTGAGGACAGGCGAGGGCGGGGCCGTGGCGGCAGGCTGTGGGACTTGGACCGACGGGTCGTGAACGTCCTTCGGCTCCGCCTGGAGACAGCTGATCTGGCGTCACGATGAGCTCACGGGCCATGCCCCCCGGCCCGGAGCTCATCCGAGCGCGGCGCGAGCGACCAGCAAGTCGCCGCTGCCGCGCTCGTGGTCAGGTCCGGAGCTGACCGCCGACGCATTCGCCAGACGAGCCCCGGCCCTTTCGTGGCGCATGGCTCTCTGATCGTCCGCAGCTGTGGATAGGTGTCCTATGTTGCATCTGTCCCGATCGCGGCAGCGCCCTCAATGGCTCCTTGGCTGCACCGCTCGGGGGGACCCCCTGGAAAAAGGACCCTCGGCAAAATATGTCAAGGCGGCGGCCGGCTGTTGCCTGGGCTGCACGTGTCGTCAGAAAAAGTGTACATTTGGTCGGTCAAAGCGCGGGCGATAGCTGCCTTGACCCCTGCGCCGCAATCTCGGAACTGCGGGCCAGCGAAACCGTCACCGCTCTTGCTGGGGCCGGCGATCTGCTCCATACCAGCCGCGGGGTGATTCCGGGATTTTCGCCGCGCTGGGAGCGGCAAAGGGCCTGAAACGAGCGTGTCTTGCGCCCATTGGTGCACTGCGCTAAGGCTCAGAATAATTCCAAATCGGACGAATCCGTGGCTCTCCCGAGGCTGCGGGAAAAAGGGCTCGTCAATGAGCGGCATTCTTCAGAACTATCTTCCACTCGTGGTCTTTATAGGCGTTGCGGGCCTCATCGGTCTCGTGCTGCTGATCGCGCCCTTCATCGTGGCGTTCCAGCAGCCGGACCCGGAAAAGCTCTCGGCCTATGAGTGCGGTTTCAACGCCTTCGACGACGCCCGCATGAAGTTCGACGTCCGCTTCTATCTGGTCGCCATCCTCTTCATCATCTTCGACCTCGAGGTGGCGTTCCTGTTTCCCTGGGCTGTGGCGTTCGGCAAGCTTGGCGCGACCGGCTTCTGGTCCATGGTGGTGTTCCTCGCCGTGCTGACGGTCGGGTTCGCCTACGAATGGAAAAAGGGAGCACTGGAATGGGATTGAACCCCGCATCGTCCACCGGTCCGGTCATCGCGCCGGCCCCGAAGGGCATCCTGGATCCGTCGACCGGAAAGCCGGTCGGGGCCAATGATCCATTCTTCCTCGAGGTCAGTTCCGAGCTGTCCGACAAGGGCTTCTTCGTGGCCGCGACCGACGATCTCATCACATGGGCGCGCACCGGCTCCCTGATGTGGATGACCTTCGGTCTCGCGTGCTGCGCCGTCGAGATGATGCAGGTGTCGATGCCGCGCTACGATGTCGAGCGCTTCGGCTTCGCCCCGCGTGCCTCGCCGCGCCAGTCCGACGTGATGATCGTCGCGGGAACCCTGACCAACAAGATGGCGCCTGCGCTGCGCAAGGTCTACGACCAGATGCCGGAGCCGCGCTACGTCATCTCGATGGGCTCCTGCGCCAATGGCGGCGGCTACTACCACTATTCCTACTCGGTCGTGCGCGGCTGCGACCGCATCGTGCCGATCGACATCTACGTGCCGGGCTGCCCGCCCACGGCGGAAGCGCTGCTCTATGGCGTGCTGCTGCTGCAGAAGAAGATCCGGCGCACCGGCACCATCGAACGCTAAGGTTTTACGTCATGGACGACGCCAAGCTCGACGCCCTGGGGCAGACGATCGTTAGCGCGCTTCCGGGCGCCGCGACCGGTCACTCGGTGGCCTTCAACCAGCTGACCGTGGATGTCGAGGCCAGCAAGATCGTCGAGGTGGTCAAGTACCTCCGCGATGACCCGAACTGCCGTTTCGTCAACATCACCGACATCACGGCGGTGGACTACCCGGATCGCGAGAAGCGCTTCGACGTGATCTACCACTTCCTGTCGCCGACGTTGAACGCGCGGATCCGGCTCAAGGCTCAGGCCGACGAGACCACGCAGGTGCCGTCGCTGATCGACGTCTTCCCCGGCGCCGACTGGTTCGAGCGCGAGGCCTACGATCTCTACGGCGTGTTCTTCGTCGGCCATCCCGACATGCGCCGCATCCTCACGGACTACGGCTTCGAGGGCCATCCGCTGCGCAAGGATTTCCCGCTCACCGGCTTCGTCGAGGTCCGCTACGACGACCAGGAGAAGCGGGTGGTCTACGAGCCCGTCCGGCTCAACCAGGAATTCCGCAAGTTCGATTTCCTCTCGCCGTGGGAGGGGGCGGACTATCCGCTGCCGGGGGATGAAAAAGCGGGGCCGAAGAGCTGATCATGAACGAGCAACCGCAGAATCTCCGCAACTTCACCATCAACTTCGGGCCGCAGCATCCGGCGGCGCACGGCGTGCTGCGCCTGGTGCTGGAACTCGACGGTGAGGTGGTCGAGCGCGTCGATCCGCATATCGGCCTGCTTCATCGCGGCACCGAGAAGCTGATCGAGCAAAAGACGTACTTGCAGGCGATCCCTTATTTCGACCGGCTCGACTACGTCGCGCCGATGAACCAGGAGCACGCCTTCTGCCTCGCCGCCGAAAAGCTGCTGGGCATCGAGGTGCCGCGCCGCGGCCAGCTGATCCGCGTGCTCTATTGCGAGATCGGCCGCATCCTGTCGCATCTGCTCAACGTCACTACACAGGCGATGGACGTCGGCGCGCTGACCCCGCCGCTGTGGGGCTTCGAAGAGCGCGAGAAGCTGATGGTGTTCTACGAGCGCGCCTCGGGCAGCCGCATGCACGCTGCTTATTTCCGTATCGGCGGCGTGCATCAGGACCTGCCGCAGAAGCTGGTCGACGACATCGAGGCCTGGTGCGATCCGTTCCTGAAGGTCGTGGACGACCTCGACCGGCTGCTCACCGCCAACCGCATCTTCAAGCAGCGCAACGTCGACATCGGCGTGGTGCCGCTCAAGGAGGCCTGGGAGTGGGGATTCTCGGGCGTCATGGTGCGCGGCTCGGGCGCGGCCTGGGATCTGCGCAAGTCGCAGCCCTATGAGTGCTACGCCGAGATGGATTTCGACATCCCGATCGGCAAGAACGGCGACTGCTACGACCGCTATCTGATCCGCATGGAAGAGATGCGCCAGGCCGTGCGCATCATGAAGCAGTGCATCCAGAAACTGAACGCGCCGGACGGCAAGGGCCCCGTCGTCGTCGCCGATAACAAGGTCGCCCCGCCGCGCCGTGGCGAGATGAAGCGCTCGATGGAAGCCTTGATCCACCACTTCAAGCTCTACACCGAAGGCGTCCACGTGCCGGCCGGCGAGGTCTATGCCGCGGTCGAGGCGCCCAAGGGCGAGTTCGGCGTCTATCTCGTCGCCGACGGCACCAACAAGCCCTACAAGTGCAAGATCCGCGCGCCGGGCTTCGCCCATCTCCAGGCGATGGATCACATCTGCCGCGGCCATCTGCTTGCCGACGTCTCGGCGATCCTCGGCTCGCTCGACATCGTGTTCGGAGAGGTCGATCGGTGATGGCGCAGGCGCCAATCCAGTTTGACCGTGCCTCGGGGGCCCTTGAAGGGGCCAACCTGTGGGAGCGGACGGCTGCCTTGGCGCTGGTGACGGGATCGAAGATCTCCTCGCACTTCTCGCACATGGGCTACATCGCCTGCGCGAATCTGCTGCGCAAGACGCTGCCGGAGCGCAACATCGCGATCAGGCTCAACCCCGACGCGGTGTTCGAATTCCCCTATGGGGACGGCTACTGGAGCAAGCTGCTCAACCGCTCGTACAATTATGAGGACGAGCTCGAGCTGCTGTTCGCCGACTCCATCGACGTCGACTACACGCTGCTCGATTGCGGCGCCAATTACGGCTATTGGTCGGTGCTGGTGTCGAGCAAGCCGTTCGGTGCGCACAAGGCGATCGCGATCGAGCCGTCGGGCCAGAACTATCCGAAGCTCGCCAACAACGCCCGCGTCAACGGTGGCCGCTTCGAGACCATGAAATGCGCGATCGGCGCGGCCCGCGGCACCGCGCGGCTCTCCGGCACCAAGCACGAGGCCTTCAGCATCGCCGGCGATCCGTCGGTGGGCGGTGAGGAAGTGCCGGTCATTGCGCTCGACGATCTGATCGGCGACGGCAAGGTCGCGGCCACCGGCAAGTACCTGATCAAGCTGGACGTCGAAGGCGTCGAGATCGAGGCGATCAAGGGCGGCGTCCGGCTGCTGCAGGCCGACAGCGTCATCATGTGCGAGGAGCACGGCAGCGACCGCTCTCACGCCGTGTCGCGCTTCATCCTCGAACAGACCCCGCTGAAGCTGATCGTGTTCGATCCGCGCAGCAACCGGATGGAGACCGTGACCGAGCTGTCGATCCTCGACCGCATCAAGGTCTCGACCCACGTCGGCTACAACGTTTTCGGCACCGCAAGCGCATTCTGGCAGGACAGGATCGAGGCCATGAATGCGAAGACCGCGCGCCGCATGCAGTGAGAGATTGAAGCTATGTCCGTTCGCCGATTAGCACCGAAGGAAGTCCAGCCCGCGAGCTTTGCGTTCACGGAGGAGAACCTCGCATTCGCCAGGCAGCAGATCGCGAAGTATCCGCCCGGACGCCAGGCTTCCGCCGTCATCGCCATCCTCTGGCGCGCGCAGGAACAAAATAACGGCTGGGTCTCGGAAGCCGCGATCCGCGTCATCGCCGACATGCTCGACATGCCCTATATTCGCGTGCTGGAGGTCGCGACCTTCTACACGATGTTCCAGCTCGCTCCCGTGGGCAAGAAAGCCCATGTCCAGGTCTGCGGCACCACGCCCTGCCGCCTGCGCGGCGCCGAGGACCTGATCCACGTCTGCGAGCACCGCATCCATCACGAGCCCTTCCATCTCTCCAAGGACGGCAATTTCAGCTGGGAAGAGGTGGAGTGCCTGGGCGCTTGCGTGAACGCGCCGATGGTGCTGATCGGCAAGGACACCTATGAGGACCTGACCAAGGAAAGCTTCGGCAAGGTGCTCGACGGCTTTGCTTCGGGCAATCCGCCCAAGCCCGGTCCCCAGAACGGCCGCCAGTTCTCGGCGCCGATAACCGGACCGACCACGCTGAAGGAGGTCACCTGATGCGTGATCTTTCGTCGCCTTCAGTGCAGGGGAGCGGTGCCGTGAAAAGATGGGGCTTCATCGCGATGCATGCCGCGGTGGCGGCCACGTTCATTTTCCTGCTGCAGCGTCTCAGCCTGAACGCGTCGCTGGAATCCAGTCTGCTCTGGGCGCTGACCTTCGCCGTCTGCGCCGCCGGACTTGCCTACAAGCAGTCCAATCGTTGATCGGAAAGCACTGATATGCTCGAGGACAAGGACCGCATCTTCAAGAACCTCTACGGCCTCCACGATTGGGGGCTCGAGGGTGCGCGGCGCCGCGGCGCCTGGGATGGCACCAAGAATATCATCGACAAGGGCCGCGACTGGATCATCAACGAGATGAAGGCGTCGGGTCTGCGCGGTCGTGGCGGCGCTGGCTTCCCGACCGGTCTGAAATGGTCCTTCATGCCGAAGGAATCGACCGACGGAAGACCGAGCTATCTGGTCGTCAACGCCGACGAGTCCGAGCCCGGCACCTGCAAGGATCGCGAGATCATGCGGCATGATCCGCATCTGCTGGTCGAGGGCTGCCTGATCGCGAGCTTCGCGATGAACGCGCATGCCTGCTACATCTACGTCCGCGGCGAGTTCATCCGCGAGCGTGAGCGCCTCCAGGCCGCGATCGACCAGGCCTACGAGGCCAAGCTGATCGGCAAGGACAACGTCAACGGCTGGCCGTTCGATCTCTATGTCGCCCACGGCGCCGGCGCCTACATCTGCGGCGAAGAGACCGCGCTGCTCGAAAGCCTCGAGGGCAAGAAGGGCCAGCCGCGGCTGAAGCCGCCGTTCCCGGCAAACGTCGGTCTGTTCGGCTGCCCGACCACCGTCAACAACGTCGAGTCGATCGCGGTCGCGCCCGACATCCTGCGTCGCGGCGCGGCCTGGTTCGCCGGCATCGGCCGTCCGAACAATGTCGGCACGAAACTGTTCTGCATCTCCGGCCATGTCGAGCGGCCCTGCAACGTCGAAGAAGCCATGGGCATTCCGTTCCGTGAGCTGATTGATAAGCATTGCGGCGGCATCCGCGGCGGCTGGGACAATCTCAAGGCGGTGATCCCCGGCGGCTCGTCCGTGCGCATGGTGCCGGCCGAGCAGATCATCGACACGCCGATGGATTTTGACAGCTTGAGCAAGCTGCGCTCGGGTCTCGGCACTGCGGCCGTGATCGTGATGGACAAGTCGACTGATCTGATCCGCGCCATCGCCCGCATTTCGTACTTCTACAAGCATGAGAGCTGCGGCCAATGCACCCCGTGCCGCGAAGGCACCGGCTGGATGTGGCGCGTGTTGACCCGCATGGCCGAAGGCCGCGCCCATAAGCGCGAGATCGACATGCTGCTTGAAGTGACGAAACAGGTCGAAGGCCACACCATCTGCGCGCTCGGCGATGCTGCGGCCTGGCCGATCCAGGGCCTGATCGCGCACTTCCGTCACGAGATCGAGGCGCGCATCGACCAGTATTCGCATAAGGCCGATGTCGACGATATCGGCGTCCGCGATCCCGTGAACATGGTCGCGGCGGAGTAAGAAGAATGACCAAGCTCATCATCGACGGCAAAGAGATCGACGTCCCGCCGGAGTACACGCTGCTTCAGGCGTGCGAGGCGGCGGGCGCCGAGATTCCGCGCTTCTGCTATCACGAGCGGCTGTCGATCGCCGGCAATTGCCGGATGTGCCTCGTCGAAGTGAAAGGCGGCCCGAAGCCGGTCGCGAGCTGCGCCTGGGGTGTGCGCGATTGCCGTCCGGGTCCCAAGGGCGAGCCGCCGGAGATCTCCACGCGTTCGCCGATGGTGAAGAAGGCGCGCGAAGGCGTGATGGAATTCCTGCTGATCAACCATCCGCTGGACTGCCCGATCTGCGACCAGGGCGGCGAGTGCGACCTGCAGGACCAGGCGATGGGCTATGGTGTCGACACCAGCCGCTTCGCCGAGAACAAGCGCGCCGTCGAGGACAAGTACCTCGGCGCGCTGGTCAAGACCTCGATGAACCGCTGCATCCAGTGCACGCGCTGCGTCCGCTTCTCGGCGGAAGTCGCCGGCGCGCCCGAGATGGGCGCCACCGGCCGCGGCGAGGACATGGAGATCACGACCTATCTCGAGCACGCGCTGACCTCGGAATTGCAGGGCAATCTCGTCGACATCTGTCCGGTCGGCGCGCTGACCTCGAAGCCCTATGCGTTCGCGGCGCGTCCCTGGGAGCTCGGCAAGACCCAGTCGATCGACGTCATGGACGGGCTCGGATCGGCGATCCGCGTCGATACCCGCGGCCGTGAGGTGATGCGCATCCTGCCGCGCATCAACGAGGCCGTGAACGAGGAATGGATCTCCGACAAGACCCGTCACATCGTCGACGGCCTGCGCACCCAGCGCCTCGACCGGCCCTATATCCGCGAAGCCGGCATGCTGCGTGCAGCGAGCTGGCCCGAGGCCTTCGCCGCCATCGCCGCCAAGGCGGCGCGCAGTGACGGCAAGCGGATCGGCGCGATCGCCGGCGATCTCGCTGGCGTCGAGGAGATGTTCGCGCTGAAGGATCTGCTCGCCAAGTACGGCTCGAGCAATCTGGCGGTGCAGGGCGGCGACGCCTTCGATCCCGCGCTCGGCCGCGGCTCCTACATCTTCAACCCGACGCTTGCGGGCGTCGAGCAGGCCGATGCGCTGCTCATCATCGGCGCCAATCCGCGCAAGGAGGCGGCCGTGTTCAACGCCCGCATCCGCAAGCGCTGGCGTGCCGGCGGCTTCAAGGTCGGCGTGATCGGCGCCAAGGCCGACCTGACCTATGATTATGACCATCTCGGTGCGGGCACCGAGACGCTCGGCGAGCTCGCGGCCGGCAAGCACTCCTTCGTGGACGTGCTGAAGAACGCCAAGCATCCGATCATCCTGGTCGGCGCAGGCGCGGCCGCCCGTCACGATGGCGCGGCCATTCTTGCCGCGAGCGCCAAGCTCGCGATCGACGTCGGGGCGGTGAAGGACGGCTGGAACGGCTTTGGCGTGCTGCACGAAACTGCCTCGCGCGTCGGTGCGCTCGATATCGGCTTCTCCGCCGCGGCGGGTGGGCTGAACGCCGCGCAGATGACGACTTTCGGCACGCTGGACTTGCTGTTCCTGCTCGGGGCCGACGAGATCAAGGCGCCTGACGGCACCTTCGTCGTCTATATCGGCACTCACGGCGACCGCGGCGCGCATCGCGCCGACGTGATCCTGCCGGCAGCGGCCTACACCGAGAAGTCAGCGATCTACGTCAACACCGAAGGCCGGGTGCAGATGACCGGCCGCGCCGCATTCCCGCCGGGCGAAGCCCGCGAGGACTGGGCGATCATCCGCGCCCTGTCGGAGGCGCTCGGCAAGAAGCTCGGCTACGACTCGCTTTCGGCGCTGCGCCAGGCGATCTTCAAGGCCGTGCCGCATCTGATCCGTCTCGGCCAGATCGAGGCCGGCTCCGCCGACCAGATCAAGAAGCTTGCAGGGAAGGGCGGCTCGCCGGAAAAGGCGCCGTTCAAGCCCCTGGTCGAGGACTTCTACCTGACCAACCCAATCGCGCGTGCGTCCGCCGTGATGGCGGAATGCTCGCGCCTCGCCTCCGGGCAAATGCTGACCGCAGCGGAGTGAGCGTGATCTGATGGAATTCTTCGAAAGCGCATTCTGGACCGGCTTCCTCTGGCCGCTGATCATCATGGTCGCGCAGAGCGTATTGGTGCTCGTCGTCCTCTTGGTCGCGATCGCCTACATCCTGCTCGCCGACCGCAAGATCTGGGCGGCGGTGCAGATCCGCCGCGGCCCGAACGTGGTCGGCCCCTGGGGCCTGCTGCAGTCCTTCGCCGACCTCCTGAAGTTCGTGCTCAAGGAGCCGATCATTCCGGCGGGCGCCAACAAGGGCGTGTTCCTTCTGGCACCGCTGGTGTCGTGCGTGCTCGCGCTCGCGGCCTGGGCGGTGATTCCGACCAATCTCGGCTGGGTGATCTCCGACATCAATGTCGGCATCCTCTTCATCTTCGCGATCTCGTCGCTGTCGATCTACGGCATCATCATGGCCGGCTGGTCGTCGAATTCGAAATACCCGTTCCTGGCCGCGCTGCGCTCAGCGGCGCAGATGGTGTCGTATGAAGTCTCGATCGGCTTCGTCATCATCACGGTGCTGCTCTGCGCCGGCACGCTGAACCTCACGGCCGTGGTCGAGGCCCAGCATGCGCGCGGTCTTGCCAGCCTGATCGGGCTGCCGCAGCTCACCATCCTGAACTGGTACGTCTGGCCGCTGTTCCCGATGTTCGTGGTGTTCTACGTCTCGGCACTGGCGGAAACCAACCGTCCGCCGTTCGATCTCGTGGAAGCCGAATCCGAGCTCGTCGCCGGCTTCATGGTCGAATACGGCTCGACGCCGTACCTCTTGTTCATGCTCGGCGAGTATGTCGCGATCGTCACGATGTGCGCGTTGGCGACGATCCTGTTCCTCGGAGGCTGGCTGCCGCCGGTCGATCTGCCGCCCTTCAACTGGGTGCCGGGGATCATCTGGTTCTCGCTGAAGCTGTTCTTCATGTTCTTCCTGTTCGCGATGGCGAAGGCGATCGTGCCGCGCTACCGCTACGACCAACTGATGCGCCTCGGCTGGAAGGTGTTCCTGCCGCTGTCGCTGGTGATGGTGGTCGTGGTGGCCGGCGTGCTGCATTTCGCCGGCATCGCGCCGAAGTGAGGGCCGTCATGGGTATCAACGTCAACGCCACTGCACGCTCGCTTCTGCTGTCGGAATTCGTCTCGGCGTTCTTCCTCGCCATGCGCTACTTCTTCCAGCCGAAGCCGACCATCAACTATCCGTTCGAGAAGAACCCGATCTCGCCGCGGTTCCGCGGCGAGCACGCGCTGCGCCGCTATCCGAACGGCGAAGAGCGCTGCATCGCCTGCAAGCTGTGCGAGGCGATCTGCCCGGCGCAGGCCATCACCATCGAGGCCGGCCCGCGCCGCAACGACGGTACCCGCCGCACCGTGCGCTACGACATCGACATGGTGAAGTGCATCTATTGCGGCCTCTGCCAGGAGGCCTGTCCGGTCGACGCCATCGTCGAAGGCCCGAACTTCGAGTTCGCGACCGAGACCCGCGAGGAGCTCTATTATGACAAGGCCAAGCTGCTCGCCAACGGCGACCGCTGGGAACGCGAGATCGCGAAAGCGATCGAGCTCGACGCGCCGTACCGGTGAGGTGAGGGCATGATCCTTCCCGCGCTGTTCTTCTATCTCTTCGCCGGCGTCTGCGTCGCTTCGGCCGTGATGGTGATTGTCTCGCGCAATCCCGTGCACTCCGTGCTGTACCTGATCCTGGCCTTCGTCAACGCCTCCGGCCTGTTCGTGCTGATGGGTGCCGAGTTCCTCGGCATGATGCTGATCGTCGTCTATGTCGGCGCGGTCGCGGTGCTGTTCCTGTTCGTGATCATGATGCTCGACGTCGACTTCCTCGAGCTGCGCGAGGGCTTCATCGAGTATCTGCCGGTCGGCCTCGTGATCGGCGGCATCTTCCTGTTCGAGCTGCTGCTCACGGTCGGCTTCTGGGTCATCAACCCCGGCGTCTCCAAGACGATCACGGCGGCGATCCCCACGAATGTCTCGAACACCGAGGCGCTCGGTCTCGTGCTCTATACGAAGTACATCCACTACTTCCAGCTCGCCGGCATGGTGCTGCTCGTTGCGATGATCGGTGCGATCGTGCTGACGCTTCGGCATAAGGCGAAGGTCAAGCGGCAGGACATCAACGTTCAGAACGCGCGCACGCCCGACATGGCGATGGCGATGCGCAAGGTAGCGTCGGGGCAGGGGCTCTCGGACGCCGATGCTGCGGAGTGGGTGAAATGACGATCGGGCTCGGACACTATCTGGCGGTCGGCGCGATCCTGTTCACGCTCGGGATCCTCGGCATCTTCCTGAACCGCAAGAACATCATCGTCATCCTGATGTCGATCGAGCTGATCCTGCTCTCGGTCAACATCAATTTCGTGGCGTTCTCGACCTTCCTCGGCGACATCGTCGGCCAGGTCTTCGCGCTGCTGGTGTTGACCGTTGCGGCCGCCGAAGCCGCGATCGGTCTCGCCATCCTGGTGGTCTATTTCCGCAACCGCGGCTCGATCGCGGTTGAGGACGTCAATCTGATGAAGGGCTGAGCTCTCAAATGGTTCAGGCAATCGTTTTCCTGCCTCTCCTGGGCGCCATTCTGGCCGGCCTGATCGCGCTTGTGGGCGCGCATGGGCGCAATCCCTCAGGCGACACCGTCGAGCATCACGACGAGGCGCACGGTAATGGTGCGAATAACGGCCACGTCTCCGCTGCCTCCATCAAGGAGGAGGGGAGCGTCGTTCACGAGACCCACGACGAGCCGGGCCATCACGACCACGAGCCGCCGGCGGCCGGCTCGCGCGGTGCCGAGCTGATCACCACGGCGCTCCTGTTCGTCTCGGCCGCACTGTCCTGGATGACCCTGGTCGATGTCGGCTTCATGCATCATGACGCCCGCATCCAGATTCTGCCCTGGATCTTCTCGGGCGACCTCCAGGTCTGGTGGGCCCTGCGGGTCGACACGCTGACCGCCGTGATGCTGGTGGTGGTGACGACCGTGTCTTCGCTCGTGCACCTCTATTCCATCGGTTACATGGATGAGGACCCGAACCGGCCGCGCTTCTTCGGCTATCTCTCGCTGTTCACCTTCGCCATGCTGATGCTGGTGACGGCTGACAATCTCGTGCAGCTGTTCTTCGGCTGGGAAGGCGTGGGTCTCGCCAGCTATCTGCTGATCGGATTCTGGTACCAGAGGCCCTCGGCGAACGCCGCCGCCATCAAGGCCTTCGTGGTCAACCGCGTCGGCGATTTCGGCTTCGCGCTCGGCATATTCGCGATTTTCATGCTGGCCGGCTCGACCGATTTCGAGACCATCTTCCATGCCGCGCCCAGCCTCACCGGCAAGACCATCAACTTCCTCGGCTGGCACGCCGACGCGCTGACCCTGACCTGTCTCCTCCTGTTCATGGGTGCGATGGGCAAGTCGGCGCAGTTCCTGCTGCACACCTGGCTGCCGGACGCGATGGAAGGCCCGACCCCGGTCTCGGCGCTGATCCACGCGGCGACGATGGTCACCGCCGGCGTGTTCATGGTTGCGCGGCTGTCGCCGCTGTTCGAGCTCGCCCCGAATGCGCAGGCCGTCGTGATGTTCTTCGGCGCCACCACGGCGTTCTTCGCGGCCACGATCGGCCTGGTCCAGAACGACATCAAGCGCATCGTCGCCTACTCGACCTGTTCGCAGCTCGGCTACATGTTCGTCGCGATGGGGGCAGGGGCCTATTCGGTCGGCATGTTCCACCTGTTCACGCACGCCTTCTTCAAGGCGCTGCTGTTCCTAGGCTCCGGCTCGGTCATCTACGCGATGCACCACGAGCAGGACATCCGCAACATGGGCGGCCTCTGGAAGAAGATCCCCTACACCTATGCGGTGATGGTGGTCGGCACCTTGGCGCTGACCGGTTTCCCGCTCACCGCCGGTTATTTCTCCAAGGACGCGATCATCGAGTCCGCCTACGCCTCGCACAATCCGTTCGCGGTGTATGGGTTCCTGATGACGGTCGTCGCCGCCGGCCTGACCTCGTTCTACTCCTGGCGCCTGATCTTCAAGACGTTCCACGGCGAGCCGCACGACGAGCATCACTACGAGGCCGCGCATGAGGCTCCGATCTGGATGCTGATCCCGATCGGCGCGCTCGCGGTCGGCTCGTTCGTGGCAGGGCTTCCGTTCAAGGAGCTGTTCGCCGGTCACGGCATCGAGGAGTTCTTCCGCGAGTCCGTGAAGATGAACCCGCACATCATCGAGGAGATGCACCACATCCCCGAGACCATCGCCTTCCTGCCGACGGTGATGATGGTGCTGGGCTTCCTCGTCTCGTACCTGTTCTACATCCGCCGGCCCTACCTGCCGGTCGAGCTCGCGAAGACGCAGCCGATGCTGTACCAGTTCCTGCTCAACAAATGGTACTTCGACGAGCTCTACGACTTCATCTTCGTCCGTCCGGCGAAGTGGATCGGCTATCAGCTCTGGAAGAAGGGCGACGGCTTCATCATCGACGGCTTCGGACCCGACGGCGTCTCCGCTCGCGTGCTCGACGTCACCCGCAACGTCGTGAAGATCCAGACCGGCTATCTCTATCACTACGCATTCGCCATGCTGATCGGCGCGGCCGGCCTGATCACCTGGTTCATGTTCGGCTTTGGAGGCCAGTAAATGACAACCTGGCCCATTCTTTCGGTCACCACGTTCCTGCCGCTGGTCGGCGCGCTGATCGTCTATCTGAGCCGCGGCGATGACGAGGCGGCCCGGCGCAATTCGCGCTGGATCGCGCTCTGGACCACGCTGATCACCTTCGCGGTGTCGGTGATCCTGGTCATGCGCTTCGATCCCGCAAATCCGGACTTCCAGTTCGTCGAGAAGGCGAACTGGCTCGCCACCGGCATCACCTACCATATGGGCGTCGACGGCATCTCGCTGCCGCTCGTGATCCTCACCACCGCGGTGATGCCGTTCTGCATCATCGCGAGCTGGAAGGCGATCACGAGCCGCGTCCGCGAATACATGATGGCGTTCCTGATCCTGGAGACGCTGATGGTCGGCACCTTCTCGGCGCTCGACCTCGTGCTGTTCTACCTGTTCTTCGAGGGCGGCCTGATCCCGATGTTCCTGATCATCGGCGTCTGGGGCGGTCCGCGCCGGGTCTATGCGTCGTTCAAGTTCTTCCTCTACACGCTGCTCGGCTCGGTCCTGATGCTGCTTGCCATCATGGCGCTGTACTGGAACGGCGGCACCACCGACATCCCGACCCTGATGCACACCGCCGTGCCGCGGTCCCTGCAGACCTGGGCTTGGCTCGCCTTCTTCGCCTCGTTTGCGGTGAAGATGCCGATGTGGCCGGTGCACACCTGGCTGCCCGACGCCCACGTCGAGGCGCCGACCGCGGGCTCGGTGGTCCTCGCCGCGATCCTGTTGAAGATGGGCGGCTACGGCTTCCTGCGCTTCTCGCTGCCGATGTTCCCGCTGGCCTCGCACGACTTCGCGCCGCTGATCTTCACGCTCTCGGTCATCGCCATCATCTACACCTCGCTGGTGGCCTTGATGCAGGAGGACATGAAGAAGCTGATCGCGTACTCGTCAGTCGCGCATATGGGCTTCGTCACCATGGGCATCTTCGCCGGCACCATGCAGGGCGTCGCCGGCGGCGTGTTCCAGATGATCTCGCACGGCATCGTTTCCGGCGCGCTGTTCCTCTGCGTCGGCGTCGTCTACGACCGCCTGCACACCCGCCAGATCGCGGCCTATGGCGGCCTCGTCAACCGGATGCCGCTCTACGCGATGACCTTCATGGTCTTCACCATGGCCAATGTCGGTCTGCCCGGCACGAGCGGCTTCGTCGGCGAGTTCATGACGCTGCTCGGCACCTTCAAGGTCTCGCTGCCGACCGCGTTCTTCGCCACATCAGGCGTGATCCTTTCGGCGGCGTACGCGCTGTGGCTCTACCGCAAGATCGTGTTCGGAGCGCTGGTCAAGCCGTCGCTGATGAGCATGAAGGATCTCACCTTGCGGGAGTGCCTGACGCTGTTTCCGATGATCGCGCTGACGATCCTGTTCGGCGTCTGGCCGAAGCCGGTGCTCGACATGTCGGCCGCCTCGGTCCAGCAACTCGTCAACAATTACAACACCGCCGTGACGGCCGTGAAGGCCGCCGCACTGCTCCAGTGATCGGGCAGGTCAGGATATCGCCATGAGCTTTTCGACTGCAGGTTATCAACTGGCGCCCGCGCTGCCCGAGCTCGTGCTCGCGGTCGGCGCCATGGCGCTTCTGATGCTCGGGGCCTATCGCGGGCAGGGGACGACCAGGACGGTCACCTCGCTGGCAGTGGTGCTGCTGATCGTGGTCGGCGCGCTCGTCTACATGCAGCCTGCGGGCAAGCAGGTGACCTTCGGCGGCAGCTTCATCGTCGACGACTTCGCCCGCTTCATGAAGATCCTGGCCGTGATCGGCTCGGCCGTGACGCTGATCCTGTCGACCGAGTTCCTGTCCGACCCGTCGCGCCGCATCTTCGAGTATTCGATCCTGGTGCTGCTCTCGACGCTCGGCATGATGGTGCTGATCTCGGCCGGCGATCTGATCTCGCTCTATCTCGGCCTCGAATTGATGTCGCTGGCGCTCTACGTCGTGGCCGCCTCGAACCGCGACAACGCCAAGTCGACCGAAGCCGGCCTGAAGTACTTCGTGCTGGGCGCGCTGTCCTCGGGCATGCTGCTCTACGGCGCCTCGCTGGTCTATGGTTTCACCGGTACCGTCAGCTTCACCGGCATCGCCGCGGCCGCGACGGTCTCGAATATCGGCCTGATCTTCGGCCTCGTTTTCCTGCTCGTCGGCCTCTGCTTCAAGGTCTCGGCCGTGCCGTTCCACATGTGGACGCCTGATGTCTACGAGGGCGCGCCGACGCCGGTCACCGCCTTCTTCGCTTCGGCGCCGAAGGTGGCCGCGCTCGCCGTCTTCACCCGCGTCACGCTGACCGCATTCCCCGGCATCGTCTCGCAGTGGCAGCAGATCCTGGTGTTCGTGTCGATCGCGTCGATGGCGCTCGGCTCCTTCGCCGCGATCGGCCAGAGCAACATCAAGCGCCTGATGGCCTATTCCTCGATCGGCCATATGGGCTTCGCCCTGGTCGGCCTGGCCTCGGGCACGGTCGAGGGCGCGCAGGGCGTCCTGATGTACATCGTGATCTATGTCGCGATGACGCTCGGCTCGTTCTCGATCATCCTCGCCATGAAGCGTAACGGCCAGGCCGTCGAGCAGATCAGCGATTTCGCTGGCCTCTCGCGCACCAACCCGCTGCTCGCCTTCATGTTCGCGATGCTGCTGTTCTCGCTCGCCGGCATTCCGCCGCTCGCCGGCTTCTTCGCCAAATGGTACGTTTTCGTCGCCGCCATCAAGGCGAACCTGTTCACGCTCGCTGTGATCGGCGTGCTGACCAGCGTGGTCGGCGCCTACTACTATCTCGCCATCGTCAAGACGATGTACTTCGACGAGCCGGCCGGCCAGGTCGACCCGGTGCGCATCGAGGTGAAGACGGTGCTGGCGGTCGCGGGCGTGTTCAACATCCTGTTTGCGCTGTTCGCAGGTCCCGTGGTGAGCGTCGCCTCCGCCGCGGCAAAGTCGCTGTTCTAGGATGGCGTTCGCGCTCGGTCCTCGCGCACAGGCCGCGGGCTACAAGCTCGCGGCGTTCGAACGGACCGGCTCGACCAACACCGACGCCATCGAGCACGCGCGGGCCGGCGAACGCGGTCCGATGTGGTTCGTCACCTCGGAGCAGACCGCCGGCCGTGGCCGCCGCCAGCGCGCCTGGATCGCCCCGAAGGGCAATCTCGCCGCCAGCGTCCTCGAAGTCCTGGACATCGCGCCCGCGGTTGCCGCCACCATCGGGTTTGCCGCAGGGCTGGCAGAGGAGGCCGCCCTCGAGAAGGTCAGCCTCGAAGCCGCGCTGCGGCTTGGTCCTGACCGTCCCCGCTACGCCGTGAAATGGCCGAATGACGTGCTCGCCAATGGCAAGAAGCTCGTCGGCATCGGCCTCGAGGCGGAGGCCATCGGCGACCGCCTGGCCGTCGTCGTCGGCATCGGCACCAACGTCGTCGCTGCGCCCGAAGGGACGCCGACGCCCGCAGTGTCGCTGGCTACGCTCGGCGTCCAAATCAGCGCGGAGGAGCTGTTTACGGCCTTGTCGGACGCCTGGGTCGAGTTCCGTGGCATCTGGGACAATGGCCGCGGTTTCGCCGATATCCGTAAACTGTGGCTGGACCGCGCGGCCGGCCTCGGCGAGAAGGTCGCGATCCACACGGGAGCGATGACGCTGGAAGGCATATTTGACACGATCGACGACACCGGCTGCCTGATCGTCCGCACCGCCGAGGGCCGCCTTGTGCCGGTGGCCGCGGGCGAGGTGTTCTTCGGCCCCGTCGCCTCCGTGGGAGCTGCGTGATGGCAAGGCCCGACGAACTGGTGTTTGCGCCGCTCGGCGGCGTCGGCGAGATCGGCATGAACCTGTCGATCTACGGCCTCGGCAACCGCCACCAGCGCGCCTGGCTCGCGGTCGATCTCGGCGTCTCCTTCGGCGACGAGGAGCATCTGCCCGGCATCGACCTGATCATGCCCGACATCAGCTTCCTGGAGAAGGAGCGCAAGAACCTGATGGGCCTGGTGCTGACCCACGCCCATGAGGATCATTTCGGCGCCATCATCGACCTCTGGCCCAAGCTGAAATGCCCGATCTACGCGACGAAATTCAGCGCCGCGCTGTTCGAGGCCAAATGCGCCGCCGAGCGCAATGCGCCCGAGATCCCGGTCACGGTGGTGCCATCGGGCGGCCGCGTCGATGTCGGCCCGTTCAACGTCGAGTTCATCCCGGTCGCGCACTCGATTCCGGAAGCCCACGCGCTTGCGATCCACACCGAAGCCGGCATCGTGCTGCACACCGGCGACTGGAAGATCGACCCGACTCCGACGCTGGGGCCCCCGACCGACGAGAAGCGGCTGCGCGAATTGGGTGAGCAGGGCGTGCTCGCCTTGATCGGCGATTCCACCAACGCGGTGCGCGACGGCCGCTCGCCCTCGGAAGCCGAGGTCGCCAAAACCATCATCGACCTCGTGAAGGCGGCCAAGGGCCGCGTCGCGGTCACGACCTTCGCCTCCAACGTCGCCCGCGTCAAAGCCGTCGCCGATGCCGCGAGGGCCGCCGACCGCGAGGTCGTGGTGGTCGGCCGCGCCATGGAGCGCGTGGTGCAGGTCGCGCGTGAGACCGGCTATCTCGAAGGCGTGCAGAACTTCCGCTCGCCCGAGGTCTACGGTCACCTGCCCCAGGACAAGGTGCTGGCGCTGTGCACCGGCAGCCAGGGCGAGCCGCGCGCGGCGCTGGCGCGCATCGCCAATGACGATCATCCTGAAATCACCCTGAACCGCGGCGACAGCGTCATCTTCTCATCGCGCACCATTCCCGGCAACGAGAAGGCCGTCGGCTCGATCATCAACAATCTGGTGCTCCAGGGCATCGAAATCATCACCGACCGCGACGCCCTGGTCCACGTCTCCGGCCACCCGCGCCGCGACGAGCTGCGCGACCTGATCTCCTGGGTGAAACCGCAGCTCCTCATCCCCGTCCACGGCGAGGCGCTGCATCTGCACGAGCACGCAAAGCTCGCCCGCGCCGCCGGCGTGCCGCGCGTGCTGGTCTGCCGCAATGGCGATCTCGTCAAGCTCGGCCCCGGCGATCCCGGCATCGTCGGCGAGGTGCCGTCGGGCCGCCTCTACAAGGACGGCACGATCCTGGAGGACTCCAAGTCCCGTGCCGTGATCGAGCGCCGCCGCATGGCGTTCTCCGGCTGCGCCTTCGTCGCCATCGCCATGACCGCGCAGGGCGAGCTCGCCGACGAGCCCGAGGTCGATCTCGTCGGCATCCCCGAGAAGAACCGGGCCGGCGAACTCTTCGACGACCTTGTCTTCGAAGCCGTGATGTCCACGATCGAGGGGCTGCCGAAGGCGCGCCGCCGCGATCCGGACGCGCTGGCCGAGCCGGTGCGACGCGCGGTCCGGGCTGTGATCAACGAACATTGGGGCAAAAAGCCCCCCTGTCTGGTCCACGTACTGACAGTCTAACGGGAGAGAACCATGCTGGGTCGCCTCAACCACGTCGCGATCGCGACCAAGGACGCCGTCAAGGCCGCCAAGATCTACGGTGCGGCATTCGGCGCCCAGATCTCCGAGGCCGTGCCGCTGCCCGAGCATGGCGTCACCACCGTGTTCGCGACCCTTCCCAACACCAAGATCGAGTTCATCGAGCCGCTCGGTGAATCCTCGCCGATCGCAAAGTTCATCGAGCGCAATCCCGACGGCGGCATCCACCATGTCTGCTACGAGGTCGTCGACATCATCGCCTCGCGCGACACGCTGGTGAGGGAGGGCGCAAGGGTGCTCGGGGACGGCGTGCCGAAGATCGGTGCCCACGGCAAGCCGGTGCTGTTCCTGCACCCGAAGGATTTCTCCGGCGCCCTGGTCGAGATCGAGCAGGCATAAGGCCGCGCCATGGCCATCCAGATCTCGACCGCGCTTGCGATCTACTTCGTCATCTGGTGGATCGCGCTGTTCCTGACGCTGCCGTTCGGCGTGCGCAGCCAGCACGAGGACGGCGTCGGCGCCCCCGGCACCGATCCCGGCGCGCCGATCCTGACGCGGATGGGCCGCAAGCTGATCTGGACCACGATCATCTCGGCGGTGATCTACGGCCTCGGCGTAGCGGCCTATCATGCCGGCTATCTCTCGATCGAGCGCCTGTCGAAATTGATGGGAATGCCGTTTTAGAGCGTAACAGACGAAGGATATCGACCAAGCTCGTCATTGCGAGCGAAGCGAAGCAATCCAGTATCCCTCCGCGGAAAGACTCTGGATTGCTTCGCTTCGCTCGCAATTGTGCATGTTCAATAATTCGCTGATTGGATCGCTGCAGCGGAGGAACGATCCGATGCGAGACAACAGCTATGACCGAACGGTTGAACGCAACTATCTGCAGAAGTGGCGTTTTCTGA
>NZ_RDQF01000031.1 GCF_004114425.1 Bradyrhizobium vignae | reverse complement strand
ATGTTTTGCCGCCTCAAGGACTTCAGGCGGATTGCGACCCGCTACGACAAGCGAGCCGACAACTTCCTCTCGGCCATCCTCTTGGTCGCCGCCGTTACTTGGTGGATCAATTGAGTCCGGACCCTAGTCCGAGCTTGATCGACGGATAAGCATGACGCTTGTTAGATGTTCAGCAACCGACTGTTCGCGATTGCATGGCCCGCCCATTGCGAGCAAGTCCTCCGTCATCGAACCAGGTGAGCCCGCCTTTCGACAGCAGACCCGCAAGCGTGCGCGGTGACGCTCGGGGCCAAGTCGCCCCCGTGGGCTGACCCATTTCCTTCAGATTGCGATGAGATTGCCTATCGGAGATAGTCCTCTTATAGCTGTTTGGCAGTAGCAGTTCCCACCGATGTCGTCGTTCAGAACCGCTTTATCTCGATTCCGTATTTCCTCAGCGCGTAGCCAATCTGGCGCGGCGTTAATCCGAGCAGGCGCGCTGCTTTTGCCTGCACCCAGCCAGATCTTTCCATGGCCGCAATGACCCGTTCGCGATCGGCTATCCTCGCGCCACTAACGAGAACTGTGCCGGGAGGCCCCAGTGAGGCCAGTTCGCCGCCGACAGACTGGATCGGCTGGGTCGGCTGGCTCGGCTGAGGTAGCGGAATGGTCGACTTTGCGGGCACCGATGGCATGGGTGCGGGTTGGTCTGGTCTCTCGTCCGACGTGCCTTTCCACAGCATCGCAGATAGGCACTGGCCGTGGCAGCATGCAAAGTCACTTCTCACGATCGATGATCCGGCGCACAGCGTCGCTGTACGCTCGATGCAGTTCTCGAGTTCGCGGACATTTCCCGGAAAGCCGCAGTTCATCAGTACATCGATCGCACTCGCCTCCAAGGTCAGCGTACGGCCGTTCTCGTTATTAAAATTTCTGAGGAACTCCCTGGCAAGCAGCGGAATATCACTGCGTCTTTCGCGCAGCGGTGGCAACAGTAATGGAACTACACTGATGCGATAGTAAAGGTCCGCGCGAAACTCGCTCCTTGCGACAGCCTCTTCAAGGTTCTTGTTGGTCGCAGCTATTACTCGAACATCGACCTTAACAGTCTGGTTACTGCCGACGCGCTCGAACTCCTGCTCTTGCAGAACGCGCAGCAACTTCGCCTGGAACGAAGCTGAGATCTCGCCGATCTCGTCAAGAAACAGCGTTCCTTTGTCAGCAAGTTCGAAGCGCCCCTTGCGCGAGCTGAATGCACCGGTAAAGGCGCCTTTCTCATGTCCGAATAACTCGGATTCCAGGACGGTCTCAGGAAGCGCCGCGCAATTCAGCTTAACGAACGGGCGCCTGGCGCGGGACGATGATTCGTGAATGGCCTTAGCTACGAGTTCCTTTCCGGTACCGGATTCGCCACGCAGCAGAACCGTGCTGTTAGATCTGGCTACAACCGCAATCTTCTCGAGCAGCCCGCGCAGGGCCGGACTGTCGCCAATGATCCCATGGGCGTGTAGCTTCTTGCGCTCCCGAGCGGGTTGCCTGAGCTCTAGTACTTGCTTTTGTAGCCGGTCTTTCTCCGCCATCAGCCGTTCGCGATCGCAGGCGAACAAGCGATGTAACTTCACTGTTTGTCCCACCAGGTTGGCGATCATGGCGAGCAGTCGCGCATCGTACTCGAGCCTGAGACTCGACCTATCGTCGCGGATCCGGTCAACCGTCAGCGTTCCCACGACCTTCAGATCAATACGAATGGGAACCCCAATGAACGACACTGGCATATCATCAGAGGCGCCGAGCACTTCCCGGTCGGCAGCACTGAATACCGGCTCGGCGGCCACGTTCTCGACGACAAGAGGCCTGTCCGTCGCGATGATCTGGTCGATTGCCTTCCGCGGCAGTCGCATCCGGTAACGTTCGTCGCTGCCTTCGCTCCAGCCCGCGCCCACTGTAATGTCCGGCATGCCGTCCTCATCGAACAGTGAGACAATGCCGTGTCGCATCTGCACAAAAGACTGCAGAAGACCAACAACGTTGGCCAACGTGACTTCAAGCCGACAAGGAGCGGTGAGTATTTTCGATATTTCGAAGATGCCGGTGAGCGCGCTCTCACGCAACGGTTCCCCCGAGAGCTTACCTTCCGGCTCAGGTTGCGAGGCAGGTCTTTCACGTGAGGAAGGTATATCCAGCATGAGGCGGGCTCCGTTCTCTTGATCATCCTCCCTGGTACCTTGTCCCGGTTGGCGAGCTTCGTTTTGCATGTCACTCTCGATCTAACGCCAAGTGTTGACGAGATGACATAGAACCGTGACACCTTTTCATGGCACGACGGTAAACTTACGGTGTGCATTCATTTCATTTTTGCGGATTGCGTGCGCGACGTCAGCGGAGAACATAAGCACCGCTGCTGCAGCTCACGTCAGCTGCGTCGCCAAGGCCGGCCGATTCACAGATGTTGCCCACCATTGATCGGTACCTCGGCCCCCGTGACATAGCTCGCCGCATCCGAGCACAGGAAGAAGACGACCCTGGCCACTTCATCCGGGGTTCCCACTCTGCGAAGCGGGATACTTGGCACGAGACGCGCTTCTGTGTCGGGCGATAACATGTCCGTCCTGATTTCGCCGGGCGCGATCGCATTCACGCGAATACCATGCGGCGCATAATCGTGGGCCATTTCGCGTGTGAGGCTCGCAAGCGCAGCTTTCGACGTCGCATAGGCACTGCCGGCAAACGGGTGCACCCGCGAGCCCGCAATCGAAGTCACATTCACGATCGATCCTGACGCGGCTCTTAGCTCGTCAAACAAACCCTGCGCCAACAGGATCGGGGCCACCAGATTGAGATGGAACACCTTCATCCAAGTCTCGATTGACGTCGTCAACGACGTCATCCGATCGCCAGCGGGCGTTTTCGGCGAGACACCGGCATTGTTCACTAGCGCGTGCAAAGGTGCACCGACCAAGCGTTTCTTGACCTCAGTGATCGCGCGCGGCAGCATTCGATGATTGCTGAGGTCGATCTGGACATGATCGTCGTTCCCTGCCTCCCAGGGGCATCGCTCGCCGTCGAACGGTTGACGCGCGCAAGAAATGATGCGCCAGCCCGCCTCCGAGAACAGCTTGGCGGTGGCATGACCAATTCCGCGCGATGCGCCGGTGAGCAACATCACCTTCTGTTCTCCGCCATGAACACGGGCTTTATCGGCTTGAAAGGGGCAACCCAAATTTGCTTCGGGCACCGGGCCTTTGATCAGATCGTCATTTGGCAGATCCAGACCCACGCTCGCCTCCTCTCCTGCTGCGCGACGCACGCGTAGCAGGATTTGGGCCACTGCGATGCATGTAAATCGGCTTCCGTTTTGCGTCCTAATGTCGCGCACAGCGAATGCTTGTCGGGTTCACAACACGTTGCGTGTGCTTTGTGACAGCGATGGTGCATCAGCTACGCAATGTCGCCAGCACAGTCGCCCTCGTAAAGAGACGGCTACGGGCCACACTCTCTTTCCTGATCGCAGAACCGGAAAAGTCAGCAGATGGCCAGCTCCTCGCGTCGAGGCAACGATCGATCAGGAGAGCGACCGCCGCGAGTAGCCGCCTCAACTCAAAAACTGACGTTACCAGCTTCGTAGGTTAGATTCGCCGGCAATTGATGCTGGACTTCATCACCGCCCTGCTCTGCTGTGTCCAGCACTGGCACATCGCCGGGCGGATTGATTCCGGATCCATGACCTGGCGTGCTGACTGTTTTTCAAACAACAGTGGAACTCGAGAGCGCCCGTCCGCACCAGCGAGTACCGACCCAAGACGGAACTCGCCGGCCCGGAGACGCTTTCGATGTGTTCGTCCGCGATCGACCACCGATTAGCTTCGACTTGAGGCCTCCCGAGGCGAAGACGAAGACGTGTTACAGCTGTTTCCCGGGGCGGCAGCACGTTAAGGTCATTGTTCGACGTCGAGCTTCAGCGGAAGACATTCGGACCCCGTGTCGCTCTGTTCTTCGGTGGAAGTTCGCGACGGAGCATCACATTGGGCAGACAATTGCCGCCCCGAAAAGATCTGCCAATACTGCTGGATGCAAAAAGCGGCAATCAGATCGATTAGACGCGCTACGAATTTCATGAAGCCACGAGCTCTTGCGAGGATTCTTCAATCAGGATCAAGCGGCTTGGATCGTTCAAATCGAATTCTATAACGCGTGGGGCAGAGAGACGCGCATAGCGCGTGAAGGCGCTCGTCGGGGGAAAACGGATCACGGTGTCGCAGCGCGCAAGGAGATACATATCAATGAGGGCGGAAACGCCGCCCTCGACTCCGAGCGCGGCGTTGTGCAATGGGCCGGCCTGAGGTGCCTGGAACCGTTTTGGGATCGTGAGAACATCAGGAAATATAGTCGAGACCTTCTCAACGACGAGCGCGCTGTCCGTGCACAGGAAAGCCTTCACGGGTTTTGCGTGGGGTAACCCCCTAGCCTTATCAATGGCATTACAGACCTGTCGCAAGGCGCGCTCCGGGTCAGCCCAGTAGGGAGCATGCCCCATAATATCCTCGCCGTTGCCATGGCGGACATGGATGCCGATGACGCTGTACGATTCAAAGTGCTCGCGGTAGATCGCATCGATCCGAGCCTGAATGTCAGGTCGTGGCTTGATGCTGCGAAAGATTTCTCGTTCGGCCTCCTGATCGCAGCGCCACATCAGGCAGGCGTCACATACAACCGTGTTAGCGTCACTATCTTTCTGACTTTGGAATAGTTGATCGAGTTCGTCGCGTTCCCGGAAAATCTGCTCGTCCGGGCGATAGACGCAATCGATGGATGGTTTATTCCACCATGCCGGGAAGAATGGTCCCGGAAATGAACACTTATTGATCTCGTCGTCGCAAATCACCCGCACGCCAGCAATGCCCTGAACGGGTTCGAAGAAGACTGGAAAGGCATTCGTGAATGGCTCATCAAGGTAACAAGATCCCCGCCAATCAATGGCTAGCGTCCGTCCTGTCTGCTTTGCAAAACGCCAGGCTGCCGCCAGTGACCACAGGCAGTCGCCGAACCCCGTACGTCGCCGAGACACTACGAACCGATCATTCCTCGAACCGCTAAGCATCTGCATTGCCTCTTCCCGGGCTCCTGGTTGGACAAGAGACGTCATTGCGGACATCTCACGTATCGTCGCATCCGACGTCATGGTCGGAAATCGCGCTGCCGGCGAGCTGCGTCGGTAGAACTTCATAGCAACGCTATCCTGATGTGAGCGGGTTCTCTCGACGATTTCGCCTTTTCTTCTATTCAGTAAAATTTCGTCGACTTACGTTACTTCAATCGGATGTACATTGCGCCATCCTCTACGCCGGATGCCCTGCCCCCGTACATGTAGGCATATACAAGCTCATCACCTCGGTTATGCTTGGCCTTGCACTCCATTTCAGTCGCAAGCCGCGCGCGGCGGATGCAGCCGAACGCCCCGCAGCTCCCACACTAGCCGCAACTCCTTCACGAGATCTTCACGCTTGGCCTGGCCCAGCATGGTTGATTCGAGAAGCCGACCGAGCGACGCCTCGCCCTCGATCCGCATCAAGATCTCGAAAAGCTCGTGTGAGATACGCATACTGTCGCGGCCGGAATGTCCAGTGCGGATCTCGCAGACCGTTTCCTGACGATCTGGCGCCGTGTGGGAGCGAACACGATGAAGGGATGCATACGGCGGCAGTGAAACGCTCAGTGCACTCCAATCCTGCAGTGTTGCTGATCGCTTTCGGACGAGGAAAGGTCCAACAACAAGTCCGTCCAGGCCAGTCGTCAAGAACGTGGTGATCGCATCTGAAACGGACTCCACGATCGGCTCGGCATTGTTGTTAAATGACGTATTTAGAAGAACCGGGATGCCGGTTCGCTTCTTGAACGCATTAATTACATCCCAATAGGTGGGGTTTGTCTTGCGCGATACTGTCTGCAGCCGAGCGGTCCCATCAACGTGCGTGATCGCACCGAGCACGTTACACTTGGCTTCACGCACACGAACCACGAAGTTCATGAAGGGGAGCTGCCGCGTGCCGTCGGGAAGCTCAAAAAACTCGCTCGCATCCTCCTCCAGTACAGATGGCGCAAACGGACGATAGCCCTCACGCTTCTTGACCATCGCGTTGATACGGTCCTTGTTTTCCGCAGGCCGCGGGTCCGCAAGAATGCTGCGGTTACCAAGCGCACGTGGGCCGAACTCAGACCGGCCCTGAACCCAGCCGATTACAGCTCCATTTGCCATCCAGTCTGCCGCACTGAATGCTATGTCATCACTTCGTTGAATGTCGAGGTGACCTGACCATGCGTTGAGCTCATGCTCAACGGCTTGCTCGTTTCCGAGATCGGGCCCCCAATAAACGTCCGGCAGTCGCTCGCGCGGCGCTGGCCTGCCCAGCTCGTTGGACATCATCAATGCAGCGCCGAGTGCGCAACCGGCGTCGTGCGCCGCGGGTTGGACAAAGATGTCGTCAAATAGCCCGGAATAAAGCAGCTTACCGTTCAGCGTACAATTATGGGCTACACCTCCAGCCAGGCACAAGCGAGTCATGCCCGTCGCTTCGCGATAGTGCCGCAGGATGTGGAACACGATCCGCTCCAGCGCTTCCTGCAGCGAAGCGCTGACATCTCGATGCTGTTGGGTGAATGGCATTCCTTTTCGCCGAACATCGATGTTGCGGACCAGGGCCGGACCGATTCGATCCAGGTGAACGCGATAGCCACCGTTGTCCAACAATTCGTAGAACTGCGCGAAGAGTTCGCGATAGCGAGTCGGATCACCGCATGGGGCAAGTCCCATCACTTTGTACTCGTCGAACAACCCGTAGCCGAGATATCGAATCGTCTCGAGATAGAACAGCCCCAGGGAACTATTTTCCGGGAAGCTTGCAAGTTGCGCAATTTCGGTGCCAGACCCCACCGCCAATAAGCCCGAGTGAAAATCGCCACCGCCGTCGATCGTAAAAACGAGACTTTGCTCGAACCCGGACATGGCAAACGCGCTCACGGCATGCGCCTCGTGGTGATTCACGAAGGAAAGCCGGGACGGATCGATCTCGGCGCCGAACTCCCGTGCCAGCAGCTGCCGCAGCAACAGTTTGGCGTCCAACGGAACGGGATGAGAAACAGAAAGACGCTCGAGCATGGTATTGCAGTAGGCTTCGGTCGCGTAGAACGCGATGCGGTCGATCTCGCCGAGCGAGACCCCTGCGGCGGAAAGGCAGTATCGGATCGAATTGCCCGGGAACTTGTTGGAGTGTTTGACGCGATTGAGACGCTCCTCTTCGACAGCAGCGATTACGCGGCCATCCTGCACGAGAACCGCAGCGCCATCGTGAAGAAATGTATTCGGCAGCTCCGGCGAGTTTTCATAGATTCGGTCAAGACCGCCACTCACTCCCAGGCACAACATCTCATTTCTCCATTTGATGATGACGGGAAGGCCAACTGCCGTTCCATCTATCTAATCGTCCGACGGCTGCGCGGGCCAGACAGCACAACCAGGACCTTCCAAAGTCCGTCTCCGCGCCTAGCGACAGGCGCTCAGAAAATAACGGTGCTCGCGTCCGCGCCGATCGACCGAACAGGTGGCCGTAGACCTGGCTCGATCGCGGCCCTCTTGAGGCCATTGCAGCAGCTGCTGGGACAGACGAGGTCTTCCCGAGCTTCCGCAGAAGCATCGTGATCCTGCATCGATTGACTTTCCCCGTTCTCGCTCAACTCACCTCAACGCAGCAGGCGGCGCCGGAACAGTGCTGTCGACACGAAAAATGGCAATACCGCGTAAACGCAAAGCGTACCGACGTGCAGGGCAACACTGTCGGCGCCGCGCTCAAGCATCGCCGGGCGAATAAGGTCGACCGAATGTGCGAGCGGCAACATGCCGGCGAAGTGCTGCAATGAGCCGGGCAGTTGGCTCATCGGAAAGACCGCGCCACACAGAAACACCATAGGAGTGAGGAAAAGTGTCTGGTAAAACACGAAGTAATCGTAACTTGGCGCAAGAGATATGACGACCATCGCCAGGCTGGCGAAGACAAGGCCAGTAAGGGCGATTGTCGGCATCGCATACAGAATGGATGGCCATGATGCATAACCCAGCGTCGCAGCGACGATCCCGATCGCTGTTCCCGCCAGAACGGACTTACTGGCCGCCCACGCCAGTTCACCCAGAACGATATCGCCAAGGGTGAGCTGAGTAGAGAGGATCGCTTCCCAGGTGCGTTTGGCATCCATCCGCGCAAAGGCTGCATACATGGTTTCAAAGGTCGCAGACGTCATGGCGCTGGTCGCGACCATGCCCGCCGCCAGAAACGCGATGTACGACGTCCCCTCAACGCGCCCGACGATCAGGCCAAGGCCAAAGCCGAGCCCAAGCAGATTGGTTATAGGATCTGCGAGGTTGCCCAGAATCGACGCAAGTGCGGCTTTCTTCCATGCTAGAAAGTTCCGACGCCATACCGCGATCCAGTTGTACGCGTTAGCGGGCATTACCGCCGCATAGCTTTCACCCATCGCTCACTTCTCCATCTCGCGCCCGGTGAGCCGCAGAAACACGTCTTCGAGATTCGGCGGGCGCTGCAGAATACGGAGGCCCGCTCGCCCGCGCAATTTCACGCGTACCTGCTCCGGATGTGGCGCATAACAAAAGAGAGTCTCGCCACTGACTTCGATGTGCCGCGCATACGGCCTGACCAGCTCGCAGAGCTGATGTGGATCGCCCCCATAGATTTCAATGACGTTGCAGCCAATGTGCTCATCGATCAGGGCGTCTGGCTTGCCTTCGGCGATCTTGCATCCACCCTCAAGCACGCACAGCCGGTCGCACAGCCGTTCGGCCTCTTCCATGAAGTGAGTGGTCAAGAGAATCGTCTTGCCACGCGCAAGCAGAACTCGCAGGCGCTCCCAAATCAGGTGGCGTGCATGCGGATCAAGACCGGTTGTAGGCTCGTCCATCACGAGTAGATGGGGATCATTAAGCAGGGCGCGCGCCAGCGTCAGCCGCCTCTTCATGCCACCGGACAACTCGGAGACGCGCACATCCGCCTTACTCTCGAGGCGCGCAAACTCGAGCAGCGATGGCACGACCTCCTCGATCTTGCGAACGCTCATGCCGAAATAGCGGCCAAACACAAGCAGATTCTCTCGCACGGTGAACTCGAGTTCAAGGTTATCGAACTGCGGCACCACGCCGATGCGTACCCGCGCCACACGAGCGCGGGAAGGCACAGGCTCATTGAGGACCGTAATCTTGCCTGCATCCGGCGAAATCATGCCGAGGAGCATACGCGCAATCGTGCTCTTGCCAGCTCCATTTGGCCCAAGCAGGCCGAAGCATTCTCCTCGCGCAACCGAGAATGACAGTTCATTGACGATGACCTTGTCGCCAAATGATTTTTTCACGTCGGCAAGGTCGATCGCTACCGTGGACATGTTCATCTTAGGCTGAAAGAAGTCGTTCAGCGGACGATGGCTTCTCAATGACCGTTTTGGTCCAAAGCTGGCCGTCGCACCACACATGCTCAACACGCCCCCATTGGCAGGCCGCGGCAGCATCCGGGAAGAATCCCCGTCCGTGGAGGTTGGCGCTCGTGTTGCAGAGCAGCGGGATTCCCGTGAGTTGCTCAAATTCGACGAGAAGCGCCGCGACCTTGTGCGGAGAGTTGCGGGAAATTGTCTGCAGCCGCGCCGAGCCGTCAAGATGGACCACAGCGGGGACCTTGTCGCGCCATTCCGCCCGGGTCTGGTGATCGAACAGCATGTAAGGATCTGGCGTACCTGGGCTGAAAATTTCTGGCGCCCGATCCTCCAGACAGATCGGCGCCACCGGCCGGAAGTTCTCGCGACGCTTAATGTCGTTGAGATGATCCTTCATTGCGGGCGAGGTGGGCGCTGCAAGAATGCTTCTGCCGCCCAACGCCCGCGGCCCAAGCTCGGCGCGCCCGGAAAGGAAGACGACCGGCTTGTTGTCGGCGAGAATCGCCGCAAGTTCACGCAGACTGCATGGCGTCGCCTCCCAATCCGGCGGAAGCTCGCTGTCCTGCAGGTCCGGACCACTGTAGACTGACCATTCCAATGGCCCGAAGCCATTTTGCGCCGCTATCGCGCCACAAGCGGCGCCGATCGCCGATCCGCTGTCATTCGGAAACGGTGGCACCCAAACATCATCGAACAGTCCCGTCGCGCGAAGCGCGCTGTTCCACTTGATATTGAGACCGCAACCTCCCGCGATACATAGATTTCGGGCCCCCGGGAGCGCCGAGTGTCGCAGCAGAACCATCGCCATTTCCTTGACAAGGAGACGCTCCACGAACACATGAAAGGACGCAAGGACGTCCTCCGCTCGCTTGTCCGTCAGGCGCAGCGCGCTTGCCTCGAAGAAGTCGTGCAGTGCTGCAAGAGACGATTCCGCATTGTTGATGTCAGCTCGGTAGCGATGAGCCTGCTCGGTGTCAGCGGCGAAGCGCTTTTCATAGAGCTCCTGAAACACCGCCACGATGCTTTCGTCGACAGAGCCAAGCGCGATGTAAGCCATCAGCTTGCCGGCTATGCCCAAATCCCAACTCGAGCGGTTCGGTTGCCTGTAAGGGCCGAAGTGAAGGCCCGCGGCGGCGTAGGCATGGCCGATCATCGGAAATAGGGATGCAATGAGCCGCGCCCCCCGAGGTTCGACATAGTAAAGACGTGGAAAGATGCAGCCATCCCATACCAGACAGAGTGCGGGTTTTCCCGCGCTGGCAAAGGGACTCGTGCTATACGCTGACGCGACGTGGCCCGTGACGTGCGGGTAGCTCTTATATGAAAAGACCTTGCCTCCGAGGATCAGGCCAAAGCCGTCGACGGAATCAAGAAGGCCCTCAGCATGGCGCTCGACATATGGCGCCCCTTTCAGCGCGATCGGCACAGCGCCACTTAGGACCTGGAACTGCGACTCAATCTCGCCATCCCAGCCGTCGATGACGAACTGATCGATATCCCGCGGATCCAGTCCATGCTCCGCCAAGGCGAGCACGACTGCATCGAGATTCTCGACGGATTGGTAGCGTGGACCGTTGCCGCACTTTTCTTGCTCGGTGCAAAAGACAAGCCGCCCGTCCTCGACGACGGCAATTGCCCCGTCATGTGTTAACTTGATACCGCAGATGCGCATACGATCCCCTGGTCTAGTGACCGACGTTTGATTGTTCTGACGAGTGACCCGGCTTTCGGAACCGAACGATCAAGCAGTCTTCGTTGACCGATTCGGTGTGGCAGTGCAGTCGCTCGACCTCCGATAGGCTCTCGGTGAAGAGCGCGATCACCGTTTCGGCACCAGCAGCATGACCCCACCGTTGACATGTGGCGTCACGTGCGGACCCGAAAATCAGAGCTCCATTTGGAGCGAGCATACTCACCAGGTTGCGGATAGCCGCATGCATCTCGACAACGTCCTTGAGGTAGTAAAGAACCTCGGCCACGACGATCAAATCGAACTGCTCAGTGGTTGAGAACCTCTGAATGTCGCAGACTACCCACGTGATATTTGGCCGCTTCGAAGTCCGTCGTCGCGCTCGCTCGATGGCCTGCGGCATGACGTCGACCACGGTGAGTCGCTCGCATAGCGGCGCCAGCATGTCGGTGAATGCGCCGGCTGCACATCCAACTTCGAGGGCACGCGCAACATTTCCATTGCAACGCGACATCCGAAGCATTTGTGCGTATCGCGCCTGCTCGAAAGAACTACTGTCGAGGCCCCATGGGTCGTCGACAGCCAACTCTCGCTCTAATAGCTGGTGACTTGCGTCCGGAATCATGAGCCAATCGCCTACTTGCAGGCCGTCGAACGATCGTGAGCGCAAACACTCTTCGTTGCCGTCAGGGTCGATTCACCGGACGAAAACCCCGCCTCGCGAATTGTTCCAGACATTCCCCATTTACTCGCAGCACTTCGTCCAGCGTTCGGGTGCAGGGTGACAGACTGCTTTTCCCCTTCGGCCGGCACATTGGTGACCTTGCGCGATAGCCAATCGCTGTTGCTCAATGTACAAAGCGCATAGGCCTTCAATGGAAGTAAGAGAAAGATATTGATTGGTGTGTGGAGCGAGAAGCCGAGAAAGCGGAATTCGCGCGCACGAAGGGCTGCCACACTGCACCGGACCATTGTCATTGCTGCAATCGTCAATCCCGTCCACCAGGGCACAGAACCGACGATCAGGAGCTGTGCAAGCGCTGCCAGTGATGACAGGGCAAGAAGCAACGGGCCGAGATTTTGCCCGATAACGTCTAGCGTCAGATAGCCATCGAGCTCCGGCAGCAGGCGAAATGCAAGGAACGTGTCCCGGAAGGTACTGCGCGCCCAGCGCAGTTGCTGACGTAGATATGGCCCTAGGCGGTCCGGGACAACTGTTGCTGCGATCGCGTCCGAGACGTATTCGGTTCGAAATCCCGCCTTGAGCATGAGGATTGTTAGATGGCGATCCTCGCCGAAATCGCTCGGCTTGCCGCGAAAGAATTGCGCCTCGTATTGATCAAGAAGCAAGGCGAGCGCGGAGCGACGATACATGGCACATGGACCGCAGCAGCACATGACGGCACCGAAACGCGCCTGCGCCGCGCGCTCTTCGTTGCATGCCAGCCAGTATTCCATGTCGATCAGCCTGGTCAGCCAGGTTTGGCTGCGATTGCTCGCTATCAACCGACCCATGGCTGCACCGATTTGCGGGTCATGCATCTTCAATACGAGCTTGGTAACAACGTCAGCGGCAAGGATCGTATCCGAGTCGACGTTGAGGACCAGGTCACCGGATGAGCTGCGTATTGCGGCGATCTGCGCCTTGCGCTTTCCGACGTTCTTTGCCAGCAAGATGATGCTGAACCTCGGATTGTTCGCATAGATTTTGTGTACTGGCGCGACAAGTTCGCGATTTGCAGATCCGTCGTCGACCACATAGACCTGCAACTTTCCGCTGTAGTCTTGGCTCGCAATCGACTCCAGACATTGGGCGAGCGTAATTGGATCCTCGTTGAAGCACGGCACGATAACGTCTACACTGGGAAGGAGCACCTCCGATCGTCCCGAGTTGTCCTGGAGCGATGCGTTAATCGCCGGTTGGGCATAAAGCGCTTGCGCGCTCTTGTAGATCGTCGAGAGGAGCGCATAAGACGAAACAGCGACAGCACTGGTTGTAGCGAGCAGGTCCATAGGATGTTGGTTCTGTTCAGTGAAGTTGAGGGAGTGGACGGATGACAAACCCGCGCCGTTGTAGTGCTGGGATCAGATGTGACAGTGCCATCGTGGTCTGATCACGCAGCGTGGCAGCAGTGCAAAGTCGCTCCTCATCAGGCGGATATCCATCGTGCAGGAGCACAATTGCTCCCGGGCGAACGGTTGCCAGTACTGAATTCACAATTCGATCAACCCCGGGGCGTGACCAATCTCTGGGATCGACCGACCAGTGCACAGCTGTGAGACCAGCGCTCGCTGACGCAGAGAGCACCTCTTGTGTCCACATGCCGTAAGGTGCCCGCATGTGTCTGAGCGAGGCCTGCGGACACGCCGAACGGATCGCCTCGCTCGCCGTCAGCACTTCGTCGCGCACCTCCGCTGGTCCGCATCTGGATAGATCCGGATGCGTCATCGTGTGGTTCGCAACCTCGTGCCCTTCCGCGATCATTCGCCGAATGAGTTCAGGTTGTTCGGCCGCATATGTGCCAATCACGAAGAACGTCGCCGGAGCTTGATGTTTCGCCAGGACATCGAGCACCTCTGGCGTGCAAAATGGATTGGGCCCATCATCAAAGGTTAAATAGACGGGGCGACTTCCGGTCACGTCAGCATAGTCGCAACGGACAGCGGATAGGGGGAAACGCTCTTTCACAACTCAGGCCCGTTCCGATCGATTATCGTCCCGGCGGGCCACTCGCCTATCGCGCGTCCAACCGGGAAAACCACCACGATCACGTCTTCGATGCGGATCGGCGACAGATTGGGATAGACGTCCGGATGCGTGGAGCGGACGCGAATGCCAGACATCAGCGTGGCGAGCCCCTGCCTTGCGACCAGTCGGGTCATATGTTTCGCAAGCGCAGGCCGAACCGTACCAAAACCGAATGGAACCCCAAGCTCATGCAGTATCGGATACGTCACGCGCATTGCGTGGCTGATTCCCAGTCCTTCGAGGTCCGGGCGCACCGCATACAAGCCGAGCTCGGCAACGAGTAGATCGACCCCACCAATCTTGATGAACCGGCGTAGTAGCCCGACATGAGCAGCTACCCCGCGCGCGTCATAACCGATAATGCGGACCTCAGGCCTCGCCCCGGCCCAACTGCGGTTGCCTTCAAAAGGCTGCGCATTGAACGCACCGGTCGGCCCGTAAGTGTTGCGGAAGAACTCGGCGAGTTCGGCATGATCGGTGAGCTGCAATTCGCTTTCCCACCGACGGCTCCACTGCACTTGAGAGCGTGCAGAAGGCGCTTCCGTCCGTGATACGGCAATTTTCATGGCGGGTTTCTTTGCGCCAGTGGAATTATGAGCGGAGATGGTCACGTGAACTCCCTAATCGCCGAACCACTGATCAACACTCAAATGCGCTGCCACGACCCGCCCAGAGCGCGGCACTTCTCGACTCCACCGCGCCGTGCGGCTTCGCTCGCGACGAAGCGATCTCATGGTTCGGACTCGTCATTCGGCCAATGCCCCGCGCGAGATATCCCGGAAGATGCCGATGAGGCGATTGGACTAGCCACACTCTGTCTGCCCCACGGAGCTTTTCCGCCTCGGCTCGCATCGCTGTCGACGTTTTGACGTCTAAGGGCAAGCCTTCGATCCGCGGAGCCTCATCGAGGGCGCATCCGACTGACATCAAATCAAGCTGGTTCTCATGCATCTTCGACACGCCCTGAAATGCGGTGGACAGGCGAGCTATTTGGGAGCCGCCTGAATTACTTGGCATCCGCAATCTGCGCCTGCCGCTCTTTCGGGACACTAGAATGCGGCTGAACGCGCTCTCAAGTGTACGCGGGTAAACCTCCAATATGGAAACGGATGGAACGCGCATACCAAGGTTTACGGAGATCGGCCTGACATCTCTAGCGAGCGAGCTTCGCACGGAGAAGAAGCGACGCGGCTCGCAAGGGCCGACCATAGCCATCCTCGAGACGAATGCGCCCGCTGCTCGCACGTCCAGGACTTTTTCTCTGAGCCGGCGTGAATGAGCAGCAGCCATCATGGTATGCCCGATTACTTTTCCAAACTGATGTTTGCTATTCAACATCCCCCAGTTTGGTAAAATCGATTGTTCCGATGGAACACATCCACACGATGGATAGACTCAGAACATGCGGTTCAAGGGACTCGATCTAAACCTTCTCGTTGCGCTCGATGCTCTGATGACGGAGCGAAACCTCACAGCGGCGGCGCGCAAAATTCACCTGAGCCAGCCCGCTATGAGCGCTGCGATCGCGCGGCTGCGCACCTATTTCCGTGATGAACTATTTACCATGAGAGGTCGCGAGCTTGTCCCGACACCTGGCGCGGAGGCGCTTGCAGGTCCGGTTCGCGAGGCCCTGCTGCACATCCAACTCTCGATCATATCGCGAGACGCGTTTGACCCGACTCAGTCGAGCCGACGCTTCAGGTTCATTCTCTCCGATTTCATGACGATCGTCTTTCTTCGCAAAATTGTGGACCGTATCGCAAAGGAAGCTCCGGCGGTGCGCTTCGAATTGCTGCCATTTTCCGATGAACCCGATGAGCTGCTCCGCCGGGGCGAGGTCGACTTTCTCATTCTGCCGGAACTGTTCATGTCGAGCGCGCATCCTAAGGCGACGCTGTTCGACGAGACGCTCGTATGCGTGGGATGCCGCGCGAACAAGCAGCTCTCCCGGCAGCTTACGTTCGAGAAATACATTTCGATGGGGCACGTTACGGCGAAGTTCGGACGCGCGCTCAGACCAAACCTCGAAGAATGGTTTTTGCTTGAGCACGGCGTCAAGAGACGCATTGAGATCGTTGTGCAGGGGTTTAGCCTGATTCCGCCCATATTGTTGGACACGGGCCGTATCGGCACAATGCCCTTACGACTGGCCAAACACTTCGAAAAGCGAATGCCACTGCGGATCGTCGAACCACCGCTCCCCCTACCCACGTTCACCGAGGCTGTGCAGTGGCCTGCGTTCCACAATACCGACCCGGCGAGCATTTGGATGCGGCGGATATTGCTGGAGGAAGCATCCAACATGGGATCTATGCATCAGGAGCCTCCAACTCGCAGGCGCTGCTAGGCTCGACATAGGCCGTTCCACTTTCCAGATAACTAACGATCCTTCGACGTGCTCGGACGATTTCGTCACTTCAACGTCTCTGGCGCGAAGCTGCCAGAGACGGCGATCGGCTGCGAAGACTTGGCCCGTGGTGAGCCTGCTGGCCTCGCAGGAGAGGTTTGATGCGCTTGCACTGCAAACAGGCGACGCCGGCACTATCGGCAGAACACGCCCTCCAGTACACTAATGTTTGGCTTGCCCGATAAAATCGCTTGAACCGCACACTGCGTCAGGTTGTAGGTTCGCCGCCGTGGCTAACGCGGCGCTACGCGGCCGTCGACTGGGCACTTTGGCGAACTCACCGCACTGGCCGGACACTAGGTTCATCTGCCATTAACCATTTGACCGGGTCCTGTTGCGTGGCTCGCCGGAAGCGGCGAGACCGACCAACTTCGGGATTCCTGAACGGTTTGCGGCGGCTGCTGGCCGGCCTACTGCCTAGCTCTCCATCGTTGCGGTCATTTCACGAGCGTCTTTTTGCGATCGTAGGATGGAACGATGTCCATTCGCGCGGGCAAATAGGACCTCTCAAGACGGGCCGTCATTGCTCGCGGTGTGCGCCGCAATTACGTTCACGCCGGATAACAAGACATGCGTTTCAAAGGTCTGGATCTAAATCTTCTCGTCGCGCTGGATGCTCTAATGACCGAGCGCAACCTCAGCGCAGCGGCACGCAAGATTAACCTTAGTCAGCCTGCCATGAGCGCAGCCGTTGCCCGACTTCGTTCATACTTCCGCGATGAGCTATTTGGAATGAGGGGGCGGGAACTTGTCCCGACCTCACGCGCGGAAGGACTTGCAGCCCCTGTGCGGGAGGCTCTAACGCACATTGAGCTCTCAATTATCGCGCGGGACGTGTTCGACCCAGCTCGATTGAACCGGCGGTTCAGGATCGGGCTTTCTGATTTTATAACAGTCGTATTCTTTCGAAATGTCGTGGAGCGCGTCGCGCGCGAAGCCCCCGCCGTCAGCTTCGAACTGGTGGCGGCCACTGGTGAGCACGATGAACTTCTCCGCCGCTGTGAAGTCGATTTTGTTATCTTGCCGGAATTATTCATGTCTAGCGCGCACCCCAGAGCAGCCCTATTCGAGGAGAGGCTCGTCTGCGTAGGTTGCCGCACCAATAGCAAACTGCTGCGGCGTCTTACATTCGACCGGTATATGTCGATGCGCCACGTGGCGGTTAAGATCGAAGGTGCGCGCAAGACGCCGGTCGATGAATCCTTTTTACTCGATCTCGGCCTCAATCGGCGCATCGACATTCTTGTGCAGAGCTTCAGCATGATCCCGCCCCTGCTGGTAGGCACGAACCGCATAGGGACGATGCCATTAGGGCTCGTAAAGCATTTCCAAAGGACGATGCCCCTTTGCATTGCGGAGCTCCCGCAGCCATTCCCCGCCTTCACTGAGGCGGTCCAATGGCCCGTGCTTCACCATAGCGACCCGGAAAGCGTGTGGATGCGAGAGATATTGTTGCAGGAAGCTACCCGCATGTCGACTGGAGAAGCGCCCTCCATCATCTGCGCTTCGGAAGGAGCAGATGCTGCCGGAGGTTTCGCATGATCTGCCTCGCCGTTTGTTCGTGAGGACGTTCGCAAGGTCTGCGAACTTCATATCCCAACGAATGTCTCGGATCAGACAATTTAGGCTCGCCTCGCTCGAATTCATGATCGCTCCATAAAGATTGTCGCAGCGCACGCCTAGCATGATGAGTTCTGTAGGTCTTTCGCACGTTGGCAATCGGCTCAACGCGCGAGGGGCGGCTCGGACTATTGGCTTGCTTAGAGACGACGTACGTGGCACCGGGCCGCCGGCCGCACCCGCCTCGACACAGCAGAAAGGGCCATGGGCTGCTCTCGTCAACTCTCCGAATCGGTAGGGGCTCCGATGAGCGGAGACGCTTCGGCTTCCTCGCAGTCGTACCATCACGCACCGTGAGCGTGCCGGTCATCGATCATGCACATGGCCGCGATCACTCCCGCTGTCGAAGCAGGGATCGCGCTCGCGTGTTGCCCTGTCGCATCACCTGTGAGCACATCGCATCTTCGTCGCTCGCCGCCGCGGGTCTGACTTCTTTTGGCCCTATCGCAGCCAAACGTCTTGACGACGTGCGCTGCAACGACAATGACAAGCAAAGGAGCTGACCGTTGGAGCAATGCAGCGGCGTGTTCGATCCGGAAGAGCTTTCCATCCTGGGACGCCTTTATGATAGTGTGGTCACCGCGCTACCCCCGTCCATGCAAAGTCCGGAAAATCGCACAGCAATCGCCAAGCTCATCCTGGAGCGTACAGCGGCTGGCCAGACTCAACTGGCATGCTTGACGAACTTGTTGATCACCATTTCCCCCCAGGGTTGATCCCACGCCATTCTGAGGATAGTCACCACTCTCGCGCTGGAATGAAAGACGATCCAGCGAGAGCTTTGAAATTACTTGAATCACACGTGACGTCAGGTTGTAGGCTTTGAAATTGAGCAACATGAGCAAAGCTACACCACGAAGGCGTCGATGGCGCATTGGCGAACTTGCAGAGGCGACCGGAGTAACGGTACGCACGCTGCATCATTATGAACACACTGGGCTCCTAGCAGCTTCAGAGCGTACCGACGGCGGCCACCGGATGTACGACCGCGAAAGCATGCAACGGGTTCACCAGATTCGGGCGTTACGTGAGCTTGGCTTCTCCCTTATTGAGATCCGTAAAGCTATGGAGGGCACGACCTCACTCCCCGATCTTCTGCGCAAGCATCTACAGCGGATAGAACTTCAAGTCGCTCGAGCAACTCTGTTGCGAGATCGCTTGCGCAACATGACCATCGACAGTGAAATCCAGGTAAGTGTGGATGAGCTGCCTGCCACCCTCAATGCCATGTCGCGGGTCGAGACGCCCAGTCAGACCTCCCGATGCACCTGCAAGTTAGCTGCAGATCGCGAGGAGCGGTGGCGGCGGATCCGCGACGACTTGCGTGATTGTATGGATCGGGGCGAGCATCCTTGCGGGGAGCGGGCCAAGGCTGTCGCAGTTGCAGCACGCTTGCTGATCAGCGAAATCGCCGGCGCCGATACGCGCGTTTCGATGATCCTGAAGGTCCTTGCACGATTAAGCGCCCCCCGTAGCCTGGCTGGTTGGGATCCCTGCCTCATGCAATATCTCGATCTCGCCCTTGGCGGGTTGGAGGATCAGCCGTACTGACGCCCTCATGGCCGGCTCCGCACGGCATTGCCGATAAGCGCTCGTCGGCTCTGAGGGAGCCGACAGTTTGATGGCCTCAACCGGACAGCCGTCGTGACCTCGTCGATCCGCGCTCGCTGACGCACCATCGAGGCTCCTTTCAAAACGGCCTTGAAACGCACCTAACGTCAAATTGTAAGTTCTACCGTGGTCGCAATCTGGCCGACCAACGCAAGCTGCGCTTGGCAGACAGCCTGAAGGTGTAGACACGTCTGACCACAGCTGCTGGCGGTTCAACTCCAGGTCACCATTGGGAGCTCTACAATGTTAAATGGACGTTGGGCTTTTGCTGCGAGTGCTGCGCTTCTCTTGTGCGCCCTCGCCTCGGTTGCGCGCGGCTCCGACATAAATATTGCCGTGGCTGGCCCAATGAGCGGAAGCAGTGCTGCGTTCGGCGCGCAAATGCGCGATGGTGCAGCTGCGGCGGTCGAGGCGTTGAACGCTTCTGGCCTACTTCTCGACACCAAGGTGATATTGAGAGTCGCTGACGACGCTTGCGACCCGAAGCAAGCTGTCGCGGTCGCTAATAAGCTCACAACAGAGCGGGTCCGGCTGGTCGTTGGCCATTTTTGTTCTTCTTCGTCGATCCCGGCCTCCGAGATCTACGCCGAAGCAGGCATCATTCAGGTGTCACCAGGCTCGTCAAATCCTCAGCTAACAGAACGGGGCCTTGACACTGTCTTTCGGATCTGCGGCCGCGACGATCAACAGGGCACCGTTGCCGCTGAGTACATTCACCGGAACTACCCTAACGACAAGATCGCGGTGCTCGACGACAAAAGCACCGCAGGCAAAGGTATCGCCGACGTGGTCGAAGCACAGCTTCGCAAATTCGGCGAAAAAGTCATTCGGCAGAGCTATGTCGCCGGTGAAAAAGATTACAGGGCGCTGGTCTCAAGAATGAAGAAGGATCGGGTGCGCGTCGCCTATATCGGCGGCTATCATACCGAAATCGGATTGTTTGTACGCCAGGCGTCGGAAGCAAGAGCGGAGCTCATCGTCATGGCGAACGATCCGTTGATGACCTCTGAATTCTGGGCCATTACTGGCAGCGCTGGAACAGGCTCGTTGTTTACCTTCATGCCGGACCCGGCCGCGAATGCCAATGCGGCCGGCGTGGTGGCCGAACTCAAAGCGTCCAACCTGTCTGCCGAAGGCTATACGCTTTACGCCTATGCAGCCGTGCAAGCATGGGCTGAGGCGGTGAACCGGACCGGCTCTTTCAATGCTGCACGCGTGGCCAACGCACTTCGTTCACGGCCGATCGATACCGTCATTGGCCCAGTCCGGTTCGATGCAAAGGGAGACAATGCGGCTCCTGGTTTTCTGGTTTACCGCTGGCGAGACGGCCGTGTTGAAACTGTCGAGCAGAACTGATTGGCATCAACGCCGTCTCCCAAAACCGAAGTGAAGGATTATGAGACGCACTCAGGTCGTAGGAACAGCGATACTCGCAAGCTCTCTTATACTTGCAGCCTTCGGAGCGTTTCTCGCGTTCGTCGCAGCGCTCGCCGAGCTACCGGATGTCGACCTGACGGAGACGCTACGTCCAATGATAGACAAATAGTAGCCGTGCCGAGCTGATCTGGCTCGCAGGCACAGGACCTCTGACGCGCCCAACGATGCTTCTCCTCGAGCAAATGCTCGCCGTTCCGGCGTTCGCGAATTTCGATCAAGGGTGCGGCCGACCGCATTACGCATTCTCGTGACCCACTCACATGGTGCAAGCCCAGATCCACGCACCCAAAGAGAAGCGGCCTGACCGGCTTAAATGACAAACCAGGCCTCTTTGAGCGCAACGGCACGAAGCACCGGGACCCTCCATCTGACCGTAATCGGAGATTGATCGAGTGAAGAGTGGCCTTCCTTCAAGACTAACGTGCGGCGTTTTCGACCATTTGGATGACGACGGCCGAGATGCCACACGACAATATGAAGATCGTCTCAAGCTGACCGAGGTCTGCGACTCGCTCGGCTTCTACGCTTATCACCTGGCCGAACACCACTGCACACCTCATGGCAGAGGGCCCTCGCCGAACCTGTTTCTTTCGAGCGTCGCGCAGCGCACCCGGCGATTACGCTTCGGTCCGCTCGTCCTGTTGCTCAACCTTTATCATCCATTGCGCGCATTCGAAGAGATCTGCATGCTTGACCAATTGAGCGGCGGCAGGCTCGAGGTCGGGATAGGCCGCGGCTCCCAGCCGATTGAATGGGGTTATTTCGGCATCACTGCCGACGCTGCACCAAGCCGTTATACGGAAGCCAGTGAAATCCTGAATATTGCGCTGAAGGGACATACGCTATCTTATCATGGACGCCACTTCGAGTTGAGCGAAGTACCCTTAACGTTGAGGCCTCATCAACGTCCATATCCGCCTATCTGGATCGCAAGCAATCGGGCTGAGACGGCGCAGTGGGCCGCGGCAAATGGCGCCAATCTGGCGTGCATAGGCCCCGCCAGTGTTGTCCGGAACGTTACGGACGCCTACCGCTCCCATCGAGCCCACAATACAGCCGCACATGGCCGCGAGCCATTTCTCGGGCTGGCCCGCATGGTCGTGATTGCGAATTCTGATCAGGACGCTCATGCGGCGGCCGAAACTGCGTATCGGCGATGGCTGGAGAGCTTTAAGTTCCTTTATGAGCTTAACGCCATTCCGACACCGCCCGCCCTTCCGCTGACCTTCGATGCAGCACTTGAAAGCGAATTGTGCGTCGTTGGAACGCCGGCTTCCGTCCGAAAGCTCCTTCTTCAGCAGATGGAAGTGGCAGGTGCCAACTACTTGCTTTGCCAGCTTGCATTCGGAAACCTTCCGCTGGAGATTTCCCTGCACACCGCAACCGCAATCAAAGCTGAAATCCTCGATAGCTTTGGCTGGTAATGTCTGCATTTGGGGGATCGTATGCGTGGCAAGTAGACCGAGATGCAGGATGAGCCCTGAGCAATCGCGGCCCCTCATTGCAAAGCCCCGCGAGATCGAAGCGGACGAACAGCGTTCGGCCGCGGACGAGTTGATAAACGGCAGCAAGACGGCAGGAAAAACCTAGATTACGCGCGTGCGCGATCCACGAACTGGATGCTTCCCATCAACACTTTCGATTTTACCATTTTCAGCCAAATACCCCATAAGTCGATCGCCGGTTTCCGGAAAGCACATTTCACGAATGTCGTGTGGGCAATGGACCTTTTTTGCTTTCAGCCTAGTCGCAGGCCGATTCAAGGTGCTCCTGGCTGCATCGCCAAGGACACCCATCAATCTTTGGAGTCGACGCACGTGCCGCGCAAGTGCGGTCGGATGGTCAATCGCAACGTCTGGCGCGTAATCCATCGCGCTGGCGCCTGCCTTTTCAGTCGTCCAAAGGCCTCGAAGAAGAAGATCGACTCTCACGCACACTGCTTGGCCAAGGTAAATGCGTGCGCTGCATAGAATTGGGGCAGGCGAATTGGCCTCTACGACGATGCGGGCTGGACTATTTGCCCTGACCAGGGAGGCGCCGCCGACAATCCGACGCTGCCGCGGCCTTCAAAGAAAGCAGTGCGGTCAGCTATCTGACCACGCTGAGCGCAAGCCGCATATCCTCCGCCCAGGACGAGGCAATGATGTCGATCGGTGTGATGAGACCAGCCTAGCGATCTTACTGGCCACCCCTGTACGCCGTGTAATCGTGGAGTCTCACTCTGCTCGCGTCCTCAGTCTTCGTCGGAAGGCGGCTTCCACACCCATTTCCTACAGACTGACGCTACCCTATCTCCTTCTATGCGCCGGCGCTGTTCGACCATATCCCGGCGCGGTTATCCCTTCTCAGCAATCCTTACATCACCATCGGAACGAGGGGTGGAGACGCGCGATCTGCTGGTCTTGTCTCTTAGCGGACCCACCTTCCAGGAGCCCATCCGCACCCTCGTCGGGCCGGGCATCGCCTGTCAACGAACGCAGAGAGAAACCACAGACGTATGTAGCGGATGTTATTTCTGGGTTGCCTAGCATGTGCTGGGCCATAATTTTCTGGTATGATGAGCAGACCGGTCTGGACCAGTTGACGGAGCGCCTTCAGCAACAGCTTCGTCCAGCGCCAAGCTCTTTTTATGGCACTCTGCCCTGGGGAGCCTCCGGTTACGTCTGGATCGCTATGTCCGGTTACGAGCAATCGCGCAGCAGTTCGGGTCGCACTTCTCGACTCGCGGTCATCAGCGGTGTCCCCGCCGGCTGGAATCACTGCCACTGTCCCACGCGCTGGACCGGCTCGAGATCAAGTGCCGGTTCGCGCTCTCTGGTCGACCGCCTTTGCGGTCCTTTAGCGGCACATGCCTACCACCCTCTTCCTCCGGCGACCGTGCGTGCACACCTTGCCTTGTGCAGCAGCCATTCGTTCTATCGCCGCCTCTGCCGTCTCGCCAACGGGAAAGCACGACCCAACCGTTACTCAACCTGGTTCCTGCATTTAACTACTTTGGAGCAAACACCGTGGAACTTGACCCTTCCAATTCACGCTCAGAGGACCTCGAGGATCGCATCGACCTGCAACTCGACATCGTAGCCGCCCTCATAGGCGAAGAAGGCGACGAGCTCGAAGCGATCCGACTGCTAAACGCCCTGACAAACCAAATGATTACGGCGGAACTTGAGCTCGGCCAGCTCGGCGATACGAGAACCGGGGGCCGCGCCGGCGACCAGAAAACGAGGCGACTGTCGCAAGACCGTGGCGTTTACTACCCAGAAGACCTTCAGGTTTTGGGACGCCTTTTCGATCAGGCCGTGGCGGCATTACCGGCAGTGTTGCGAACTCCCGACAACCAATTGAAGATCGCGAAACTAATTCTGTCACGTGCAGCAGCGGACTGAGATGTCGTTTGGCTTTCTCTCCGTTTGATGGCGCGCATCGCGGGGCTGGCTGCTACGGCCGTGCGCGCCAGGGATCGACGACTTGGTGTTTATGACTCACCGTCCCGTCAAGCGCGCCGCTTCCGCTGGCCTTTCCATATCACAACTGTTCGCCACCATTCTCGAAAGCTGGAGCCTGCACCGAGAGCAGGAGGCCACGTTGGGTCGAGCAAAGGACGACGGCACGCGGATACTTGTCAGAAAGCAAACAAGCAGTGGTCGGAAAACGCCACACAACGCTTCTTAGCTAGAGACTGCGAAAGGAGCGGAGCGATCCATTTTCATCGATGGTCGGCTTTAGTCGCGATTGGCGTGGCCCCGATCTTCCGATTGCGGGAACAATAGCCCAATATCGACAGACACCGAGAAACAAGATCACTTTGGCAACGAAGCCGTCGCGAACAACGCGAGCTCGTTCAGTCGCTTCAGAAATATTCGAATACGCGCCTGGCAATACGACGTTCGGGGTCATCGGAACTTCAACAAACATCTGTAAATTCATGACGCATCGAGAGCTGCTCGATGCTCCGAGTGTACTGCGGCTCTGATGTCTTACTTGCTGGGACAAGCCACAGACGCTCGGTTTGCTTTTGCGAAGGTACTTTCCTTGTATCAGGACGTCGTGGAGTGTTGAGATGGATCAGCAGATGCAAGATGCTATCGTGAGCGTCGCATTTGATAAGGCCTGGCGCTTTGTTGAGACGGATCCGTTGCTGGCGCATAATCGCAAGACGGTCCTTCATAGCCGGTTGTGCACTTTACTTGAGTCTTCGATAAAGAACGGCGAACGGAATACTTTGAATCTGGCTAACGAGGCGATACGCAGCTTGCGGGCTGAATTGGCGCGGTCGACCGAGCAATAAGGCGCTTGACCCCATACTGCCACACGAGCTTGGCATGTGGGGACATTATGCGGCGGAAAAATACCGGGGCTGAGCGTGGTGGAGGTGACCCTCCTTCATGTTCAGCCCCTGCTGAGACGAGCACGTTCGCGACGACTGTCGCTTATGCAGCTCTTCTGGTGATCCAAGACCAGTCACCTGGAATCCAGTGCAAGTCGGAGACAAGACGAGACAGCCGCGCTATTACTCGCTGGCGCCAGCAAAAGCGATACCGTTTCCTCTCCTGACCCTTGGCTCGGCACGAACTGCGCAACTTCAAGCAAGGGCCTTGTCAAGCACAGCTGCATCCACATCTGTCGATCGAGGGCGAGGTTTAGCTGTGCTAGAGTTGTGACCGGTCCTCAGCAAAGCGATCCGGGCCTGTGATGGATCGTCCCGCATCGCTCACGATTGCAAGTGGTAGCACGAGGCTCCTACCGAACTAATGAACTGGAGCGCCCGAGGCGGGTCCTCGATCAGCGGTTTTCATTTGCCGAACTCTCTGAATAGCGGGCATGCACGGGGGGATGCTGGCGCGGCCTTGCTCTGTCCCTAATTCGCGGCTGAGGGAGCCAAAGATCTCGGTTCTGTCACGGGCCATCACGAACTAATCGTGTTCAAGGACGCCTCTGCGCGAAGCGACCAGTGTCAGGCCCCAGCATTTCCGTCGAGGCAGTGCATGGCAAGTTGCGCGCTCCACAATCTGACGCAGCGTGCGATTGGGCCCATTTCTTTCGAAGACATGTTGTGCGGCAGTTACAGCAATTCGCGGTCATATTGTTAAATGCACGCCGCCGGGGGAGCACCGAAAGGAAACGACACTCGAATGAAAAATATTCTGATTCTGACCGCAGCCATCGGCGTACTCGGTGCGGCCGCTCCCGCATTCGGCACGGACCTGGCCGGGCAGCCTGTCAAGGCCCACGCGGCATCGCTGCCGGTCCCGGCCCCGATTATCGACTGGTCCGGCTACTATATCGGCCTCAATGGTGGCTGGGGAACGGGCCGCAACTGCTGGGATTTCAATGGCGTCACTCCCGAAGGCTGCCATAATTCGGCTGGCGGGACCATCGGCGGCCAGATTGGCTATCGTTGGCACATCTTCAACATGGTCTACGGCATCGAAGGTCAGGGCAACTGGGCCGACTTCAGCGGCTCCAACGTCAGCAGCGTCTTTCCGGCAAACACCGTCGGCACCACGACAGATGCATTCGGTCTATTCACGGGGCATATCGGCTACGCGTTCAATGCCGTCCTACTTTACGGAAAGGGTGGTGCTGCGGTGACCAGCAACACTTATCACGTCAACTCGGTGGCTACGGGCGCCGAGCTTGCCAACAGCAATGATGTCCGTTGGGGTGGCGTGCTGGGCGCCGGTGCCGAAGTCAGCCTCACGCCGAACTGGTCAGTTGGCGTCGAGTATAACCACTTGTTCATGCAGCGCAGCAACATCAGCTTCCCAGGATTTCTCGGCACGGACCGCACCCACCAGGACGTCGATCTCATCACGGCGCGGCTCAATTACAAGTTTGGCTCACCCTTTGCCAAATAGAGACCTCCAAGCGGTTGAGTGAAACGGAACCCCGACCCACGGTCGGGGTTCTTTCCTCAGCGGGACCTCTCGCTGCCGGCTTCCAATCCCAGTTCCGAAGCACAAAGTGCGAGTTCATCTGAGCAACGGGCCACAGGCTGGGTGGTGTAAGGCCGAGATGGGGGAACAGGGTCAGTCAACTTCGACAGTCCATCGATCTCATGAAGTCCCACAACCTCACGCAGCGTGAGATAGCGGACTTGTCGCAAGGAGCGTCGTATCTGCGAGCTCCGCCGAAGGCGCGATGCTCAACATGGTAGACTCTGCCAGCCCACGATTTGGCACTTAGTGCCCCGTTCCTTACAATTCAAAGAACATTGAGGCGAATAGCGATAGCGACCGCTTGAATTCGGCTCGTCGCACCCAGCTTCCGCATCGCATTCTTGACATGAAAGTTGACCGTATTCTCGCTGATTTCCAGGATCTTTCCGATTTCCCATGACGATTTCCCCTCCGTCACCCACCGCATGCAACTGATCTCTCGCTTTGATAATGCCACTTTTCTCTCGCAACCATCATCATTGCACGGACGAGCGATCTCGCTATAAGCGGTGTGAAAGAGGCAGGCCAGCGCGTTGAGATGACCGATGCAGTCCTGAGGATCGGCATCGTCGAACGCGGATGCAAACGACACAACAGATATCCGACCCAACGGGCCGAACAACGGCACGCTCATGCCGTGCTTCAGCCCCGCCTCTCTCGCCTCCTCCAGTACGCGTCTTTCGTCCGGCTGAAGTTGATAGTGGTCGGCGAGTTGATCCCACAAAAACGGCCGCGAATGCATCGGCGTCCGCCGGACCACCGGATCGATAGTATGGTACTTTCGCTTGAAATATCGGTCGCACCAGTCTGGCGGCCACTTCACAGCCACAGTCGGGGGTGGATACTCTGCCAGGCGAAGTGGCTCAACGAAGTTGAGAGCGCCATATGCAACTTCACTGAAGCCTTGCTTTGTGGCACAGCCTACAAGAAGCTCGAATAGCGCTCTGAGTGAATGAGTCTGGCTCGCACATTCGGTGAAGCTAAAGAGGTCAATGATAGGCGCTTGAGTACGACGATCGAGCTCCCCGTCGTCGTGTTCGATTGCGCTTGTTTCAGGCGAAGCCAAATTCCAGTCCATGATCTGAACCTGACGGTTAGTTATTCGTGCAGTCTGAGCGCTCGCCCTGTGCCGGGCGCCATTCGCCGAATTCCTCGCCCTGCCGCCGAGTGCGCCGGCGTGATCCATCAAACACCCGAGATAGGGCCATCATCCTTATCTCAAAGGCTGAGCGGAAGTGATTGGTCCAGTTCGCCGATAGCGCACTGGTCAAACTAGAGATCATCGCTCGTCATCCGCGTTGAAGGACCGTGCCACCGGTACGTACCCAACGGTGTCCCCTTGGATGATGCGGACGCCGATAGAAGGTTCGCGGGTCCAGGACCGAGCTGACGACAATAACCGGACAGATTCCGCGGCTAGAGGCTCGGCTCTGTTAAGCTTGCACGGCGAGAAAACGCAGTCGCGTCCGAGCGACGCTTTCGTCTGTCTCGAGGCCGAGCACGACGAGATCCTGGGCTCTGATCTGCGCGATACAGCTAAGCTCGGCCACGCGCTTGGCGGTGCGCGACTCGACGAGCGTCCTGTCAGCATCCAGTCTCCGCTGAGAGACGAAGACAACACGAGAGTCATGTCTTTTCCCAATCTTGCGAATTGCCATCGCTAATCGCTCGCCGATCCTCCGCCGTGCGACGGCGCCGGGGACGTGATCGATGAGCAACACGCAACAGCCGGCGCAGACGCCATACTCCTCGCACCATTGTCCGGCGTCTCATCGACTCCGTCCGGCAGGCCTGGCGCAAACGTATCGAACGTGCAGAAACGGGCCGCGTCAAAGGCGCAGCGAGAGATACTCGTCGCCGCGAGATCTGCTTGATGCGGAGGAGATTTTGCATGCGCTTCTCCAACAGCGAGAGAACCCAGGTTCGACTAGCAAGTGTCGTACCAACTGTTGATTTCACCAAACTCAAACGTCGCGGAGAGGGGTTCGGACCCGCACGGTTGGTTGCGAGGTAGGAGCGTCGAAGCCTTTCTAACATGCGAAAGAAAGGCGACAGCACCATTGCGAGGCGCGGCAGGAGATGAGCTACAGCAAGAAACGCAGCTTCACCCCGGCGGCCCCTGGAGTGCCGCCCCTCAGGGTCTCAACGCAGCCCTATTCCAGCCCAGTCAAGTACCAGCTTCGGCAATTGATGGGACTGTTCAAGCATGGCACTCGTTAGGGAACTTGACCTGCCTGCACCTCCGGCCACCGATTTCGGCGAAATGCTTAGATCCGTCGCCAAGCAGAAACACATTTAGACCGCGCTTGATGCACGAATCATGATGGGCTCGGCGCAAAAAGGCGAAGATCTTCGCCAAGACCGGTGAGGCATGACTTCTCTGCTCTTCGCGATCATCTCAATGCTCTATGCGAGCGTTGGCCAGGCTGGTGGCACCGCATTCCTCTCGCTAATGGCATTTTTTGGTATGTCGTCGACAGAGATGCGCCCGACGGCGCTTGGTCTCAACATTGTCGTCGCGACTTATTCTACGTGGCTCTTCAACCGCAACAGGATCGTTGACTGGACGATCCTGCGCCCGCTCCTGTTTTCGTCGATGCCAGCGTCGCTCGCCGGTGGCCTGATTGTGCTCGGGGACCACATGTACAAGACGCTGACCGGGCTCGTTCTTCTTCTGGCGAGCGCAGTGATGATCATGCAGCGGGCACGAGTTTCCGATCGTGTTTCCGAAACTCCGGTCGCAGCAAGCGTGAGCTTTGGCGCGGCCCTTGGCCTGGTTTCCGGGCTGACCGGCGTGGGTGGTGGAGTGTTCCTCGCGCCGACGCTCATCACACTGAATTGGGCATCACCGAAGCAGACCGTCGCGTTATCACCCCCTTTTATTCTGGCCAATTCTGCAGTCGGCTTCGTCGGAGCTCTTTTCAGCGGCCAATTTCCTTCTCCGGATTTGGCTCTTTACGCTATCTCCGCCCTGGTGGGTGCGGTCGTCGGAACGGTAATCAGCCTGAACTGCCTGAACCCGGCAGGCATCAGATTTATCCTCGCGGCGGTTCTGCTCGTTGCCGGCATCCAACTGGTTCTCGCTTGAAAGTCTCAACTCCCATGTTTCGTAGGATCGGCAGGCTACACGGTCAGATCGGGTGCAACATGATGGCGGCCGCAGCTTCTGGTCCGCCCGCCTTGCCTAACTCTGAAGGCCGCCAGCAACCACGAAACGCTGTCGGGTCGAGCGACGATGGAGCGGCATCTCGCGCATCCCCTCTGATCGTCATGAGCCGAGTGGCCCGCATCTCGTCACATCTCGTCCGCGCACCCCATTTGGCAGGAAGGTCAATGTTGGCGGGGCAGCTAGCGGCATGAAGCGTAACTCCACTCGTCTATGGCTTGCGCGGTCTCTAATCTGGCGCGCAGATTCTATCGCATATAGTATATCGTCCGATGCATCGGGCCGGGATTGCCTTCCCATCAGCACGACGTCCAAAGTCGTTGTGAGTTGGTGAGCCGCATTAGACAGCGATGAGACGCCCCTGAGCCAAGGCGCCCCGACGCACTTCGCCGGGGGGCTGCAAGTGCGCTGGGGTCGCCCCAACATCATCAGTACATCCGTGAATGATGCTTGTGGCAATGAGACAACCAGCGTGGCGGAATTGAGGCTTATGCGTTCGATACTAGGGATGAACGCTCGTTTGGTCGGCTGCGTCAAAGGACTTGAATCGCACGTTGCGTCACGTTGTACTATGGCGCTCCTCGCGCTGTCAGCTAGCCGCCAACTTATCTTCCGTGGCACGCGGGCCACGGATGGGAGGCAACCGCTGAACTCTGTGAGCACCAAATCGGCTTTTGAAGAAGACTCCGCTTTGAAGATCCAGTGCGAGCTCGGCTGCTCCTCGTGAGACCTACAAGCCCCTGTTTTCGTCGCAAAAATGACTGACCGTCAGCGAATGCGAAATGACGTGCCCTCCGGTGAGCGATTGATCGCTCGCGCCGGCTCGTCCGGCACCTCTAGCATCTTCAACCGTGCGCGCACGAGAACATTCATAACCTAAACGTCCAGATAATCGCCAAACGAGCGGCTCTCTCTTCCTGCTCTGCCCCTAAGCCGCGTTGACTGTCACATCGAAAACGGGACCAGATCTCAGCAACGACTGGGTGGGTTTGACATAACGCAAAGACACAAGAGAGAGCATCGGTCAGCTTCGTGACGTTCGAGCCTGGGAAAGTTAAGCGTTGCGGACCTTCCTCCTAAACAAGTATTGCGATGCTCGCCTGCCTTGGTACACGATCTATCCAACCGTACCGGATTTCTCCGCGGTGGTTGGTGCCAAGACTTGTGGGACATGGCTGAGGCGGCTGCCGGCCCACGAGCCCGTTTCGCTCTATATCCATGTTCCGTTCTGTCACGCTATCTGCTGGTATTGCGGCTTTCCTACAAGCCTCACTCGCAGCCAGCGACCGGTCCGCAATTATTTGGCAGCACTGCGGGACGAGATAGGCTTGGTCGCAGAGCAAGTGCCGCGCGCTCTGCCGGTGAGCGACGTGCATTTCGGTGGCGGGACGCCGACCACCATTGCACCGAGCGATTTTCTCGGCTTGATGGAAGTCCTGCGACACTGTTTTGCTTTCAGCAAATCAGCTACTATCGCGATAGAACTCGATCCGCGTGGAGTCACGGCCGAGATGGTCGAAACGTTGCAAGCGGCCGGGATCAGCCGCGCGAGCATCGGCGTGCAAAGCTTCGATCCAGTGGTTCAAAGGTCGGTCAACCGCGTGCAGAGCGAGGAGCTCACAGCTTCGGTCGTCGAAAGTCTACGCCAGCATGGCATAAGCCGCATCAATTTCGACCTTCTATTCGGACTGCCACATCAGACAGTGCGATCCTGCGTGGACTCCGCGAGGACGGCTCTGGCCATGCGGCCAGACCGGCTTGCGGTTTTCGGCTATGCTCACGTCCCCTCCTATATGAAACGTCAGCGCCAGATCGACGAGACGGCGCTGCCGGACAATGTCGCCCGCGCTGAGCAAGCCGCGGCTATTGCAGATACGCTAGTCTCGGCTGGCTACCGCCAGATCGGGCTCGACCATTTCGCCTTGCCCAATGACGAGCTTGAGCTGGCCCAGAAAGCTGGTCGGCTGCGCCGCAACTCCCTGGGCTATTCGGCTGATACCTGCAAAACGGTGATCGGCTTAGGTCCGTCAGCCATCGGCCGTTTGCGGGAAGGTTATGTCCAGAACGAGATCGCAACAGCTTCCTATCACCAACACATTCGGGCTGGCCGTCTGCCAACCTCAAAAGGCTACTGTCTCACCGCCGAAGATCGCGTGCGCGCCGCAATCATCGAGCGACTGATGTGCGATTTGCAGGCCGACGTACCAGCAATATGTGCTGCTCACGGATTTGATCCGGTGCCTCTTCTCGGTTCGGCCGACCGTCTGGGAATGCTTGCCGAAGACGGGATTGTGGAGATTGAAGAGGGACTCATTCGGGTCAATCAGGAGCATCGGTTTGTCATTCGGGCTGTTGCTGCCGCGTTCGACACTCATCGCGACCGTGCCCCCTATTAACCCCAGCCACGGATGTGAGTAGATCCCAATCCTCGAAGCTCTCGGCGAAGGAACGATCCAAAGAGTGCGCTCGGACGCACAGGCCAGATTCCGAAAATGGGGCGTCGGTGTGATGATACGAGCTTTCAGCTATGGTTTGAAAACCGGCGAGGGCTGATAAAAAGGGAAGCGGATTGTAAGGAGAGACGCAGCCCGCTGCGCCGTTCAGGGCCACGCCTCGATCATGCGGAAAGGCACTGCCCCACCTCCCCGGAAGCGCTCTCGATCAAGGTGATGGCCTCAGCGACATGCCGCTGAAGACGCCGCCGCCCGCACAAGCTTCGGGTATTTTAGCCCGAGGCAGCTTTGCGAAGCTACGGTCCACCTCCTCGAGCACGGTTGGAGGCTTGACCGCGCAGCGTCTTAGACTTCAAGGCTCGGCTGTCTTCGGCTCGGCGATCACTGGCGCGCCTCCGACGGAAACAGGTCCCCGTGATTTGGACCGCCCTAAGCGTTTGCTGGGGACGCTCGAAACGGCCCGGGCTGGCGACGAAGGACTCTCGGAAGCAGCAGAAGGAACAGGTGTTAAACTCTGCAGCGAATCGATCCGCGAAGTCAGCATGGTGATCTGAGCCAGAATCCCTTTCAGGTCATCCCGCAGGGCATTGATCCGGCTGTTAAGCAATGCGATCTCATCGCCAGTTTTCTGCTGTGCCCAATTTATCTCAAACAAGGATGCCCTGTCCTCCAGTGACAGGCTCATCGTTGAAGCGACGTCTTGGGCTTCTGCCGTCTCGACAAACTCTTCAAGGTTAGCCCAAAGCCAGGCGCCAGCCGCACACGAGCCGACGAGGACAACCGGGAGTACCAAAACCGGGAGAATCCGTCTTGACGGCCCATGCAAGAGCGGCCGCAAGTCTGAAGGGGGCGCTTGATCAATCAAGTCCATTGTCCCTCGCTCAAGATCTCGAGGCGATAGGCTGCAATGCTCACGCGCTCAGCTGCCTGCCTCGATAATTATCATTCTTGCCGAGCTTCACGATCGGCTGCCCTGCTCCTATAAACCGCTCCTTCTTGAGCAACGCAACGCGACAATTTGCGCGCGTTATCCTGATGTGACCAGCGAGCAATAGCACTCATCTTTGCTAACACCATTTTCCCAAAACTCAGGAGGACCTTGGAGATTTTCTCACCGTGCCGATTTTCTCACCGTGCGACGGCACGAATGCAAACGTCCCCTCATTCCTGCAGTGTGTTCGATGGAGTCCCGCCTCATGCGCCACGTAAGCGCTAGGGCTGCTCGGCCGAGCCGCAATGGCCGATTGGACCCGCAAGCGTTACGCCTGATCAACTACCAATTCCGGCGGGTTGCTCGAGATGACGCGCACGTGGCAAGCGTGAGCAACGACCGCCGCACGTCAAGGATTCGGATGCAAGATCAGTTTTGCCGCGCTGAAGGCAACCAGCAACTGCTCGCAGATACGCGCCAAAGCTGCTCGATGGGTTCACTCCTTCGATCTCCTGCGCCATCATGTTGGATGCTGCGCTCTGTTGCCGCGCCGACAAATTCAAAGGCTCATCGGCCTTCAGGCGCGACGATTGTCTCCAATTTTGCTGACAGCGATACCAATGAAGCGATTCGTGAAGCAAAGCCTCTTGCCCGGGGAGCCTTGCTTTGTAGTAGCTGCCGCTCCGTCCAGAAAGCCACCTTCGTGGCAGATGCGCGGCACCGCCAGACTCCGCTGACTCTCAGTCAGCAGGGTGGACATTCCCAACGTTTTTGTGCGCGGGACAGCAACCTCCGCGCGCTCGTGGTGAGCGTTTGCAGAGCCAGCGCTCTCCGCTGGCTTTCGGGCACCGGCCCGATGCACAAGCAAAGTTTCGGACGAGATCATCATCGCGCTGCGGGCTGAGAGGTTCAGGAAGCCTGGCTGGTTCTCCTCGGATAGCTCGAGTTGTGGTTCGTCCCCGCTCGCACTCGGACGCGGAAACGCGGCAAGTTCTCTCTGGGCCAATCAAGCCGCAGTTCAATCTAATCATGGCCCGCAGACATGGAACCGAAGTACGCCATGCGTCATTGCCTTCCTGCGACGAGCTCGCCTCGAACATACTCGGCTACGGCAGCACTTTCTTCCAATTGGGGGGGGCAATCTTGGCTTGTTGTCGCACTTACCGTAGGCGCTTGTGTGGTCGGCAATTCCGCACTGGCACAAATGGCGAGCGGACTTGATCCTAGTAAGCACGCTGTCGATCAGCCCAGCAAAAGAGGAAAGACTTCCGATCGGGCCGCAAAGCTCTTGATCGACCTGAACCGTCAGGCAATCCGCCCTCCTGCCCCGGCGCCAGCAGCAGGTCTCGGACTGCCTTTGAAGAAGCGCGGCAATGCGGACAGGCCTGCTCAGACCAGACTGCAGAAGACGATCGATCCCTTCGCAAGGTACGACAATCTGCGTGAAAAAGGCTCGTGGCTCAACATACCTGGACCTGCGGACACGATCGATCAGGACAGGGACGGAATTAGATCGGCGCTGGCAGATGTCGGCATCGGCTACATCGGCTGGACACACAACAGCTTTGCAAACAACCAGCTGCCGAATGCGGCCAGAAGCACTATCGCAAACCAGCTCTATATGGGCCAGAATCCGACCTTCGCGTCGACAAACTTCATGATCGTTACCTACGATCTCAGCCGGTTTGGCATTGCCGACGGACAGATTGTCGTAGGAGGCGAGCACCAATACTGGACGTGGGATCGCCCGGGACCAGATCGAGCGGGAATCAATACGCTCGCCTACTACCAGACTTTCTTCGACAGGACGCTAGAGCTCAAACTTGGCTATCTCAGAAACCAAAATGAGTTCACCGGCACATTGTTCGGAGGGATTACAGGATCGAACATGTCTGCTTTGTTCCAGGCAGGGATGAGCACCAATGCTGCGCCGACGCCGGCGGTCAACTTGAGGTACAATTTTGACGATCGCTTGTACAACAAGGTCTCCGTACAGCGCTCAATCAGTCCAGATGGTGCCTATGCCCACATAACCGAGAACCCCACCGGCTTGAACTGGAGCACGGCCAATGCGGGCATCCTTCTCGTTGACGAAGCCGGCTACAAGAGCAAGGCTGCTCCCGGCGTACCCGACACGTGGCTGCGGGCGGGCGTTGGTTTCAACAGTAGCCGCTACACGAATTTGGCCGACCCCAAGCGACAAAGGGAAAGTGGGAATAATTTTTACTACATCGCTGCGGACAGGCAGCTCTGGCAGAGCGACGCCCTTGGATCGCCGTCTCGCGGTATCTATGGCGGCTTCTCCATCATGGGAGCTCCGCCTGGCCTCAACAGGATCAGCCAATATTGCGAGCTTCGTCTTTATGCGAAAGGCCCCTTTGACAGCCGGCCCAGTGATCTGATTGCACTCGTTGCCAGCCAGACGAGCTGGAGCAAATTTGCGGTGGATGCTGCCCTGGCTAAAGGCCAGCTTGCGCATCGTGATACCACGGCAATCACCGGAACATATACCGCCCATCTTGCTCCGGGAATATATGCAGGCGTGGGATTATCATACATTCATAACCCCACAAGCGTCACGCACACGCCCCAAACGGAACACGCGCTCAATCTGTTGATATCTACGTTGATATTCTTCTGATCATCGCGCCCTTCTGCTCCCACCTTCTCGTGACGCATGGGACCGGCTTCGCGAACTCTTTGAAAAGATCGCCCCGCATCTGCGCTAGATGAGCCGTTAGGTCGGATATAACCGGACGCCAACTAAAAGGGTCACGGGAAACGATGTCCTTAGTTCTCCAGGGAAATTGAGCGAATTGTTAAGGAGAGGCTGGTCTCGAGCGCCGTCAATTGCGAGATCCGCCAGGGCGAATAACTTCCGTACGAAACCATGGCGAGGTCAGGTTCTCGAAAGCTTGCCCGACTAGTCAGACCTGTTCAGGTGATCCTGGAGGTGAGGCTAGCGTGGACCCGCAAGATTTTGACCGGTTTAACGTGCCAGCTTGGTCCCAGGTGCAAAGCGCGGTCTCGCAAGAGCCGCAGACGAGCCAGGCGGGACAAGATGGCTTTGAGCAGCACTTGGCTGAGGCAAGGCAGGCCGAACCCGCTCCCGTCCGCGGCGGTGGGGGCCCCTATCCCCATCTAACTACAGAAGACCGGGACCTTATCGACAGGGCGATTGCTCAATATACGGCTCAGAAGAACCCACAACGGAACACGGTCGGGTTTTATACACAGGCACTTCGTCGACTGGCGAATGATCTCCGCGCCCGTGGCCAAACGACTGATCTAGCTGACCACAACTCCCTAGTTCATCACGCAGATACCTACTTTCCCAAAGAGGCTCTCGTGAAGACGGCTCTAAGCGTCCTTCGCGCGTATCACGATTCCGACCATGTCGTTTCTCGGGGGCGACCGCGCGCGCTCCCCTCAGCGAAAGACGCTTCTAACGATCTCCAGCAATCCCCGGACGAGCCGATGGATGCACGTGCCCGGAGCAATCTCCCGCCAAACGAGGAGGTCCTCATCAATCATGAGCATGACACAGCTCAATCAAGAGCAGCGAAGAGAAAGAGGACGCTGAACGATCTGGAAGAGGTTATGGTATATCGGCAATCGAGCGCAGGCGGCGCTTCAGGAGAAAGTGGCGGAGCAATGCCGGTCGCCACAATGGGCGTCATAATCCGGGGGCAGTGGGACAGGCGGCCTCTTTATCCCGAGGATGCTCGCGATGTCTTCAGGCTTGAGGAGGCTCTCATTGAGGGCGGGATGGCCGCCGCTACGGCGAAGCAGCATGCAAATTCGCTTATTGGCTTTAGCCGTTGGCTCTTCGCAAAAAGCAAACCAAGCATTGTTGCTCGGCTGGACGGCAAGTCGCTGACCGATGGCGGTGACGTCCGCGAATTCAGCGCAGAGGACAAGAGCAACAGAGTCGTTAGAGCATTAGAGCATCTGCGGACCTTTCGGTCGACGGGCGTCGTCATGCCGATCATTCGCCCATGGCGCACTCGCGCTAAGCTCACTCCTGCTCCGCAAAACGAGGCTTCCATCAATCGCGTAGGCGCGGTACAAGCGGAGCCGAGACGCATCGACGGCGCGGCTGCGCAGCACGGCGCCTCGCACGAAGCTCAGCAAGAGGAGCAGCAGGCGGGGCAGGATAGTCGGCCCGTACTGCCCGCTCTCCGCGAAGGACAGGCCGCGGACGATCCAGAGCAGCCTGGTGAGGAGCAGCTTCGGCGCGTACAGGGTCGTCGTGATGATCAATCGATCGTCTCGCCAGGTCCGGCTTCTTCAGAGGAGCTTCGGCAGCCGGCGGAATTACATGACGAGCTTCACCGGGAAGGGGAAGCCGCTCCTAGCTCTTCGTTTTCCCTTGATCCAGCAGAATTTTCTATTGACCCAGAGCAGTTCTCTCCAGGGGAGTTTCGTCGACTGCTCGAGGATGAAGACGCACAGGAGCTTGCCGAGGAGGGAGATGATCAGCCCGCCACGTCGGCTTTCATCCGGGAGCAAATCACATTCGATTCGCAGCAGCTCCCCCAGATAGAGTTCCGACGAGCATTGGATCATCTTGATGATCAATGGAGCCGGTCGCCGATCTCGGGCTATCCAAAGGAGCTTCAATATCAGGAGGGCCTGCCTGGCCCTTCCTATTCTGTTGATCCAGAAGAACTTAGTATTGATCCGGAGCAGTTCGCTGCGGGGGAGTTTCGGATGGCTCAGGAGCTCGTCGCAGGGCGAGATGATCGATCCGCTACGTCGGCGTTCATCCAGGAGCAAGTTACGCTGAACTCGGAGCAGCTCCCTCAGACAGATCTCCGGCGAGTGCTGGTTCATCTTGGTGATCAACCCAGTCCTTCCCCAATCGCAGTCCCCGCAGAGGAGCTTCAGCAGCTAGAAAAGGACTTGCATGACACGCTTTACGGACTGGACGATCCCCTCGTCCCTCAGCTCACCATTGATCCAGAAGGATATACTTTCGACCCAGAGCAATAGTCTCCACGGGAGCTTCGGCGACTGCTTGACGATGAATAAGCAGAGGAGCCTTAGGAAGGGCGAGGATCAACCCGCCCCGTCCGCTTTGGTGCAAGGGCACATTCGACGCAGAGCAGACTTACCAGGAGCGACGGTGGGCAAGGTGGGGTAGCGCACACTATGGATCGGGCTTACACCGCGTTTTCTTAAGAGACTGTCGTTTTCTAAGCTTCCGAGCCAACCTCCAGAGATTGCAGATCGAGAACGCGTTGGAGTCAACACCGCCGTCCAAATCAGGCCTGTATTCACGCGCCCACTTTTGCGATCTGCATCGATAGGGTGCATGGCCGTCAAGCGTCGCATGATAGAACGCCTCGCGCGAGCTGCCCGCCGAGCATTTGGAATTGCAGTCAACTTGTCGTCTTCACCGACGTTCGGGATAGACGCGTACGCGCTGGCGTCCCTCACTTTCCACCAACTCGCCTCGGTAAGGCACTCCGCGGATCTCGAAATAGGTCGGACGCCCAAATTCGGGCATGATGCGCTGGCCTTCCAGCACGCGGACAAGATAAAGTGGAAGGAACCGCTCCCTGTGCTCCCATCCGCCGTGGATCAGATAACCAAGGTCCACTGCATTCTCACCGCGACCTGCGGCTGCAAGGACCTGCGGAGGGCGATAGAGCGGCCGCGATGGGCCAGCTTCGTTCCCGGCAACGCGCGGGTGATGGATCAGGCGAATATCCGTGCCGCCTTCCGGCCCGAATGCCGCGGAATAACGCTCCCCATTAATCGCAAACTGACTTGGCCCGAACTGGCTTGGCAGCAGATTGATGTTGCCCAATACGTCGATCAACACGTCTGAAGCCGCCTGGGAGCCGTGGCGCCAGTTGGCGCCAACGATCGCTCCAATATCCCGCAGCTCCGGAGCTGCCCCCTGCGGTTCTGCCAACGACGAGGCGGCTGCAGGTTCAGGTGCTGGCGCAGAGCGCGCATCGTCACGCAAGTCGAAGGGTGTGCTTGGATCCAGATCAACGAAGGACTCGAGACCGCCGTAGATGTTTGACGACCTGGGCCTCACGGACGACGGCGAGGCGGGTTCTTGCATCTGTTGCCCAAGCCAAGCCCAGGCTCCCTGGCTCGGGGTGGCCGGAGTAGCAGGAAGCTCGAGCGGCAGATGAGCTTGCGCGGCCGAGTCCGGCGCTGCCGATGGTGAAGCAAATTCGTAGATTTGACCGCCGAGCCAATCCCAGGCGCCCGTGCTCGCCCCCGCCCGCGTTGCGGGGAGCTGCTGCGATGAACCGGCCTGCCAATCGCGGGGCGGCGCTGGCATCGATATGGTGGGCCCGTGGATCTGCTCGCCAAGCCAATCCCAGGCTCCCGCGCTTGGGCTAGCTGGTGTTGCGGGAGCCTCCTGCAGTGAGTGCGGCTGTCGAGCAGCTTCCCGAGAAGGCTGGCCGGGATCCTCAGGAGGCGGCAATCCAAGCGCCCTGTTCGCTTCAAGGATTTGCTGGTAGAGCCCAAGCTTGACCAGATCAGCGTTGATCTTGCTGTCGCCGGTTTCGCGCCTGTACTCCTCGACATCCCGGACAAATGCGGGCGTGGAAAGTCGACCGGCCATAGGCGGCCTATCATGCGTCTGCAGCCAGTCACTCAGCCTGGACATGCGGCGAGCGAGCCTGTCGATCGTGTTTGAGTCGATCCTATGTGTTGCCTTTTCCGCAGCCGCCCACATGCGGATGAGGGTTGCGTCCGCGGCGTAAGGAGCCAGTCGACGGATATCGGCCGCCAGGGTGTTTCCGGCGCCGACCTCACGGAGCTTCTTCAAGGCCGCCTTGATGCGCCGGCCTCGATCATTTGCGTAGGTGTCGACATCCTCATCGAGCTCAGCTTCCAGCTGGTGGTTTTCCACCTCCGGATTCTCCTGCTGCGCGTTCTCCAATTCCCGGCGAATTCGATCCGCAATTGAGGGCCTGCCCGCCGCACTCAGTCGCGCGCTCAAATGGCGCAAATCGGCTGCCGCATTCTTGATGGTGCCGTCGCTGAGGTTGCCAGCCGCTCGGTTTCTGAACTCTGTTATGAGCATCTCGTCCGCGTCAGGGACAGGCCCCCCGCGCGTCCGGCCCGGCTGCCTGGCATAGTCAATCCGTAAATTCGTCGAAATGACGTCAGATTGCCCCACCTCGTGCGACGACTTTCCGCTGCTGCTGCCGCCAAGGGCCTTGCCGATTCCCGACTTGAAGCGTGACCATAATCCGCGGCTTTTCCCGCTCTTGGCCGACGCGACAGACTCTGCGTCCGGAAAGCTGTAACGTGCGCTGCTGAACAGATCATCTCGTAAACTAGGCTGCGGTTGCGCCGAAGCGGGAAGCTGAAAGCTGGGAATGTCTACGCTCCGGCGCGTGCCGCCCAGCGCACTCTCCCTAAAAGCGGAGTGCGGCGGCGCCCGCATCGAACCGCCGAAATCGTCTCGTCGGACTGCTCGGCCACCTCCTGCGGCAGGCCGATCAGGCGAATTTGAGTTCCTTTGATCAGACGGATCCAGATTCAAGTCCCGCAGCCGCCCCTCAAAGTCACCCTGCTCGCTTGGGCTGCCCGCTCCCTGCGCAGACCGCCCCTGCAGGGCGGCGTATTCCCGCATCCAGGCTCCTGAATCGAAGAATGGGTCAACCGGATCCATCCTGCTCTCCTCATGTTTGTGTAGACCCTGTAGCAATCCGCACGGCCTGGATTAAGGCCCAGATCGCAGCTCGTTCAGCAAGAATCAGGTTCTCGATTGTTGTAGCCGCAACCTTTCGAAAAGCTGACGAGATCACGATATCGCTGCCTTCAAGACCGGCCTCGCACCGGCAACCGCGTGACGACAGCACGGGGTCACTCCCATTTGCCGCACCTCTTCGCTGGCCCCCTGCTCGAGGCGGCGAAATTCGTCGACGACATCGCAACGGATCGCCTGCATCGTGCGCTGAATTCAAGCATCACGGCGGGGCCACATACCTGTAACAGAGTCCAATGATCATACGTGACGAGCATCTTGTCATTCTCGTATCAACTTTGGCGCTGAGCTTGTCATCTTGCAGGCGCTCATTCAGGCAACGTTCGTTCTCGTGCCTTCGAGTTCAACTTCTGCTTTGACTGCGGTCCGTAGGGACCGAATTGCCCTCGCTTGTGTTTCACTACTCCGGAGCGATTGCCGAATGCCCTATGCGCCGTCCGGCACTCGGCCGTAAGCCTTCGAAAAAGACGTTCGGTCCGTGAAGACGAGATGGGTCGCCTGCGGCGAACAAAGGGCGTTCAGGCGTCAAACGACCCAAACATTGTTTTATCGAGAAGTGTGCAGGCCGTCCTGAGTTGCAGCTCGCGAAGGCCCCGAAGTCAAATAGACCTGCCGAACAGGTAGCTGCATCGTGAAACCGAGCTGGTTGGCTGCGGCAGCGCCTCCGCAACGGGTGATTTCACCGCTGCGCGCGTTGGTCTCCTCAACAACTTTTTCGAGCAACGGAGCTCTCGTCCCGAAGCGGCTTTCGACCGGACGCAGATACGCCCTCGCCGCGCGCGGGACTTTTCGTCGGTCGGAAACACCGAAAGCCCTGGTCGGCGGCAGCGTACTTTCCAAGGTGCAAAAGCACCTTGGCAGCGAGGGGCGAGGCTCCACGAGCGATGTTTAGGTACCGCCGCAGAGCAATGATAAATACTTCTGCGGCGGTTTGGGAGCCTCATAGTTCGAGGCCGTGCTCTGCGAGCACACGGTGCATGACCTCGCGTTTGATCTCGCCAGCGATCTCGTTTCTGACTTGGGCTCCGAGCACCCGCTCAGCATCCGGATCGCCTAGAAGACCATGCTCGGCCAGTCGCTGATCCAAGCGGGTTTGAAACTCTTCGTCCATGGCTTCGACCAGCCGGTGTTGCATCGCTGCATGCTCGTCCGGAGCAATGCGCTGCAGCACCTTCTCCCAAGGTTCCCAGCGGCTTGCCATGTAGTCGGTGAACTGGCTCGCTTCCCGCTCCCGGACCAGGTCGAGCGCCTCCGTCGCATCATCCTCGCTTACGTGAGAGACCGCCAGGAAGCGCATGTCACGGGCGGCATGGCTGAGCTCGAGTGGCTCGCGCAGCCGATGTTGATAGGCCAGGTAAACTTCGATGTCGTCTACGTCCGGGTTGCCGCTGGAGAGCGAGTTGACCCTGTCGCGCGCGATCTCGTCCAGCGCCTCCAGGCGGAACGCAACGCGGCCACGCTGGATCAGTTCACCAAGACGGTCGTCGTACACGCCGTCCTGGACTTCAGCGTTAAGGCGCGCGGTCTGCATACCGTTCCAGTGCAGAGTAACACGATCCTCGCAGCTCGTGTTGGCTTCGGACGCCTGCGTGAAGAAGTGCTCGCGCAATGTCGGATTGGCGGCCGCCTGCCGCAGATCATCAGCCACTGCTTGCCGAAACGCGTCATTGCCGTAGTTCACGGTTCCTCGCAGCCTGTCCAGGAACTGAGCGTAGTCTTGGGCGCCGGGCTCATCTGCAAACTGCTGCCATTTCGCCAGTTCCGCCGGGTCGTCTGCGAGCCAGTGTGCGACAGTCTCATGCAGGGATTGCTGCGCAAGCTGCGGTGGCGCTGCAGCCGCAGCCATGTGCGCGAGGACGTCGTCCGGCAGCGCGTTATCCACCAACGCGACCCTCTCCAGATTCGGGTAGTAGAGACTATTATTCGGCATAACAGCCTCTAGAACACCTTCAGGCAGGCTGGTCAGCTGGTTACCCCTGGCATTGAGTGATTGGAGCGTGCTTGGAAGAGGGTCGGGAAGGTGGGCCAATTGATTGCCGCTGACATCGAGTTCAGTGAGCCACGAGGGAAGGGACGCGGGAAGCTCGGTCAGCTGATTGCCACTAACCGCAAGCGAGGTGAGGCCGCTCGGGAGAGCGTCCGGCAGACTGGTTAGCCGGTTGTCGTTTGCGTTCAGGATCGCAAGCCGGGCCGGAAGGTTTGCCGGCAGACTGGTCAAGCTGTTGTCAGCGACCTCCAGCTCAGAAAGGGACGCCGGAAGATCGTCCGGCAAACTGGTCAAGCGATTATGGCTGATGAGAAGATGCTGGAGACCGGGTGGGAACACAGCAGGCAAGCTGCTTAGCTCGTTGTGCCTGGCGCGCAGTTCCAGCAACCTTGGCGGCAGGGCGGCGGGCAGAGCGGTCAGCGAGAGCGAGGACAAATCCAGCGAGCGCGAGCTTGTGTTATCCGAATTCCTGATTCGTCTGCGCCCCTGTAGCCTATTCTCGGCTTCGCCCTGCCCCTCTTCGGCAACCCAATTGTCGAGGATCCGCGCGCGTGAGGAGCCGGCAGTGCGATACCCTGTCAAAACTTCGACCCAACCCGCCAGGACTCGGTTGACGCCGCCGAGGTAGCTTTCCTGCTCGCCCTCTTCAAAAGTGTCGCCGGAGGAACCCGTGCGACGGTGAGCCTGTCCTGTGTCCATCAGTTTCCCCATCGTCAGAACCAAAGAGTACGCCCGTCGCTTCTCAAGGCCGCGAAGCAGTGGTCGCGCAGCGAATGTTCCACATTCGAGAGCGTGTGCACGTGCGCTGCGGCTGCCCGGCTGGTCACGAAACCGCAGAAAGCTCGCACCAGTAATAAGTCCGGAGGACCGTCAACGTGACAGCGTTGCTGCCCTTAGCAGGCCCACCTGTCGATCAGCTGACGAGTGTCGGTGCAGAAACACTCTTCGGTTTGCCACCAGTGGCAAACACCAGCGTGGCACAAATTGCCTTGGCACGTGAGAGGGCCGCCGCGAAATTGGGCGTTCGAGCACGCTCGTTGAAAGGTCCGACATTTGCAAATGAGCAGAGGACCAGAATGCTTCATAGGCCGCTCGCGCTCCAGCTGCGAAATCCTCCTCCGGCCCGTTGGTGCTCACTGTGAAATCCACGTGATTAGACTCCGACTTAAGGTAGTCAATCGATAGGCTTACCATAAAGTCCCCTGCGGTTGATCTCAGCAAGCAGACTGTCGGCGCGATGCCTTGCCGGAAATAGAAACTAGCTGATTGCCATTTCGCCGATGCTCGCCTGCATTCAGGGTAAAGGGCAGACGCTGTGACTGGCGTTGATCGGTGAACGGGCGGCTCCGAATGCCTTTCAAATCGAGACAATGCGGTTTCTGTTTCGTTACGCAACGAAAGACTTTCACGCTTCGAAAGAAGATTAAGACATCGCTCGCCGTCGTCATTGCGCAGATTACCGCCGAGCAGTGCCTTCGCCTGGCTTTTGGGAGTACTCACGGCGTGCGATTCAAGACCTCCATGTGCAGAACCCGACAGCACATTCCGGTTGAGTCGATCTGAAATCTCAAAGGGATGGTCTGAATCAACTTCGCGAGTCCTGGCATGTCAATTGCTAGGAGGTGCCCGCTACATCATGCCACCAACTAGACGCAAAGGCCGAGTCAGACCTTCGCGTCTAAACCAAGTCCCTAGCATAGAAGCGGCTCTGTTAACTGCCGCTCCGCCAACGGAGCCAGGTCATGTTAATCGATACATCCGAAATCTTCGACTCCATTCGCATCAATAAGCAGGAAGCGCAGGAGCGCCAGCCCGCGGCGCTATGCGAATGGCCTGGTTGCCAGAACAAGGCGACCCATCCCGCGCCCAAGGGTCGCGACAATGCGCGAGCCTATTGGCGCTTCTGCATCGACCATGTTCGCCAATACAATCAGTCCTACAATTTCTTCTCGGGAATGGACGCGGAAGCGATCGCGCGCTACGAGAAGGACGCGCTGACCGGCCATCGTCCGACCTGGAAGATTGGCGAGAACATCAGCGCACACAAAATAGCCGGCAGCACTGCCAACTTCGAGGACGATTGGCATGCCCTCTGCACGTTCGCCGAGCTGAATGGACGCGCCGGTGCCCGCCCCCGCGCGAAGGCCAAGCCTGAGGCGCGCAAGATTTTCAATGTCGAGGGCAAAGCCTTGCAGGTGATGGGCCTGAATGCCAATGCGACGCTCGGCGAGATCAAGGCGAAGTACAAGGTGTTGGTCAAGCAGCACCATCCCGATGCCAATGGCGGCGACCGCTCCACTGAGGATCGCCTGGTCGAGATCATCAAGGCCTACCAGTACCTGAAGACCGTGGTGCGCTAGAGCTAGCCCGAACATCTCAGCGGGCCTTAACGACGCATCGGAAGTGGAGGACGGAACCATCCAGAGCTTTGCTCTGGCTAGGCGGGCAGTTTGACTTACCTGCCTAACGCTTCTCGAGCGAACCGTGGCGGACAATCGACACGATGACCGCTTCGTTTCGTTCCGCGCAGCGGTCGGCAAGAAGGGCCGGAAAAAGGGATGCGGCAAGATCCTGGGGATGTGATGGCTGCATCGGCCCAGGGGTGAGTTCGTAGAAATGCCAAACGGCTCCCTCCACTCCTGACCAGTACCACCGCTTCCAGCTTCGAAGCTCCAACAGGAGTTGCGCACGATCGATCCCTCCGTTGTTAGAGAGCCAAGCCGAAAGTACAAACTTTTCCGGGGACACTCGTTGGCTGTATGGAAAGGGTCTCGGCGCAGAAGCGGCCCTTCCAGGCCCATTCGCTCGGTGGCGCCGGATCAACGATGATCACGAGAGCCCGATGAATCGCGGGGTTCGCAGCCGGTCCTGACATGGCCGCTGTAGCGCCCGGCGCCACCCACCTATTTCAAGAGCTCGGCCGATCGCCGCGAGGCAAGGCAGGCATCGTGAACTTGATCGCGCTCCAGACCATGCATCGCATTCATCAAGCACTCGATTATTGCGCGCAGTTGCGCGTTTCCTTGTTCGTGAGTGACCCTCTGGTGAGGCTTACGATTACCCACAAATATGGTGCCCAGCGCGATGTCGGTGACAGCCCACGCCGCCGTGATATCCGCACGCCCCCGTCATTCATCCGACGATCGCGGTCGTCTCGTCACTCTTGCTTTGTCTTCCATCGATATTCCCTTTGGCAGCCAATCTGTGGCGCCTCCGAAGAACACGCCCAGGGACCATCTTGCAGCTTCACCATCTGTCAGTTGATGGGAGTGAGGCTCGCGGCCTGAGGGGTTAGCCCCAACGCCGAAGGATCTGTATTCAGCATAATAGCTTGTCCTCAAAGTGTTGGTCTTGCCGGGCGTCCATTCGCGCCACCCTTCCGCGATCACGGGGGCATCTATCTTCGCCGCCAGGAAGACCACGGTGGCGTAGGGGCGCCAAGGGCGGCCAAGTGCGATATAGCCCGCAGCAGGCTCGGCAGTTAGCCTGCAATGGTCAAAAACATAGCCACTGTCCTCATCCGGCGCTGCCTTGCTCTGAGCGGTATAGATGACTGTTTGATTTGCGAGGCCGTGCAACTCACATTGCCGGAACCAGGCCTTGGCGTTGCCAAATATGAAATCGACATGCCCTTCGATGTAGCAGTCCGAGAAGTATTGTCGTGACATTCTACCGTTTGGTCCCTTGCCGGCAAATAGCGTGTCCTGGGCACCGAGCAGGCGGACGCGCGTAACGACATCCCTGTCTCCGGTAACGGACAGTGCTACCGCCTGCGAAGGGGGATTGGCCGGGTTGAGCGCGTACTCGTTCTGGATAGTCAGATTCTCGATCCGCAAGTCATCGCCAGCGGCATCCAGCGTCGCCGAACGAGCGGTTCCTCCTACATTGATCGCGCCGTCGCCATACACAATGACCGTATCCTCCGGCTTCCTGCCAGTCCCTTCGATATGAATACCGGATTTGGAGATTTTGACCTTCTCGCGATAGACGCCCGGCGCGATCCGGACATTTCCGCCTTCCGCTGGCAAGGCGTCGATGGCTTGCTGCACGGAGCGATAGTCTGCATTTGCGGCATGCGACACGAATAGTGGCTCAGCGTAGGCTGCCCGGATGCAGAAACACACGGCCAGGAGCGCAGCGGAGGGCACGAGAATTCGCATGTGATCTCACTCTTCGTTGAGCTCGCGGCACGTTCGACGCAGTCGATATGAGAACCGCCGCGGGATAGCCGCTGTGCATGGTCAAACACATTTTCCTCGCCAGCCCAGAACCCCACGTAACTCTCGCAATTGCGGTCCTACAAATCGGGCGGCCGCCCGCAACGAAGTACCGGACATGAGGCTGAGGTTCTGCAACCCGAGCGATTTAGGCCTGCCGATGCGCAAGTCACCAGCCGGGTTCGGCGCCGGGTGTCGTGCTTAGCGATGTGTGTCGCGGAATGCTCTGGCACATGCCTCCGATCCGCGCGGCAGCGGTTCGCTGGCTCGTCCCGGCAGCGGCGGCGATACGTCGGAGGGACTTGCAGTCACCTTCGCGTGTTCGAGTTGCCAGGTCGCGGAATTGGCAAATCGGACATCCTCGAGTGCAACGTCGAGGGCATGCCGCTCGTCTACGCCGCGCATCAGCAGCACACCATTATCACCACGCACATGGCGCAGAACGATCTGCCGATAGACCGGAATCCTCGTGCCTTGCGCGCGGGGATCATATTTTGCATCGAACGTTACCGGCCAACGGTTGCCCCTCAGGCACACGTTCTCATAAGTCACGCGCTCGACCAGACCGCCTCGACTGACATCGCTCTTGATGCGCAGGCCAGACGTTGTACCGTCCAGCGTCAGATTACGTACCAGTATGTCGCTAACTCCGGAATTCACCTCGCTGCCGATAGACATGCCGTGCCCCCAGCCGAAATAATTATCAACAATGGAGATATGGCTGCTTGAGCCATTGTCGCCGGCCTTGATGGCAACGTTGTCATCTCCCGTGCGGATGAAGCTGTGGGCGATAGTCACATTCTGGCTCGCGCCGGGGTCGATGCCGTCGGTATTGCGCGCATCCGCCGGTGAATCGATGGTCAGGCCCCAGAAAGTGGCACCTTCGACCCGGTTCATCGCGACATGGAAATTGGGGGCATTGCGCAAGGTGATACCAGAGAACGTGATGTCCTGCGCATGATCGATCTGGATCAAGCGCGGGGCGTTCTGGTTGCCGCCCTCAGCTTGCGCGCGGCGGGCCAGCTGCCACCAGGTTTCGGCGCCGCCGCTCATCATTGCGCCGCCCTGACCATCGATGATGCCCTCGCCGTAGATGCCCCCACCACGTGTTTTGGAAAAGCTGATGAATGGCCGGCAACCATCGCCCTTGCCCATGATGCGACCACATTGTCCCCGGCCCTTGTCGTAAGCAGCTGGTTCGGGGATGGCGATCAGCGCGGCGCCGCGTCCGATCCATAAGGTCACGCCCGATTTCATCTCGAGTGGACCTGAGTGAAACTCGCCGCGCCCGAGATAAACTGCAGCGCCAGCGGGGCAATGTTCGATGGCGTCCTGTAGGCTGACTGTATCGTCCTTGCCGGAAGGCACAGGGCGATCGCAGACCGTATGAGGTGCAACAGGTTCGGCGATCGCCCGGCGGTCTTGCGCTTTTGCGGCGGGGCAGACAATCACGGAAACGAGTATGGACGATAGGGCCAAGTTGCGAAAACGCTTTGTCATCGAGCTGCTCGTGCTTTATCGCGCGCATACTTGCCGCGTGCCGTTCTGGTAATGAGTGCTGGCTCCGATGGAGCCGCCGCGCACGTCACTGGCCCGCGCAAGTTGACATTTATAAGACGCAGCAGAGGCCTGGACTTGCGATCGCGCAGTAGCACCTTGCCTATGCGCGAAAACGATCAATCGTTGTGCGATCTCCAAATCCAAACAGATTCTCAGCGTTCTCATACTGATTGAGTGCCCAACTGGTCCAGATTTGCGGGCGACGCGCTCGATACGAGCTAAATGCGGCGTTGGCTTTTCCGGGAAGTCAGGTGATCGCGATAGCGAGTTCGGAGCGTCTGCGACAATGGCTTGTGTCCTCTAATAATCGCTGGGCAACCGGCGAGGCGCGTGATCGGAGGACGCCGGCTCATGTTCAAGCAGTCGCCGAAGCTCTCCTGGCGACATCTGCCCCTCGTTGAATATAATGAATGCATCTGGATCAGCCCTAACCGGCAGATCGCCGACCGGATGATCTAGGTCGGACGACACCGGCCCATGGTCCAGCAGTCCACGGAGCTCGCCTGTTGAGAATGGCAGGTACTCGAGTTCCCGTGCCGCGGTATTGGCCATCGACGGCATGTGGCCGGAGGACGGGTCCACTCCGCCCGGTGGAGGCGCATCATCGATCAGTCGACCAAGCTCCCCCGCAGAAAGCGGTAAGGAATCGGAACGGAAAAGATTTGGATCTGTCGAGCCGGAGTGCTGATCGAACAGCCAATCCGGCAGCGGTGGTGTGAATTCATCATCCAGCAGTCGCCAAAGCTCCCCAGGCGAAAGGGGCGCTGGAGCGATGACAGAAGCTTCTGGATCTAGCGAGCCTGCGGCCTCCTGCGCGAGCCGATGTGGCTGCGACGTCGTGGGTTCAATATCCAACAGCCGCGACAGCTCCCCCGGAGAAAGCGGCAGGGGCGCGAAAGTAAAGGCGTCTGGATCTGCCCGGGCTGCGAGCTCATCGGCCAGCATATCCGGATCCAACTGCGCACGACCCATTAGCCAAGAACTGGGAAGGCTCCGCGGGAGCAAACTGCCGGGCGTCCAACGTGAGCTCCCCTGGATCGACGGAGACCGGCGAATGCACTGGTTGACGCTCCGGTGCTCGCCTGCGTTTCGCCGGGCGCTCCGTGAGAACCTCTGGATCCGAAATGAATTGCTCTCGACCCGTGGAAGCCGACAGAAGGATGGATTGATCATCCCACCCGCCGTCGATTTGGTCGCGAAGCTCCTGTTCCTGCCTCAGAAGTTCGGGATCCTCGGCCATGACGGACGGCTCGTGGCCATCGTCATCATCGAGGAGCCGCCAAAGCGCCTCCGGGATGACATCCGACCTTGGCGAGCCGGCGGCGGCGCTGCTTTTGGCCTGGTCAGGGCCGACTGCGCAAGACCCATGCTCCGCACGGGCCAAGCCCCCTCGATGCTCGCGAAGCGCCCAGAGCGAACCTGTCATTCTCTTCCAGTTCTTCGGGAAGGCTTCCTTAACATAGTCGTACAGCGCCTCATCGCTTGTTCCAGCAAGCGTCTCGCCGCGCTCGGCGAGACTGTTCGACAGCTTGCGAAGGGTGGTGTCATGATGCTGGACGGTAGCTGGCGCCCAGTGCTTGCTCTTGCTACCTTCGTCTATGACGCTTTCGATAAGCGGCGCATCAACTTTAGTTGGAGCAACACGTGTGCGGCCAGTACTCATCGAAGTGGCGGCACGCGCGCGCCTGACCCTGACTACAGTTGAACCTCCGCGCTGTTCTTGAAGCGCGCGCAAAGCTATACCTACGTGCTTATTCTCCCTGAACACGGTGTCAGAGAGCTGATTTAGTGCATTATCATCACTGGATTCGAGCGACTGGCCGCGTTCGCCGAGGTAATTCGCCACCTTGTAAAGCATTAAAGTATACTTCTCGGCAGTCAACGGCGACAGTTTTCGGCGAGCACTGACGCCGCTCATCATCTCGTGAATGTAATCAAAATCCGCGCGCGACACATTCGGCGGCGGTTTACGGCCGCGGCGCCAGGCAAGGTCAGCGGAATCGACCGCGCGCGCCGCATCTAGTTGCTGCTCAAAGGCCTCTGCTCCCGCCTGGTTCGGTTGATCGTCTGGAACGCCGTGCTGTACCTCTGGCGGAGGTGCGGCATTGGATATGGCGAAATCGTGCGAGTCCATGCCAGCCTCCTCAACCAAGGATCACTGGTCAGTCCGTATTCGGAGAAGCTTTCCAGAAGCTGACGAGGCTACGGCCGGCCCTGGATCGCATTCGCCGGGAACCCTTTTCTTGGGTTCTCACGAATTTAGGTGACTGACGTGCCTGCCCTCTTTCGGATGGCATCGTGATCATTTGCGAACATAGCCAGCGAGTTCTCGTCATCCTCCATGCAATGTCGGATGAGACATGGTCGGCTCCCGCGGTCAGCACACGCCCGTGACCCGCATGCCATAGCGGACCATCGTGTCATTGAAGCGCCCCTCGCGCTCCAGACACGTCTGGCGGTAAATTGAAAGACCTTAAGACGGACAAAACGGAACTGGCTGGCTCAAGGTGGAGAGCTTTGACATTCCCTCAGAACATCTACGTGAGCAGCCCCCAAAACAGGAGGCTCTAGCGTAAGACGCGGCGCGACGTCCGGATGTGCGTGCATCTCTGGAGAACGCACCGCGGGCAACCCAAAAGACGAGCCTCTCGACAGGGCTGCACCCCGTTGTCCGGTACGTCCGGCGGGCTCGCAACCCTATGCGCCTCGAAATCTTCACCAACTCCGCGACAAAAACGTTCGCCGCCAAGTCCGGCGCGCAGCTTTCAGCAATCCCATGATTGACTCGAAAACGCCGCACCAGCATTCTGATCAACAGGATCATCGACGCTTGAGGATGTGCGCGGTCGTCTTTTACGTATTGAATTGATTGCCGCAGAGTTGCGCTGGCATTCATCTATCGACGGTGAGACCGCTCGACGCTCAAGCCTTCGCTCCAGATCCGCCAATCCTGCCTTACATTCGGCGACAACCGATTGAGCGTGAAGCAGCTTGACCTTGAGCTCGTCCTGTTGCCTGAGTATTTTCTCGAGATCCCAATCGCCCTGCATCAACTCATTGACCCGCTGGAAAGCACCGATTGAAGGCCGCCGCTTAGCTCCACCAGCCCAGGCTCGGCATCTCGCAGATGCCCGCGCTTGAGCCCGGGCCAAAAGTGGCGCAAACATGGTCGTGAGGTATAACGCATTTACGTTGGCCTGAACCATCTTGTTGAGGACCGCCATTCGCTGCGGCCTTTACAAGACAATCGGATTCTGCCCGGAAAACCGGAGCGCGATCCGAAAATGGCAGAGTTCGCGGCGCAGCCGCATGGTTTGGAAAGCGCATCAGGAGACCTCTGCCACCGATCAAGCGGGCAAGTTTCATCTGAACACCTCGACCGAATGCTGAACGAGCATCATAGTCAGAAGTGGTTGGTCACATGTTCAAGCAACCGGCATGCCAATGCCGTGGAGCGTTTTATGAAGAAACGATGTCGGTTTTCCGGTGCTGTTGTCGCGTTTGAACAAACCACGTCTTGAACGAGACATCCGAAGCCGCAACCACGACGTCCACGGCAGCGCTCACTATTGCAGCGGTCAATAGAAAAGATTTTGCGTGCGGCGGCCAGAATGCTCTCACCATTTTTGATTGGTGGGTTGGGTCGAAGCACGGCAAGGAGCCGCCCTACTCATGGCGTTCGCGCTGCGGAACGCAGGTGTTGTTCACAAAGGCCGACGGAGGTCGTCGACCGAGCAAGCTCATCGGGATCGGCACCGCGTTGATCCGCGCGCATTTTCTAATGAAGCTTTGGCAGGACTGGATCGAGTTCTTCCTGCTCGAGCGTCTTGGCTCCATCTTCCGCCAGGTACGCTGCCAGAGCCGCGATACCGGAGCTCGGTGGACATCGAGCGGGTGCCGATTTTTTGAAGGGCACTTGTCCCAAGCGCTCGGCGACTTCGACGCTCATGAGGTGGGGACGGATCGGTCGATCGACGGCGCGCTCGATGGTGTGGAAGATCCAGGTGCCGTCCGGATCGATGTCCGACCAATGAAAGATCGGCGTCTGTTCGGATATCAATCCTGCGATGGTCCGCAGCGCCTGCTGGGTGGCAAGCGAGGGGTACCCGCCGACATACATGGTCGTTCCTAATCGGCCCGGGTCCGCTTCGGCAATGTGCCGGTTGAAGCTTGCGAAGTTTTCAATCGTCAGAACGTAGGCCGGCGGCTCCCGGAAGCGGATGCGATCTGCTTCGTTGGGACTGATCCCGAGATAATGCGGAGAGATACCGGACAGGTCGGCTCCATCGAGGTCGATCTTGCCCGCGATCAGCAGCGGCGGGGCGAAGCGCTCCAGTCCGATCGCTCGCAGTGCCTCGCGGGGGCGGGCGCCAGGCGGAAAGTCCATTATGCCGCTCAAAAGCCGGACTACGGCACCCTCGATGCGCTCGAGTATCTTGCTGTGCCCCACCGTGCGTCGCGAGAAAGTTTTGTAGTCGACGTCCAGATGCTTGTTATCGAGGATCGCCTGCGCGAGAACGAATGCGTGGCGCAGCGTGTCGACGTCGGACGAACCGAATCCGTGCCACGTCTTACCCCGCGCCCACACCTCTGCGATTTGAGAGCCACTGTTCTTCAGGGACTCGTGCAGCGCCACGCCGGCTACAAGCCGCGCGGCGGCGTCCTCCGCGATGCGTGACGCCGGGGTGCGGTCGAGATATCGGTATAAGATCTCCGCTGAGGCCAACCGCACGTGCGCCACTTGGTCTCGTTTGGCACCGCGGCCCCAGCCAATGGACACCGCGCCGGCACTTTCGGCTATCCTGATCTGCTTCAGAAAAGCGTCCGCCGCGACTACCGACGAGAAAGCGGCATAGTCGGGGTGGGCGATTGGGCTTGCGGCGCCGGCCTCGAAACGGTCGAGCAGGTCGTTCAGCAGGCCGATCGCGTCCGTGAAACGTCGCGCCATGACTACTCGGCGGCCAGACGGCTGGCGAGCTCATCTTCGGACATCAAATCCGGATCGATGGCCATCAGTTCGCGCTTGGCCTTCTCTTTCAGTTCCACCACTGTCGCCCTGGACTGTTCGCCGATGCGGTCCACCTCCACGATGGTGTCCATGTGCTCGAGCACGGCGACCCGCTTCTCGAACGGCGCCGCGATCACGAACTGGAGTCCCAGGTTCTTGTAGAAGCTCATCATCTGCCGCTGGTTCTTGCCGTCCATCTTGGAGAAGGCTTCGTCGAACATAGCGAGGGCGAAGCCGGAGGGCTTGCCCGTGCGGCGCTCGGCGCTGCCGTAGACGGCGGCCAGCGAAGCGCCGATGGTGACGTAGATGGGCACCTGCTGTTCGGCGCCGGATCCGGTGCCGCGCCGCTGCTCCCAGCGGGTTGAACGACCCGTAGCTACATCCTCCATGTGAATCTCGAAGGTGTAGAAGTTGCGGTAGTCCTCAAACTGGGTGAAGTCCTTGTCTGGATCCTCGAGCAATGCCTCGAGCGCAAGGATCGTATCCTTATGCGGGAAGTCATCGGGCACGTCGCCTCGGAACAGCATATCGAGCGCCTCCGGAGAGGTTTTGGCAATCTCGATGATCTTCAGGATGGGCTGGAATTCCACCACCTGGGTGCGGTGGAATGAATAACGCTCGTTGTGGAAGGGATGTGTGTAGAGGCTACGGTTCAACGATTGCAGCTCCCGCTCCATCTTGCCGATCCGGGCTGTGAGCGCGTTGATGAACTCGCCGCGCAGCAGGGTGGAGGCTTTTTCCGCCGCTTCCCGCGCCTGCCGTTCGTACTGGCGCAGCTCGTTGGATTCGATATCCGCGATGAGCTGCTCCATCCAGGGCTTCACCTCCCTCAGCGGCTCGCTCTCCGCGCCGACTTGCGAGCTCATCCCGAACTGGTCGAAGTAATCGTAGAGGAGCTCGCGGACCCGCCGCTCGATGCGGGCGCGCTCTGCGTCCGAGGCGTCCGCATCCTTCAGTGCCCTGTCCGCGATAGCGCGGTGCTTCTCGGCGAACCCCTTCTGGGCTGCGACATTGAGGCGCTCGCGGTACACGATCCTGCCCTTGGCGGCGGAGTAGAGCGGGAAGATCTTGCGATAGATCGACCGGGCGACCCGCAGGTTGAGCTCGGAGCCGGGTACGTTTTCGCCCTCTCCCAGTCTCCTCTCTGCCGATCTGACCTCACCGTCATGCTCGCCGAACGCCTTCTGCTGAATCTTTCTCTCGTCGAGCCTCTTGTCCTTCAGCTTCTGCTGCGCTCTCTTCTTGTCGCGAAGGCCGCCGTCACTCGCGCCGTCGAGCGCATCTAGTCTGGCCTGCGCCTCGGCGATCTCGGTCTGCGCAGCCGCGAAGGCCGCGGCGCAAGCCCTCAGATCGTCACGCCCCTCGCAGATGTTCTTCAGTGCGGCAAAGGCCTGCTCCGCTGTGACGGCCTCCTTGGTCTTGTCGGCCAAGATCCGATCCAGCTCCTCGGCCTGATACTGCAGGGAGCGCAAGGCGTTCGCCTGGGCCGCCTTTCCGATCTTGTGTTGCGAGGTTTCGATCCACCGATGGCTTCTGACGAGACCGTCGTCGTAAAGGCCGTCCTTCATGATAGCCCGGCCGGGTCTGTTGAACTGGTCAAGCGTGTCCGCGAGGCGGACCGTGCCGTAGCGGCGCATGATGAAGGCCATCGCGTCCGGATCCTGGCTCCGGAAGATCGAAGGGAAAGTGCCGCGCTCCGGCTTGGCCCTGAACTGCTCGAGCTTGTTGAGGCTCACGAGCGATGCATGGCGAAACTCGCGGCGACCTTCCTTGAAGATTGACGTGGCGGCGCTGATATCCGCTCTGTCCACGAGCACGGCTTCCCGGTCGCGGCCGAGGAGCGCCTCGGCGGCTCCTACCCACTCGGGTTCGGCGACTTCGATGATGTCGCAGAGCACGCGCGGGGCCATTCCGCTCTGCCGCAGCCTGCGGCAGAGGAGTTCAGTGTCGTCGCCGAGATAGGCCCGCGCCCCTCCGGCGGCGTGCTGTCGGATCCGTTCGAGCACCTCGTCGCGGCGGCCTCGGAGCCCGGAAAGCTCCGCGATGATCGTTTGACGTGCTTCGTCGATCTTCGGCAGCCATTTCGCGCCGCTTGCGGCGAAGGACTTCTCGGCCGCGGAGAGCTCGTCGGAGACGCGCCCGATGTCGGCCCCGGCGGTGGCGGTCAGAAGACGCTCAAGCGCAGGAACGAAGTCCTCGAAACGGTCCGCGCACATCGCGCGGAGCGGCTCCAGGCGACGGATGTTCTCCATACGAGCTTTGAAGTCCGCCGAGGCGCGGTGCGCCGCCTGCCCGGCCACATCGGCGGTCTGCTGCAGGAACTTTCTGCCGGTCTTGGCATCGTGCTCGGCGATCGCGGCCGTGAGGCGTTCGATCTCGCTATCGATGGCCTTGACGTCGTCGTCGATGAATTCGAGTTCTTTTGCTGCCGCGTCCCGGCGCGCCATCTCGGTACGCCGCTTGGTCTTGAAGTCCAGGTTTGTCGCGCGCGCCGCGAGCCAAGTCGCGCGTTTTGCGATCCATTCCTCCCTGAACTTGGTTTCGAGCGCTTCTTCAAGAGTGCCGAGGACGACCCGAAGCGCCCTCAGGGCTTCGAGCCTGAGGCGCATCTTTCTGATGGTTTCGCTAATGTTGCGGTAGGTCTGGATCGACTCGCGCAGCTCCTTGATGCCAATCGGACTGTCCTCGAGGATATAGTTCCGGACGAACTGCGTGGCCGTCTGGTTGTGGTCGAGCGTCATCGCGTTGACGATTGACTTCTGCAGGGCGCTGGCGTTCTGCTCGCCATAGGCCGAATGCGGCAGAAGATGGCGCATGTACTCGCGGACGTAGTCGCTCGGCCGGTCGCGATGATTGACGAAATTGCCTTCGCCGACCGCAGCGACGATCCGAGCGCGCACGTCCTCCCACTGCGCCGGGAATTGCGACTTTCCTCGCTGCTCGATGAAGTCCTTGGAGCTCAAGACGGTGCCGACGGCGATGAACAGTGCCAGCACAGTCTCCCTGCTGTCGGACTTGCGCGCCTCAAGCGCCATGCCGATCGTGACCGGCGGTCGATCGCCTTCCTTGTCTTCGAAGCCTAGCGCCACATAGGTGCGTGCCTCGTCGCGCCGGCGCTGGTCTTCTCCGAGCGTCCCAAGGCAGTAATCGACGACGCTGCGCTTCGAGCCGCTGCGCGATTTTCCGCTGTCGCCGGCGACCGCGTTCAGGCGCAAGAACCGCCGGCTCCCGCCGGTGAGAACGACCTGTGCCATGTCGAGGATTGTGGATTTGCCGGACCGGTTCTCGCCCAGGACCCCGACGTGTCCTGTCACGTCAATGTCGGCGACATCGAACAGGTGCCAGTTCACCATCGTCAGGTGGCGTAGCTCCATCATGCCTCGTCTCCTGCAGGCTGCGGAAACCGCGCCTCCTCGCTACGGACGTAGCGCTCAAGCCGTTGGAGGGCGTCGCTGCCACTGATCAGCTTAATAATCGGGCGGATCCTGATCTCGCAGTCCTGCTGCTCGTCGTCAAAATCACCGATCTCGACCAAACTGCGTTGGGCGGCCTCGCGCAGGATGTCCCGGAAGCGGGCCGGCGAGATCGCGCCTCCGCCGCCGTGTTGCGCCATCTCACGATAGCGATCGAACAGGTCGTTCAAAGTGGCAACTACGACGGCCCGGTCCTCGACCGCTCCGACGTTGACCTCCTGTTGCCAGTATGCCGCCAGCACCAGGACAACAATGGTTTCGTCGAGCTTCATTCGAGGCAGCGGCACGTCCTCGTCCATGGCGACGATGCCGGCCCACTGCGCCTCCGGATCGCGATGGACGCGGTATCCGCAACTATCGAAGAAGCCGTCGACCACGTCGCGGAAGCGGCCATCCATGATCGTGTTGTAGACTGTCCCAGTCCGGGGATCTCCCGCGAACACGAACTGCCGCCTTAGCAGGAAGTGCAGGGCTTTGCGGAGGTCGGCTGCCTTTTCCGCGCCGAAGGAGCGCTCGACGTTTTCGAACTCACTGAGCACGGGCTGCCTCTGCTTTCCGGAAGGGGCCGGATCGCCTGACCACGAAGTTCGCACACCGAAGCCATTCGCTGTCGTGGGGCGGCGTGTCTGGGCGCGGCTCCAGATCGAACCCGGCCGCGACCTGCGCCGGAACCTCACCCGTTAACGCATATCGGCGGGCGCAATCGAAGGCGAGAAAGTCGTCCACGGTCTCGATTTCCATGAAGCGGGCTTCCTTGGTCGCGAATGGCGGCACCTGGCCCTCGAGAAATCGTCTGACATCCTCAGGGCGGGGTGCGATGCGAGCGATGTACTCGAGGCGGAGCTTCTTCCGCAGTTCGTACAGCGGGTCAGACGGGGGCCCTGCGAGCTCCCTCGCTTCGACGGGACGGCGCGGCTGCCTGGCCGGGGCCTGATGGTGCTCCGACCAGGGGGACCGCAGCGGCTCGATGCTCCATTCGATAGTCGCCTTGTGGTGTCTGCCGTCCCGCAGTAGGGCATCCAGACGCCGCACCAGGTCGCCGGCCCGGCCGACGAGTCCCTGCCCGCCCCGCTCGGCGTACTTAATCGTGTTGCGGACCCGGGCTTCGAGCTGCCTGCGGAAGGCCTCGATCCTATCGAACATCTCCCCGATCTGATCGAAGATGCTCTCGATGGCCAGCAGGTCGTCGGTCGCGGCCATTCGACCGTCCTCGATGTCGGCTGCCATGCTGGAAGCTGTGTACTCCTCGGCGAGGACCTGCATGGTTTGCGGGGTGTAGGAGATCCTCCGCGCGAGATCGACGATGGCGTCGCGGAAGCGGTAGGGATGGTTGACGGTGAGGATGGACTCGAAGTCCTTCAGCAGAAGCTGGTCGACGAACTCCTCGAAAAAGGCTTCCAGCCGGGTAGCGACTGTTTTCGACTCCATGACGGTCCGTCGGACGCGCTTCAGGTCGGCCAGAATGGCCCGCAGGCTCTTAGTGAACTGGTCGGCCTGATTGCGCGCCTCGCGGACTGCGAGCGCGGCTTCCCGCTGTTTGCGGTCGGTGATCTCGGGCCTCAGTTTTTCCACGGCCTCCAGGTTGAGGCGGATTTGCACGATCAAGCCGCCGAATCGCTGCGAGAGATCCTTGTTGAGGCTCGCGAGCCGCTGGATCACGAGCAGTGGTCCCATAGCCATGTCCACGGTAACGCGAAGCCCGTATTCCTCCTCCTCAAGCCATCCCCAGGCGAGCAGTCGGGCGTACAATTGTCGGGCAAGGCCGAGCGCCTTGTCGCCCTTCTCGCAAGCGAGCGCGAGGTCGGCCTTCCGGATCCGGCGGCGTCCCGCGGAGATCATTTCCGGCAGGCTGCCAAAATCATCGCCCTCATTCCAAAGGGCCGGGTTGGCGCGCATGACGTCATAAATGGCATGGACGACCTGCTGGGGGGTCGGAAACGACGGCGCGCCTGAAAAGAAGCGTTCATGGAGGTCGAGCAGACAGGCCGCGTACAGGTGCTTGTGATCGCGCGAGAAGGCCAAAAACGCGTCGTCATGCAAATGGCGGAACAAGGTCAATGACGCGGCTCCTTGGCCCGACTTCATGCTGAGATGGCGACGCTAAACGCATGATGTGCCGGACAACATTGTTATTGAGAGTGGGTCTTGAAAATACAACCGGAAGATCGATCCGTTCTTAGTATGTTCTAATATAGCTTTCCAGCTCAATCGCTGTCGAGGCTCCAAAAGTCGGATCGGAGTTTGTGTCTAGTCTTTAGATATGGAGCAATCGGCCTCAAATCATTGAATCTATTTGTGTAACTCTTCTAATAAAAGGAGTTGCTGGCGCGAGAGATACAACCAGTTTTGTTACCACTCCGCCAAAACGTGAACAAACATCTATAAAGCATTTTTCCATCATCGATCGAATCCATTCTCTCATTCATACGCAATTGCGTATTAAACGTAAATATACGCGGACGCGCATAATCGTTGATATTCGCGAACGCGCATATTGACGTCATATACGCAGTCGCGTATCGTGATTTGATGGATACGATCGCCCGCACCCCGCAACAAGTTGGCGCTGGAATCAGACGCTTCCGGCGGCAGAAGAAGCTTACCCAGCGTGACCTGGGTGAGAAGATGCATGCGCGTCAAGCGACAGTCTCGAAGCTCGAGGCCGGCGAACCTGCAACGCAGCTACGCATCCTGATGGATGCGCTGGCCGGGCTCGACCTCGAGCTCGTCATCCGGCCGCGCACCAAATTAACGGCTGAAGCGATTGAGGATCTCTTTTGATGGCGCGTCGTCCTGCCCGGGCGCCGCTCAATGTTTACCTCAACACGCGGCTGGTCGGCCGGCTGCGACGCGAGAGCAGCGGCGCAATCGATTTCCAGTACGACAGGCAGTGGCTCGCGTGGGAAAATGCCATCCCTGTTTCGGTGTCGCTGCCTCTGCGCGAGGATCGTTATATTGGCGATCCAGTCGTCGCTGTCTTTGACAATCTTCTGCCCGACAATGACGACATTCGCCAACGCGTCGCTGAACGTGCGCATGCTGACGGCCCCGACGCCTACAGCCTGCTTTCCGCCATCGGCCGCGACTGCATTGGTGCGCTGCAGTTCCTGCCCGATGGTGCCGCGCCCGGAGCCGCCGGCGCTATTGATGGCCGTGCTGCCAGCGATCAGGAGATTGCAGCCATTCTCGGCAATCTTGCCAGCAATCCACTCGGCATCGGCCCCGACCAGGATTTCCGTATTTCTCTGGCCGGTGCGCAGGAAAAGACAGCGCTGCTTTACTGGAAAGACAAGTGGTACGTTCCTCATGGCACGACCGCAACTACGCACATCATCAAGCCGCAGATCGGGAAGTTGCCGAACGGAATCGACCTGACCAGCAGCGTTGAAAACGAGCATCTGTGCCTCGAGCTGGTTGCCGCGCTCGGCTTGCCGGTCGCCAAATCAAGCATCATCGATTTCGCCGGGCGCCGCGTGCTCGCAGTCGAGCGGTTCGATCGCACCTGGACGCGCGACGGCCGCCTGTTGCGGCTGCCGCAGGAAGACTGCTGCCAAGCACTATCGGTTCCGCCCGCGCGCAAGTATGAATCCGACGGCGGACCTGGCATCCGCAAAATCTCGGATTTCCTCAAGGGCAGCGATACGCCTGAGGACGACCGGGCCATTTTCTTCAAGGCGCAGATCGTGTTCTGGCTGCTTGCCGCCACCGATGGCCATGCGAAGAATTTTAGCATTCATTTGGCGCCGGGCGGACGTTTTCATCTTGCCCCGCTTTACGATATCATTTCGACCCAACCGAGCCTGGACGCTGGACAGATCAGCCAAAACCAAATGAAGCTGGCTATGGCGATCGGTAGCAACCGGCATTACGTCGTCCACACGGTGCTCGGCCGACATTTCGTGCAGACTGCGAAAAGCTGCGGTCTATCCGACAAAACAGTCAAGGCTGTCATCCAGCAGCTCGGCGATACAGCCGCAAAAGCCATAGATCAGGTGCTGAATGCGCTTCCAGAAGGATTTCCGGAGAAGATGGCCATATCGATTGCTGATGGCGCGAAGCGCCGTGTGAATTCGCTGGCTGGTCTCAAGAGTAGTGAATGATCCGCGGCCAGTCGGCGCGGCGCGTAGTTAGGCTTTTCTGACCGAGCCGGCGTTGCGGCCAAGATCTCGGGATCATAAATTTGCTATGTGTCGCCTGATGAAAGAAGTTGCTCTCCGCGTCCCATCTTCCAAGGCGGCCTTCATCGAAGGAGCCCAATCAGCCACCGCCGCACTCAATTCGTGCCCGGCGCCTTCACCGCATGAGGCGCCGCTCCAACGCCTCTAGAACGGCGTTGAGAGCAAGTCCGATCATCGTGATGCTGATGATGCCCTACATCTGAGGCATCAGGAACGTGTACTGACTGTTGATGATGAGACAGCCAAGATTTGCCTTTGCCCCAACCATCTCGGACGGCATCAGCACCACGTAGCGGACGCACTGCCAAGACGAGTGCATAAAGATGGTGGGAAGCAGGCAGGATCACCCTCCGGATGAGTTTTTGCAGCGTCGCGCCCAGCATCGTGATGCGCGAGAGGCTTGCCGGAAGGCAACTATTTGACAAGCGTCTGACGGCGCCAGCTCTCGACAGCCTTGTCGAGCGTCGCCGCAGCCGCTGGGTCGGCCCAACGATCCCAGAACTGGATCGTGCCGCTAAGCGGTTCGTTTATCGGTTTGGCAATGCGGATACGCGTGGGCAGTAGAATCGCATCGCCAACGACGAGTGCTTCGCCCGTGTCGAGGACCGGAAGCAGGTCGCCGAAGCCGCCGAGGCTGTCGGGCAGCAGCCGTCGCACGACAGCTTGGTCGTCGCCGTTGGTTAGCCGCATCGCGATGAGATTGTTGCACTGGCTGGCGACCGTGCGGTTCACTTCGGCGGGGCGCTGGCTGATCACCACCAGCCCGACGCCATATTTCCGCCCCTCCTTGGCGATGCGCTCGAAGGTAGCGATCGCATTCTCCGCGGCGCCCGAAGTCGGATCCTGTGGAATATAAAGATGCGCCTCGTCACAGAACAGGGCCACCGGATGGCGAAGTCCCTGCGTGCTCCACTGCTGCACGTGGAAGGCCATGCGCGCGACCATGCCGACGATCAGCGGCAAAATGTCGGATGGAACTTCAGAGAAGTCGATGATCTTGACGCCACCGTAGCCGCCTTTGGCCGCCCTGCCACCGAGCAGCAGCTCAACTGCGCGATCGAGCCAATCATAGCTGTCCGCCACGCCGGACGCAGGGAATAGGAAGCCCAGGCGTCGATCGGTGCGTTTGCCCTCGAGGCGCTGAATTAGACGGCTGAGCTTGCCGTGGAAATCGCCCTGCTTCTCAGTGCCCGCCTTGGCTCCCGGTACCATCTCGGCGTTGAGCCGGTTGAGCTCGCCTAGCACGGTTTCCATCCTGAAAGGCACCGGACTGTCGATCGTGAAGTTGGCGAGCACCTCGACATGACCGCCGGCTTTCAGGAAGCCCGTCTTGGCGTCGACGACGGTACGCGACATGATCATGGCCTGGTTTGGGGCGTTCTGATCGGAGCGGTCAACAAACATCGAGACAAGCGCCTCGTAGCTCATGAGCCAGTAGGGCAAATGCAGCACACCATCGTTCAGCCCCTTCCCCGCTTCGATGTCGCTTGGGCCCGCGACGCGAAGATGGACGAAACCGTCGCCAGCCATCGACGCATATTCTCCGTGCATGTCGAACACGATGACATTGGCGCTGTCGAGCTCGGCGATTTGCTCGAGCAGGCGCGCGGTCGTCCACGACTTGCCCGAGCCGGTGCTGCCCACGATGAGCGCATGACGCTGGAACAACCGATTGCCATTGACGAACGCCTGAGCGTTGGGATCGAGCGTATAGGCGCCAAGCGACAGGCGCTGCGCGCCGCCGGTCACCTCCGAAATCACCCCCATGAAGCGCGTAAGGCGCTCGCCTTCGAGAGCGAAGCAGCAGGCATCAATCTCCGGGACGGTCTCAAGCGTGCGCCGGAAGACATTGGCGCGCGGTCCGTCCCGATCGAGCAGCGTGCCGATCAACATAATCCGAACCAGATTGACTTCGGGATGCGCGGCCTCGCCTAGCTCGACATCGGCGATCTTCGCTTCACCGAGCGCGGTACGGATGATCTTTTGGATCACACCAATTAACTTATGGCCGGCAAGGCTGCTCTGGAGCGCAACCAGCCGGTTCACCTGCAGCGCCCGCAGCGCCTCGACATCATCGACGTGGACGATCACCGTGGTCGTGTCGACCGATTGGACGCGGCCCAGCGCTTCTCCGTCCGCAAAATTCAGAATGCTCACGCGGAAACTCCTGTCATCTCATTGAGGAAGCGGTCGAGCCGCCAGATCGGTTGATCTACGTCGAACCCGTTGGGCACGTCGTGCATGTAGGCGCGCGCGCCCATCGTCCCCTCCTCGATTGCGAGGTAGCGCCGGCAGCGTCCGCCGCCCAGGAAGGTCCGGGCGGACGTGGTCAGCTCTTTGGTAATCACCACAAGCGGGACGGAATCGCGGTCGCAACGCTCGATCAGCTTGGTCTGAAGGTGTTCGTCGTTAAAGCCATAACCAACGCAGAAATAGGCGCGGGCGTTCTCCAGCGCGGCGTCGCTGCAGCCCAAGATCGTTCGGAACGGCTCGCCATGTGTCAGCCGGTATTTATCGATGCCCGGCGTGATCATCAGCGGCGAGTATCCGGCCGGCACTTCGGGCATTCCGCGAACGCCGATGATCTGGCCAGCGGAATCCTGGAACCAGTCGAGAGAGCCATGCACTTTCCAGACGGCAACGGTACGGGTCACCTGCCGATTAACGAAAACGCGCGTGTTCGAATCGCGGGCGCGCGATTGCAGATAACCGTAGTTGAAGCCGGTGAACGTGCTTACGTCGACGGCATCCGCGGCATATTCGGCAAGCCGGTCATAGTTAGGCGTGACGACATGGACGGTCTTGTGCGTGCTGTCGAAGAGATGGCGGTACAGCCGCGAAAGGGGTAGCGCGCGCCGATCCGCCACAAGCGTCTGGAGGACGCGAAGATCGTGCGGCAGCAGGACAGCGCGGGTCTCGGTGGCGATGAACTGGGTCTGACGTTCCGTGGGGCGCACGGCCTGGAGGGCGCTTTCGAGATCATTGCCGGCCGCAAGCCGCGCGACGAACTTATCCCATTCGCTCCTCTCGTCTGCCGTCCAGCTCGTGGGAGGCTTGATAGCGGAAAGCTGCAACGCCAAGCCGCCCATGCCGGGCACACCGTGTGCAGCCGAGGCGCCGCTGCCTAGAATGATCACCGGCGTGGCGCTAAGCGCCGCCTGCGCGAATTCCTGCGCCATCTCCGGCGCGCTCTTGGCCGCCATACAGTCCCTTCCCGGCCAACGCGGACTGTATCCACTACAGCCGTCGTCATCCCCATGAGATTGAGTGAATGGAACAATTTCGGCGAGGATTGCGTCCTCGCTAAATCTGAAATTAGCCCTTAGCCGATCAGGTTACGCTTGGTGTCGCGGCGACGAAGGGCCTGCAGGACCGTGAACTTTCCGGGATTGATCTTCCCCAAAGGAAGTCCGAGAAGCATATCGACGCAAACTCCGCGTCGCGGACTGCGTTTGAACTTAGCGAAAATGATGTCGAGACATGCATTCTGTAATCCATCTAAGCAACATTCTTCATTTGATGTGGGCGCGGCTCAAGCGTTGCCGTCGAAACACTCCTGCCAAACGCAGTAGACGCCACATCAAGCAGGTGCTGGTGATGGGTGAAGAAAAGCACCTGCGTTTTCTCCGCAAGCAGTTGCAACACCCTGAAACCGGCCGAGGCGCGCGCATCGTCATAATTGATGAAAAGATCATCGGCGATAAATGGCACCGGCGCAGCATGCATCAGATACTCTTCAACGGCAGCAATGCGCAGCGCGAAAAAGAGCTGATCGGCAGCGCCTTCGCTGAGACCTGATACGGGCACCGCTCCACCGTCCCCACGCACGCCCGCCAGATGTGGCAGATCTTTTTCGTCGTATTCGAGCGTAAGGCGTTGGAACGAGCCGCCGGTCAGAATAGAGAACAGCTCCCCTGCCCGTTTGAGCAATGGTGCCTGCTTTTCGCGCCTAAACCGCTCGATCGCCCACCTCAGGATGATGGTTGCGGAGCGAACGCGCGCATACTGCGCCGCCACCTCCTTCATCTCGGCCAAAGCCAGCTGACGATCACCAGCAGCTTTGGCCGCAGCGGCGTCGCCGCCGACGGCTTCGAACAAACGCTCAGTATCATTTCGACTCTGAATTGCGATCAGCTGGCGTTCCCTGACATCTTTGAGTATTGCCTTTAGCGTTTGCTCCCGAGCCGTTGTTTGATCGGGATCGGCGCTGCGACATTCCTCGGCGAGTTGTTCGACACCAAGCCCATCGCCATCAGCCTCAAGCGTGGTCCGCAAGCGCGATCGCTCATCCCGAAGCGCGCGTTGTAGATCGGACTGAAGAATAGCCGCTCGCAATCTGTCGATCGAATCGACGGCTGCGGCGCTTTTGAGGCCATCTATTACGGCCGCGGCGTCCGTCCTGGACTTGTCGCATTCTTCCAATTTCTTCTGGAGGCCCCGCATCGCCTCAGCTTTTTCGTCGCGGGAGACGACAGTCTGCCTCGCCGCATTCAATTGAGCATGGAGTTGGAGGATTGCTTCATCTGCATTCTGCCCGGAAAACCGTGGCGCGATCGCATTTACGAGCTTTTCGACATCCTCCGTAAACGCCGTGATGTCCCGCTCGATCTTTCCAATGCGCTCGTGTTTCAAATCCGCGATCTTGGCAGACGTCTCCCGCATCTGATCGATTGCTTCGATTTGCTCTTGAACGGTCTCAAGCGGGGCTTCGGGTAACAGATTGAGACCCCTCAGGGCCTCCTTCCATTGCGCGTTCCAGACATCACGCTCTTTCGCAGCGTTTTCAACAGCCACGCGCCTGCGTTCGACTTCTGTTGCGACCTTCCGTTCCTCGAGCGCGAGTTCATTCCTCTTTTGTGTGTTGCCCTCCTCCGTGCGCAGGCGCGCTTCGGCAGCCCCAAGAATTCCGTTCAGCGGCAGTATATCTGCCGAGGCTGCGATTGCCGTGTCCGCCATCAAGCTGGCGAGCTGTTGCTTGGCTTTTGCAATTTGCTGCTGGAGCGAGGACGCTGCATGAAGCGCGGCGTCACGCTTTGCGATTTGATCGAGCACGCCAGCCCTCGCATCGAGCCAATCCAGCATTTCGTCCGGAGAACGCGGGTCATCGGTAACCTGGTTCCACAGGATCGCCCAAGCCTCGGCCAACGCTTTCTGCTCTTCGGCGAACGAAAAAAGCTCCTGCTTGGCGGATTCAAGGACGTCTTGCTCGTCAGCGATTTGCCGCGCCAGCACCATGGCCGCAGCCGTCGACTGCGCATTCTGAAAGCGACGGTCCGCCGCGGTGTCGGCGTCTTCGATGGCCTTCATATAGGCATTGAGCAGCGGCTCGCCGCTTGTAAAAGCGAGCTCCTCCGATTCTGGCACCATGATCTTGTCGACATGTCTGCGCCTGATGATAGACCATCCGGCATCTCGCCGTTCGCGCAGTTTCTTCAACTCCTCAACCCCGACAATTCTTTCATCTGACACAAGACGAGCATAAGACTTTCGATTGTTTTCGACTGTACGCGTCAGCTCACGCGTCACAGCTTGCTGGCGCTGAATACGCGCCTGAAGCTCGCGGACAGCATCGCGATGCGCCCTTACCGCCTCTTCCGCCGGGCTTTTCAAGGCCTGCAAACTCGTTTCACTCACGATAGGCGGATTCATATCAGCCATTTGCCGCTGACATGATCTATCGGCATCCTGATGCTCTTGACGGATACTCAGGAGACGCGCATCGAGATCGCCAAAAGCACGAATGGACTCAACGACCCCAGCCAGCACCGAAAGGTCTTTCTGCGCTCCGAGCGCTTCAATCCGTGCCTGGATATCGGCGAGTTTTTCGCTGGCATCCTCTAGCGCCGCTTCAGCGCTATCAACGGCGGCAAATCGGCTGCCACGCGATGTTAACAGTCCGCGGACTGCTGCAACCTTGGCCCGTGGCGGAATTCTCTCGACGAGGTCGGCGACGGACCCTGTCCACCCCAGTTCAATCGCCGCGCGCTTCAGGACTTCTTCCGCTGCGGCGAGTTCGACCCGCCGCTTCGGTAAGTCCGCCCGGCCCGAAGAGAGTTGTATGCTGCGCTTCGAAAGTCGTTCAATCTCCGTTTGGTGGAGCAGAACGCCATCGTCAACCACAAGTCCGGAAATTTCCGTGCCGATTGTTGCGATCTGTTCGCGGAATGCGCTTATACGCACTTCTGCAGCAGCGTTATCGCCCGAGGCCTCCTCAAATTGGCTAGCCGCGTCGGGAGGTAATTCGACCACCGCGCCGAGGTCCACTATCTCGGTTTCAAGCTCTTGAAGCCGACGCACACCGCGGTATACGCGCCGGACTCGAGAAATCTTCGCAAGTTCGGAAACGTGCTCTTCGATTTCCTTCTCGATCTGATTGCAAAGGCCGCGCGCCTCTTCAAATGCGGATTTCAATTCCTGCCATTTGTTTACGCTCACCGTGTGTTGACGCAACGCCGCATCAGCCTCTTTAAGGCGGTCTTCCGCTTGGTAGTATTTTCGGTGTCCCGCCTTGCGGCTGGCCCAGAGCCCATCCGCCTCTGCCTGCATCGCACCCAGCCGATCGCGGAGACCTGACACGCCGGCCCCGGCGGCGAACAATGCCGCGCCGATATCATCCTTGGCCTGGGTGATATCCCGCCCGCCAGCCCGCAGGCGCTCATGGTCAAGACAGAACATCCGGCAGAAAAACGCGCGGTCCATCCCGCCGAGCAAAGGAGCAAGCATGCCATCGCCAGCCGCAAGCGGCAGATCGTCCGGACCGAGAAGCGTGTCCTTGTTGCCCTTGCGACGCCGGACCGAAAGCAGCGCGCCGTCGCGTTCTAGGGCGGCGCCGATACGCAGCGCCGCATTCTCATGCAGGAAATTACGGGATGATTGCCCGGGAATACCGAAGAGTAGATCTTCAATCGCCGACATCGTCGTCGACTTTCCAGCCTCATTCTCGCCGTACACGACATGAAAGTCAGGTTCGCCTGACGGAAAATGAAGCGTCGTGCCGGTGAAATGTCCGTAACGGATCAGGTCAAGAGAACGAATACGCACGGATCAACGCCTTTCCGCAGTCAGACGTGCGCTCAGATATTCGCCAGCCTGCTCAATCACAACCGAGTATTGTTTCGCGATCACCGCTTCGAGAAGAAAATCGTCAATATCAAGCGCCGCCTCGTGAGGAAGCCTGCGGACAAGGTCGCCCAGATCGTTCGCGATTTCTGCCTGGAGGTCGGAATCCCCCGCAGCCTGAGCTAGTAGGACTTTGAGATCGTTGATCGCGCTGCCCTCTGACTGGTTAGATACTGTCGTCGCAGGCACGGTCGCATTGATCACACGTTCGATCCATGCAACCTCTTCGCCAAGAGCCAGTGCTGCGGCCCTCGCTTCAGCCAACAATTGCGGCGCAGACGCCATCAGTTCGGCGTGAAGAGCCGTCGGGCCAGTTAGTTTGATGCGACAAGCCAGCAGTCGGCCTTCTGCGTTCTTGGCCGCCTCGTCGATCGAGCGTTTGATTTGATCTACAACATCCCCGAACCGCGCGCTACCACTGACCGGTACATCGACATGCATCCACCGCACGACATCCGTTTGGAGCAGCTCAGCGCCTTCGATCGCTCCGTCTTGGACCGTAACGAGCTGCGCCGATTTCGGGCCGGCTTCGCGGATGTGGCGCCCCTGTAGATTGCCGCAGAACACCACGTGCGGATTTCGATGCAGTACGCCGCCCTGATGCACGTGCGCGAGCGCCCAATAGTCGTACCCCTTGTTGACCAACTCTTCGAGCGTGCAAGGGGCGTAGTTCTCGTGAGAACCACCCGTTCCGCCGAGTGCAGTATGCAGCACGCCGATGTTGAAATAGCCTTTGATCGGCGCGGGATAGGCTGCCGCCAGATTTTCCGTCGTGGTCTGCAGGCGGAAGCTTTGACCGTGAAGGGCGACGCGGCAATCATCGAGCTTGAAAGTTTGAGGCTTTCGAGAGCTAAACACCTCAACATTGTCGGGAAGCGTCAGCCGCTTGGTGATTTGGCTTTCGGCGTCATGATTGCCGTGCAACACGAAGGCGGGGATTTCCGCCCCTCGCAAACGACCCATCTGCCGAACGAAAAACAGGCCGGTGTGAAAATCGCGCCAATCGCCGTCGTAGAGGTCTCCGGCGATGACCACGAAAGCCGCCTGTCTATCGATTGCCTGAGTAATGAGGTCCTCAAAGGCAGTTCGGGTCGCCGTTCGAATACGCTCGGCCGCTGGCCCCTCCTGTCCGCTCAGGCCTCTCAGGGGGCTGTCCAGATGTATGTCGCCGGTATGGATGAATTGGAAAGTGCTCACAACAGGACTCGCTTAATTCCAATCAGAACAAACTAGTAAAATCCTCTTATCGCAATCTTGGGCGGAGTGTTGTCACCAACTATCGGCAAACGGTGAAAGGGATTGTCGATGAGGGCTCGAAGGGGCCGCCGAATTTGAGGGCGGCGCGAAGATTCGGCGGCGCATAACATGAGTATCGCGTCATCCATGTTGCGGACCGTGTGTCTTTGGGTAGGGTTCGTACAAGGTCGAATCTGAGCCAGCTCCTCAGTCCTGCGAGCCGCTTTCCTCGCGACCTTGCGTCGAAATTCTGGCAAATGCGGCGATCGGCTGGGAACACACACCGTGCCGCGTTGACGCTTTGGAGAGGACCAACTTTGGTCACTCTCACGGACCCCGATCGAAGCGAGCCGAAATGCCGAGATGCCCGATCACTTCCAGTTGTCGCTCCTGGGAGAGACTTAAAGCGTTCGCGACGATCCCACGCCTTCATCTTCTGCAACTCCGGAGTCAGAAACCCTGGTGTGCAGCACCCGAAGCAGCCTAGCTGCTCGGCATCGATAGAAAAAAGCTGCGGCGGTGTGAGCTCATTCCGAGCCTTTATCCGGACCCGGGCCCTTCGACCGGGCACCGTCCACAATTGAAACTTACCTCGTCATGAAGAGGAAAATTCGCCAATTTCTGCCGGCCACCGCAGATATCAAGCGAATTTTCTCATTTCGCGCTGGAGTTCATCGAAGAAATCGACCGCATCGATGTACCCATGCGGTACTGCAGATAGGCCAAGTCTATGTCGAGAAGGTTCTCATCGCCGACCTTACGCCAGACGCCATGTCGTCATGGACAACCTCCTCCGCAAGGTGATTACTGATAGAGGCTGGGGTGAAGATTTCGCCGAGCAACGTAGCCAGCTCGCGCCATTTCTTGTCTTCCCCACTTCGCCGAATTGACAGTGCCAGCGCTTCGAGGCGCTTCAGCGTTTCTATCTCGAAGCGCAGCTCCTCGATCGTGCGCGCCGCCGTGGCCTGGTCAAGGACCTGTTCCTCGGCCTCTTTAAGCTCGGCGTCTGGCGCGTCGTCGAGATCTTCCACGTCTTCACGATCTAGTAGCGGCGTCCGAGTATCAAACACCGCGACCTGACCGCCGCGATGCAAGACTTCCAGCTCGCGCAGGCGGCCTTCGAGCCGTTCGCGTCGGCGGCGGAGCGACCGGTAGATAGCCTCTGGGGATGAGGCTAGGCGACGCTGAAGAACAGTCAGCGCGAACCCGACCGTTCCAGCACGCTTGTCGTTCTCCAGCGCCTCCGCGCGATTGAACTCCTCCCGGACATAGTCGGTGACCGCCTTGTAGAGCGCGGCCTCTGCCTCGGAGAGCTTGTAGGGGACGGTGTAGGCGACGCGCTCAGGGAACAGCGGCGTCGCGTCGAACTTCAAAAGGTTCTCCTTCACCATGCGCCGCATCAGGTCCGAGACGTCAGCCACATGCACGCCGTCGCGGAACTTGCCCTCGAAGCGATCACCATCGAGAAGCGCCATGAAGAGCTGGAAGTCTTCTTCCTTGCCGTTGTGCGGCGTCGCCGTCATGAGAAGGAAATGCCGCGTAAGCTGCGAGAGGAGTTGCCCGAGTCGATAGCGTTTGGTGTATTTTACTTCCCCGCCAAAGAAAGTGGCCGAGAGCTTGTGCGCCTCGTCGACCACAACTAGGTCCCAACCGCAATCGGGCGCTTGCAGCTTGAGCTGGACGTCCTCGTTGCGGGCGAGCTTGTCCAGGCGAGCGATGGCTAGATTGGTTTCCAGGAACCAGTTGCCGGTTCGCGCCGCCTCCAGCTTGTCATTGGTCAGGATGTCGAACGGTAGGTTGAAGCGGCGATACAGCTCGTCCTGCCACTGCTCCGCCAGGCTCCCCGGGCAGACGACCAGACAGCGCTGCAAGTCGCCGCGGGCGATCAACTCCTTGATGAGGAGCCCGGCCATAATGGTCTTGCCGGCGCCCGGATCGTCGGCAAGCAGGAAACGCAACGGCTGGCGAGGCAACATGCTCTCGTAGACAGCCGTGATCTGGTGCGGCAGCGGCTCGACGACGGAGGTGTGGACGGCCAGCACCGGGTCGAACAGATGAGCTAGGTGGATGCGTTGGGCCTCGTCCACCAGCCGGAACAGTGCTCCGTCACCATCGAAGCTCCAGGGCCGCCCTTCCCCGACGATTTCGAGGTCCGCTTCCCGATCTCGGTAGAGCAACTCATTGCCGACCTTGCCCGACGCGTCCTTGTAGGTCAGCTCGACCGCGTCCGATCCAAACCACTGGACGTTCACGACGGTCACGATCCCATTCGGGAGGACACCGCGAATGGAGCTGTTTGATTTCAGATTCTCAAGCTCAGTCAAAGGCCTACCTGCAAGTCTTGCCACGACGCAGCGGCGCCAAACGAGAAACACAGCACATTTCGCGCAGAGGTGGCAATGATCTGCGAGTTTTGAGGTGATGAATTTGACGCGGGGCGCGACGACCGTCGTTATCAGGGCCGCTGGGCTTCGACGATGTGGCCTGCGTCGGGCACGCAATCACGCAGCAACCTTGAGCCGCTTAGCGATCTTCGCGATCGTAGCCCGACTGCAGCCCGCAGCACTCTGTATCGAGTCCCAGGAGGCCCCTGCTGCCAGCATGCTGGCGATCCCAGCATTGCGATCAGTGTCCTCTGGACGGCCCTTGTAGCGCCCCTCAGCTCTCGCCTTGGCTTGCCCCTGCGCCTGCCTGCGGCGACGGTCCTCGTAGTCCTTCCGCGCGACCGCCGCCAGCATGTCGAGCAGCATGCCGTTGATGGCCTCAAACATCCGGCCGGTGAACTCGTCGCCGCAAGTGGTCGCCATCATCCACGAAGTCGGCAGGTCCAGCGCGACCACCCGCACGCAGCGGGAGGTGAGCTCGACCTTGAGCCGCTCCCAATCCGTTGCGGTCAAACGAGAGAGGCGGTCGACTTGCTCGACGAGCAGAATGTCGCCGGCCTCAGAGTCTGCAAGCAGTCGAAACAACTCTGGACGCGCCAATTTGGCGCCGCTCTCATTCTCAAGGTACCAAGCCGCAATTTTGAGGCCGCGTTCTGCCGCGAAAGTTTTGAGCTGATCGCGGGCACGCGCAGCATCCTGCTGGCCAGTGCTGGCGCGGAGATAGGCTCGTACGAACATAACCCCCCCTTTAGTCTGCTTTGGATGGTTCGCACCATATCGGTTCATTTTGATTCTTCAACCTTATTTAGTGAACCGGCATGCGGACTGGTTCTAAATAGGTGTACCTAAATTGAACCAACTCGATGCCGCACTTGAGCTGCTCGCGCACCTCGTAAGACCTCCTTCTGGTTGCAAGAAGAAATGATTCTCGGCTATGGCTCCTTAAAGATTATTTTGGGGAGCCATGCCGTACGCTTATCATCCCGATTTTCCGCAGAACTGCCCTCTAGATGGAGCGACCCCAGTGGGGACCATATATCGAGCGGTAGAGAGTTTCCCTCCGACCCAAGAAGACTTTCTATCGAGTGTTGAGCTTGGGACACCCGGTGCTAAGCCCACAAGCTGCAAGCATTGGGGCTGCTCCGTATGGGAGACGATGGAAGCTGTCGAACATGGGCGGAAGATCTATGATCGTTTTCGCAACAGTTATATCGTGGTCGCAACACTTGATGCGACAGCCGGCGAGGTGCTCACGACCCCTTCGAGAAACCAGCCGCAGCATGCGACTTTTTGGAAGGTCCACGGTCTGGACGTGAGCGGCTCGTTTGAACTCGCACTCGAACCCGACGTTCCGCAGCTGGACGATGATCCTTTAGGACCTGCGTGATGTGGTCTGTCAGCGAACCAGCCTCTTTGCCTTGGACGACGGAGCCCATCGAACCCGAGGACGTGCTTTATGAATTCGACGGGCCGCTAACATTCACCGCCAGCTTCGGACCCTTCGAAGCCTTGTTTCATCATGTTGGTAAGCGGGGAAACTCCCATTATTACGCCGTTGTCGAGACGAATGGCGAGGCAATTGATGCATTGAGAGAGGGAGCCCTATCGGTCCGTGGAGCCCTTAATCGACCGAACATGTGGGTTGTCGATTTGAGTGCTGCGCTGGAAGTCCAACGCTATTGGTCCTGCCGGCAGGAGGATTTTCCAGAGAAGCTACTTCCCCAGCGAAATGTTCCGCTATTTGCATACATGGAATATGCGCCTGATAGCCTGGAAGAGGCGAATGCATACTTTTCCATTTCGTTCACGGGGGATCAGATATCGAAGAAAAGCATTCCCTTTTTCATGCTGAAGGCTCTTATCGATAATTCGTACGAAGCTGCGAGACGTCTATTAAGTCCCGTCTTTATGGCCGGCGCAAAGAGCGGGACTTTCGACTTCCCTGCCAGAGCAGTGGCCGGAAGCCTGATCGTCAGCCTGGATCCGCCTTTGATTAATAACGCTAGGCTTCGTCAAAGAACAGCCGATGCCGTATCTCTGGAAGAAGCTCAAGTCTCTTTCACGGAACAACGAAGCACATTCTTTGAAGAGGCAAAAGAATTGGTAGCCGCCGCAAACAGCGGGAACGTCTCTGACGCACTCGCCGAGGAGCGTTTCGCATTGTTGGATAACATCCAACACATCATTCCCTCCGATCAAAATCTGCTTGATGCGGTCGCCTTCAGCGCGCGCGGCGCGCACGGTGTTCTATCAGTCCTGGTGAACGAACAAACAGGCACTAAGCTGCACCGCGCATTCAAACGTATCGAGAGACAGGCCGTTACGGATTTTGGAAGGGTGGAAATAGTAAATTCTCCGAGCAAGACCTTTGTTTATCGTTCATCTCGAGGAAAGCAGGTCACTTGCATCATTCCGGCGGAGTCGTTTGTGCGACTAGAGGAAAATGGCGAGCTGCGAAACGGGTCTTTGGTCAAAGTTCGAGGCCATCTGCGTAAGAGGCCTCAGCGGGACGAGATGGTCTGTGAACTTGCCCCGGAGTTTTTACCTTCTCCGCCTCCAAATTTGCGTTAGCTCCGGTCTCGCTCGAGGGCGCCAATACCGGTCTAATTACCGCGCAAAATGCCGACCATTGGTTCACGCTGACGCCTGTTCGCGCTATGTAGCAATCGCAAACGTTTTGGCCGACTAGCGCGACGAAGGGCGAGCTTGTCGAGGCACCGCTGTAAGGAGTGATTGGGCTCGCACAGATGCCCCTGCCGTCGACGCGCCAGGTGAAGCGGAAAACCACCTCGTCGTAATCGAATCTTGCGTCCAACGAGAGTGCGGTTCGCGCGCCGCCATCGATGACCGTGTATTGCGTCGGATCTTGCAAGTTGAGATTCCATCAGTCAGAGCTTGCACCCCACAGACATCGCAAGTTCGGTTTCTCAATTTCGCGGAATTGACTCCTGCGGACAGATGGGCCGTCTATGCATGGCGCCCGTCCCGGACGCTCACCCCGGCTTCGTCCAGCGTGACTGCTTCCGGTCAAACCGCGGCCGACGAGCCGATGTGGTCTGTTGGAGAAGCCCCGCGCAAAGCGATCGTTCGGGCGCCTAACGCGGAGAATGGACGGGAGCAACTGGCGCGACCTTCAAATCCGATCCCGAGGAGACGGTCTAGCGCGATATCAACACCGCGACAGCTAGTCGCAATTGGCTTTCCAGGCTCCGCCGGCGTTACGAGCAACTCTTGCTAGTGCGCTCATTTTGCGGCATCCTAAGGTCACTCGCTAGCCTTTCCTCGGCTAGTGCTAAGTTAGCGGTCAAGCCATTTTTCTTGAGCAGTGCCTTACCCGTCCGGTGCAGATTCTCGCCGTGGACTAAAGTGTCCGAGCTTCCAATGATCCAGATAGCGCATTTGTCCGATTTGCATTTCGGGGCCAGGTTTGACGTCAATACGTGGAGGGCCGTCGAAGACAGCGTTATCGCTTTTGAACCTGACTTGATCATAGTTTCAGGTGACTTAGTTGATCATCCATCACCTGTTCATCTGTTAGCGGCAAAGTGCGCCCTTCGAGATCTATCCCAGAAATCGCATGCGCGCTCGAGGGCCGGCAGGGCTGCAGAACTCGTCGTGATTGCAGGCAATCATGATGTTTTCGAGTCCGGTCTTTCAACGGGGGTCTTGAAGCGGTTGAATTGGTTTGAGCGGATTTTTCAGACCGATACTAGCGAAGCCGAAGCCATGCTGGCGAAAGAACTTGGCCACGAGCCTGGCTTCAACCTACTCTGTCGTGACCAGCCAGCCGTCGCGGAGGGGCGGTTCCCGATGCTCCGGCAGATCCTTTTAGGAGAACCTCGGAAGGAATTTACTGGCGCAATTGCAGATGCGCCTGCTCAAAAGGCAGACGTCTTTAGGCCCCGGCAGTGTGCAGTGTTGCTGGCGCTTCTTGATTCGAACCCCACTGGAGGTAGTCCAGATTTCGCGACCGGAGTTGTGGACGAGGGCCAACTGATCGGACTTGCAGCGGATCTCAAAAAGTTCGGTGCCACGACCTATCTAGCGCGGATCGCAGTAGTCCACCACCATGTGCTCCCCATCGCTTTCGCTCCTGGACGCAAAGGAAATACGGAGCCCATGATGGTTCTGCGGAATGCGGGAGCCGTCCTGAACGTCCTCGCCGATCACAGTTTCGATTTAGTTTTGCACGGACATTGGCATCAGGCTCAATTCGCCCGTGTTGACCTCGGCACTGGCGACAATGATAGTTATTCGATGGCCGTCGTAGCTGCGGGGAGTGCAGCCATGGAGACGTCCAACCCTATCGGGAATTCGTTTAATCTAATCACGATCGAGGATAGCGGACGTGTAACAGTCAAAACCGTGTTTTACGGAGGAGCACGGGCACCAAACCCAGCAGACGAGCGAAATCGCGATGTCCGTCGATACAAGGAGCCGATCTCGGCGGTGAAGCGGAGAGCTTTCGCTCGCGCTTTGGAACGTCATCCAATCCGATGTGACGTCCGCGCCTCTGCATTCGAGGTCACAGAAAATGGCGACTTGTGGGTCGATCACTCGGTTGAGGAGCTGCGGCTGCATGGGGGCGATATTGACCCGTATCGGCAGCGGCTAGTCGCGATCCAAATTCCAGCGGATGGAAGCTTTGTAGAGGAATCCTTGACGCCTGATGAGGCCACTCACCGACGGGGCGTTGAAGTTGAGCGCGCTACAGATATCCCCGACAAAGAGAACGTCAAGTACTGCTGGGTCAAATTCGGTGATGGCCTGCGCCGCAATGGCGACGCGACCAGTTACGGGTTTCGGTACGCGTGCTCCAACTCCATCAAGATGACCAAATGGGAAGCCGAAGAGAAGGCTCGCTTAAAGAAAGACAAGAAGACAGAATGGGAAGAGGAGTGGATTGGGCTGCGCGTGTTGTTTCCGACTAAATGTTTGCGCCTCAGTGTAAAACTTCCCGAGAGCCTGAACGGCGTTGAGCCTTACATTCGCTGTCTTCGGCCTGCTTCTTTTCCTGACTACGAAGTGAACAAATGGGGTGACGTGAAGGCCGGCACTTCGCCTCCCGTAGTCGACATTGGAACGTTGGATGAGGAGCGCTTGCAGTACAAGGCGTCGACGAGGACATGGCGCTTAGAAGTTGAGCGTCCAATGGTTGGCTATGTTTATGAGATTCGATGGAAGCTTCCCTCGGACAAGCCGATCCGTGGCATCGCAAGCGAGACTCGCCGATTTCAGAACCTTCTTCTGACGCATGACCCGGTCGCCGACGCGAAAGCGGCAGAAGAGTTTGACGTGCTCTTGGGCGTTCTCAAGAGGCTGTTCCGACTTCGCAACACTCGAGAAAAGTGGGTAGTGGTGATATTTGCTTATGATCATACGCTGGGCGCGTTGCGTCCCGCCTTGAGCTACCGCTCTTGGTCGGCCTCCAAACTACCCTCTAACTTCGCAGTAACCTCGGGAAAAGGGATTGCAGGGGCGGCGTTTCAGCAACGACGGATGATCGCGTGGGGCCAGTCTTGGGCAGGCGAATCGCTGGTCAAGCCAGTCCACCATCCGTACGAAACCGATGCCGACGATGTCGAAATGGCGTGTGTTGTGGCCCTTCCGTTGTACCATCCTACTTATCAAGACCATCGTCGTCCGCCGCCTTGGGCAACTATCGGTGCGGTATCTTTCGGATCAGCAGCCGAGTCCCGACAGATAGCGACGCTAGCTGAGCCTGATGTCGAAGCGGCTGAGGACCTGCGGAGAGAACTCCGCTCGGCCGTACAGGTACACGCATTAGCCATTCTTGAAGCCTTAAGAGTTGGATAAAAAGGGTTGGATAAAACCCAACGAAGGTTCTTAATGCCTAAAGGTGGTTTTGATGAGATGGCTGCGCTGATTCATTAATGATTCGTCAGCGTGATCTTTGTCACAATTCAAAGATGGAAACTTGCCCTAGTGTTCCCCGTTGTATAAGTGGGCGCTGGGCTACTTGAAGGATGCTTCTATGCGCGTTGTGAAACTTGGCGGTGGCGCGGTAGGCTTTGAGCCGGAGGAGAGCGCCGACCGGGTTGGGAGTCTAGACCCGAGAAAATTGCGGGAAAAGGGCTGGGGTGATCAAGCCGTTCGTATTTACGAACAGTATAGCAACCCTGTTGATTTTCTCAAACGTGCCAGGACGTCTGGCGCTGGTCGGTCTAATAAAAAAACGGTCACTGAGGACTCTGCCGGAGCAGCAGGAACTGGCTCCTTGGTGAGGAAAGACGGGTAGTGTCCGCAGACCCCTGCGGACGCCACTTCGGCGCGGCAATGTTCTTTGTTCTTGTCATGGTGTCTGCAGCACCCCCGCCGTCGGACGCTCCCGATTACCTGTGGCAGTTGCTGAGTACGCCTCGGGCCTAGTGGAGGCGGTCCGCCTAATTCATTGTCTACAGGACTAGCGAAGATTGCGTCGGGCAGCAGGGCTCGGCACCACACAGACCGCGCGCCATCAAGCTGTGAACTGAACTAGGGCCTAATAGGGCCCGGCGAGTTTCCGACGCGCCTTCCGTCTCCCGGCGACAATCGAGAACGCCCTTATTTTCAACACTTTCGCTGATTTTCACTAGCTCGAAAAATAGCTGGACGCCAGGAGGGACCGATCCTTCAGCTCGACCGCTATGCGCCGATTGAGCGCTGATCCAGAGCTGCGACCTACGATGTCGGCGATGCCATCGACACTGACATCGACGTTTCACCCGCGCTGCAAGCTCTCATCGAAGCGTTCGACCTTCAGCTGACGCTTGGCATCATCGCCACGTCGTATCAATCGCGTTCTATCGCTTTCCGAAGCTCTGCCAAGGATCTTTCCGACAGACCTAGGGCTCTGCATTCGCCAAGCAACGCACCACCCAATTCCGCATCGGTCATTTGTTCAAATACGCCTGGTCCGCCGACCTCAAGTTTCTGAACCAAGAGACCGCCAATGTGGGCAGCGAGCCTGATGCCGCTAATAGCCGCTTTCAGATCTGGCTTGTACAAACCGGTGGGAACGCCATTCGAGTCGAATTTTGGTAAGCCGCGGATGGAGAGATCGACCACGTGCATCAAGCGAGCGATTATCCATTCCTCAGAAAGGCCCGCGCGTTGGATTCCATCAGCGCTTGGGGGCCTTTTCTTCGGGCAGGCAGGCTGCTCCTCGCGACTTTTAGTCGAAAGAGTTCCGGCACTATTAAAACCCGCAGCTGCTCTCTCAGTAAGCGAAAGGCGCCCTCGCATCATCCGTGCGAGCGCGTCGTCTTATGTTTGGCCGGTCCGCATCGCTCGGTGGTCCCACAGGAGAGTTTGCAGCATCCCCGGGTAGGTATGCAGCGGCCCCCCCCTGGAAAAACGCACCAGTGGGCAGACCGCCGACGAAGAAAAGGCCTTCCAGCGAGCGAAGCAGGTCTTGGTCTCGTCCACCGTCAGCTTGGCGGCTTCTCCAAGCCTGCCTCTAAGGGCCCACGTGGTGGCGTCCCTTCGCCAGCCTATCAGCACCGAATCGGGGGTAAAGCCAGCCGAGATCAGCGCCCGCGCCGCGTCTAGGAAGGGTTGCCTGCTTAGGCAGAGCACACTGCCATCAGCTAGTTCGGCTCGGTAGCGGCCGTGACGGTTCACCGGGACCAAGTAGATGTTGATCTCCTGGCATCGACTGGCTGGTGAGCCAGTGTCGGATATTCCACTTAGATTGCAATTGCTCTCTATAGGCTGGTGAGCCAGCCTAAGTGATTGATCGAGGTCGGTGTGTCGGTTCTGCCGGGATCGCCAAACTGTTTCTTGTCCAGACCGAAGACATGGGTAACAGATCGTACCTAAGACATAGGTGACAACCTCGTGCCGAGCGGGTTGTCGAGGGGTTGCAAGGTCATTTCTCCAGGGTCGATGCAGACTGCATCGAACGCATCCGATTGATCCGATATGGTGTGACGCATTCTTGGCATGGCCATTATTGCTCGGCCGGCGCTTTCGCCGTCAACCCCGCGCGGCGAAGGCCGCGCCCCTGCGGGCTTCGGGGGATGACGGCTCAGCGCGGCCAAGCAAGGGCCGACCATGCCAAGAATGCAGACAAGCGCGTCTTTCTCAGGGCGCCGACGTTGTAGCTGAGACATGGGTGACGGGCTTCGGGCCGAATGGGTTGTCGAGCGGTTGTAAGGTCCTCTGCTCGAGGTCGAAGTATCCGAGATCGTAGTGCATGAAGCTGACGAGCCAAATGCCGTCATCGACCTCTTTGATTCCAAGCTTTTGACCCGCCAGCACAGCAGAGATGTTGATCTTCTTGCGATGCAGGCAGAGGCGCCCGCAATTGGTGACGAGTACGTCGCGATCGTGGAAGGGATAGGTCAGCTCCGGCAGGCCGCTATAGGGACGCGGTGAGGCTGTGTAGAGTTCGGCGGGGCACTTCATGTTGAGCGCCTCATGCCAGCGCTCGATGTTGAACTCGCCCCGGAAGGCCTCGAAGCGTTCCTGCTGTTGCAGGCTGTTGAACCCCGGTGGCCTGGTGGCCTCCTTTTTGAGCGTGAGATGCATGCGCTCGTGCCGGCCGTTCTGCTGCGGATGACCTGGCTTGATGCGCTCGATCGCGATACCCAGCCTGAGCCACCACACCGACAGCTTTGAGAGGTTGAACAAGGCATTGGGACTGGCAAAGGGCACGCCATTGTCGGAGCGGATGGCAAGCGGCAGGCCGCGCTCGCGGAACAGCCGCTCAAAGGCTGTCATGGCCGGCTCCTCACGGGTGGAATCGAGGGCTTCGCAGAGCAGCAGAAAGCGTGAGGCATGGTCGGTGACGGTCAAGGGAAAGCAGTAGCGGCCATTCCCGAGCTTGAACTCGCCCTTGAAGTCGGCGCACCACAGATCATTGGGGAGCGTGCCCTGGGACAGTGGCGTGCCGCGCGCGCGGTGGCGCGGCCCGCCGCTGCGCTTGACCAGGCCGTGGCGATCGAGCACCGCATGAATGGTGCTTTTGGCCGGAACCTTGATGTCGCCATCGAGTCGGCGCACCAGCAGCTCGCGGATCTTGCGCGCACCCCAATGTGGCTTGTCGGCTTTGAGCTGGACAATCAGGGTCTCGATCTGAGCCGGCAACTGGTTGGCGTAGCGTATCGGCCGCCTGCAGCGGTCGCTCAGCGCCTCGAGCCCGTGCTCCTTGTAGCGATCGAAAATCTTGTAGCCGGTCTTGCGGGAGATGCCGAACTCCCGGCAGACCTCGCTCATGGCTTCCCCATCGAGAAGCCGGGCGACAAAGCGAAGGCGCTCTTCCATGACCGAACTCGCTTTCCACGGCATCCACACCTCCCGCAGAACAAAAGCGGAAAGTGTAACCCATGTGTCCGGTACGTTTTGTCACCTATGTCTCGGGTCGCTCATCTGCCAGCAATGATTTCAATGAGTTATCCTCACTATTGCCTAACTCGTCGGGCGGGTTAGGCAATCGGATGTCAAATCCGACTTCGAGCTTGGTCATGGCGGCAACGGCAAGCTTCTTGCGCGCGGCTTCGCGACAGTATCGTTCAATCTCGCGGATATCCGTATGGCCGGTGATAGACATGATTTCCAGGGCGCTGCATCCGGCCTGGGCCAAACGCCGATATGCGGCCTTGCGCACGCCATCTGGTGAAGACTTCGGGGGAAGGCCGGCGGCGAATGCTGCTTCGCTAATCCACGCGGAGAACGCTTTCTCGCTACGAGCGCGCCCGTACAAGATCAAGCACTGGATCCGCATCGGATATCTCGGCGATTTCGTCACAACAATCCAACCTCGCGAATGCAGCAACTACTTCGCAATCGCCGGACATATGTTTCCGTCGAAATGTGAAACGCTCTAGGGTCCAAACCCAATCAGGGTATTGAGGCTTGGGTGCAAATCAGATTCAAGCTCTGCAAGGAGCTTGATAATGGCGAACGAGTTTTGGTTGAGCGATGGGCAGTGGGCGGCGATCGATCCATTGCTTCCGAAAAACCGTCCTGGGGCACGCCGGGTCGATGATCGCCGCGTCATCAGCGGGATCATACATGTGCTGAGGGCCGGCTGCCGCTGGCAGGATTGCCCGTCCTGCTACGGGCCGCCGACGACGATCTATAACCGCTTTCATCGATGGTCCGCGCGCGGCATCTGGCAGAAGCTGTTTCGCGCCTTGGTCACGGCAAGCCCCAATGACATCCACATGATCGACAGCACCACGGCAAAGGCTCATCGCTCGGCTTCGGGCGGAAAAGGGGGGCGGAGGAACAGGCGATCGGGCGCTCGCGCGGCGGGCGCACGACCAAAATCCACGCCGTTGTCGACAGCCAGGGCCGGCCGCTCGCCGTCGAGATAACGCCCGGACAACGCGGCGATCTTCGCCTCGTTCTACCGCTTCTTTCCGGCCTGCCAGCGGCGCGCTTATGCGCGGCCGATGCCGCCTACGACAGCGACGGCTTTCGGCTCTTCCTACGCCAACGCGGGACCATCCCGGTCATCCCGAACAATCCAACGCGAAAGCGAACGCATCCGTTCGACACCGAGGCCTATAAGCTGCGTAACCTGATCGAGCGCATGTTCTGCAGGCTCAAGGATTGGCGCCGTATCGCTACCAGATACGACAAGCTGGCACGCAACTTCGAAGCCGCCGTCAACATCGCCGCTTTCATAATCTGGTGGGCCAATTGAGTCTGGACCCTAGCACTACTTTGGCAGATTGTTGATTTTGGCGCGTTTTATAGGATTCCCGAATCAATTTTTCAATGATTCATGGGTGGTCGGCTCTTGGAGGGCTGACCATGCCGGGATGGGAAGACGAACTCGAA
>NZ_RDQF01000030.1 GCF_004114425.1 Bradyrhizobium vignae | reverse complement strand
TACCTCGTCTACTACAACAACCACAGACCCCATCAGGCCTTGGCAGGACAAACTCCCAAGGCTTTCGCCGCTTCCAAGACCACCGCGATCCAATCAGCGAATTATTGAACATCGACAGCAATGACGAGCAAGCATCGTCGCGTCCAGTAACTCGCGTCTCAACTCGCAGACACACCTTCGCATCCTCGCGGCTTGTCTCGCCCGAGCTTTGCTCCGTCGTGACACCCCCAATGTCAGAGGGCGCAGGGAAGACCGGGTTCCGGCCGGGCACCCACGGTCCACTGTGCGAAAGTTGGCGACAAGAATTTGCACAGCGGCATACAGGTGAAGCCTGAACAACCGGCCTTCCCCTGCGCAGTGGTTTGACGGCTTATGCCGTGAAGGGTCCGGATTCGCCGAAATCGACGGCGGCCGATATCAGATCGCCTCGTCCTTGCTGAGGCGATGCACGGTCATCAGGAAGCGGCGGAGTTTTCGGAACGTGTCGCGCAGCGCACGGTCGAGACTGCTGTGATTGTGGTTTGCGCGTCTGCGCCGAGCGCCGCGAGATAGTTCCGATAGGTGAAGCCGTAGAACGACCAGGCGTGATCGGTCTCCAACACGGGATGGTCGAGCCCTTCGAGGCTGGTGCCGGCAAGGTCGGCGGGAGCGCGCCGCGAAAAGCTTGTCCGCGGGCGTACAAAAAATTGGACGGAGCGCGCCCGGCATTTGGGCAAACGACTGCACAAAATGTGTTCGTGGACCACGAGCCGTGGGACGCCGAAAAGAAGCATCCACGACAGCCATCCACAGCAGATCAAGCACTCCTCCACAGTCTTGTCCGCAGCATATCCACAGGCTGACCATGGCGGATTCGCGAGCCCGTGCGATGCGCTTGCTGCGCACAAACCCACAGCGGGGGCAGCTCAGCCACCAGCCTGGTCGCACTCGGAACGGCGGGCCTCGCTGAGGCTCGACCGGTTGGGTCGCAGGCACGCGGTAATGGCGCAGACGTTGGGGATATCGCCGGCGCAGAGCCGGTAGACGTCGGGGGTGCAGCCCCGCCGCTGCTCCGCTGTTCCCTGGGCATGAACGGTGGAGGCAAACAGCGTCAGGAACAGCCCGACGGTCGAGGCGCCACGCGCCCGGCTTTTCACGCCCGCAAACCGCAAGAACCTCGCCTTCATGACCAGTCTCCCGCTTCTACCCACCCCGGCCTGCATTTGGCCGGCATGGAGCGAAGAGGTAGGAGGAATAATCCGCGGGGAATGTGATCTCTTTCACACCGGCTGCGCCGTGGCGGGACGTAGGGTTTACGGGGGATTTTTTTCAGGAATCGCTAACCAATCGGGTCCCGATCGCCGCATCGTTAAAATGCGAACGATCCGGTCAATCCGGAAACAAACCGGCTTTGCGACATTGCGCCATCCGCGTTCTGCGAGGGTGTGATGAGCGAAGCCGAATTCAACTTACTGCTGGATGCTGTCCGGGACGCCATGGTCTTTGAGGACTTCGCGCCCGCGCCGGAGGAGGAATTCGTGCCCCGTTCGTGGTCGTATGGCGCAACGCCCAAGGAAACTCTGAAGGCCGCCAACGACAACGAGGGCGCCTGGCCCCTCCTGCCCTTCCCCGACGGCTGGTACGCGGCCTGCTGAGGCCCGCCTCGCCGTGAACGGATGCGCCGGCGGCGCAACCACGATCAATTCTTGACGCGTTCCTCGCCGTCCTGCGGCGCCCGCTCGGGGACAGCCGGCGGAAAGATGCTGTCATAGATCGCGCGCGCCTCACGAATGAGACGGGCCCGCTCCAGCTCGGATTTTGGAACAAATCGGACGATTTCGCCCACGTGCTCTCCAGCGCTCGGTTGATGGGGCATGCGTCACTTCGCAGATGCGAAGTCCATGCCATCGGCCTGAATCACCAGTTTCCGCCAAGCCCCGGGCAAACCCGGTAGGCGCGGCCCTGCAAGCTTCCGCCGCCCACTGTGGCAAACTTGCATTTTTCCTGGAAAATCAGAGACTTGTAGTGGAGGCCACGACCAGAATTGAACTGGTGTACACGGTTTTGCAGACCGTTGCGTAACCACTCCGCCACGTGGCCCCGTAAGCGCGGACCAATATAGGGGATCAATGGCTTAGGCAACCGCCTTCGTCCGACTTTGGCGGCGATGGCCGATGTGGATCAAAGTCAGACGCGCTTGCCGCGCCGGAAGTCGCGCCGGCGGCCCTTGGGCGCCGGCTTGGGTGCGAGTTCCGGCATCTCGGTCTGGACTTCGCGATAGCGCGCCAGCATCCGTTCGAAACTGCCATGCAGTGTCTGTGCGATGTCGGAACGTCGCTCGAGGCCGGCGAGCATCGTCGCGGCCGCCTCGATGGTCGAGAGCCCGTCGCGGCGCGGCTCCTTGCGCAGGCGTCCGTAGCGTGAGGGATGCGCCGGATTGAGGATCACGCGCTGGCATTTCAGCATCCAGGGATTGCGCCACCACAGCGCTTTGGCCTGGCTCCAGGTGCCATCGAGCAGCACGACGCCTTCGAGCTTGCCGAGGATCGCGCGCTGGTTCTCCGCGACCTCGCCCTTGCGGGTCAGCGCCACGATCTCGCCCTCGGCCTCGAGATCGGCCGCGCGGGCCGAGCCGAGATAGAGCACGGCCCAGCGCGCGGCATTCTCGACCGGCCGCCCCAGCGCCTTGGACAGGCTTGGCCAGGACAGGCCGACCCGCACCGTGGCATCGGCGAAATGCCTGGCCAGCAGCCGCGCCGTGCCGAGCGCCCTGTCCTGCTCCTGCGGGTGCTGCAGGATCAGCAGCGAGAGCCGATTTTCAATGGGCGTGACGCTGTCGCAGATGCACAGCGGCATCGGCTTCTGGCAGTGCGGGCATTCGGGAATCGCCTCGGGCGCGGCGGCCGTCGTCTCGGATCGGTTCGACATGGTCGCCGCTATACGCTTCGCGCGTCGCTGCAACAACCTATTCCGCCGGCGCAGCCAGCGGACGCGGCTCGGATCGGCGCCGCAGACGGTCGATCAGGAGATAGATCACGGGCGTGGTGTAGAGGGTCAGGATCTGCGAGACGAACAGGCCGCCGATGATGGTGATGCCGAGCGGGCGGCGCAGCTCCGTGCCGGGGCCGGTCGCGACCACAAGCGGAATGCCGGCGAACAGCGCCGCCATGGTCGTCATCAGGATCGGCCGGAAGCGCGCCTGGCAGGCCTCGAAGATCGCCTCCGCCGAGGACAGCCCGCGCCGGCGCTCGGCGTCGAGCGCGAAGTCGACCATCATGATGCCGTTCTTCTTGACGATGCCGATCAAGAGGATGATGCCGACGAAGGCAATCACCGTCAGAGGCGTGTTGGTCAGCTGCAGGGCGAGCAGCGCACCTAACCCGGCCGAGGGCAGCGTCGAGATGATCGTGAGCGGATGGGCAAGGCTCTCGTAGAGCACCCCTAACACGATGTACATCGCGATCAGCGCGCCGAGGATCAGAAGCGGCTGGCGGCCGCTGGTCCTGGCGAAATCGCCGGCGTTGCCGTCGAAGCTGCCGCGGATGCCCTCGGGCATGTGCAACTCCTCGACCGCACGCTGGATGTTCTGGGTCGCGGCCTGGAGCGGCACGTCCGGCAGCGTGTTGAAGGATACGGTCGTCGAGGGGAATCCTTGCGAGTGAAACACGGCGAGCGAGGCGAGCCCGCGCTGGGCGCGGACCACGGCTGACAACGGCACCTGCACACCGTTGGCGCCCGCCACATAGATGCGCTCGAGATTGGTCGGGTCGACCTGGAATTTCGGATCGGTCTCCAGCACGATCATGTACTGGTTTCGCTGGGTGTAGATGATCGAGATCTGCCGCTGCGCGAACGCGTTGTTCAGCGCATTGTCGATGTCCTGCACGCGCACGCCGAGCCGCGAGGCCTTCTGGCGGTCGATGGCCAGCGTGAGCTGCAATCCGCCGGGATCGCGATCGGCGGACACGTCGGTGATTCCTTCGACCGTCTCCATTCGCTTGGCGACGATCGGCGCCCATTGCTGCAGCAGATCCAGGTCGGTGCTCGACAGCGTATATTGGTAGTTCGAGTCGCTCTGCCGTCCGCCAGCGCGGACGTCCTGCGCCGCGAACATGAAGAGACGGATGCCGGCAACGCGATAAAGATCGCGCCGCAAGCGATCGATCACGATCTCGGTCGAGACATGGTTCCGCTCGGCCGGCGGCTTCAGGCTGATGAACATCGTGCCGCGGTTGGAGGTCGCCGGGCCCGGCCCGCCACCGCCCAGCACCGAGCCGATGCCGGCGACGGCCGGATCGGCCATCACGATGTCGGCGAGCTGCTGCTGGAGGCCCAGCATCGACTGGAACGAAATGTCGGCGGAGGCCCGCGTCGCGCCGATGATGAATCCGGAATCGTCAGTCGGGAAATAGCCCTTGGGCACCTTGACGTAGAGCGTCACGGTCAGCCCGATGGTGGCGAAGAACACGAGCAGCGTCAGCAGCGGGAATTCCAGCACAGTGCGCAAGCTGCGCGCGTAGAAATTGACGATCCGCGACAGCGATCCCTCGATCAGACGGTCGAACAGCGTGGCCGTCCCCGACGTCGTCTGCCGGATATAATGGGCGCAGATCATCGGCGTGGCCGTGAGCGAGACCAGCGTCGAGACCACGATCGCAAAGGTCAGCGTCAGCGAGAATTCGCGCAACAGGCGGCCGACGATGCCGTCCATGAAGATCAGCGGCGTGAACGCCGCGATCAGCGACAGGCTGATCGAGAGCACGGTGAAGCCGATCTGCTTCGCTCCCTCCTGCGCTGCTCGGAAAGGCCGCATGCCGTGCTCGAGATTGCGGAACATGTTCTCGATCATCACGATGGCGTCGTCGACCACGAAGCCGACGGAGATTGCGAGCGCCATCAGCGAGAGATTGTCGATCGAGAAACCGGCGAGCCACATCCCTGCGCAGGTGCCGGCGAGCGCCAGCGGCACCGAAATGCCGGCCGCGATCGTCGGCGTGATCCTGCGCAGGAACACGAACACCACCACCATCACCAGGATGGCCGTTGCCAGCAGCGTCCACTGCATGTCCTCGACGCTGGCCCGGATCGTGCCGGTGCGATCGACCAGGGTCGAAATCTCGACCCCTGCCGGAATCCATTGTTTCAGCTCGGGGATCAGCGCCTTGACGCGGTCGACAGTGTCGATGACGTTGGCATCGCCCTGCTTGGTGATCTGCATGATCACCGCCGGCTGCTTGTTGAACCAGGCGATCGAGCGGGCATTGCGGACGGAATCCTCGATCTCGGCGATGTCGGAGAGCCGCACGAAATTGCCGTTCGCGCTCTTGATCACGATGTCGCGGAATTCCTGGGCGGTCCGCATCTGGCGGTTCAGCGCCAGCGTCTCGCTCTGGCGCTCGCCGTTGAAGATACCGACCGGGCCGAGCGGATTGGCATTGATGATCGCGGTCCGTACGTCGTCGGTGGCGATGCCGGCATTCGACAGCGCGACCGGATTGAGCTGGATGCGCACCGCCGGTTGATCGGCACCGCTGATCGTGACGTTGCCCACGCCCGGCACCTGCGAGATGCGTTGCGCCAGCACGGTGTCGGCGACATCATAGATCGCACTGGTGGTGAGGGTTTTCGACGTCAGCGCCAACACGTAGACGGGGGCGCCCGCGGTGTTGGCCTTGCGGAAGCGCGGCAGCGCCGGCAGATCGCTCGGCAGGTCCACCAGCGAGGCGTTGATGGCGGCCTGCACGTCGCGTGCGGCGCGATCGATGTCGCGGCCAATGTTGAATTGCAGCTGAATATTGCTGATGCCGAGCGAACTGGTCGAGGTGATCTGATTGATGCCGGCAATCTCACCCAGGCGCCGCTCCAGCGGCGCGGCGACCGTTGCCGCCATCACGGAAGGATCGGCGCCAGGGCGGCTCGCGGAGACGAAGATGGCGGGAAAATCGACGTTCGGTACCGAGGACACCGGCAGGAACTCGTAGGCGACGACACCCAGCAGGAACAACCCGATCGACAGCAGCGTGGTCGCGACCGGGCGGCGGATGAAGGGCTCCGAGATCGATGCCATCACTGCATCCCCTCGGTCGCGCCGGCGACCGGCGGACCACCGGATTCGGCCGGCGGCAGCGCCTGCTCGAGGCGGCGGTTGATGCGATCGAGCGCGAGATAGATCACGGGCGTGGTGTAGAGCGTCAGCAGCTGGCTCAGCAGCAGGCCGCCGATGATGGAGATGCCGAGCGGAAAGCGCAGCTCGGCGCCGGTGCCGCTCTCGATCGCCAGCGGCAGCGCGCCGAACAGCGCCGCCAGCGTCGTCATCATGATGGGACGGAAGCGCAACAGACACGCCTGCACGATCGCTCCGTCGGGCGACATCCCCTGCCCGCGCTCGGCCTCCAGCGCGAAGTCGATCATCATGATCGCGTTCTTCTTGACGATGCCCATCAAGAGGATGATGCCGATCAGTCCGATCACCGACAGGTCCTGCCCACACAGCACCAGTGCCAGGATCGCGCCGACGCCGGCCGAGGGCAGCGTCGACAGGATCGTGATCGGGTGGATGTAGCTCTCGTAGAGCACCCCTAACACGATGTAGATCGTGATCACGGCGGCGAGCAGCAGCCATGGCTGGCCGGCCAGCGCCTTGGCGAACTCGGCGGCGTCACCGGCATAGACGCCGACGATGCTGCCCGGCATGCCGATCCGGCTCTCGATCGCTTTCACGGCTTCGACGGCATCGCCGAGGGCCGCGCCCGGTGCGAGGTTGAAGCTGAGCGACACGGAGGGGAACTGCGCCTGGTGCGAGATCGCGAGCGGCGCCGTGGTGCGCTTCAGCGTCGCCACAGCCGAGAGCGGCACCTGGGCGCTCGGCGTGCCGGCGACGCTGCTCGCGGCGCCCGGCAGATAGAGCTTGGAGAGGATCGAGGGATCGCGCTGATACATCGGCAGCGCCTCCAGCACCACGCGGTACTGGTTGGCCTGGCCGTAGATCGTCGAGATCTGCCGCTGCGCGAAGGCATCGTTCAGCGTGTCGGTGATGCCTTGCAGGCTGACGCCGAGCTGACCGGCGCGGGTGCGGTCGACCTCGAGCTGCGCCCGCAGGCCGCCCTCCTGCGCCTCGGAGGAGACGTCGCGGAACAGGGGATCGCGCCGCATCTCGGCGACGAGCCTGCGCGCCCATTCCGACACCAGCGCCGCATCGGTGCCGGTCAGCGTGTACTGGTATTGCGAGCGGCTCGACTGGGTCGAGATCTGCACGTCCTGCACCGGCTGGAAATAGACGGTCATGCCGGGGATGCCGGCGACGCGCTCCTTCAGCCGGCTCACGACCACGCCGACATCGTCGCTCCGCTCGCCGCGCGGCTTGAGCGTCATGACGAGGCGCCCGACATTGGTGGTCGGGTTGACCGAGCCGGCACCGATCACCGAGACCACGCCTGTTACGTCAGGATCGGCCTTGATGGCGTCGGCGGCCTCGGTCTGCCGCTTCTGCATCTCGGCGAAGGAGACGTCCGGCCCCGCCTCCGTCACCGCCGTGATCGAGGCGGTGTCCTGGAGCGGCAGGAAGCCCTTGGGGGCGACGACATAGAGAACGAGAGTTGCGACCAGCGTGGCGAAGGTCACGACCAGCGTAGCGCGCTGGCGCTCCAGCACCCAGAGCAGCGTGCGATGGTAAAAGTCGACGGTGCGGTCGATGAAGCGGCTGATCGCGGCGAGGCCCGGCACCGCCAGCTCCTCATGGGCGTGCTTAAGCAAGCGCGAGCACATCATCGGCGTCAGCGTCAGCGAGACCACGGCCGAGGTCACGACCGCGATCGTCAGTGTCAGCGCGAACTCGCGGAACATGCGCCCGACGAGGCCGGACATGAACAGCAGCGGGATGAACACCGCGATCAGCGACACCGTCAGCGAGATCACGGTGAAGCCGATCTCGCTGGCGCCTTTCAGCGAGGCTTCCATCGCGCTCTCGCCATTCTCCATGTGGCGAACGATGTTCTCGATCATGACGATGGCATCGTCGACGACGAAGCCGGTGCCGATCGTGAGCGCCATCAGCGACAGATTGTCGAGGCTGAACCCGGCAAAATACATGATGCCGAAGCTCGTGATCAGCGACAGCGGCAGCGCGACGCCGGCAATCAGCGTGGCACGCAGCGAGCGCAGGAACAGCAGCACCACCAGCGTCACCAGCACGACGGCAAGGACCAGCGTGAACTGCACGTCGCGCACCGAGGCGCGGATGGTGACGGTGCGGTCAGACACGATGGTGAGGTTCACAGCGGCCGGAATCGCCCGCTGCAGCTTCGGGATCTCTGCGCGGATCTGGCTGACGACGTCGATGACGTTGGCCCCGGGCTGGCGCTGGATGTCGATGATGACGGCCGGCGTGCCTTGGTACCAGCCGCCGGTGCGGTCGTTCTCGAGGCCGTCGACGATCTGAGCGACATCGCCGATGGTGACGGGCGAGCCGTTGCGATAGGCGATAACGACAGGCTTGTAGGCGTCAGCGGCGGCGATCTGGTCGTTGGCCGCGATGAGATAGGATTGCTGCGCGCCGTCGAGCGAGCCCTTCGGCCCCGAGACATTGGCATTGGCGATCGCGGTGCGCAGATCCTCCATGGCGATGCCATAGGCTGCGAGGCGTGCCAAATCGGCTTGGATGCGCACGGCCGGTTTCAGTCCACCGAGCACCGAGACGCGCCCGACCCCTGAAATCTGGCTCAAACGTTGCGCCAGAATGGTGTCCGCGATGTCGCTCATCGCGCGCAGCGAGATCGTGTCGGAGCGCAGCGCCAGCGTCATCACCGGCGCATCCGCCGGGTTCACCTTGGCGTAGGTCGGCGGGTAAGGCAGCGTCCTGGGCAGCACGCCGGCCGCCGCGTTGATCGCGGCCTGCACGTCCTGCGTCGCACCGTCGATATCGCGGTTGAGGTCGAACTGGAGCGAGATCTGGCTGACGCCGAACGAACTCGTCGAGTTCATCGCCGACAGCGAGGGGATCTGGCCGAGCTGCCGCTCCAGCGGTGCGGTGATCAGCGAGGCGATCACGTCCGGACTCGCGCCCGGCAGCTGCGTCGTCACCTGCACGGTCGGGAAATCGACCTGCGGCAGCGCCGAGACCGGAAGCGCGAAATATCCGAGCAGCCCGCCGATCAAGAGCGCAATGCCGAGCAGCGAGGTCGCGATCGGCCGCCGGATGAAGGGTTCGGAGACACCCATGGGTTATGCCTGCCGCGTCAAGCGGCTGTTGTCGGGATCATGGCTGCTTGGCTCCACTTCCCGATGCCCCCGGCCCCGGCGCCGGCCCAGTCTGCCCCTTCTGATCGCCTTCGCTGCTCTTGCGCTTGGCACGGAACTCACCGTCCTTGCCCTGCCCGTCCTTCTGAACTTCTTTGGCACCATCCTTTTTCTGCCCGTCCGGCGCGCGCGAGCGCTTGCGCGGGGCAAGATCGGCCGATGGGGTCTGGTCGTCGCGGCCCACGATCACCTTGGAGCCGTCGGACAAATTGGCAAAGCCCGTGGTGATGACCTTGTCGCTCGGCGAGAGGCCGCTGGCGATCACCGCGTCATGCTCGTTCTGCTGCGTCACCGTCACGGGCTTGGCCGAGACGATATTGTCCTCGCCGATGACGTAGCTGAAGGTCCCGACCGGGCCGCGCTGCACCGCAGAGGTCGGCACCACCAGCGCCTGCGTCAAGGTCTCGACCTTGAGACGGACATTGACGAACTGGCCCGGCCAGAGCTGGTAATTGGCGTTGGGAAATTCGGCCTTGAGCTTGAGCGTGCCGGTGGTCTGGTCGACCTGGTTGTCGATGCCGGTGAGCTTGCCGGTGTCGATCACCGTAATGCCGTCATTGCCGAACACGTCGACCGCCAGCGTGCCCTTTGCGGCGGCCGCGTTGACGCGCATGATCTGCTGCTGCGGCAGGCTGAACCACACCGCGATCGGCTGCAATTGCGTGATCACCACAAGACCCGTGGTATCGGAGGCGTGGATGATGTTGCCCTGGTCGACCTGGCGCAGGCCGGCGCGGCCCGAGATCGGCGCCACGATCTTGGTGTAGCTGAGAGTTGCCGCGGCATTGTCGATCGCGGCCTGGTCGGCCTTGATCAGCGCCTCGGTCTGCGCCACCAGCGCGCGCTGGGTGTCGGCCTGCTGCTTGGAGCCGGCATTGGTCGCTGCGAGCTGCTCGTAGCGCGCGAGATCGATGCGCTGGTTGGCGAGCTGAGCCTGATCCTGCGCCTTCTTGGCCACCGCCTGGTCGTACTGCGCCTGGTAAATCGCCGGATCGATCTCGCCGAGCACGTCGCCCTTCCTGACGTCCTGGCCCTCCGTGAAGTTGACGGCGATCAGCTTGCCGTCGACCTGCGAGCGGACGGTCACGGTATTGAGCGCGCGAATCGCGCCGACGCCGTCGAGATAAACCGGCACGTCCTGGATGCGTGGGCTCGCCGCCAGCACGGGCACCGGCAGATCCGGCCGCTGGTTGCGGTTGTTGGCCTGCTCCTGATGCGCAACGGTCCAGCCGAGATAACCGAGCCCGCCGAGGATCGCGAGCGTGATCAGGGTCATGACGAAGCCGCGGCCGCGCGATCTTTTCGCCGTCCCCTCCTTCGCGTCTTGCTTCGTCTCCGGCTTAAAGAGCATTGACCGGTTTCTCCATCCTCGGCTCCCAACCGCCGCCGAGCGCCTGGTACAGGCTGACGATGGCGAGGAGCCGTGCGAGTTGGGCCTGCGACAGCGCGTCTTCCGCCTGGAACAGGGTCAGTTGGGTGTTGAGCACGGTCACGATGTCGGCAGTGCCGGCGCGCAATTGCTGTTCGGAGAGATCGAAAGCCCGGCGCGAGGCGGCGACGACGTCGCGCTGCAATTGCAGCTTGATCGTGGTTTGCTTGATCGAGAACAGCGCATTGTCGACATCGGCAAAGGCCTGGATGATGGTCTTGCGGTAGGTCTGGAGCAGCTCGTCCTGCCGGGCCTTCGCGAGTTCGAAATTACCGAGGATCCTGCCGCCGTCGAAGATCGGCTGCGTCGCGCTGCCGACGAGCTGGAAGAAGGCGGCATGCGGCTGGAACAGCGAGACCAGCGCCGAGCTCTGATAGCCGCCATTGCCGGTGAGCTGGATGGTCGGAAAGAACTGCGCGCGGGCGTTGCCGATGTTCGCGGTCGCCGAGGCGAGCTGGGCTTCCTGGCGGCGGATGTCCGGTCGCTGCGTCAGGAGCTCGGACGGCAGGCCGGGCGTCACGCGCGGGATCGCGATCCGATCCAGGGAGCCGCCGAGCACGCGCACGCTCTCCGGCGGGCGTGATACCAGAACAGCCAGCGCGTTGGCGTTCTGGTCGAGTGTCTGGCGCAACGGCGGCACCAAGGCCCTCTGGTTCGCGAGCACGCTCTCCTGCTGGGCAACGTCGAGATCGGTGCCGGTGCCGGCCCTGCGCCGTTCCTTGACCGCATCGAGGATGCGCTGCGCGCTCGCGATATTGCGCTGTGAGGTCCTGATGCGATCCTGCGAGGCCAGCACCTGGAAATAGGCGTTGGCGACGGCGGCGAGCGTAGTCAGCGCGACCGTGTCGCGATCGAAGCGATTGGCGTTGGCCGTTTCCTCCGCCGTTTGCAGCGCGTCGCGATTCTGGCCCCAGAAGTCGAGCTGGTAGCTCGCGCTCAGCGAGGCCGAATAGTTGACGACCTCGCGTCCGCCGATGGACAGGCCCGAGGCGCTCGAGCCCGAGGTGCGCGAGTAGGTTTCCGATCCGGCCATCGACACGCTCGGCAGCAGCGCCGCGCCTGCCTGCCGTGCCTGGGCGTCGGCTTGGACGATGCGCGCGACCGCGGCGGCGATGTCGAGGTTGACGGTCTGCGCCTCCTCCATCAGCTGGGTCAGCTCCGCAGAGCGGAAGCCACGCCACCAATCCAGCGATGGCGGCGCATCGCGTTTGCCGGCATATTTGTATTGCGTGGGTACGTCGAGCGCGGGATCGGGGAGATCCTGGGTCAGCACGCAAGCGCCCGAACCGGCGGCGAGGCACAACACCGCAATCCATCGCGCCGCGCGCAGCGTCCGGAATGCAGAACCGAGAGACCGCCGCGAGGCGATCGCTGGAACTTGCTGTGTCACATCCACCCCCCGTCGGGCAGATCGAGCCGCCGCCGTGCAGCCGGATTAGCCGATTCGCGGCGGGACAGTCGGGAGGCTTTGGATAACGCGTTCACAGCTATGATGCTTTCTGCGGAACCTAAGAATCATACTAGCCGGGCGCGGAACGGCGGGACAGTGCCGCAGTTGCGAGATGCCCGTGCCAACGAGGCGGGAGCGAACTGACAAAAATGTAAAAAATGCCTGTCTCGCAGGGACTTCTCTTACTACGTAACATCTGGAAACGTGAGCAAGCTTACTAAGATTTCATGTGATCTTGCTGCCACACCGGCCGCTGAGCCCCCTTCAATCCAACCGCGCCAGGCGGCTTCAGCTCAGTTGCGCCATCTGGGCCGCCCCGGAAGACCGTCAATTTGCCGAAAACGAAGCCGTCCATCCTGCCGATAGACTTTTCGACCTCCCAAACGCTGTGGCAAGAAATGGTCGCAAGACCGCTCATCACCAGCGTTATCGTGTCGGGTCCTAACGGAGTTCGACCATTTCGTCCTACGATATCCCGCCTCGCGGCCGAGCGCATCATCGCCGGTCCCGCCTCTCAACCATATCGCTGTTTGGACGGGCGTTTCGGTAGGGTTCGCCGCAACGCAAAAGCCTTTCCCTTTGGCCTCCCAAGCACTAGGTTCTGGCCAAACCTGATCAAAACCCTCTGGCAGTGATTTCCCCCGACATGACCATTCGCAACGACGTTGTCGAAGCCATCGGCAACACCCAGCTGATCAAGCTGAAGCGCGCCTCGGAACTGACCGGATGCACCATTCTCGGCAAGGCCGAGTTCATGAATCCGGGCCAGTCGGTCAAGGACCGCGCCGGCAAATGGATGATCCTGGAGGCGGAGAAGCGTGGCGAGCTCAAGCCCGGCGGTCTCGTGGTGGAAGCGACCGCCGGCAATACCGGCATCGGGCTTGCGGTCGTGGCGAGCGCGCGCGGCTACCGCACCTTGATCGTGATCCCGGAGACGCAGAGCCAGGAGAAGAAGGATTTCCTGAAGCTGTGTGGTGCCGAGCTGATCGAGGTGCCGGCCCTGCCCTATGCCAACCCCAACAACTACCAGCATGTCGGCCGCAGGCTCGCCGACGAGCTGCGCAAGACCGAGCCGAATGGCGTGCTGTTCGCCGATCAGTGGAATAACCTCGACAACGCGAAGGCCCACTACGAATCGACGGGGCCCGAGATCTGGGAGCAGACCAGCGGCAAGGTCGACGGCTTCGTCTGCTCGGTCGGCAGCGGCGGCACGCTGGCCGGCGTCAGCCGCTATCTCAAGGAAAAGAGCAAGAACGTCCGCATCGCCTGCGCCGATCCGCATGGCGCCGGCATGTACGAATATTTCAGGACCGGCGATCCCAAGGCGACGCCCGGCGGCTCGATCACCGAGGGCATCGGCCTCAACCGCGCGACTGCGATCGTCGAGACCGCCAAGGTCGATGACGCCTATCTGATTCCCGATGCCGAAGCCGTCACAGCGATCTATGATCTGCTCCAGCACGAAGGCCTGTGCCTCGGCGGCTCGACGGGCATCAATGTCGTCGGCGCGATGCGACTTGCAAGGCAGCTCGGGCCCGGCAAAACCATCGTCACCGTGCTGTGCGATTCCGGCAGCCGCTATCTCTCGAAGCTGTTCAACGCGGACTTCATGCGCGCCAAGAACCTGCCGGTGCCGGAGTGGCTGGAGAAGCGCAGCAACATCAAGCCGCCGTTCGTGTGATCGTCGCGGGAAGGCTCACGTCCGGGACGCTTGCCCACGAGGCGCCCGCGTTTCGGCCCGATTATGCGACTTCGCCGCGCTCCGAGTCCGCGGCACAATAGTCGCGCCAGAACTGGCGATATGCCGCCTCGACCTTCCGCGTGTAGATTTCGACATTCCCGGCGGGCGAAGCTGCGATCCGGGCCGGCAATTCCGCACGCAGCTTCGCCAGATGAGCTGGCTGCGCCGCATATGTGCACGCGATCGCGGCATATCCCTCGTCATCCTCCGCGACCCAATCGTTGAGGCCAACGGCAGCCACGATCGAGCCGCCGGCGCGCGACGAGGCGCCGTTGCCGAGCTTGGCCACGACCGGAACGCCGGCATAGAGCGATTCCCAGGTGCTGATGCCGCCATTTTGCGGAAACGTATCGAGCGAAATGTCGACATTCGCAAAGGCCCGCAGATGCTCGGCGCGCGGGGACGAGCCCATGCAGATCAAGTTCTCCTCGGCAATGCCCTGCGCCACGAATCGCCCGACCAGGCTGTCGCGCAACAAGGGATCGTCCAGCAGGGTATGTTTGATGATGATCTTCGATCCGCTCACCGCGCGCATCACCTTCGCCCACACCCGGATGGCCTCGTCCGAGATCTTGTAGATGCGGTTGAATACGCCGAAGGTCACATAGCCGTTGCGGAGCATGGGAAGCTCCGAAGGCGGCACATCCCCGATGGGATCGATCGTGATCAGGCACGGCAAATCATAGACCTTTTCGGCCAGCAGATGCCGCGCCGATTGCGGAATGAAGATAGGATCCGCGAGCACGTGGTCCATGGTCTGAAGACCTGTCCCGGTGGCATGACCAAAACCCGTGACCTGGATCGGCGCCGGCTTCCGTGCGAAGACAGGAAGCCTGTTACCCGATGAATGCCCTGACACGTCGATAAGGATATCGATCTTGTCCGCCTGGATGCGGTCGGCCAGCTCGTCGTCCGAAAGCTGCCAGGCATCGACCCAGATGTCCGCAAACGAGTTGAATTCGGCAGTCATCTCGTCGCGTCGCGGCGAGCATGAATAGCAGACGATCTCGAAGTTCGTGTGATCATGATGGCGCAGCACCGGCAGAAGGGCGAACGCCGCCGAGTGATACCAGAACTCGGCAGCGACATATCCGATCACGATCCGCCTTTCCGGATCGAGCTGGCGCGGCGCCAACGTCCTTCGCAGCAACTTGGCTCCGATCGCGTCCCACCAATGTTTGCGCGCGGCCTGCTGGACCGCGAAATCGGCGTCGGAGAGAAAGTCCAGAAAGAAAATCTTGCGGGCGATCAGGTCCGCATTATCAGGCGCCATCGCCAGGGCGGTGTCGAGATGTGCGATGGTGGATGCGATCTCGCCCTGATTGGCGAAACAGGCGCTCAGCAGCGTCATCGCGATCGCGGAGCGCGGATTTTCCGCGAGCAGTATCTTGACGGCCGCAAGCGCCTCGGCCGTGTTCCCCAGCTGGATGCTGACTTGCGCCTTCCCCTGCAAGGCGACCTCCAGCTTGGGCGAAAGCGCGAGCGCTGCATCGAAATCCGCAGCCGCCCGTTCCAACCGCGATAGCTCGAAATTGAGCCGTCCGCGGTGCGCCAGGGCCTTGGCCGAATGAGGCCTCATCGCGAGCGCCGCTGCGAGCGCGGCCTCCGCTTCATCGTAGTGCTTGAGCTCGATATCGACCACGCCCTTGCCGATGAGCGCTTCCGCTTGACGCGGCTGAAACACCAGGGCGCGCTCGAAGCTCTGTTTGGCGCGGTCAAATTGGCGCAGCGCCAGCTCTGCCAGGCCGCGATTGCAGAGTGCATCGGCATGGTCCGGCTTCAGCTTGATGGCGCGATCGTACAGTTCGATCGCCTGCTCCGCGAGATTGAGGTGGAGCAGCGTATTGCCGAGATTGGTCAGCCCCTGCGGAAAGTTCGGCTTCAGCGCGATCGCCCTCTCCTGGCACCGGCGCGCATCCTCGAACTTCCTGAGATCAAAATGCACGGTCCCGAGATGGCTATGGGCTTCGTGCGAACGAGGATCGAGCGCAATCGCGCGCTCGAGCAGCCGCTGCGCCTCCTCGAGGCGCCGGCCGTTCTGCGCACACAGGCCGAGCAAGTGCGTGGCGTCGAAATGATCGGGAACAGCTTGCAGGATCTGACGGCAGAGCGCCTCGGTTTCCGCGTATCGGCCCTGGCCATAGGCGCTCGCCGCGGCAGCGATGACGGCGTCCGCCTGCTTCTTCAATTTCTTCTGCAATCGCGCGTTCTGAAATGCGCGCGCGCCGGCGCCGCTGCTCTGCAAGGTTGCTCTCCGGAAGATCGCCCGGACCGAGTCTAGCTGATTCGCAGGCCCGACCCGCCGGTCACTGGACCAGCATCGCCCCCGCGATTTTCCGGTCCTCAGCGTCTACACGACGTCGCCGCGTTCCGAGGCCGCGGCACAATAGTCGCGCCAGAACTGGCGATATCCTGCCTCGACCTTCTGCGTATAGATCTCGATATTGCCGGCGGGCGAAGCTGCGATCTGGGCCGGCAATTCCGCCCGCAGCTTCGCCAGATAGGCCGGCTGCGCCGCATATTTGCACGCGATCGCGGCATAACCTTCATCATCCTCGGCGACCCAATCGCCGAGGCCGACGGCAGCCACGATCGAGCCGCCGGCACGCGAGGAGGCGCCGTTGCCGAGCTTGGCGACGACCGGAACGCCCGCATAAAGCGATTCCCAGGTGCTGATGCCGCCATTTTGCGGGAACGTGTCGAGCGAAATGTCGACATTCGCGAAGGCCAGCAGATGCTCGTGGCGCGAGGTCGAGCCCATGCAGGTGATATTCTCTGCGGCGATGCCCTGCGCCACGAACCGTGCGACCAGACTGTCGCGCAGCAAGGGATCGTCGAGCAGTCCGTGCTTGATGATGATTTTCGATCCGCTCACCTCGCGCATCACCTTTGCCCACACCCGGATGGCTTCGTCCGATATCTTGTAGATGCGGTTGAACACGCCGAAGGTCACGTAGCCGTTGCGGAGCATGGGCAGCTCCGACCGCGGCACGTCCAGCACGGGTTCAATGGTGATCAGACATGGCAGATCGTGAACCTTCTCGACCAGCAGATGTCGGGCCGATTGCGGAATGAAGACCGGATCCGCGAGCACGTAATCCATGGTCTGAAGGCCGGTCCCGGTGGCGTGCCCGAAACCCGTGACCTGGATCGGCGCGGGCTTGCGAGCAAAAACATGAAGTCGGTTGCCGGTCGTATGCCCCGATACGTCGATCAGGATATCGACCTTATCCGCCTGGATACGGTCAGCCAGCTCGTCGTCCGAAAGCTGCCCGGCGTCGACCCAGACGTCCGCCAGAGGCTTGAATCGTTCGGTCATCTCATCCGGCAACGGCCAGCAGGAATAGCAGATGATCTCGAACCTTGTGTGATCATGATGGCGCAGCACCGGCAACAGAGTGAGCGCGGCCGAGTGGTTTCTGAATTCGGATGCGACGTATCCGATCACGATGCGCTTGTCCGGATCGAGCTGGCGTGGCGCCAACGTCCTTCGCGGCAATTTGGCGCCGACCGCATCCCACCAGGATTTTCGGGCCTCCTGCTGAACCGCAAAGCCGGCTTCGGAGAGATAATCCAGCAAGAAGATCTTGCGCGCGATCGCGTCCGAATAACCCGGGCTGAGCTCGAGCGCGGCATCGAGATGCTGAAGCGCCGTCGCAATGTCACCCTGGCTCGCATAGCACGACGCCAGCAGCGCCATTCCGATCTCGGATCGCGGATTTTCCTCCAGCAATGTCTTGACAGCCGCGATCGCCTGCGCCGTGTTTCCCAGCAGGATATTGACCTGCGCTTTCCCGCGCAGCGCCAGCTCGAGCGTAGGCGATTGCGCCAGCGCCGCCTCGAAATCGGCGGCCGCCTGCTCCAGGCGCGACAGGTCGAAATTGAGCCGTCCGCGCTGTGCCAGCATCCGCGCCGAATTGGGCTTGATCGCGAGCCCGGCTGCGAGCGCGGATTCCGCCTCATCGTAGTGCCGACGCTCGATGCTCACCATGCCCTTGCCGGCGATCGCTTCCGCGTGACGCGGCTGAAACAACAGGGCGCGATCGAAACTTTCGCTGGCACGCTCGAACTGACCCATCATCAGTTCGGCCATGCCGCGATTGCAGAAGGCATCGGCATAGTCCGGCTTCAGGCGGATGGCGCGATCGTGCAATTCGATTGCCTGCCCGGGGAGATTCATGTGCAGCAACGTATTGCCGAGATTGGTAAGAGCCAGCGGAAAGTTCGGCTTCAGCGCGATCGCCTTCTCCTGGCATCGGCGCGCATCCTCGAATTTCTTCAGGTCGAAGTAGACGGTCGCGAGGTTGCTGAAGGCCTCGTGCGAACGCGGATCGAGCACAATTGCGCGCTCGAGCAGCTGTTGCGCCTCCTCCAGGCGCCCGCCGTCATGCGCGCACAGACCGAGCAAATGCGTGGCATCGAAATGGTCCGGCAGCGCTTTCAGGATCTCGCGGCAAAGCGCCTCGGTCTCCCCGTATCGACGCTGGCCATAGGCGCTCGCCGCGGCGGAGATGACGGCGTCCGCCTGCTTCATCAGTTTCTTCTGCAATCGCGCGTTCTGGAATGCGCGCGCGCCGGCGCCGCTGCTCTGCAAGATGTCTCTCCGGAAGGTACCCGCATGGAGAGTCTAGCTGATTCGTCCTCTAGGCCGCCCGGTCGGCTGGACCGCGGGCGCCCGGGATTTCCCGGTGCTCGGGGCAAAATCCGGCTCAGGCTTACGCTATGTCTCCGGTTTCAGATGCCGCGACACAATAGTCGCGCCAGAACCGGCGATATCCCGCCTCGACGTTCCGCGTGTAGATTTCGACATTGCCGGCGGGCGAAGCTGCGATCCGGGCCGGCAATTCTGCGCGGAGCTTCGCCAGATGGGCAGGCTGCGCCGCATATTTGCACGCGATCGCAGCATAACCTTCATCGTCCTCTGCGACCCAGTCGCCGAGACCGACGGCCGCGACGATCGACCCGCCGGCGCGCGAAGAAGCGCCGTTGCCGAGCTTGGCGACGACCGGAACGCCCGCATAAAGGGATTCCCAGGTGCTGATGCCGCCATTTTGCGGGAACGTGTCGAGCGAAATGTCGACGCTCGCGAAGGCCCGCAGATGCTCGGAGCGCGGGGACGAGCCCATGCAGACGACGTTTTCTTCGGCGATACCCTGTTCCACGAACCGCGCGACCAGACGGTCACGCAGCAAGGGATCGTCGAGCAGCCCGCTCTTGATGATGATCTTCGATCCGCTCACCGCGCGCATCACCTTCGACCACACCCTGATGGCCCTGCGGGACCGCGAAATCGGCCTCCGGCAGATAATCCAGCACGAAGATCCTGTATCCGACAGCCTCCGGAAAGTCTGGCGCGATCTCCAGGGCCGCGTCGAGATGCTGGAGCGCCATCGCGATGTCTCCCTGGTTCACATAGCAAGCCGCCAGAAGCGCCAATCCCATCTCGGATCGCGGATTGACCTCGAGCAGCGTCTTGACGCCCGCCATCGCTCGCGCCGTGTTCCCCACGAGAATGTCGATCTGCGCCCTCCAGCACAGCGCGAGCTCGTGCCGCGGCGATTGCGCCAGCGCCGCATCGAGGTCCGCGGCCGCCTGCTCCAGCCGGGACAGACTCAGATTGAGCCGCCCGCGCTGCAGCAGAACCCTAGGTGAACCTGGCTTGATCGCGAGCGCTGCGTCGAGTGCGGCAGCCGCCTCCTCGAAGTGTCGTAGCTCGAGGCTCACCATGCCCTTGCCGGCGATCGCTTCCGCGTGACGTGGTTGAAGTGACAGGGCACGATCGAAGCTCTCTTCGGCGCGCTCGAACCGGCCTGTCATCAATTCTGCCATGCCGCGGTTGCAAAATGCATCGGCATAGTCCGGCTTCAGCCTGATCGCGCGTTCGTGCAGCCCGATCGCCTCTTTGCCGAGGCCGATGTGCAGCAGCGTATTGCCGAGATTGGTCAGGGTGATCGGACAATTCGGCTTCAGCGCAATGGCCTTCTCCTGGCATGAGCGTGCATCGTTGAACTTCTCGAGCGCGAAATATACAGCCCCGAGATTGCCATGCGCGTCGGGCGAACGTGGATCGAGCGCGGTCGCACGCTCGAGCAGGAATTCCGCCTCATCGAGCCGCCCGCCGTCAAACGCGCGCAGGCCGAGCAGGTGCGTGGCGTGGAAATGATCGGGGACTTCTTTCAAGATCTCGCGGCAGAGCATCTCGGCCTCGGCAAGTCTGCCCTGTCCGAGCGCCTCGATCGCGAAGGCCATGACGGCGTCCGCCTGCTTCTTCAGCTTCTTTTCCAGTCGCGCATTTTGGTATGCGCGCGCGCCGGCACTGCTCTGCAAGGTCTCTCTCCGGAGGATGGTCCGAAAAGAGACGAGCTGATTCGGATGGTGCCAAGCTTGCGGTCAGTCAGACCACGAGGTCGTGGGGTCGCAGAGGCTCAGCGCAGAATCTGGCTCAGGAACAGCTTCGTGCGGGCGTGCTGCGGGGCGGCGAAGAACTCCTTCGGCGTGTTGGCCTCGATGATCTGGCCGGCGTCCATGAACACGACGCGGTTGGCGACCTCGCGGGCAAAGCCCATCTCGTGGGTGACGACCAGCATGGTCATGCCCTCCTCGGCGAGGTCGACCATGGTGTCGAGCACCTCCTTGACCATCTCGGGGTCGAGCGCCGAGGTCGGCTCGTCGAACAGCATCACCTTCGGGTTCATGGTCAAGGCCCGGGCAATCGCGACGCGTTGCTGCTGGCCGCCGGACATCTGCCCCGGAAACTTGTTGGCCTGGTGCGGGATCTTGACCCGTTCCAGGAACTTCATCGCGGTCGCCTCGGCATCCCTCTTGGGGATGTTGCGGACCCAGATCGGCGCCAGCGTGCAATTGTCGAGCACGGTCAGATGCGGGAACAGATTGAAGCTCTGGAACACCATGCCGACCTCGCGACGCACGGCATCGACATGCTTGAGGTTGGGACCGAGCTCGATGCCGTCGACGACGATCTCGCCCTCCTGGAATTCCTCCAGCGCATTGATGCAGCGGATCAGCGTGGACTTGCCGGAGCCCGAGGGCCCGCAGATCACGATGCGCTCGCCCTTCCGGACCTCGAGGTCGATGTCGCGCAGGACGTGGAATTCGCCATACCATTTATTCAGGCCGGAAATCTTGACGATGGGGTCGGACATGGTGGCCTCGATCAGTTGCGGCGGTGGGCGTTGAGACGGTGCTCGACGAATAGCGAGTAGCGCGACATTCCAAAGCAGAAGATGAAATAGATGATCCCGGCGAAGGCGAAACCGGTGAACGCGGTCGACGGCGTCGACCATTTTGGATCCGAGAACGAGGCGCGCAGCGAGCCCAGGAGGTCGAACAGCGCCACGATCGAAACCAGCGAGGTGTCCTTGAACAGCGAGATGAAGCTGTTGACAAGGTTCGGAATGACGTGACGCAGCGCCTGCGGCAGCACGATCAGCGACGTCGTCTTCCACCAGGACAATCCGAGGGCGGCCGCCGCCTCGCCTTGACCGCGCGGTATCGCAGCGAGCCCACCGCGAACGTTCTCGGCCTGATAGGCGCCCGTGAACAGCGCAATGCCGATCAGCGCCCTGACCAGACCGTCGACGGTGAAATTGCCGGGCAGGAACAGGGGCAGCATATAGGTCGCGAAGAACAGCACGGTGATCAGCGGCACGCCGCGCCAGAACTCGATGAAGGCGATCGAGAAGATCCGGATCAACGGAATGGTGGAGCGGCGGCCGAGCGCGAGCGCAATGCCAATCGGCAGCGAGGTGACGATGCCGGTGACGGAGACGACCAGCGTCACCAAAAGGCCGCCCCAGAGATTGGTTGCCACGATCGGCAATCCCCCGTGGTCGAGCCCCATCAGCTTGATAACGATCGCGATGCCAATCAAGGTGCCGATGCTCGATGCCAGAGCCCGGCCGCCGGTGCGAACGCCACCGCCCAGAACGAAGGCGATCAGGCCGACAATCGCGGCCGTGATGGCAAAATCAGCCCAGACCGGCCGCCCCATGCCCTGAATATAATCGCGCAGCCAAGTGAGCGGAAAGATCAGCCATTGGATCGCTGTGCCGAGCAGCACGACGAGGCTTCCGACGACCCACAGCAGCGGAGCGACGGCGGACGTCTTGCTCAGGCTGAGCAGCGCCTGCCCGGCACCGAGGATGCTTTCGTCGAACAGTTGCAGCAGGCCGGCCGTCCAGCTCAGGCCGAAGCCCTTGATGCCGCCGCCGTGCAGCAGGAAGAATGCGACCACCGGAAAGGCGGCGAAGAACAGGCCGGCATTCAGGCCCTTCGCCGGCAGCCGCGGAACGAGCAGCGGCAACAGCAGGACGGCTGCGAGCAACAGCGTCAGATCCACCCGCCAGCGCTCGGCCTCGGGATAGAAGCCGTAGATCAGCTGCGGGAGCTTCGCCTGGATGTAGGGCCAGCAGGCGCCGACCGCAAAGCCGGCGTTCTCGGCGAGGCAGGCGGTGCGGTCCTGACCGCTCCAGACCGCATCGACCATCAGGAACTTGACGGAAGGAACGATGGTGAACCAGAGCAGCAAGGCGCCCAGGATCGTCAGCAGGATGTTCGTCGGCGAGTTGAACAGGCGCGTGCGCATCAGGCCGATGAAGCCTGTGGTCTTCACCGGCGCCGGACGCTCGGCGAGCAGGTCCCTGCGGACGAAGCTGGACGAGATGACATCGCTCATGCGCCCAGACTCCGGCTGACGTGCCAACCGTAAACGCTCATGACGGCGCTGGTGAGGAGCGAGATCAGGAGATAGACGCCCATCGTCATGGCGATGATCTCGATCGCCTGCCCGGTCTGGCTCAGCGACGTGCCGGCGAAGACCGACACGAGGTCAGGATAGCCGATCGCGACCGCAAGCGAGGAATTTTTCGTGAGGTTGAGGTATTGATTGGTCAGCGGCGGTACGATGACGCGCATGGCCTGCGGCACGACGATCAGGCGGAGCGTGGCGCCGCGGCTGAGACCGAGCGAGGATCCCGCCTCCATCTGCCCCTGGTGAACGGACAGAATGCCGGCACGCACGATCTCGGCAATGAAAGCAGCGGTATAGGTCGACAGCGCCACCGTGAGCGCCACGAATTCCGGGATGATGCGTGAGCCGCCGGCGAAGTTGAACCCCCGAAGCTGCGGCAGCTCGAAGGTAAAGGGCAGACCAAACACCAGCATGGTGGCGAGCGGTAATCCGAACAGCGCCCCCAGCACATAGGGCCAGATCCGGATCATCCGCCCTTCCTGAAACAGCGCGCGCCGCGCATGGAAACGCAGCACCAGCGAGGCGACGATGCCGAGCGCCAGCACCGCCAGGAACGGCCCGAGGCCGCCCTGGCCGATCGGACTGGGAACGACGAGGCCGCGATTACTGAGAAAGGCAATACCGAGCAGCGAAATGCTCTGCCGCGGATTGGGCAAGGCAGCGAGAACTGCGAGGTACCAGAACAGGATCTGGAACAGCAGCGGCAGGTTGCGGATGACCTCGACATAGATCTCGCCGACACGCGACAACAGCCAATTGGGCGACAGCCGGCATAGCGCGACGATGAAGCCGATCACGGTGGCGAAGACGATGCCCACCACCGAGACCACGAGCGTATTCAAGAGCCCGACCACGAACACGCGCAGGAACGTGTCCGAGCCGGTATAGGAGATCAGGGTCTGGTTGACGTCGAAGCCGGCATTGTTCCTGAGGAAGCCGAAGCCGGCAGCGATGTGCTGGTTTTCGAGGTTGGCGCGAGCATTGGAGACGATCTCGTAGCCGATCCACCCAAGGATCGCCGCGAAGGCAAACTGGACGGCAACGCCGTTCCAGCCAGCCTTGCCGCCCAGAATGCGCCGGATCTTCAGCGCGATCTGGAGGGGCGGTTTTCGGGCCTCGGTGCTCATGCCGCTGTCGGCCGATCAGGGGTGATCAGCGGATCGGCGGCGCGTACTGAAGACCACCCTTGTTCCAGAGATTGTTGAGACCCCGATTGATGGCGAGCGGCGAGCCCGCGCCGACGTTGCGGTCGAACACCTCGCCGTAATTGCCGACCGCCTTCACGATCCGCACCACCCAATCCTTGGTCAGGCCGAGCTGCTCGCCGAAATTGCCGTCGCTGCCGAGGACGCGCTTCAGCTCCGGGTTTTCCAGTTTCGCCTTCTCGTCGACGTTCTTCGAGGTCACGCCGAGCTCTTCGGCGGTGATCATCGCAAACAGCGTCCATTTCACGATGTCGAACCACTGGTCGTCGCCGTGGCGCACCATCGGGCCGAGCGGCTCCTTCGAGATGATCTCCGGGAGCACCATATGGTCGTTGGGATTGGCGAGCTTGAGGCGATTGGCGTACAGGCCCGACTGGTCGGTGGTGAAGACGTCGCAGCGCCCGGCTTCGTAGGCCTTGACGGTCTCGTCGTTGGTGGCGAATGCGATCACCTCGTACTTCATGTTGTTGGCCTTGAAGTAGTCGGCGAGGTTCTGCTCGGTGGTGGTGCCGGTCTGCACGCAGACCGATGCGCTGTTGAGCTCGAGTGCCGAGTTCACCTTGAGCGACTTCTTCACCATGAAGCCCTGCCCGTCATAATAGGTCACGCCGGTGAAGTTGGCGCCGAGAGAAGTGTCGCGCGAGATGGTCCAGGTGGTGTTGCGCGAGAGCACGTCGATCTCGCCCGATTGCAGCGCCGTGAAGCGGTCCTTGGCGGACAGCGGCACGAACTTGACCTTGGTCGGATCGTTGAAGATCGCGCCGGCAATGGCGCGGCAGACGTCGACGTCGATACCGGTCCAATTGCCCTTGTCGTCGGGCGACGAGAAGCCCGGCAGGCCTTGGCTGACGCCGCAGGACAGCATGCCCCGGTCCTTGACGGTCTTGAGCGTTTGCGCGTCGGCGGCTTGGGCGGCGAGGCCGGCGGCGAGAGCAAGAGTGAGAGCCAGGGTTACGCGTTTCATGGGCTTCGGGCCTTTCAAGGTCGTCTCAAGATCAGGAATGTTGTCTCAGGATCGTCTCTGCCAGGGAAGCCTGGCAAGAATCATGCTGGGAAACCTTGCCGAACACTCGCCGATCTCCAGAGGCCATACCTTCATCCCCGCCGCTGGCGCCCGCCATTTTGGCTGTGACGCAAAGACCGCTCAGGCAATGGATCGAAGGTCGCGGCAGGCCCCTCAACATGCGGCGACTGAATAGCACCTGCGCATCACAGAACGACTGGCGAGCCGGGTCAAGGGGTTGACGGGACTCTTCTGTATTCTGTTATTAACGACAGCGGCCTCTCGGCCGGCCCGCGGGCGCGATGCGTCCGGTGGAAACGCGGTTTTGAAAGCAGACGCATGGATTCCTCGCACCCCCAAGAGCAGCACGCCGAGACCCGGCTGGTCACCTCCGGCCGCGACACCAAGGCGCAGAAGGGGTTCGTCAATCCGCCGGTGTTCCACGGCTCGACCGTGCTCTATCCGACTGCCGAGGACCTGCACGCCCATCGCGGCGAGTTCACCTATGGCCGCCACGGCACTCCGACGACCAGGGCTTTCCAGGATACGCTGATGGCGCTGGAGGGGCCGCAATGCGCCGGCGTCGGCATCGTGCCGTCGGGCCTGTCGGCGATCTCCACCACCCTGCTCGCGGTGCTCAAGGCCGGCGACCATATTCTGGTCGTCGACAACATCTATCGGCCTTCGCGCAATTTCTGCAACGGCATGCTGACCCGCTATGGCGTCGAGACCACCTATTTCGATCCGCTGATCGGCGCCGGCATCGAAAAGCTGTTCAAGTCCAACACCCGCGCCGTTCTGGTGGAGGCGCCGGGCTCGCAATCCTTCGAGATGCCCGACATCCGCGCCATCGCCGAGGTCGCGCATGCGCGCGGCGCCCTCGTCATCGACGACAACACCTGGGCAACCCCGCTCTATCACCGCTCGCTGGAGCAGGGCGTCGACATCAGCATGCAGGCCGCCACCAAGTATATCGGCGGTCATTCCGACATCATGTTCGGCACCATCTCGGCCAACGCCAAGGCCTGGCCGCAGATTGCCGAAGGCATCCGCCTGCTCGGCGTCTGCGCCGGTCCCGACGACGTCTTCCTGGCGCTGCGCGGCCTGCGCACGTTGTCGGTGCGCCTCGCGCAGCATCATCGCTCCGGGCTCGATATGGCGCGCTGGCTCGCAGGCCGTCCCGAGGTCGCGCGCGTGCTGCATCCGGGCTTAGAGACCGATCCCGGCCATGCGATCTGGAAGCGCGACTTCACAGGCGCCTCGGGCCTGTTCAGCATCGTGCTGAAGCCCGCCCCGCAGAAGGCTGTCGACACCATGCTCAACACGCTAAAACTGTTCGGCATGGGTTTTTCCTGGGGCGGCTTCGAGAGCCTCGCAATTCCCTTCGATTGCGATGCCTATCGCACCGCGACCAAGTGGGCGCCCGGCGGCCCGACCCTGCGACTCCACATCGGCCTCGAAAGCACCGACGATCTCAAAGCCGATCTCGATCGCGGCTTCGCTGCCCTCAGGGCGGCAATGTGAGCCTGCTCACGCGGCATCGTGCGCGAGGACGCGGCATCGCGCGCCGCGGGAACGTGCACGCGCCGCAAACGTTAACTCGAATGCGCCAACAAATGGTTTGATCCTCAAGTATTTGGCGCTAGCCTCACCAATCGACTCCAATCCGGACTCGGAGCATGGGAACGTTGGTTCTGCTCGATCTCATGGGCGGCGTTGCGCTGTTGTTGTGGGGCCTGCACATGGTCCACAGCGGGATCTTGCGCGCCTTCGGCCCCGACCTGCGGCGCCTGCTCGGCAAGGCGCTCAGCAACCGCGCCAGCGCCTTCGCCGCCGGCCTCGGACTCACCGCGCTGCTCCAGAGCAGCACGGCAACGGCGCTGATCACGTCTTCGTTCGCGGCCGAGGGGCTCGTCAGTCTCGCCGCCGCGCTCGCCATCATGCTCGGGGCCAATGTCGGCACGACGCTGATCGTCCAGGTGCTGTCGTTCAACATCGCCGCCGTTGCGCCAGTGCTGTTCGTGCTGGGGCTCGTCGCCTTCCGCGCCGGACCGCGATCCCGGATCAAGGACGTCGGGCGTGTCTGCATCGGCCTCGGCCTGATGCTGCTCTCGCTGCACATCCTGCTCGACACGCTGGCGCCGGCGGAGAACGCGCCCGGCGTCCGCGTCGTGATGTCGGCCATCACCGGCGACCCGGTCTTGTGCATCGTGATCGCCGCCCTCGTCACCTGGGCGGTGCATTCGAGCGTTGCCAGCGTGCTGCTGATCATGTCGCTGGCCTATTCGCAGTTCATTTCGCCCTATGCGGCCCTCGCACTGGTGCTCGGGGCCAATCTCGGCAGCGCCATCAATCCCGTGTTCGAGGGCGCCAGGCGCGACGACCCCGCAAGCTATCGCCTGCCGGTCGGCAACCTCATCAACCGCGTGGTTGGGATTGCGCTCGTCCTGCCCTTCCTGGGCGCGATCGCTGCGCACATGCACGCCTGGCAGCCCGATCTTGCCAAGATGACGGCGGCTTTCCACATCGCCTTCAATGTCGGCACGGCCGTGCTCTTCATCGGCCTCCTCGACCCCATGTCGCGCCTGCTGAACCGGCTGCTGCCCGATCGCGTCAAGGAGGCCGATCCGGCCCGGCCGCGCTATCTCGACGAGACCGCGCTGGAGACGCCGTCACTTGCGCTCGCCGACGCCGCCCGCGAGACCTTGCGCATGGGCGACCTCGTCGAGGTCATGCTGCGCAAGGTGATGGCCGCGATGATGATCGGCGACCGCGCGCTGGTCGACCAGGTTTCGAAGACGGACAATCTCGTCGACGGTCTCGACGAGGCCATCAAGCTCTACGTGACGAAATTGATGCGCGGCAGCCTCGACGAGAGCGAAGGACGGCGTGCGATGGAGATCATCTCCTTCGCCATCAACCTCGAACATATCGGCGACATCATCGACAAGAGCCTGAGCGAGCTCGCCACCAAGAAGATCAAACGGCGCTTCCAGTTCTCGGCGGAAGGGGCCGAGGAACTCGCCGCGTTCCACAAGCGCACGATGGACTCGCTGCGCATCGCCTTTGGCGTCTTCATGTCGGGCGACGCCAACGAGGCGCGCAAGCTGCTGGTGGAGAAGACGGCGCTGCGCAACACCGAGCTTGCCGCGGTCGAGCGCCATCTCGACCGCCTGCGCGAGGGCCGCCCCGAAACCATCGAAACCACATCGCTGCATCTCGACGTGCTGCGCGACCTGCGCCGCATCCACTCGCATATCTGCTCGGTCGCGTATCCCGTGCTGGACGCAGCCGGGGAGCCCTATCGTAGAGCCGAGGCGGAAACGGCCGCCCTGTCCGCCTCAGGCGCGGCCTCGGTGTTGCCGCGATAACCCTTTGATCAGCGGTCCAGTGTCTTCGAGGCGGTGCCGCGGTTCTTGACGATCAGCATGATGTTGCGGACATAGATGATGGTCGCGAGCGCCTGTCCGAGGATGATCACGGGCTCGCGCTTCACGACGCCGTAGACCAGCGTCATCAGCCCGCCGCCCATCGAGCAGAACCAGAATGCCATCGGCACCACGCTGTTGCCGGCGCGCTCGCTCGCGATCCATTGCACGAGGAAGCGCGCGGTAAAGAACAGCTGGGCAACCAGGCCGAACGCCAGCCAGAAGTCGAACTTGGCGATGAAGACGTCGTACAGATAATTGCTCAGCGCCTGACCGTATTGGATGATCATGCATTCACCTCGGTCACCTCAGGCGTCGGCTTCTTGCGGCGGATCAGCCACCACACGCCGGCGAGATCCATGATGCCGATCCACAGCCGGTCGAAGAAGCCGTAGTTCGATACACCCGAATGCCGCGGCCGGTCGATCACGTCGACATAGGCAATGTCGTAGCCTTCGCGGCGGACCAGCGCCGGCAGGAAGCGATGCAGCCCGTCGAAATACGGCAGCATCAGGAAGACGTCGCGCCGGAACGCCTTCAGTCCGCAGCCGGTGTCGCGCGTGCCGTCCTTCAGGATGCCATTGCGAACGCCGTTCGCCACGCGCGACTGGAATTTCTTGAAGCCGGTGTCCTTGCGCCCGACGCGTTGGCCGGCAGCGAGACCGACGCGTCCTGCCCCCTTCTCGACCGCCGCGATCAGGTCCGGCAGGAAGGCCGGATTGTTCTGGCCGTCGCCGTCGAGCGTCGCCACGATTTCCCCGCGCGCCGCGCGTACGCCGCTGCGCACGGCTGCGGATTGGCCGCCTGACCTCGCATGGCGGAGCTGACGCAGATTGCTCCGCTGCTTCATGATGGCGGCAAGCCGCTCACCGGTCGCGTCGGTTGAGCCGTCGTTGACGTAGATGATCTCATAGGCCCAGCGGCCATCGAGCGCCGCCGTGATCTCCTCGATCAAAGGCGCGATGTTGTCGGCTTCGTTGCGCACGGGAACGACGATTGAAACCGAAGGCTGGGACGTCGACAAATCGAGGCTCGTGGTTGGAATTGACCCGCCCAGGGAACCGGCGTCCCGGCAGGCAGCCGCTTTTATGGGGCGGATGCCCCGCGGGCAACCCTTTTGAGGCGGTCCGAAACCGTCCCTGAAAGCGGCACGATGGTGCCGTCGGCGCGGATGGCAAAGCCGAGCCTTCGGGCCGCAAACCAGTAACGGACGGCCATGGCCCCGACCATGCCGACCAGGGCGCCAGCCACGACGTCGCTCGGGTGATGCGCGAGCAGCACCAGGCGCGTCAGCAGGATCACGATTGCGTAAGTGAACATGAACAGGCGCAGGCGCGGCCACAATGCCGACACGGCAAACGCCAGGGCGAAGGCTGCCACGGTATGGCCTGACGGCAAGCTGGCGTAGGCGCCCGTCCCCTCGAACGGTATGAAGTTGAATGGATTGGCCTGGCCGCCGACAAATGGACGTCCGCGGCCGATGAGATATTTCAGGATCTCAGCGACGAACGCCGACACGGCAACCGACAGAAACATGAATTGCAGCCGCGTGCCGAAGCCGAGCAGCAGCGCGCGGCGGCTTCCGTGCATTCCGGCCGCGACAAAAGTCAGCGCCACCAGCGCAGCCCCCAGCACGGAGAGCACATACTCGTCCTTGCCGAAATCGGTGAGGATGCGGATCGGCCACAGGCTGGGTGTGCCGCGCGGCGGCATCAGCAGGATCTCGGTCTGATCAAACCCGACCATCAGCACGATGACCAGCGCTGCGCCCGCTGCGCTGAGCCAGAGCGAGTGCCGTGCCAGTCTACGGGCGGCCTCGGCCCGGCGCGAATGCGATGGCGAGCGGACGAGCTGCACCAGGGCGCGCCAGGACACGGCGAGCAACTGCGCGGGATAGCCGCCACGCGGCGCAGTGTCGGTCGGGACGCTCATCCTATTGGGTGCCTTCCGACCGGAAGATCGAAATCGAGATCGCGCGCCCTTGCGAGAAATTATAGCCGTCGATGCGCGCGCCGACCTTGTAGCGCAGCCCGATCGCCTCGGCGCGCTGCACGAAGCTGCGCTCCGAGCGCTGCTCGATCAGCGCGAAGCGGCAGTTCCCCTGCCGCAGGAAGTCCGCCGCACCAGAGCCATCCGTGAGCAAGGTCTGAGTGCCCACCAGAAAGACAAGGCTCGGCTCGTGATAACCAGCCGCAGCCGCCTTCGGTCCGACGCAGGTGACATTGCGAAGCGCGCGCGCGATCTCGATGCTCGGAAACAGCGGCGTCAGTGACGGCAGCACGATGCCGTAGACCGTCACCGCCAGCATCAGGGCTGCGACCAGCGCGTTGAGCAGCGAGCGCTCGGCGCGATTGTTGTCGTAGAGCCACCAGGCGAACAGGCCGAAAATCAGCGCGGCCGCGATGAACGGCCAGGCCACGAAGGCCGGCTGCCGCGTCAGCATCACCGCGCCCACGACCGCGATGATCGAGGCGGCGGCGGGGATCGCGAACCACCACGCCGAACCGCGCGTCAGCCAGGAGCGTGACAGCACGCGCCGCTCCAATGCGCCTGCGGTAAGGATCGCGATCGCCGGATACAGCGGCAGCACGTAATGCGGCAGCTTGGTCAACACCGCCTCGAATACGATCCAGGACGGGATCAGCCAGGCCAGCAGAAACTGCGCGCCGGGCTCACGCCGCGCCCGCCACACCGCCGGCGCCGCCATCGCGGCAAGCGGCGCGCCCGGCCAGAACGTGATCCAGAACAGCGCCAGGTAGAGTCCCGGCGGCGCACCGTGGGATTCCTGGGCCCCTAACTTGCTCAGCATGTCGCCACCGACGGAATCGGCGAAGAAGGCATCGCCCGCGCGCCAGAAGATCGCGACGAACCAGGGCAGCACCAGCACCAGCATCCACATCAGGCCCCAGAGCGGGCGCAGCTTCCACAGCCAGGAGGCGTCGCGGTCCTGGATCGCAAGCGCGACGATGGTGAGGCCCGCGAACATCAGGATCAGCGGACCTTTTATCAGGATGCCGACCGCGAGCGCGCTCCAGAAGATCGCGGGCCAGCTCCAGGGCGGATGCGTCTCGTCCTCGGCGCGCTGCCAGGACAAATAGGCCCGCGCCATCGCGCCCATCGCGGCGACGACGCAGAACAGCAGCATGGCATCGGTCTTGGCGAGGCGAGCTTCGACGCCGAGCAGCACGGACGCGCACATCATCAGCGCCGCCAGCACCGCGGCGCGTCGCGTGACGAAGCCGAGGGCGGCCCAATAGGTCATGAGAACGGCGCCGATCGCACCCATCAGGGAGGGCAGCCGGTAGACCCAGATGCGCAATTCGGCCTTCGGCAGCTTGAGCATCGACGCGGCTTCGACGGTCGCCGATTGCAACCAGTAGATGCCGACCGGCTTCTTGTAGCGGACGTCCTCCTGGAAGCGGATATCGACATAGTCGCCGCTCTCGACCATCTGCTTGGTGGCCTGGGCGAAGCGCGCTTCGTCGCGATCGATCGGCGGGATGGTGAAGAAGCCGGGCAGGAACAGCAGCAGCGCGCAGAGCACCAGGAAGCCGACCGCGCGCGCATGGCTGGCCGTGACGATGTCGAGCATGCGCACGAGCCCGCTGCCCGGATTTGCGGGCGATTTCGACTCGCGCGGGGCTCCAAAACGGGGGCTTGGGTAGGTCTCGGCCATTGGTTCCGCTTACGCTGAAACCGCCATCGCCACAACCGCTTAAGGAAGGGTCATTGAATTCGAATGACGACTGTGTCCGCGGCGCCCGTGGCGTCGATCACGGTGAGCCGGGCAAAGCCCGGACCGGGCGGATCGATCAGCCGCTGACGGCGGCCGTCAATCTCGCCAAGCGCAGTGCCGTTAACCATGACGGTCATGGGCAGCACGCCGCCGGCGACTTTGACCGGCATGGCTGCGCTTTCCCGGCCCCCCGATCGATCGACGTCGATCCGCGAGCCGTTGAGCGGAAACTGAATGTGCAGCGCCTGCTCGCCTCCGTTGCGCACCAGTTCCCCGACCGGGCGGAACCGCTTCAGGGGCAGCGGCAGCTTGGCGTTGCCGGCCACCAGGGTTCCCCGAGGAGCCTTCGGCAACGGCGCGAGCGTCTTGCCGCTGCGGGCAAAGGCGTCGAACAGGATGGGTGCGGCGGCGACACGTCCGATCAGCCCGGGAACCGGCGCGCCGTCCGGACGGCCGACCCAGACGCCGATGGTCATACGGCCGTCGAAGCCGACCGACCAGGCGTCGCGATAGCCGTAAGAGGTCCCGGTCTTGAACGCGATCCGGTTGTGGGCGGCGTTCTCCGGCGGTGGCGTTCCCAGCAGCACGTTGCCGACCTGCCAGGCCGCGACCTGATCCAGCAGCCGGAGCGGCTCACGGTCATCCTTGTCGGCCATGATCTCCCGCAGTGGCTTGGTGGTGCCGAGACGGGCAAAGCCCGCATAGAGCTGGGCGAGGTCCTGGAGCGTGACGCCAACGCCGCCGAGACCCATGGCGAGCCCTGGCGTCTCGTCCTTGGGCAGAACCAGATTGCCGCCGGCCTGGCGCAGCCGCGAGGCCAGCCGGCTCGAGCCGACGCGGTCGAGCAGCACGATGGCGGGCACGTTCAGCGACAATTGCAGCGCCTTCCTCACCGGCACCGTGCCCTGGAACGTCATGTCGAAATTTTCCGGCGCGTAGGAGCCGAAGCGGACCGGCCGATCGTCGATCAGGCTCTCCGGATGGACGAAGCCATCCTCGAAGGCGAGCCCATAGATGAAGGGTTTCAGCGTCGAGCCCGGCGAGCGGATGGCGCGGGTCATGTCGACCTGCCCTGCCCGGCTCTCGTCGAAATAATCGGCCGAGCCGACGCGGGCGAGCACGTCGCCGCTCTCATTGTCCACCACGATGATGCCGACCGAGATGTTCGGCCCAAGCGCAACGGCGCGGTCGCGCGCCAGCGGCTCCAGTACCTTCTGCAAGTTCGCATCGAGCGTCAGCTTGATGACCGGCTTGTCCTTGACTGTCGAAAGCGCGGTGTCGGAGGCGTGCGGCGCCAGGATCGGCATCGGCTTGCGCAGTTTCGGCACGGGCACCGCCTTGGCCTGCTTGGCGTCGTCGGCACTGATCACGTGCTCCTCGACCATGCGGTCGAGCACGCGATCGCGCGCCTTGCGCGCCGCATCAGGGTAGCGGTCGAGCCGGCGCGTCTCCGGCGATTGCGGCAGTGCGACCAGCATTGCGGCTTCCGCCAGCGACAGGCGCTTCGGCTCCTTGCCGAGATAGGCGATGGACGCCGCGCGGATGCCTTCGAGATTGCCGCCATAGGGTGCGAGCGCCAGATAGAGATCGAGGATCTGCTCCTTGCTCATGCCGCGCTCGATTTCGATCGCACGCACCATCTGCCGCAGTTTTGCGTAGAGCGAACGTTGCCGCCGCGGCTCCATCAGCCGCGCGAGCTGCATGGTGATGGTCGAGCCGCCCGAGACGATGTGGCCGCGCGTCCCGAGCTGCAACGCCGCGCGCCCCAGCGCCAACGGATCGATGCCGTCATGGGCATAGAAGCGCTGGTCCTCATAGGCGAACAGCAGCTTGAGATAAGTCGGATCGACGTTGGTCCTGGCATCGACCGGCAACCGCCAGCGCCCGTCCGCCATGGCATAGGCGCGCAGCAGCTTGCCGTTGCGGTCGACGATGGTGGTGGAGACCTGGCGTGCTTCCTCGAGCGGGAGAGGACCGAGGGAGTAGACCCAGGCGACGAAGCCGGTGATGGCGAGGATGAGGGTGAGAGCGGCGGCGGAGAGGAGGCGAAAGGCGAGTTGCGCTCTCCGCTCGTCATGGCCGGGCTTGACCCGGCCATCCACGCCGTCATCCACCGCCTGTGCGGCCGCGGATGCCCGGGTCAAGCCCGGGCATGACGACTGATGATGTGGCTCCGCTGCGCTCATTCACTTCAACTCAGATTCGAGCCCGGCTCACTTCGCCGCCCGCACCTCGACGGTGCCCGTACCGGTGCGACCATAGCGCGAGGGATTGTACATGTCCTCGACATAGGCTTGCGGCAGCACGTATTTGCCGGGCGAGACCGCGCGCACGAGGTAGGCGACGGTGAAGACCGACTTGGAATCCGAGGCCCGGTCCACGGCCGCAGTGAAGCGGTCGTCACGGAACTCGGTGTCTTCGGGCTCCTCGCCATCCTCGATCCAGTCCAGCGTGCCGCTGTCGCCGGAGGACACCAGCTTCGGGTTGTCGATCTCCAGACCCGCCGGCAGATAGTCGGACACCATGATGTGACCGTATTCGGGCTTGGCCTCGGTGATCTTCAGCACCACCGCGAAGCGCTGGTTCTGCTTGACCTTGCTGACGTCGGCGGGCTTGCCGTCGAGCGTGAAGTAGCTGCGCTCGATCTTGAAGCCGTTGGACGCCGCCGGCTCCGGAGTGACCGGAGAGCCCGACACCGAGACCACCGCCTGCACCGGTGCGTCGCCGGTGTTGGTGATCTTCAGCGGCTTGCCGCTCAGCGCGTCCGCCTTGTAGCTGCGATAGAGCGCAGTTTTGACCGGCTGGCCGTCCACCTCGATGGACAGGTTCTCCTTGGCCAGCGCCCGCGCCGCCAGCACCAGCCACGCATTCTCCTGCGTAGAGGTGTAGGGCGTGAGTCCACGCGCGGTCTCGACCCGCGACACTGCCTGGGTTAGCGTCGTCCTCGGCGCGTTGCCTTCGCTGGCGAGCGAGACCAAAGCTGCGGCATCGCGAAGCTGCGAGCCATAGTCGGTGCGGCCGAACTCGAGCACGGGCTTTGGCGCGAGGCTGTCGAGCGCGGCGCCATAGACCCGTTCGGCGCGGTTGCGGTCGCCGACCAGAGCGAGCGCCGCCGCAAGCTGCGACTTCGCAATCGGCGTTGCGAGGTTGGCGAGCTTGGTGTCGGCGAGATAGCGGAGATCGCCGATCGGCGCTGCGCCGTTACGCGCGAGCACGTAGAGGCCGTAGGCGAGATCGCGCCCACCGTCCTTTTCCGGCTCGTTGGCGTTGACGACGGAGTTGCGGATCCGATCGAGCGCGTTCTTGAACAGCACATCAGGCACCGCAAAGCCCTTTTCGCGGGCCCGGGTGAGGAAGTCCGTCACGTACGCGTCGAGCCAGGCATCGTCGCCGCCCGCGGACCACAGTCCAAACGAGCCGTTCGAGCCCTGACGCGCCAACAGACGTTCGATGGCGTCGCGGATGCGCTGGTCGACCTCGGTGTCCATGGCGAGGTGCGCGCCGGCCGCGAGCTCGTTGACATAGAGCAGCGGCATGGCCCGGCTGGTGATCTGTTCCGAGCAGCCATAGGGATAGCGGTCGAGCGCTTTCAGGATCGTCGCCGCATCGAGCGCGGTCGACAGGCTCGCCGAGACCGAGACGCTGCCGGTGCCCGGCACGAGATCACTGAACATGTCCGAGGTCAGCGTCAGGCTCTCGCCCTTCGCCAGCGTGCGGATCGAACGCCGCGCCAGCACCTGCGTCGCTGCCTTGACGTCGAACGCGTAGTGCCGCGCCAGCGCCAGGCCATTCGGCCCCTTGATGTCGACGTCGAGCGTCGCCTGCCCCGCCGCGGTCGCATCGAGCGCGAGCGCGAAGGAGTTGCGCTGCTTGGCGGCGAGCCTGACCGCGGTGGCGGGATTGCCGGTCATCTTCACCGGGCCGCCGGTCTTCACGTCGATGACGTAGTCGCCGGCCTGGCCCTCAACATTGTCGATCTCCAGATTGACCGTGCCGTGGTCGCCGTTGAGCAGGAAGCGCGGGAGCGTCGTCGTCAGCACCACGGGATCGCGGATCACGACATCGGTGTTGGCGCGGCCGAGCTTGGTCGCGGTCCATGCCACGGCCATCACGCGCGCGGTGCCGGCAAACTCCGGAATGTCGAAGCTCACTTCCGCAGTGCCGTCGGCAGCGACCGTGACGATGCCGGAATAGAGCGCGAGCGGCTTCTGCGTGGGCGGTGAGCCCTGGAGCTCTCCCGCACCGGCATCGCCGCCGGACTTGATCTGGCCGCGCGTGCCCGACATGCCGTCGATGAGCTGCCCGTAGAGATCGCGGATCTCGGCGCTCAGACGGCGCTGGCCGAGATAGTAATCATCCGGCGCCGGCGGCTTGTAATTGGTGAGATTGAGAATGCCGACATCGACCGCGGCGATGACGATTTTGGCGTCCTCGCCCGGATTGAGACCCTCGAGCTTGACCGGGATCTTCAGCGTGGAGTTCGGCCGGATCAGCGCCGGCGGCGTCAGCTTCACCTGCAGCGTGCGGGTCTGCTTGTCGATACCGAACCATTTCAGACCGATCGCCCGGCCCGGCATGCGCTGGGCGGCGGCATCGAGCGGACGGCGCAGCGTCGCCACCACATAGGCTCCGGTGCCCCAGTCCTTGCCGACCGGAAGCTTGACCTGGGCGGTGCCCTCCTTGACGTCGATGGTTTGCGTCGTCAGCAGACGGTCGCCGAGCACGTTGATGGTGAGCTTGCCGGCACTGCGCACATTGACCGACACCGTCATGGTGTCGCCGGAGGCGTATTGCGGCTTGTCGATCGAGGTCTCCAGCAGGTCCGGCGTATCGGCGCTGCCGTCGGAATACCAGCCGACATCGAACTGCACCGAGGTCACCGGGCCGTCAGCGTCGTTCGACTTCACATCAAGCCGGTAGCGGCCGGGTTGCGGCGTGAGCGAGATCCGCGCCGGGTTGTCGGCAGGGATCGTGACGTCGCCGTCGGCGACGCGCGAGGTCGATTTGACGGGCTCGTACTCCCAGTAATTGTTCTGGCGATACCATTGGTAGCGCGACTCCATCTTCAGGAGCTCGTAGCGCAGGCCGTCGCGGCGCAGCGTCTTGCCCTCAGGCGAGACGAACACGACATCGAACTCGGCCTTGTCCCCCTCGGCGACGTTCTTGTCTCCGAACAGCGGCTTGATGCCGATCTGCGCCGCGGCTGGCGCGACCGGCAGCACGATCTTGCGCTCGACGGCGCGGCCGCCGGTCTCGACCATGCGGACGAAGATCTGCGCCTCCTGCGGCCGCGTCGAGGTCGGCTGCTTGTCCAGCGTGACCGGGAAGGTGGCGACGCCGTTGGCATCGGCCTCGGGGAGATTTTCCAGCGGCGTGCGCTCATTCGAGGTGGTCTCCTCGTCGGCGACGCCGAACTGGTAGCCGGCAAAGCCCGGGCGTTCGCTCGCAGGCGCGATCAGCATGTCGCCTTCGAGCGCAAGGCCCGAGGCCGGCGCGCCATAGAGGAAATGACCGTCGGCCTTCAGCTCCACTGGAGCGTTGGCCTTGATCACTTTGTCCTTGGCGGACAAGTCGAATTCGATTCTATCGGGCACGTAGTCCTCGACCATGAAGGTGGTCTCGCCGACGGAGGAGCCCTTCGGATCGGTGAAGGCGCGCACGCGCCACGTCCCGGTCGGAACGGCCGAATTGAGCGGCACGGCGAGCGTACGGCCTCCGGCGCCCTGGTCCGCCAGCGAGGCGCGGCGGAATTCGACGCCGTCGGGGCGCTCGACCACCAGCGTCATCGGCCCGCCGGTGACGGCATTGCCCTGGCCATCGCGCAACAGCGCGGTCAGATAGACGGTTTCGCTGGAGCGGTAGACGCCGCGCTCGGCATAGACGAAGGCGTCGGCTCCCGCCGGAACAGCGCGCCCCGAGACGCCGCGGTCGGACAGATCAAAGGCGGAGGTCTTCAGGCTCAGGAAGGCATAGTCCGCCTTCTCGCCGGTGACCGTCAGCATCGCCGGCGACAGGCCGCCCTCGCCGCGCGCGAGGCCCGCCTCGAACAGCACGTGACCGGAATCGTCGGTTTTGCGCGTCGCCAGGATCTCGTTGTTGCGGGCGACCAGCCGCACCTCGGCCTTGCCGACCGGATCGGTCGAAGCCAGCGAGTTGACGAAGACATGGATGCCGTCATTGCCGGAATAGGCCGACACCCCGAGGTCGGAGACGATGAACCATTGCGTCGCGAGCTGGTAGTCGTCGTCCGAACCGGGGCTCTTGGCCGCGGCAGTCATCACGTAGACGCCGGGCTGGAGCTCGCCGAGCGCCTGGTCGACCGGGAACGCGGTGGTGACGTCCTGGTTCAGCGTCATAGCGGTCGAAAGCTCGCCGGACCAGACCTTGACGCCGCGCTCGTCGCCGAGATCGCTGAGCTGGTACTTGGTCAGCGTCTTCTGGAAATCGCTGTCGACCACCGTGTTGATCAGGTTGCGGTCGCCGATCCGGAAGACGTTGATGTTGACCGCGGGCGTGTTGACGCTGACCACGGGAATGCCGCGCTGGCCGGTCCGCGGCAGCACATAGGCGCGGCTGGTGAAGCGCACGAAGGGCTTGCGATCGCGCACATAGATGTTGAACTCGGCCGATTTCGGCAGGCCCTCCTTCACCGTGGAGGGCAAGCCGGCGCGCAGGTTGATGTTGTAGCGTTCGCCGTGCTTCAGCCCATCGACGCAGAGCTGCTTGCCCTCGGCCGACAGCGCCGGCTTGTCCTGCCCCGCCAGCGCCAGGAACGGCGCGAAGTCGGTGCGCTTGGCGAGCTCTTCAGAGAACTGGAAGCAGGCACGCGGGCTCGCCGAGTCCGAGTCCACGGTATAGTCGAGCAGCCGGAAGCCGTGCTCGTCGCGCATCTTCTCGTACTGCCCGCGGACATCGGCGACCTCGCGCAGGTCGAGCGACAGCCGCAGCGAATCCAGCGCCGGCCGCCACAGCTTGCGTTCGGCCAGCGACTTGCCGAGGACGGCGAGCGCGTCCGCCTCCTCGCCCGGATTGCCGGCGCGCATGTAAGCGATGTAGGCCGCGGTCGAAGCGCGCTCCAGCAGGAAGGTCTGCTCGCTCGAATTCTTCGGCCAGATCTGGAAGATCACCTTGGCGAGCCGCAGCCAGTTGCCGGCATCATCGGGGGTCGTGGCCGCAATCTGGCCGAGCACCGACAGTCCGGTGCGGTAATCATTGCGCCTGAAGGCCGCGTCAGCATCCGTGCGCAGCGTCGCGTTGGTCTTGGCGACCGGCCCCGCCTCGCTCTTGATCTGCGCCTCGAGCTTGATTGCGGAATCGGCGAGATCGTCGCGCTTGAAGGCCTTGTCGGCGGCCTGCGCCGCGTTAAGGCCGAGCGCCAGCGCGGCGCAGATTGTGACGGCGCGAACAAGACCGATCATGGATGGACTCCCGGAAATCGCGGACGAACGCCGCTTGTCGCAAGAAATGCGCGGAAAGGTGACGGACTCAAGGCGATGGAACCAAAGGTGCAAATCGTCGCATTCGCCATGAAAAGGCAAGCCCAGAGGAGACCGATCAAGATACCGCCGCGCACGCCGTCCTGATGGCGCAGCACTACCCGACCAGTCGACCGGCGGCCGTGTCCCGGAAGCTATTCAGCGGTCCCGGCGATGTGATCCATCGTCCAGTCCACTGCCGCTCAACCCGGCACCCTGACACCCCACCGTTCCGCTTTGTCGCGGCAATGAGGAAAACGGTTCGGTTCAGGCTTGGCGAAAGACCCAATTTTTCATATTGGCATACTAGATGAACGGCCAGCCGCCCAAACCGGCCGGCTCAAGACGGTCCCGTAGCTCAACTGGATAGAGTAGCGGATTTCTACTCCGCGGGTTGCAGGTTCGAGTCCTGCCGGGATCGCCAGTCCATTGACAGTCAACGTCCCTTCACGAACGCGTGGGTTAACCATACGCCGGCCTTTGAACGGCGCCGATCAGCCCTATGTAAGCGCCGGGCGAGATGCGCCCGACAGGTTTCTTAATGCAGCAATCCGAGTTGACGAGAATGGCGATCGCATCTGCGGTCGCGATCGTTGCGATGTCGTATTTGGCAATCGACGCGGGCGTGGTGAACACCAATGTGGTCACGAGGCCGGTCAAGGTGGCCGAGGCTTCGATCATTGGCACCGCAATGGGGCAGCATCACCTTGCCTTTGCCGTTCAGGATTGGGCGCGCCGCGGCCACGAGAAATCACGCCTGGAGCATTGCCTGGCGGTCGACTGATTGATGCGTCCTCCTTTCGGGCTACCAACAAAATTCACCCTTCATCACCTGCCGCCCGATGCGTCCGCCACCACACGGCAATCGCTGCGGCCAGATCATTCCAAAGCTCCGTCGGAAGATCCGGGACGGCCACCCGGACGCTGTACTGATTCGTGGTCGCGTCGTGAAACCACTCGGTCGCTGCGAAATCGAAGCCGAAGCTGCCGGCGTGGCGGATGGGAAAGCCCTCCCGGTGCAATGCGCTGCTCATGTCCTCGGCAGCCTGCCGCGCTGCCGCCTCGTCGAGCACGCGCCTTCCATGGAGGGTCACGTATAGACCGTGGGTGAAGTGAAGCTCGGCCGAGCGCGCCGGAAGCTTCGCAGCAAAATGTCGAGCCGTGCTGCGGCCGTTGCGCAGGATTGCCGCAACGCGCCGCTTCGTGAGCGCCCAATACGCCGCACTGCCGGCGAAGGGTGGGAAGTGGGCCGGCAACGCCGCGCCGCCGAGCAGCCGCACCGCGTTTCGGGTTTCGGACGCGAGACGTTTCCATTCAACGCCCCCTGCCCGCGGCTGATGCGCATTCCAATGCACGAAAACGGCCGAGCCGAGCCGGCCATATTCCGCTCCGAGCGAATCGAGCTTGTTGTGGCTTCTCACCAACACCAGCGGAATTCCGTATCGGCGGGCCCACCTCTGGACACGCCGGATGCGGCCTGACCTGCCGGCGAAGCATGTCGTATCGAAAATCAGGAGATCGAGGCTAGATCCGTCACAGCGCAGCACCGCGTCGAAGGCGCCGGCGAAGGAGCAGGAATCCAACAGAAGTATACGCGGCGAACTTATTGGTGCAAACGCATCGCCGAGCGGCAGCTTCAAAGCCTCGAGCCGCAAATGAGGGACGAAGGCCCGGATCAGCTCCAGCGTCTCGCCGTAGGCGCCCGGAAGCACGAGGATATCGGCCTTCTCCACGAACCGCGCGGAGGCGAGCAGTACGGCGGAGATCGCGGCCATGCCCGAGGCGGTGTAGATCGCCGTGCTCGCGCGGCCGCCCTCGAACTCGTAGAACGAAGGACCGCGTACCGTAAGATCGGCCCTCTGGTAGTCGTAACTGAACTCGAACGGCCCGCTGGCGAGATCGGCCGTATGCGACCACGCTGTCTCCGTCGCCTTCCACTCATGCAATTCGTGCTCCGCCCTCAGCGCCGCAGTGATCTGGAACTTGGATCTGACGACGTCGTCGACGGAACACGGACGCGCTAAATCGAGCCGGCTTCTCAGGCAGTCGTTCAAGAGCCTGAGTTCCTCGTGCTTTCGTTCCAAATAGGCTCGAATGGTCTCCATGCGCTTCTTGACAGATCCGACGAGCGTCAACGTGCGGAAAGCGCGTTGGGTCCAACACGCCCGTTGCAACGAACACGCACCCTCGCTGTTGAATCCATGCAAGGAGGACAGCATGGCCGACATCAGAGAGCACATGAAAATCATCGGCAAGGACGGCGCCCATGTCGGCACCGTCGATCGCGTCGAGGGCAACCGCATCAAGCTGACGCGCAAGGACAGCCCGGAAGGTCACAAGGACCATCATCACTACATCGACACCAAATATGTCGGTGCCGTCGAGGGGGACGTCGTCAAACTGTCGGTGAATGCCGACGCTGTACCGAAGACGGAAGCCGCCTGAAAACACCGACCCCCTTCGGGGGCTGTTGTTTGTTCACGGTCCGACTCCGCTTCGTTCGCAAGGCACGAATCGCGATCGCAAAATCGAGGGCCGAGCATTCGTTAATGACCGGTTCAGCCGGATCGGTCATGCACTCACGAGCACGGGCAAGGGAAGCTCCCGCTAGCCGAGCAGGATTTCAGCGCCGCGGATCGATACGGAACGAACGCGCGATCAGAGCGTTGGATAGCCGACTTGAGTGGTGCCGACTCGCCAGCCCCGGTCGGCTTTGAAGAACCCCGTGCTTGGCCCCCGAGCACGGGGTTTTTCTCGTGGGGAGCGGCCTACCCGCTGGTGCGGGTGCGCCCGGCGGCATCCGGCGGGTCCGCTTGCTCCTCGGGCGGGTCGCGGACGAGTTGATGCCATGCCAGTGCCAGCTGGATCAGTCGTTGCCGATCGGCACCTTCAGACGCCGCAGCCAGCTTCATTGCGGCTTCGGCTTCATGCCGTGGGTCGTAGCTGGTACACATGCGACCGATTTTAGATGGCCGATCTGGACAAGCGCATGGCAATTTCGCCCGTATGATTGCGGGGTGACCTCCGCGTCGCACAGGCATCGTTCGAGGTATCTGTGAACTGCATCACAGCCTGCACAGGACATCTCCGCTAAGCAGAGCTTCAACGCTCCATGGTGGAGTCAGGTCATGACGCGCAAAGCAGCAGCCGAGATCGTCGTCCCGACGCAACGACAGAGGTCCGATCTGCTCGGCATCGCCTATCTCGTGACCATCGCCATCGTGATGCTCGCCTGGATCGGCGGTCTGGTCTGGGCCACGATCGCGTTCTTCAGCTGGCTCGTGTCCTGACGCGCGAGGCGATAAGCGTCTCCGCGAGCGAGCGGCGCAAGGTGGATCCTGCGCTAGAACAGACAAGATAACACCTGCGAGAGTTTGATCCCGCCGCAAACGATCATGGCCCACAACGCCATGCTGATCTGGATCGCATCCAGCATGTCCCACGTCCTCCGCGAATCATCCCGATATTTTTCTTTCAGGCTTGCGTGCGGCGGCAACGAGCGCCAGCGCTAATTTGAAGCAATCGCCGGTGTGCAAAGAAAAGAGGCGGGCCTAGGCCCGCCTCCGTACTCCAATCCCGCCTGGAAAAGTCAGTAACACGCGCGGGGATCGGCCTGCACATATTGGCCGTTCGGATAGCGGTAATAGCAGGTGCCCTGCGCCCAGTAGTAGCCGGGCTGGGATGCAGCGGTGGCACCGGCGATTGCGCCCGTCGCGCCGCCGAGAACCGCGCCTGCGGCAGCCCCTGTTGCATTGCCCGAGATCAGACCGCCCAGCAGGCCGCCGACGATCGCGCCGCCAAGCGCGCTGGCGCCGGGATCAGCTGGTGGCGGGGGCGGAGGTGGCGGCGCATAGGCGACCGGAGGCGGGGCATAGGCCACCGGCACGTCGTCGATATAGTCCTCCGAGATGTAGGCAGGCGGACCAGCCATTCGCTCCGGATAATAATACCAGACGCCGCCAACGTCCCACCACCAGCCGGAGCGGCCGTTGCGGACTTCGTGGCGCCAGCGTCCACCATCCCAGGCGAGATTGCCACGATAGGTGTGTCCACCCCAGTCCCGCACCGGGGCAGGACCGCGCGCCTGACGTCGCGGCGATGGGCCGTCGGCATTGCGCGGGCCAGGACCCGCATGGGGCTGACTACCCGGCTGCACGGGTCGAGTCGCCTGCTGGGGTGGAGGGACCTTGCGCATAGTCTGATTGGTCTGCGGCGGCGCGCCAGCACCCGGTGCAGCCGGCGGTGGGCCCGCCTCTTTCGGCGGTCTCGCCTCTTGCGCCTGCGCCGACAGCGCGAACAACGACATGGCCGAAATCACGGGAATGATGATCTTCATGCGTTTGGACGCACTCATGCGTGCTCGCCCCCTGCTCTCTCGTGGCCGCGGTCCCTGGCGCGATCGACGAATCGCCGCGCGCCGGGCTGATGCCGGCCGAAACAACTGCCCTGCTTGATCGGCTAAGTCCCGTTACAAATGATTAAGATCAGGGCATTTTTTCGGCCCTGCGGGCCACGCTGACGGGCGCCTAGCGAGCCGGCTCGATCACATTGCAGTTGGTTCGCCCGGACATCAGGCAATCCTGCATCTTGCTGGCTGCGGTAAGATTCCGGGCAAGCCACCAGCCAACCCCGAGGATCACGATCGCAATGATCAAGCCGGCGATCGCGCCGCGGCGGTCGCCGCCGGACTGGCGCTCGGGCTGGCGCTTCGATCGAGAATTGGGCTGCTCGCCGGGTTCGGATCTGGACTCTGGCTTCGACATGGCCGTCTGGTCGCGCTGGCGAGCCAGCTTTATCACCGCTGCGGCGTCGCGTCACACCCGATCAGCCGGTCCAATTCAGCCCCGGGTCTGCCGGATCGCATCCTTGCGCGAGGTTTCGACCGCCGGAATTGCCTCCTGAAGCCGCGGTGCGCAGCTCGTGAGCACGAATGCGGTCCGGGTGCATTCCCAATCCGCTCCCAGCACCGCACTCTCGATGGGCTGCGGACGAGCGAGCAGCAGCGCGGCGCCGGCCACGCTCGCCAGGGCGAAGCCAATTGCGAGCGCCTTCAGGCTTGGTCTTGAGATCGTCATGCCCGTGCTCCGTCTCGTATCGGGCGGACGCTAGGCCTCGCCCGTGTGCTCCCTTATGAGGGACATCACAATTCAGCAGTTTTTCCGGGCTACGAGAGATCGTCGGGGGGCGATTTTTCGTTGACCTGATCGGCTGCGATTATGGGTGGCTTCGCGACGCGCGCCGATGTACACGCTTCTGCGTCGCGTGGCGCCTGCTATGCCCAGCCGACGTACCAACAGGCACCGATGTAGGATCGAAAGCGAGGAAGACAAGGCTCGTCGATGAGTGGATTCAGGGAACCCGGCTTCGCAGACCGGCAAAAGGCGGCACAGGAAGCCCGCAAAAATCTTTTGAACAAATTCAAATCGCAACCGGGACCTGACGATCCGGCGGTGGTCGCACGCCGTGCTGAACGCGAGGCCCTCGCGGCCAAACGCGCCGAGGCGAAAGCCGCGCGCGAGGCGGCAAAGGCCGAGCAGAAGCGTCTCGAGGAAGAGACCAAGGCCGCCGAAGCCGCGCGGATCGCGCGCGAGGCCCAGGAAGCCGCCGAGAGACAGGCTGCCCTCGAAGCCGAGCAAAAGGCCAAGCGCGATGCGCGCTACGCCGCCCGCAAGGCCAAGCGCAAGTAAGTTCACTCGTCACGTTCAATTGAACTTGAACTGAAGCGCCGTTCCGGAGGCGGTCTTAAAGACCGCCGCCGGAATTCGCGCGTGCGCGGGCCGCTCAAGGCGGGCGCTGCGCGACGACGCGGCAGGATCAATTCTTCTTCATCATTCCGTCGTCTTTCTTCATGCCGTCCTTCGACATGTGATCCTTCTTCATGCCGTCGTCCTTGGACATGGTGTCCTTCTTCATCATGCCGTCCTTGGACATCGTGTCTTTTTTCATCATGCCGTCATCCTTGCCCATCTTGTCCTGAGCAAAGGCGGCCGGAGCAAACGCGAGGCCAAGCGAAAGAGCGGCAGCCGAGACGCCGAGCACGATGCGGGTGCGAATGGTCATGGTTCATCTTCCCTTCGAGATGGTGTTTGTCAGCGACGGACGCCGCTATTTGATCTCGACGGATCGCCAGTCGGCGTTGTTACGCCGCCGCCGATAAATTTTGGCGAGCCCTCCGCTATCCGTCGTACTTTCGCGCGCGGGACCAGGAAGTGTGCAGCGCAGCACGGCCGGCACTTGCCGGGGCATTCGGTCTCGAACTATCAGATGAGAGAATATCGGCTGAAAGACCGGCTAGGATGAGCCTGAACGCCGGTCTCACAAGACCCGATCCAAATCACACCAACAAGAACAGTCCAAGGGGATCACACCATGATTACGCGCCGCCATCTGATCGCGACCGCCGTCGCCGCACCCGCCATCCTGCGCTTCGGCACCGGAACCGCGCAGGCCGCCACTACGCTGAAGATCTCGCATCAATTCCCGGGCGGCACCATCGACAAAGGCGATTTCCGCGACCGGCTCTGTCGCATGTTCGCTGCTGAAGTTGCCAAGCGCAGCAATGGCGACATCGCCGCGGAAATTTATCCGAACTCCTCGCTGATCAAGACCAACGCGCAGTTCTCCGCGATGCGCAAGGGCGCGCTCGACATCTCGCTCTATCCGATGCCTTATGCCGGCGGCGAGTTGCCGGAAACCAATATCGGCCTGATGCCGGGCCTGGTGACCACCTACGATCAGGGCCTGCGCTGGAAGAAGGAGCCCGTCGGCAAGGCACTGACCGATTTCCTCGCCGACAAAGGCATCATCCTGCTTACCTGGGTCTGGCAGGCCGGCGGCGTTGCCAGCCGCTCCAAGCCGATCGTCGCGCCCGAGGATGCCAAGGGCATGAAAGTGCGCGGCGGCTCGCGCGAGATGGACATGGTGCTGCAGACCGCCGGCGCCTCGGTGCTGTCGGTACCCTCGAACGAAATCTACGCGGCGATGCAGACCGGCGCGTGCGATGCCGGCATCACCTCCTCGACCAGCCTGATCTCGTTCCGCCTCGAAGAGGTCGCGAAGTCGCTGACGTCAGGCGCCGGCACCTCCTACTGGTTCATGCTCGAGCCGCTGATGATGTCGAAGGCGATCTTCGACAAGCTGCCGAAGAACCATCAAGATATCTTGCTCGCGGTCGGCACAGAGCTCGAAGCCTTCGGCCGCAAGGGCGCGCAGGACGACGACGTCGAGGTCGCCAAGGTGTACGAGAAGGCCGGCGCCAAGGTCTCGGCGCTCGATGCCGCGACCGTCGGCAAGTGGCGCGACATCGCCCGCGACACCGCGTGGAAGGACTACAGCGCCAAGACCGCGACCGCCGCAAACCTGCTCAAGCTCGCCGTCGACGTCGCGGCATGAGCCACGGTCCGCTTCCGGATCGTGACGACCGGGCGAGCGTTGCCGCGGGGACCGGCCCTGCGGCGGCGATCGATCGCGGTCTCGCCGTCCTCAACAGCATCATCGTCGTGTTCGCCGCGATTGCGCTGGTCGCCGCCTGCGCCATCCTGAGCTACAGCGTGCTCAGCCGCGCGCTGTTCAAGGCCGCCAATTACTGGCAGGACGAGGCCGCCGTGTTCCTGCTGGTCGGCGCCACCTTCATGACGGCCGCCTATGTGCAGCAGAACCGCGGCCATATCGGCATCGAAGCCTTCGTCGGCCTGCTCTCGCCGCTCGCCAACAAGGTCCGGCTCTGGCTCGTCGACGCCGCGACGTTCCTGTTCTGCGCCTTCTTCGCCTGGAAATCCTGGACACTGGCCCATGAAGCCTATGTCGACGGCCAGGTCTCGAATTCGATGTGGTCGCCGCCGCTCGCGATCCCCTATGCGCTGATGGCGCTCGGCATGAGCCTGCTCTGCATCCAGATCCTCGTGCAGCTTGCGCTGCCCTTCACCGGAGCCAAGCGGCCATGAGCGTTTTCGGTATCGGCCTTGCCTACGGCATCGCGACGCTGCTCGTGATGTTCTCGGGCATGCCGATTGCGTTCGCGCTCGGCGCGGTCGCGGTCGTGTTCATGGGCATCTACATGCCCTCGGCCTCGCTCGATACGGTGACCCAGAACGTGTACGAGGAAATGGCCTCGATCACGCTGCTGTCGATTCCGCTCTTCATCCTGAAGGGCGCCGCGATCGGCAAGTCGCGCGCTGGCCAGGATCTCTATTCGGCGCTGCATGCCTGGCTGCATCGCGTCCCCGGCGGCCTCGGCGTCGCCAACGTCTTCGCCTGCGCGCTGTTCGCGGCGATGGCGGGCTCGAGCCCAGCGACCTGCTCGGCGATCGGTTCGGCCGGTATCCCCGAGATGCGCAAGCGCGGCTATTCCGGCAGCTTTGCCGCAGGCATCATCGCCGCCGGCGGCACGCTCGGCATCCTGCTGCCGCCGTCCATCACCATGATCCTGTTTGCGGTTGCCGCGGAAAAGTCGCTGGGGCGTCTGTTCCTCGCCGGCATCGGTCCCGGCCTCTTGCTGGTCACCCTGTTCGGCGCCTATGCCGTGATCCGATTCCGCCGGGAATACAAGGCGGCTGAAGCGATCTACAAGAACGGCGGGCCCGAAGGTGCGATCCTGACGCGCGACGAGTACACGCTGGCCGAACGCTTCAGCGTGCTGCCGCGCGTGATCCCCTTCGTGCTGCTGCTCACCGGCGTCATGATCGCGCTCTATGGCGGCTACGCCACGCCGTCGGAGACCGCGGGCCTCGGCGGCCTGCTCGCGCTGGCGCTGATTGCGGCGATCTACAGCGTGTGGCGGCCGAGTGATCTCGCTCCGATCATGAAATCGACGATCCGGGAATCGACCATGCTGATGATGATCATCGGCATGTCGCTGCTCTATTCCTACGTGATGAGCTACCTGCACATCTCGCAATCGGTCGCCGAATCCATCGTCGCGATGCATCTGCCGCGATGGGAGCTGCTGTTCGCGATCCTCGTCATGGTCGTCGTGCTCGGCTTCTTCCTGCCGCCGGTGTCGATCATCCTGATGACCGCGCCGATCATCCTGCCGCCGCTCCGCGCCGCCAATTTCGACATCATCTGGTTCGGCGTGGTCATGACCATCGTGATGGAGATGGGCCTGATCCACCCGCCCGTCGGCCTCAACATCTTCGTCATCCGCAACGTCGCACCGGACATTCCCCTGCGCGAGGTGATCTGGGGCACGCTGCCCTTCGTGCTCTTGATGATGCTCGCGGTGCTGCTGCTGTGCTTCGTGCCGGGCATTTCGACCTGGCTGCCGGACCTCGTGATGGGACCGGACGGGAGCAGGTAGCGACGATTACAACTGCGGCAGGGGGGCAAAGCGAAGCGTGCCCACCACCTGTCGGCGATCACGGAGAGATGGTGGGCACGGCACTACGCGCCTTTGCCCACTCTACAAGTTCTGCGCTTCTCGCATCTGCAAGGCTGACCCGCCCTACGAATTCTCCTTCCGCCGCGAGCGCGGTGCGTTCGCCACGACCTGCAACAGATCCTTACGGACGGCTTCGATGTGCCGCTCCAGAAACCGGCACGCCTCCTCGACCTTTTGCGCGCGGCAGAGCGCGATCAGCTGGGCGTGCTCCTTTTCGGCAATGCCCATCGCCTTGGTGTTGGAGAGTTGCAGACGCGTGTAACGGTCGCTGGTCTGGAGCAGCGACAGCACGATTGCGCGCGTGCGCGGCTGCGGTGCGTGCACGTAGAGCGCCATGTGGAAGTCGGCGTTGAGCTGGCCCCACTCGCTGACGTTCCTCGCCTTGATCGCCTTCTCGAACCGCCTATGGATGTCGTCGAGCCCCTCGAAATCCTCCGCGGTGAAACGCGGCGCCGACTGTGCGAGCAATCGCGGCTCCAGGATTCGGCGCAGGTCGAAGACGTCGTTGATCTCGTCCAGCGACAGCTCCGAGACGATGGCGCCCTTCTGCGGAACGATCCGCACCAGGCCTTCCGCCTCGAGCTGGAATAGCGCCTCGCGGACGGGAATGCGGCTGACGCCATAGGCCTCGCCGAGCGCGTCCTGGCGCAGTTGCGATCCGGCCGGATAGGTGCCGTCGAGGATCGCCTGCCGGAGTTGGTCGACGATCGCAGCCGACAAGGTGCGATGCTTCAGAGGCTGTCTCATCTGATCGTCTGTTGTCCTTCTCGACTCGTTCGGTCGACGCGGTCCCTGTCTTGCATGTTGAGACGTCCGGCAAAAGCCAAGCACTCCACAAAAGAGAAGTGCCCAGCATGAGCGCGCCCTGCCGTCAAAATGACCGCAAACTCCGTTTGACTCCCAAAATGTATAAATTATACATTCGGCGATCGCACGACAAATCTTTCGGGGGTTGGGGCCTCTTTCATGATCGAGCAGACCATGCCGGCCACGCGCGCGCTCAGCCTCCGGCGGACGATCGTCCGGATGTCGAGCGCCTTGCTCGCCTTCGAGCGTCTGGCGCTGATGGGCCTGATGTACCTGCTCACCGGATTGATCCTGGTGAACGTCGTCACCCGCTACTCGCACTTTCCCATCTACTGGATTGATGAATCCGCGGTCTATTGCGTGGTCTGGCTGACCTTCATCGGCGCGTCCGCGATGACGCGGCTGCGGCTCGATTTCGCGGTGACGATGCTGACGGAGCGTCTTTCGCCGCAGCACCAGAAGGTCGCCAAGGTGACCTCGACCGGCCTCGTCGTCGTGTTCGGCCTCGCTCTGATCGTGACCTGCGTGCTCTGGATGGATCCGGTCGGGCTTGCCCGCGCCGGCTTCGATGGGCGCAAGCTCGCGGCCGCGACATTCAACTTCCTCTACACCGAGCACACCCAGACGCTGAACTGGCCGACCTGGGTGCTGTATCTGACGCTGCCGATCTTCGCGGTGTCGATGACCATTCACGGCCTCGCCAATCTGCTGGAAGATCTCGAGCTGGTCCCGCGTACGCCCCCAAAGGGCTTCCAGCTCTCCGAGCTGGATGGGGTCAACTGATGATCACGTCAGCAGCCTTCATGGCGTTCATGCTGGTCGGCGTGCCGATCGGGCTCTGCCTGTGCCTCGCCGGCCTGGTCTACATCGCAGCGTCGGGCAACCCGGTGCTGTTCCAGTCCTATCCGCTCCAGCTGTTCGGCGGCGTCGACAGTTATGGCCTGATCGCCATTCCGCTGTTCATCCTGATCGGCGAGATCATGAACGGCGGCGGCATCACGAGGCGCATCGTCGACATGGCGATGGCCTTCGTCGGCTCGCTCAAGGGCGGGCTCGCCTACGTCAACATCCTCGCCAACATGTTCATCTCCTCCATCCTGGGCTCCGCAACCGCGCAGGTCGCGATCATGGCCCAGATCATGGTGCCGGAGATGGAGAAGAAGGGCTACGACAAGACCTTCGCGGCGGGCCTCACCGCCTATGGCGGGATGCTCGGCCCGATCATCCCGCCCTCGGTGATGTTCGTGGTCTACAGCGTGCTGGCGCAAGTCTCGGTCAGCGACATGCTGATCGCCGGCATCGTGCCGGGCGTCATTCTCACGGTGATGTTCTGCCTCGTCATCGCGCTGATGGGGTACATGTACAACTACCCCCGCGCGGACTATCAGACGCCACGCCAGCGCGTCATGACGATCCTGCGGACCTCGCCGACGCTGCTGATCCCGATCGTCATCGTCGGCACCATTCTCGGCGGCCTCGCCAACGCCACGGAGTCTGCAGCCGTCGGCGCGGTCGCCGCAGCGCTCGTTGGAAAATACTGGACCAGGGAGTTCAAGTTCTCCCAGCTGCCGCAGATGATGCTGCGCAGCGCGATCTATTCGGCGATCGTGCTGTTCCTGGTCGCTGCCGCCGCCGTGTTCTCCTGGGTGCTGATCTTCGGCAAGGTGCCGCAGGAGACCGCCGGGTGGATCCAGTCCGCCGCCAAGGGCCCGATCAGCTTCATGCTGATCTGCAACGTCATCCTGCTGATCATCGGCACGGTCATCGACGGCATTCCCGGCCTGATCATGACGGTGCCGATCCTGCTGCCGGTCGCAACCGAGATCTATCACATCGACCCCCGGCAGTTCGGCGTCGTGGTGGTGATCAACCTCGTGCTCGGCCTGCTGTCGCCGCCGGTCGGGCTCTGCTTCTTCGTCGCGGCCGCCGTCACCGGCGCCAAGCCCGGCAAGATGTTCATGGTGACGCTGCCCTTCTTCGTCATCTCCTGCCTCCTGCTGGTGCTGCTCTCGCTCTATCCCTCGCTCTCGCTGATCCTCGTCAAATAGGCCCATCCGAAAGGAGCCCGACCATGCCGCTTTCACGCCGCCGCTTTCTCGCCGCCAGTGCCGCCGCCTCGGTGTTCGCGCCATCGCTGGCGCTCGCCCAGGCCAAGGAATTCCGCCTCGGCCTGATCACGCCGAACGGGCATTCCTGGAACAAGGCCGCGCTCAAATTCGGCGAGGATCTCAAGGCCGCGACCAACGGCCGTCTGACCGTGACCGTGTTCCACTCCGGCCAGCTCGGCAACGAGACCGCGATGATGCAGCAATTGCAGTCCGGCGCGCTCGACATGGGCTTCATCCAGGCCGCCGAGCTCGGCTCGCGCGTGCCGCACATCGCCGCGATCAATGCGCCCTACATCGTCCGCTCGACGCCTTCGGTCGCAAAGTTCGTGCGCCATCCGGCGGCGGTGAAGCTGTTCGACGTGCTGCCGCAGGAGACCGGGACCATCGGGCTCGGCTGGGGCATCACCGGCATGCGCGCCGTGTTCTCCTCCAAGGACCTGAATTCGCTCGCCGACATCAAGGGCATGAAGCTGCGCATCAATCCAACGCCGGTCTATCGCGATTTCTACTCCTCGCTGGGCGCAGCACCGACGCCGATCCCGACGCCGCAAGTGTTCGACGCCATGGCCAACGGCCAGGTCGACGGCCTCGAAGCCGATCTCGAGTTCTCCTGGAATCAGCGTTTCGACAAGGTGTCGAAGGTGATCCTGCAGATGAATGCCGTCTTCATGCCGATGGCCGCCGTCGTCTCCGGCCGCGTCTGGCAATCGCTCCCCGCCGCCGACCGCGAGCTGATCACCAAGACGATCAAGACGACGCTTGATGCGCAGATCGACGAGCTCGCCGGCAACGAGCCGGCGCTGATCGAGAGCTTCAAGAACGCGCCGATCCCGATCCGCCAGGTCGACGCCAAGGACACCGAGGCCGTCATCGCCGAGTTCGACAAGATCTGGCTGCCGAAAGCCCCCGTGCTCGCCGAGCTGCGCAAGGTCGGCGCGACGCTCTGACCTCGTCCACCTCCCTCACGTCAATGCCCGGCGGATCGAATGATCCGCCGGCACAATTTCAATCGGAGCCAAACAATGAGCCCACGCATCTACTGGGAAGGGGTCTTCCCGGCCGTTACCACGCAATTCAACGACGACCTGTCGCTCAATATCGAGGCGACCGCCAAGGTCATGGACGGCCTGATCCGCGACGGCGTCTCCGGCCTGATCGTCTGCGGCTCGGTCGGCGAGAACACCTCGCTGGAGCGCAAGGAGAAGGTCGCGATCATGGAGGCGGCGAAGTCGGTCGCGGCCGGTCGCGTGCCCGTGCTGTGCGGCATCGCCGAATTCACCACGGCCTTCGCAGTCGAGACCGCCAAGGAAGCCGCACGTGTCGGCATCGACGGCGTGATGGTGATGCCGGCCCTGGTCTACTCCTCCAAGCCGCACGAGACCGCCGCGCATTTCCGCGCCGTGGCCAGCGCGACTGACCTGCCGGTGATGCTCTACAACAATCCGCCGATCTACAAGAACGACGTCACGCCGGACATCCTGGCCTCGCTCGCCGACGTCGAAACCGTCGTCTGCTTCAAGGATTCCTCCGGCGACACGCGCCGCTTCATCGACACCCGCAACATGGTCGGCGACCGCTTCGTGCTGTTCGCGGGCCTCGACGACGTCATCGTCGAGAGCGTCGCGATGGGCGCCGTGGGCTGGGTCTCCGGCATGTCGAACGCGTTCCCGCGCGAGGGCGAGACGCTGTTCCGTCTCGCCAAGGCCGGCCGCTTTGCCGAGGCGATGCCGCTCTACGAATGGTTCATGCCGCTCCTGCATCTCGATGCCCGCCCGGACCTCGTCCAGTGCATCAAGCTGTGCGAGCACATCATGGGCCGTGGCACCGCGCTGACCCGCCCGCCGCGCCTGGCGCTGCTGCCGCACGAGAAGGCCGAGGTCGAGACCATGATGGCCAAGGCGCTCAAGAACCGTCCGCGCCTGCCGGATGTCGGGCTGAAGGCGGCCTGACGAAAGCTCTCTCAGTCGTCATTGCGAGGAGCGCTTGCGACGAAGCAATCCAGGGTTGCTCCGCGGAGGGATTCTGGATTGCCTCGCGGAGCCTGTCATCGGGCCGCGCTCGCGCGGACCCGTTGGCTCGCAATGACGGAGAACTAGGAGACGGCTCGCCTCTTCTTCGCATTCAGCGCGGACGCCACGCGGCTTACGGGCGGCTTGCCGAGCACGCCGCTCATCGCGTTGGTCGCCGCCAGCAGCCGGTCCATATCGACGCCGGTCCTGATGCCCATGCCCTCGAGCATGTAGACGACATCCTCGGTCGCGACGTTGCCCGTCGCGCCCGGCGCATAGGGACAGCCGCCGAGGCCGCCGGCGGCAGCGTCGATGACGCGGACGCCCTCCTCCATCCCGGCATAGAGATTGGCGAGCGCCTGCCCGTAGGTGTCGTGGAAATGCATCGCGAGCTTGCCGACGGGAATGTTGGCGCTGACCGCGCGCAGCATCTCTTTTGCCTTGCTGGGCGTACCGACGCCGATGGTGTCGCCGAGCGAGATCTCGTAGCAGCCGAGCTCGAACAGCGTGCTCGCGAGGTCGGCGACCGCCTTTGGCTCGATCTCGCCGTCGAACGGACAGCCCAGCACGCAGGAGATATAGCCGCGCACCTTGACGCCGTCCGCCTTGGCGCGCGCCAGCACAGGCTTGAACCGCCCGATGGACTCCGCAATCGTACAGTTGATGTTGGCGCGCGAGAAGCCTTCCGAGGCCGCCGCGAACACGGAGACGACTTTCGCGCCCGCGGCACGTGCGGCGTCATAGCCCTTCTCGTTCGGCACCAGCACGTGGAATTCGGCGCCCTTCACATGCGCGACGCCGCGCAGCACGGCATCCGAGCTTGCCATCTGCGGGATCGCCTTGGGCGAGACGAAGGCGCCGACCTCGACCGTATCGAGGCCGGCCGCAACCAGCGCCTCGATGAAGGCTATGCGGGCCTCGACACTGACTGATGTCTTCTCGTTCTGGAGGCCGTCGCGCGGCCCCATCTCGATGATGCGGACGGAATCGCTCATGTCAGTCTCCTGCCGGCTCGACCACGGCGAGCTCCACGCCCTCCTGCACGATATCGCCGACCTTGCACTTGATGGACTTCAGCACACCCGCATAGGGCGCCCGCAGCGTCTGCTCCATCTTCATCACTTCGAGGGTCAGGATCGGCGCGCCCTTGTCGAGCTTGGCGCCTTCCTCGGCGAGCACGGCGACGACCGTGCCCGGCAAGGGTGCCGCGATCTTGTCTTCGCCGACATGCTCCTCGCTCTCGCCGCCGAACGGATCGACCCAGTGCAGGTCGAACCGGCCGTTACGGGTGCGCAGATACAATTCATGGCCGTCGATCACGGCAGCGACGGACGATTTGACGCCGTCGAGCGTGAGATCGAAGCCACCGTCCTTCGCCGCGATCGTGAAGGCGAGCTCGCGTTCGCCGATCAGCAGCGTCGAGGGGCCACTGCCGTAGTTCAGCGAGATCTTCTGCTCCGGCCCATGACCAACACCATGCCCGACACGGAAGGCAAAGCTGCGCTGGCGTCGGCCGACCGGCTGCCAGCCGAAGGTCTGCCAGGGTGAATTTGCCTGCGCACGCGCGGCCTGCTGCTCCTCGTTGACGACAGCGGCCACCGCGGCGCAGAGCTCGAGCTCTCCGGGCGCCGGCGCAGCCTGCGTCAACACCGCCAGCTCGCGCTCGATGAAGCCGGTGTCGACCGCATTCGTCCACACCTTCGGATGCGTCATCAGTGCCGACAGGAACGGGATGTTGGTGACGATGCCGCGAACGTCGGTCTCTTCCAGCCCGCGGTTCAGCCGCTCGATCGCCACGTCCCGCGTCGGTCCCCAGGCGATCATCTTGGCCAGCATGGCGTCATAGTACGGCGAGACCGCATCGCCTTCGCGATAGCCGGCGTCGATGCGCAAGCCCCCGGTCTCCGCCGGCAGCCGCCAGGTCGAGATCCTGCCGACCGACGGCATGAAGTTCTTGGTCGGGTTCTCGGCGTAGACGCGCGCTTCGACCGCATGGCCGTTGAGCCGGATCTCGTCTTGCTTGAGCGGCAGCGCCTCGCCGAAGGCGACCCGCAGCTGCCATTCGACGAGGTCGATCCCGGTGATCAGCTCGGTCACGGGATGCTCGACCTGCAGACGCGTGTTCATCTCGATGAAGAACACGTCCTTGCCGTCGGAGACGAACTCGATGGTGCCGGCGCCGACATAGTTGACCGCGCCCGCCGCCTTTCGGGCGGCGGCGCAGACCGTTTCGCGTTGCGCGGCGTTGAGCGTCGGCGACGGCGCCTCCTCGATCACCTTCTGGTGCCGGCGCTGCAACGTGCATTCGCGCTCGAACAGCGACAAGAGATTGCCGTGGCTGTCGCCGATCACTTGCACCTCGATATGCCGAGGATTGTCGACATACTTTTCGATCAGCATGCGATCATCGCCGAACGCGGCCAGGGCCTCGCGCTTGGCGCTGACGATCGCAACCCCGAGCTCGGCCGCCGAACGCACGATCCGCATGCCGCGGCCGCCACCGCCGGCGGAGGCCTTCACCAGGACGGGAAAGCCGATCTTCTCGGCCGCCTTCGACAGCGTCGCCTCGTCCTGGGCCTCACCATGATAGCCAGGCACCAGCGGCACGCCGGCCTTCTCCATCAGCTCCTTGGAACCGGACTTCGAGCCCATTGCCGTCATCATCCCGGCGGTCGGGCCGACGAAGACGAGCCCCGCATCGAGGCAGGCCCGCGCAAACTCGGCATTCTCCGACAGGAAGCCGTAGCCGGGATGCACAGCTTCCGCGCCGGTCTTGCGCGCGGCCTCGATCAGCCGCTCGACGTTGAGGTAGCTGTCGCGCGCGCGTGCCGGCCCGAGCAGCACGGCTTCGTCGGCGAGCGCGACATGCATCGCGTCGCGGTCGGCCTCGGAATAGACCGCGACCGTGCGCAGGCCCATGGCGCGTGCGGTGCGGATGACGCGGCAGGCGATCTCGCCGCGATTGGCGATCAGGAGCGTGCGAAATGGCCGGTAGAGCTTCGAGCGGTCCATCACATCACATCCTGAACAGGCCGAATTTCGTCGGCTCGATCGGCGCATTCGACGACGCCGAGAGGCCGAGCCCGAGCACGAGGCGCGTGTCGGCCGGGTCGATGACGCCGTCGTCCCACAGACGCGCGGTCGCGTAATACGGGTGCCCCTGGCTCTCATATTGCGCGCGGATGGGCTCGCGGAATTTATCTTCCTCTTCCCTGGACCAGCTATCGCCCTTGGCCTCGATGTTGTCGCGCCGCACCTGGCTCAGCACCATCGAGGCCTGCTCGCCGCCCATCACCGAGATGCGCGCGTTCGGCCACATCCAGAGGAAGCGCGGCGAGTAGGCGCGGCCGCACATGCCGTAATTGCCGGCGCCGTAGGAGCCGCCGATCACGACGGTGAATTTCGGCACCGAGGCGGTCGCAACTGCCGTGACCAGCTTGGCGCCGTCACGTGCGATGCCGCCAGCCTCGTATTTCTTGCCGACCATGAAGCCCGTGATGTTCTGCAGGAACACCAGCGGAATGCCGCGCTGGCAGCACAGCTCGATGAAATGCGCGCCCTTCAGCGAGCTCTCGCTGAACAGGATGCCGTTGTTGGCGATGATGCCGACAGGAAACCCCCAGATATGGGCGAAGCCGCACACCAGCGTCGTGCCGTAGAGTTTCTTGAACTCGTCGAACTCGGAGCCGTCGACGATGCGGGCGATGATGTCGCGCACATCGAATGGCTTTCTGCCATCCACGGGCACCACGCCATAAATCTCTTCAGCGGCAAACAGCGGCTCACGCGGCGGGTGCATGTTGAGGTTCGGCCGCGCGGAAGGCTTGAGCGTGCCGACGATGCGCCGGGCGATGCCGATCGCATGGGCATCGTTCTGAGCGTAATGATCGGTCACGCCCGATTGCCGCGAATGCACGTCTGCGCCACCGAGCTCCTCCGCGCTGACGACCTCGCCGGTCGCGGCCTTCACCAGCGGCGGGCCGCCGAGGAAGATGGTGCCCTGATTGCGCACGATGATGCTCTCGTCCGACATCGCGGGAACATAGGCGCCGCCGGCAGTGCAGGAGCCCATGACGATCGCGATCTGCGGAATGCCCTGCGAGGACATCTGCGCCTGGTTGTAGAAGATGCGGCCGAAATGCCGCTCGTCCGGGAAGATCTCGTCCTGGAGCGGCAGGAAGGCGCCGCCGGAATCGACCATGTAGACGCAGGGAAGATTGTTCTGTCGCGCGACATCCTGGGCGCGCAGATGCTTCTTCACCGTCATCGGATAGTAGGTGCCGCCCTTGATGGTGGCATCGTTGGCGACGATCACGCATTCGCGCCCTGAAATGCGCCCGACCCCCGTGATGACGCTCGCCGAATGCACGTCGCCGCCATAGAGGCCGTAGGCCGCGAGCGGCGACAGCTCCAGGAACGAGGTGCCGGGATCGACCAAGAGATCGACGCGCTGGCGCGCCAACATCTTGCCCCGCGCGGTGTGGCGGTTGCGCGAGGCCTCACCACCGCCGCCGGCGACCTGGCTCAGCTTCTCGCGCAAATCCGCGACGAGCGCGCGCATGGCTTCGGCGTTACGTGCAAAGTCTGACGAAGACGGATCGATGCTGGAATGGAGCGGCATGATGATTCCAATGAGGTGAACGTTAAGCCGTCTCGGCCATCAGCTCGCGGCCGATCAGCATGCGGCGCACCTCGGACGTACCGGCGCCGATCTCGTAGAGTTTCGCGTCGCGCCAGAGACGCCCCACGGGGAATTCGCTGGTGTAGCCGACCCCGCCGAGCGCCTGGATCGCCTCGCCCGCCATCCACGTCGCCTTCTCCGCCGAATAGAGGATCGCCGCCGCCGCATCCTTGCGCAGGGTGCGCGCGTGGTCGGCGCGGTCGCAGGCGCGCCCCACCGCATAGACATAGGCGCGCGTGGCCTGCCATGTCGAATACATGTCGGCGAGCTTGCCCTGCATCAGCTGGAAGTCGCCGATCGGCTGGCCGAACTGCTTGCGCTCGTGCATGTAGGGCACGACGGCATCCATGCAGGCCGCCATGATCCCGAGCGGGCCGCCCGAGAGCACCGCGCGCTCATAGTCGAGGCCGGACATCAGCACCTTGACGCCCTCGCCCACCTTGCCGAGCACGTTCTCCTCTGGCACCTCGCATTCGTCGAAGAACAGGGGATAGGTGTTGGAGCCGCGCATGCCGAGCTTGTCGAGATGCTGACCGTGGGTGAAGCCTTTGAAGCCCTTCTCGATCAGGAAGGCCGTCATGCCGCGCGGGCCCGCCTCCGGATCGGTCTTCGCATAGACGACGAGCACGTCGGCGTCGCCGCCATTGGTGATCCACATCTTCGAGCCGTTGAGCACGTAGCGGTCGCCGCGCTTGTCGGCGCGCAGCTTCATCGAGACGACGTCGGAGCCGGCACCGGGCTCGGACATCGCGAGCGCGCCGACATACTCGCCGGAAATCAGCTTGGGCAGATAGCGCTGCCGCTGCGCGTCGTTGCCATTGCGACGGATCTGGTTGACGCAGAGATTGGAATGGGCGCCGTAGGACAGCCCCACGGCAGCCGAGCCGCGCGAAATCTCCTCCATGGCGACAATATGGGCGAGGTAGCCCATGTTGGACCCGCCATATTGCTCCGGCGCGGTCATGCCGAGCAGGCCAAGGTCGCCAAGGCGCTTCCAGAGGTCTGCTGGGAACAGGTTGGCTTTCTCGATCTCCGCGGCGCGCGGGGTGATCTCCGCCTCCACGAAGGAGCGAACCGTGTCGCGCAGCAGGCTGATGTCTTCGCCTAGATCGAAATCGATGCTCGGAATGTTCAAGGCGATTCCTCCGTGTTTTGGGGTCCGAACCTAGCCCGGTCCGGGCCCTCTTGCAGTCGAAAAGGTTGCATTTTCCGCCAAACTTGGCGAGGATTTTCCTGAGGGAATTCCGATGCCTTTTCAAGCCGCCACCGCGGTCCCGCGCCGCGCTGTGACTCCCGCCGCCTTCGTCCGCGGCGTGGTCGCCGCCTATGAACGATACGGCCGCGATCCCGCGGAGGCGCTGAGCCGGGGTCAAGTCCCGCCGGACCTTCTCAATTCTCCGGATGGGAGGGTCACCGCGGCCCAGTTCGAGGCGCTGGCAGGCCACGCCATGCGCGAGCTCGACGACGAGGCGCTCGGCTGGTTTTCCCGCCGGCTGCCCTGGGGCACCTATGGCATGCTGTGCCGCGCCTCCATCACCGCGCCGACGCTGGAGGTCGCGCTGAAGCGCTGGTGCAGGCATCACCGCCTGGTCACCGATGACGTGCTGCTCGATCTCGAGGTTGGCGAAGAGACCGCAATCGTTTCGATCCGTGAGCTGCGCGACCTCGGGCCGTTGCGCGAGTTCTGCCTGGTCACCCTGTTCCGCTACGTGCTCGGCTTCTCGTGTTGGGCCGTCGACTCCCAGATCGCGCTCCGCGCGGCTGAATTCCCCTACCCCGAGCCCGGCCACGTCTCGGTCTATCCGACCATCTTTTGCAGGAACGTCCGCTTCGACGCGGCCCATGCCCGCATCGTCTTCGACAAGCACTATCTATCGCTGCCGCTCGCGCGCAGCGCCACCGATCTCGACAACATGCTCGAGGGCGCGCTCAGGCTGACCGTGCTGCCCTACCGGCGGGACCGGCTGCTGGTCGAGCGTGTCCGCCGCGTGCTGCGCAATGCGCGTGGACGGGTCCTCGGCGCCGAGGACGTGGCGAGCGAGCTCGCGCTCTCCACCCGCACCATGCATCGCCGCCTGCGCGAGGAGTCCACCTCGCTGCGCGACCTCAAGGAAGAAGCAAAATTCGAACTGGCAAAACAGGAGCTGATGCGCGGCCGCACCCCCATCAAACGCATCGCGGAAATCGCCGGCTTCCGCAACGAGAAGAGTTTTTCGCGCGCCTTCCGCAGCTGGACCGGCACAAGCCCGCGCGAGTTTCGCGGCCGGTATCGGTGAGGCGCGCAGGCGCGCGACGTCAAAAAGTCGCGGCCCCCGCGATGCCTCGGAGGCCGCGACATTTCAGGGCTCGACAAGATTTCAGGCGTCAGTTCGAATTGGTCTGCCCACCCGACCGAAGCTTGCGCGACTGCGTCTGCTTCGGCTGCAAGGCGAACGCGTCGTTCGAGGTCTTGGAGGCGCCGCTCTGCGAGCAGATGCCGCCGATGCCGCCAGCCGCTGCCCGGCATGCTTCCATCGTCGGATAGCCGCAGCCATGCGCCGCCTGGGCACCGTTGGTGATGCAGTATTCTTCGGCCTGTGCTGCGGGGGCGGTCATCATGAGAAACGCAGATGCAAACAGCGTCGCGGCCGATGCGACGAACGCCCTCGAAATCGATGTCATGGTGTCTTTTCCTGCTTCAGGGTCCCACAAAAAAGTCCTCGGCATGCCAGGCACGCGGAGGTTCACGCCTTGGATCTAGGCCGGCCCAGGGACCCGACAATCACGGCTCAGCGCATTGCAGGGCTTCGCAAATCACATGTCACAGTTAGGTGACTAACTCATGCACAATAATTCGGATTGCGTGAAATGCCGAGCGGTCCGTACGGATGTCTCGAGATCCCTATCCCGCCGGCGCCGCCACCGCGACCTCCTGCAACGGCAGCGGCACATCCTTCGCGACGCCCAGCACGGGGAAGCTGCGGACGTTCTTCACGTTCGGCATCGCGGCGAAATGCAGGAGCTGCTGGCGCATGCTCTCGACGCTGGGCGCGACGCATTTCAAGAGATAGTCGGTGTCGCCCGAAATCCGCCAGCACTGCTGGATGCGCGGGATCGCGGCGATCGAGCTCTCGAACGTCTCCAGCACCGGCTGGGCCTGACTGCCGAGCTGGATCGAGACGAACGACACCACCTCATAGCCGAGCAACCGCTCGTCGATGACGGCGCGCACCGCCCGGATGACGCCCCGGCTGAACAGCGATTTCAGCCGCCGCAGGCAGTTCGGCGCCGACACGCCGACCCGCAGTGCCAGCTCGTTGTTGCGCACCCGCCCGTCCTGCTGCAGTTCGGATAGTATCTTCAGATCGACGCCGTCGAGCTGGTCACGCCCCGCCATACCCCGCCTCGCCATGAGCTCGTCATGGCCCCAGCGAAGCACGCAGCGGAATTGATGCCAAGGGGTGCTGGCCACCGATGTGACGTTGTCACGTACGGGCGGAATGCCTCTCCGCCATCAAGGCGGGCTTGTCCCGCCGGCGGCCGCCCGCCCCTCAATGCGTCCAGGGCTCGCCGCGACGGAACGAGAAATTGTCGGCATAGGCAACCGGCCGGCGGATCGACTCCTGCGGCTCGACCACCTGGTAGGCGATGCCTTTGCGCTCGCAATAGGCGATAGCCTCCTCCTTGGAGTGGAAGCGCAGCGTGATCTGCTGCTTCATGTCGCTCGACGAGGTCCAACCCATCAGCGGCTCGACCGAGCGCGGCTGCTCCGGCTCGTAGTCGAGCTGCCATTCCTTCGTCTTCGACCGGCCGGATTGCATCGCGTTCTTGGCGGGCTTGAAAATGCGTGCGGTCATGGCTGGTCCGGGCCTCTTCGTCTTTTCGTTCGATTTCGATGCGTCACGGTGGCAGTTGGTGGAAATCTCGGGGATAGTATAGAGACACCGATCGGGAACTGATCGGTGATTCCGGCTCCCCGGCACCCTCACCAACGGTATAGTCATTATGCTGCACCGTGACAATTGCGTACCCGCCTCCGGCGCCGGCATCCCGCCCGGCGGCACCGCCTCGCCGACACCAGCGTATCCGTCCCCTTCGAAAGCTCCCGTCGCATGGCCTTCCTGAACATCAACGCCACGCTCCCTGAAAAGGGCCGTGATCTCAGGCTCGACCTGTTTCGCGGTGTCGCGAACTGGGCGATCTTTCTCGACCATATCCCCGACAATGTCGTGAACTGGATCACGACCCGCAACTACGGCTTTTCCGACGCGGCCGATCTGTTCGTCTTCATCTCCGGCTATACCGCCTCCTTCGTCTACGCGCGGATGATGCTGGAGCGCGGCTTCGTCGTCGGCGCCACGCGGCTGACCAAGCGGGTCTGGCAGCTTTATGTCGCCCACATCATCCTGTTCGTGATCTACATCGCCTCGATCAGCTATCTCGCGCTGCGCTTCGGCGATTCCGAGATGATCAACGAGTTCAACGTCGCCGGCCTCGTCGACAATGCCACCGAGACGCTGCGCCAGGGCCTGTTCCTGCGCTTCAAGCCGCTCAATCTCGACGTGCTGCCGCTCTACATCGTGCTGATGGGCCTGTTTCCGCCGGTGCTGTGGTTCATGCTGCGCAAGCCCGACCTGACGATGGCGCTGTCGATCGTGCTGTGGCTCGCCGCGCGCCATTTCGGCTGGAATCTGAACGCCTATCCGGCCGGCCAGTGGTACTTCAACCCCTATTGCTGGCAGGTGCTGTTCGTGTTCGGCGCCTGGTGCGCGATGGGCGGGGCCCGGCGCTCGATGGCGCTGATCAATTCGCCAATCACCCTGTGGGCCTGCCTAGGCTATCTCTTGTTCGCGCTGGTCATGACCATGGCCGGCCGCTTCCCCGCTCTTGGCGGCATGCTCCCGGAATGGCTGTTCGCGGCCTTCAACCCCAACGACAAGACCAATCTTGCACCGTACCGCTTCCTCCATTTCGTGGTGATCGTGATCCTGGTGATCCGCTTCGTGCCGAAGGAGTGGCCGGGACTGGAGTGGAGGGTGTTCGACCCCTTGATCGTGTGCGGCCAGCAGTCGCTCGCCGTGTTCTGCGTCGGCGTGTTCCTGTCCTTCGTCGGCCATTTCGAGCTGTCGATGAGTTCGGGCTCGCTGCTCGCGCAGATTTTCGTCAGCATCGCCGGCATCGCGATCATGACGACGGTGGCCTATTACATCTCGTGGTCGAAGAAGCAGGACAAGCCGCTGAAGCCGCCACCGGCCAAGCCGGCCGCAGAGGCGAAGGCGGCCTGAGAGGAGGCCGCTACGCCGCCTCTTCGCCGTCGAACTCCGTGAATTTCTTGTAGATCCATTCGCGGCCGTCGTGGCGGCGCCAGACCTTGCCGACAACGAACTGCCCATTGATGGAGCGGCGCGGCACGATCACGGTCCAGAGATGCCAGATCTCCGTCCAGCTCGACTGCGGGTCGACGGTCTTGAGGTCAAGATCAAAAGACATGGCACAGAACTCGCTGGCGCAGAACTCAACCGATACGCGCGCTGCGACGAACCGTGATCTGTGGTCGCACAGAAGGGCAGCCCATCGCGAGCCGGGTCCGAGCTGATAACAGCCACCCGAGCGGCCGCAACAGCCGCTCGCCTTTAACCTAACCGATCAACCTTACTTCTTGGGATGGATCGGCGCGATCGGTTGAAAGCCGGCGCCGGCTTTTCTAGAATATACGTGATTTGAGAACGAGCGCGCTATTTCAGCGCACGGTGATTTTCGAGCTGACGTCGGGCTTTGCCAGCAATCGGACGTTTGCAAAAAAAGTTGATTTGCGGGGAACAACGACAATGAAATTGCAATGTGCACGCCTGCGCCTCGCGTTGCGAATGGCGCCCGCGCCGATCGTGAGAACGCCGTCACAGGAGCCGCCGCAAGCCGCCAACGACAACCAGGCGGTCTGGTCCTTCGTCCCGTTTCCGCCCGGCTGGCACGCGTCGAGCTGACCAGCGCGGCCGGAAAAAGCGCAACGCCGCGCAAGCGGAATATCATCGCTTGGCGGCGTCCGTTTAGACATTGGGCGCTGAAATCCCCAATGCAGATATGTCTATGGCGACGCGCAAAGGTTCGATGAGGCTTTGCTGATGCCGCGCGAAGCGGACGGCAGGACGTGAAAAATCCCGGGCGGGCGCCTTTCTGGCCCTCACCTCGCAACCTATCCCCGAGATACGAGTTGCCACTTTTTCCCGCATGCCCAAATCCACTCGAGCCGGAGCGCGGCCGTGAATTTTCGCGAACTAGCAGAGATCCATCACCGGCAACCCACAAGTGGGAGCGAGGCGGTGGGTCAGATCGAGATCCAGGAGAATGTGACCAACACGCCGGAGGCTGGAAGCTCCCTGTTCGCCATCTGCGGGATAGGCGTGGCCGGATTGGTGATGCTGGGGTGGATCTGCGCTCTCGCCTGGATCGCCTGGCGCATCGTCGGTTGGATGCTGTCTTGAGGATGTGCGCCTCCGAGGAACGGACGTGGCGCTCAACCTCGGGACTGGTCGGGGCAGCTGGATTCGAACCAACGACCTGCAGTACCCAAAACATACCAGCTATTCCCTCACCTACCCTCAGCCCCCCTCACGCGCCCTAACGTCGCGAGGAAAACCGGCCGCGCCATAACCATCCGGTATCAGGCGCCTGCTGTGATTGGCACCGCGGTGCTTCCCCCGTGCTTCCCGGAGGGCAAATGAGCGGTCAAACCATCACGAAGAGCCTGGTTGACGGCCTGGAAAAGCAGGCGTCCGAATACACGGTATGGGACGCGAAGCTTCCCGGGTTTGGGGTGCGCGTCCGCCCCACCGGGGCCAAGTCGTTCATTATTGTCTACCGGGCGGGAACCGGCCGTACGGCGCCGGTCCGGCGCTACACCGTGGCTGCAGTCGGCAAGCTGGCGCCAGAGGCAGCTCGCACCCAAGCCAAGATCCTGCTGGGGAACATTGCCAATGGCGCTGACCCCGCCGCGGAGAAGCGAGCGAATCGGCCCAAGCGCGACCGGTTGACTTTCGACGAGCTCGCCCAGCTCTACCTTGACCAATATGCCAAGGTGCGGAAATCGAGCTGGAAGAACGATGAGGGCTACCTAAAGAAGCCCCGGGCCAAGTGGAAGCGCCGAATCGCCTCCGAAATCACTGATGACGACGTCGCCGAATTGCTCGAGGAGATCGGCGCCACCGCGCCAGTCGGCGCTAACCGGACGCAATCGATCCTGCACACCCTATTTTCCTGGGCTAAGGAGCCGGGGCGGAAGCATGTATCGATCAACCCGGTAGCCGACATGCGCCGGCGCTACCAAGAAACTGCCCGTGAACGCGTCCTCAATGATGAGGAGATCCGGACCTTGTGGTGGGGCCTGGATGATCCGGAGTTGCCGGCCGGACGTGCGGTCGCCCTCGCCCTCCGCTTCATCTTGGCCACCATGGTCCGGCCTGGCCAGTCTGCGGGCTTGCTCATTCCGGAACTGGTTGGATTCACAGGCGAGGATCCGCAGTACCACATCCCAAAACATCGGGTAAAGAAGCGTCGGGAAGTGATTGTCCCGTTGAATGCATTGGCGGTCGCCATCATCCGAGAGGCAATCACGCGGGACGATCAAGGGGCCCTTTTCTGTTCCTGGTCGACCCAGGCGGAGACGGGCATCGATGAAGGAGCAAACAGCACCCGTACAGAACCACAGCAGCAACCACTATTGCCGATCACCCGAGACTCGTTGTCCGCAGCCTTGAACGGCCGGCCGGGCAAAGGCAAACGACCGGCGCGCAAGGGCATCCGAGAGCATCTCGGCCTAGCCCACTTCACACCGCACGATCTCAGGCGCACTGCCGCAACGATCGCACGCCGCGGGGGCGCCAAACGCGAGGACGTTAAGGCGCTGCTTGACCACCTGGAGGGCGATGTCACGGCCACCTACGACAAGTACGACATGCTGCCGGAGAAGCGACGGGTTACGGAAATCCTTGAGGCCGAGCTCCGCAAGATCGTGGGCGTCAAACCCAATTTTTCTAGGCCTGAAATCGTCTTTGATCGTGAAAATGTCGTCCCCATCGAGGAGCAGCAAATCGCTGTAGCCAGCTAAATCCAGCGGGGCGCAGCAATTCAGGTGCCGCAGATAACGACGGCAGCAGGCTATTGCGTGTTGCCGTTGACTTCCTGACAATCTGGGATAGCATTTTAGTGTTCAAGCCAAGGTGTCGCGCTTCGGGCAGCGCGTTGTTTCTCTCGTTCCTTGGATAGACGGCTTGAACCGCGGCAACCGCCCTCATCCAAGGAACATGCCATGTCTCAATTTCTCACCACAGTTGAAGCCGCTCGCCACGTTCGCTTGGCGATGGCGTCTTGGTCTGCGGTAGAGAGTCAGAGCTTTCAATGCCTGCGCTTGGCGCTGGAAGATAGAACACCTCCGGGGCTCCTGCCATGTGGGTCGACCGCCTTGCGCGCGAGTTCAAGCTCGCGCGGGCTTAAGCCTCCTGCCGTCTGCGCTATTGCAGAAGGACGAAAGGACCTCAAGCAACAAGGCGACCGCAAATGTCGATAGCATGCTTTTTCTTGAAGAAGCCAAACACGTCATTTGCTCCGCAGTAGCGAAATTACTTCCAGGCTCACAGCCTATGAAAGCACCCTGTTCATTTGCGAGGAATCAGAACTTCACGTCGAGGAAATCGAGGCTCTTAGGCCAGTGGTCTAGGGCGGGTGACGCAGTCCGCACGTCGTTGAAATAGAAACCTGTAAAATCCTTAGCCCGTTCAGTCAAATCTTCGACCCGCACGGTTTGAAGGATTGTCCAAACGATCTTGGCTCCGAGCCTCAGCTCTGAAAACCCCTCAGTCTTCGACATGATAGTCAACAACCAAACGCGTGATGCTTCGGATTTCATGCGCGCGATTAGCAAATTGGCGCGGTGCTCATCATCCGTGCAGCCTTCAGGTTTCTCCGAACTAATGTAGTCCAAGTTATGATTGTCTATGTCGTGCAGTGCTTTGAGCAGTAGCTCGAATCGTTCTGGGAAGCTTCCGAGGTGATGAGGCTTCGCCTTGTCTAGCGCTATCACCGGGAATATATTCCCGCGCAGGTCAACTGAGTAAGCCTGCAAAGCATCTTGATGGAGAGCGAAGGTCGCACCGGCAAACATGTCGAGAGTGCCGAGCTTAGCGAAATCTCTAACGAGCGAAACGGTGCTTCTTTCCATGGCGACCCACGGCCTTAACGCGTCGGATGTCGGCTCGCCTGGTGATTTCCGTCTAAAAAAATCGAACATATCGTGTTCCCCTATTCGTCCGAGCACCCAACCGGCTGCCCTCCCCGGTTTATGCAAGCCCGATACAGCCAAGGCGCGACATAGCGCCCCGCCCAAATGCCACGTTCAGCCTGTTCGGCATTGTGCTGCGCGCGTTCGTATCTGCCTTTCGAGTACTTCGGCCAATCCAACGCGAGTCCGTTACGGACGAGCCATTCCGCAAGATCAACGTCGCTCACTGAGCACGCTGCGACTGTCCGCCCGTACCTGTCAGTACTGACAGGCTCACAGCTAATCGGCCTTCCCACGATAAACCTGTCCAGCTCATTCGCGGCCTTGGCTCCGCAACGATAAGGCAAGCTGTCCTCGCCCCGGCAGAGCTGCGAGCTTTCGGGCGCATCGATGCCCCACAAGCGAATATGGGTGCCGTGGATTTCGAGCGTGTCGCCGTCAATGATGCTGGCCTGTCCAATAATGCCATTCGCAAACGCACTACCTGTCAAAAGCAATAGTATCGAACCTGCCGGCAGCACCATCTAGCCGCCCATGGTCCTGGTTATGGACCTGCTCTCTATCAGCTTTGTAACCTTATCGCTGGTAACCCACATTCCGACGATGAAGAGGGTAAGTGATCCGAGTGCGGTAAGAAACGAGAGAACGTGAAACAGTCTGTTGATACGCTTCATCCTGCCGGTTCGAGGCGTCTCGCGAATGAAGGGATACTCGTAGAAATATTCCTTGGATCCTTCGATAGCGGCCATGAAATAGTTGGTGAGGTAGGCAAGAACGTTTAAAGCCAGGCTTCGAGCTTGGCATGACAAGCCCAATGACGAAACGCGCGAATGGCTGAACTTGAATAGACCAGCGGTCGAGCGAGAGGTTACAGAGGCTGGTTGCCTCAAATTGATAACGATCAGTCCGCCCCCTGCCGTGGGGGGATTGATGATGCGCAATGCAAACCCTTTCGACTTGATGTACGACCGACCGTATCTATTGAGCTTGGTTCCAATTATTGGCGACATGATTGATCTTACCATTGCCGAACTGCTCAGTCCTTCTCCCAAAAAGGCCAGAGAAGTAGCACAGGTGGTCGCCGAAATTCAGAAGGGTTATGCGTTTGTCGCGATGGCAATCGACGAGAACGACCATCAGCTCGTTGACGTTCTAGAAGCGATTAAAGAGGCTTCGAAAGATTTCGGCATCGCCGCGGAACGGGTTGACGACGTCGAATCTAATGACCGCATCACCGACCGCATACTGGAGTCTATTCGTAAGGCGGAGTATGTCTTCGTCGACCTGACGCTCGAAAGACCAAATGTCTTTTGGGAAGCTGGATTTGCACATGGCATCGGGAAAACGCCGATCTACATTGCTCGCGCCGGAACGAAACTTCATTTTGACGTCAAAGACTATCCGGTAATTCACTTCCGGAATATGCGAGAGCTTAAAGACGGAATCGCACGTCGCCTGAAAGGCCTTCAAGATGCAAGATAGCGACTTGATTGTAACAGAGGTAGCGTAGATAGCCTGTGAAGAAATTCGCTTTTGGGATTCTGCTCGTCTTTTGGGGAGCTGTGGGTTTAGTCGCGACGCTGGCTGGTTACGGCCAGGCTGTAGGCGTCGTGATTGTCGGTGCGTTCATGATTCTCGTCATCGGCTTGCTTGGCCGGATTGCGCGCGGAGTGGAGGCGCTAAAGCCTCCTCGCAGCTCTGCTTAAGCCGCGTGAAGCCTGCCAGTCTGCCAGCGGATCGCTTGACGCGCTCTCGGTAGCAAGACCAGACGCCCGGTCGAGATACCAATCAATCGCCTTGCGATCCCAACGCTGAGTGCCGGGGATCGCCCCCGGCACCAAGCCTTTCTTGACCCATGTGTCGAACGCATCCTCGGAACAGCCGCAATAGGCGGCTGCGTCGGCTTTTTTGAGCCCCCGAGGCGGTATCTGTCCCGGGCGGTGCGTCAGCTTGGCCGGTTGGTGGGGAGGCCTTCCTCTACCGCAAGAGCAGCGAGAGTCTGGGTCCCGCCACCGTGACAGCCGTAGTGCGGTAATATCTCGGTCCGGGTTTCAGACCACGGACATACCCCAGCTCATTTGCTAAAAATGCAATTCTCTGGGCAGGGGAAAATTTGCCCGTGTGCGCCTTGATGTGGCTCGTCGTCAGCGAGGCATGGAGGCGTAGAGCGATGGCACAAGCGACCCGAAATTCGGAGCGGGCCCATTCCCCGCCCGATCTTGTGAAAATGCTTCAAGAGCTCGAGCAGCTGAGAAAGAGGGTCCGGCTCGCTGAGGCCGCGAGGGTTCTCCATTAACCGAAGCGGTTTACCAGGGGACTTGCCTTGCGCTCGCTCCTCCGTTTAGCTCAGTTGCAGCGTCGAACCGAATCTACTTTGATGATCGCGAACTCTGGAGGAGACATGATGCGTGTTCGGCTGAGTGTTTATGCGACCGCCATCTTCATTTTGAGCACTGCGAATGCATCGGCATTCTCGATGAGCTTTCGATGGTGCGGCCTCAGTTCTCCAGTGTTTGCATTGAGCGGTGTGCCAAAGGGGACGACAACCCTGCAGTTTCACATGATTGATCTTCAGGTCCCCAGCTACAATCACGGTGGGGGAACGGTACCGTACAAAGGGCAGTCTACGATAGCTTGTGGAGCACTGAACAACTACTCGCCGCCAAGCCCGCCAAGTGGCAGCCATTCTTATCAAGTTACCGTCACTGCATTTGGGGCTGGCAATTCGAATCTCGGCTCAGCGACCTACACAAGGGAATTCCCAGAGAAGAAGTGACTTGGACGCGAGGGCCTGAGTCTGCAGGCGCTTCCTTGCGTCCCCCTCTGGTCGCGGAATGTCCCGAAATCGGTTTGGGGCCGTGTAGGAAGATGACGAGCGAGAAACCCGAGCGACGCACCCATTAGCCGGTTAATTATTCGAGCCGCATGGAACACATAGCGCGGTGGTCGGCTGTGTTGCGGCAAGGCTAGGCTGAGAACAACCAGAGACCCCATTGACGCTCGCCCGCACTAATTTCCGTCTAGACAGGCGCTCGGCACCCTTTAGTCGCTCGCCGACACCGTAAATTTCCAGTATCGCGCGTAGCGAGCTCATTCAATTATTTCGAAATGAGATCGCGGAAGCCAAAGGAATGGACTAAGGCTGAGCGGAAGCGGCTGGGATGGCTGGCACGTCGCCGTGTGGTCTCGGAGATTGCGGCAGCGCTCGGCCGGCACGCCGGATACATAAGGCGGGGGAAATGGGCCTCATTCTGAAAAAATAACCCGGCCCATCGTCCGCCAACATCCGCGGTCTGGTCGGTCGGGGACGGAGCGCAGAGCCGAATGAGCGTGATTGATGCTGATGACGCATGGTATGAGATCGCCGGGCTTCTCGTCTGTCACCGATCCGGAATGCAAGTGCATTGGAACGAGCACATTCCAGGCCGATGGAAAAGGCATCATTCGCTTAATGCTAAACGGCTCTGCCAGAACTTACCCGGCGTGTACTGTCTCGTAGCTCTCGGCGATAATGGTGAGCCTTCCCCGTTGGACCGCTTGTGCGGCAAAGATCTTAGCGGCACCCTCTACATTGGCGCCGAGGGAAGGACGTTTGCTATTGGCAGCAGAGTGCATGCGCTGGTGAACTCGCTACTTCCGAAGAGGCGAGGACAACATTGAGCTGGGCTACGACTCCGGCGCCACGCAATGCTTCCTAATTTATTTCCAATGCACCGGCTCGCACTGACGTGGTGCTACTCGCGCCGTCCCATACAAGCAGAGGGGCTCCTTTTTGAAACCTATTTCGCATCCTTTGGTGATCACCCGCCTTTGAACTTTCGTGTACCCAACCGCTAGCCTCCCACTGCAACCGCCGCCAAAACGACGATAAAGCCCTTCTTCATGAGGCCCTCCCCACAGCAAGCTCATCCAGCTGGCTTCGGAAATCAAGGGGCCCGTGCAAGGCCACTCGCGTCAGCTCATGGCGACCTTTGGTTGGAAGCTGCCGCAGCCGAGCCCACTCGCAAAGACCGGTGACTCTTAGTCCTTTTGATGGTGGGGTGCGGCGGAACGCGCTCCAACTGCTCTTGCTCTCGCGCGCAAGTTGCGCTTGCATAGCTCCTTTCGATGGGGCATTTCAACATGCGCACTTTGGTGATTGTAGCGGCCTGCGCCGCCCTAGCCGGCTGCATGACGGCAGGCGAGACGGTTTCATTCAAAGCGTCCAATCCACAGCAACAAGCGCTCATGAGGGACGGACAGCCCGCCCTCGTCTCTCGACAGAAGAGCTCCTTGGTCCTCGTTCGGCCGGCAGCGCGGCAGCTACAAGCGAACGGCCGGCCCGTATTCGTGGTGGGCATCAACAACATGAGCCGGCAGCCTGTCGAGTTTCGGGTCGGGCAAGTGGAGGCAATCCAGCACGCCGCCGGCTCGGACTTCGAAATGAAGATCGTCACCTACGAGATGCTGGTGCAGGAGGAAAAGAACCGGCAGGTTGCGGCTGCTCTCCTCACGGGAGTGGCGGCCGGCGCGAACGCATACAGCGCCTCCCGCGCCGGATACGGCAGCTACACCACGCCGAGCGGACGAACGGGCACGTTCTACAGCCCGACCGCGGCGGCAATCGCTCAGGGCAACGCTGCTGCGCAGAACGAAGCGATGATCTCCGCCACAATAGAAACGGGCCAGCGCAATATGGCTGTGCTCGAGCAAGCGGTGATCAAGGACAATACACTTCTGCCCGGCGAATGGTACGGAGGCCAACTGCACCTGGCGCCGCCGACCGATCAGGGCGGAGCTCAAAAGAGCTACACAATAGTGATCACCGTTGGGCCTGACCGCCATGTCATTGACGTCGCTCAGGGGCCGCCGGGAGTTTAGCGTATGAACGTCTTCCGGCGAAACGCGCATTCTGAGCGGCGGCTGCAAGCTCTCTCGATCATCGTCGCAGCAGGGCTCGTGATTTGCGCGTCTGCTAAGCCAGCCAACGCTGACTGAAGTAGCGCGATTTCCTCGTACAATTCAGCGTTGAGTGACATCGAAAGTTATCTAAGGCGATACACCCGATGCCTGAGCTCGAGCAGCGGGTCAGACGATTGCTCTTCTGAGTTTCGCCGCTTGCGCTCCGCGCAAAATGACTTCGAGTCACTACGAGGCGCGTCCGCTATGATGGTCACTGACGTCCAAGATCAGGCGATAGCTGCTCGTATGGCCCTTATCGTGGGCGCAGACCGTTTCGATCGGCTCTTCCGAGCTGTCCGGTTCGACCAAGTGGACGTCGATATCCTCTACGTCTATGCACGAGACGAGGATGCCGCAGCTGAGATGGAGGACGAGTTCGCGTTGCACATTTCGATCATCGCCTCGAAGATCCTCGATCGCGAGATTAATGTAGTGCTCGTGCTTCCGTGGCACCTCTTGAAATCCGAACGATAGCTGTCCACAGACCTGTCCCGGAATCGGTGGACAAGGTCTGCCCTCTACATTTGCTAATCCCTGCTCTGTGCTAAGCGCCGGAACGACGGCCTTGGACCGTGATTCCTTCTCCGAGACCGTGGAGTTCGCGATGTTGGTGTTCCGGGAGCGACGCCCTGCCTACCGCACGGTCGAGGGCTGGGCCCGATCTGTGTTGTTGGAGGCCGGTGCCATCCACGAATGCGAAGAGCACGGATGGATGCGGGACCGCACTGATCCACATGCTCGTCAGCGCGCCTTCGAGATCGCTCGGCAAGATCCTCCAGCCGGGGTTTCGCCGGAGGCGGCTGCCATGGCGGTAGCCGAGATCCTGGACGAGATCGGTGATACCTGCCCCGAATGTCAGCCGGCAGATCTGACGCGGCTGGCTAGACGCACTTCCGCTTTGCTTTCAAGAGCCGACGCGAAGACCGCAAGTACGCAAGTCGCTTTTGGGCCAAGCTGAGGTCGCCGTTATCAGATCAGTGGAATTGATAATTGAGCGTTAGCGTCACGGATTGATTGGTGACCCGCTCTTGGGCGTTCAAGACAGCAGACCCAGAGGTCGACAACGTCCCATTCTGGTTGAACACAGCGACCGTGTCGGAGATGGTGAAGCTCGTGGAACGCGCATAGGTGTAGGCAAAATCTAAGAACCAGCCGCCGGCAAAGGAATAGGTAGTACCAATTTGCGCCGCGCCGCCCCACACCCAATTCTGATTAAATACGGTGATCGGCAGGCTGGTGGGGAACGTTCCTCTCAACGACTGGGTGGCAAAGGGAATCCCATTGATAAAATTGGATTCCACGCCGAACAGGGCCGGACCGCCACCGGCGTATAGCGTAAAATTGCCGAATGCCCGGCCGATGGTGCCGATAAGCGAAAACTGATGCTTGAGATTGATTTCGGCTGGGCTGATCGCCAAGAACCCAGTGATAGGTCCAGAGGTTCCGGCGTTCGGTCCGCTTACCACGGTGCCGGTCCCATTTTGCGGAATGCTCACGTTCTGCTTCGAGTCGACGTTTGCGTATTTATAATTGAACTTGAGCCCAGCTAGCCAGTCGCCCCCGGCAAACGGATGCATATAGCCGAACTGAACATCGGGGGCGAAACCGGATTTGTTTCGATTGTAGTCGAAAAAGGGGCCACCCTCTTGCCCTTGGGCGGTTAGCACCCCCGCATCAAATACACTGATGAGGCCGGATATACCCTGCAGCGATTGGTCGAAACGGGTCCAGTTATAGCTGCCGCCCACACCGATATAGAACCCGGACCAATCCCACTTAGCAGGCGGCGGCGCTGACGGAAGAGCTTTGACGGCCATATCAGCGGCAAAGACAGGGGCGCTTTTTGCTACGATTAAAACGCTCCCGCAAATAATAATGGAAATAAGTCGGTTACTCATCTGACCACCCCCAAGAGATTCTCATTGCCATTCGCGGCGATTGCAATTCGGAATCTTTCCAAGAGCCGGCGCACTCCCAGATTTCCGGCCGGTGTTGCCCCGTAGCAACGTCCGCTCAGGGTCATGAGCGCCGCTTTCGGCACGGCAGCTTCCTTCCGATTTACCACGATGAGCCGACACCAGAGATGCTGCCTTGACCTGCATTTTCGGGCCACAAGGCGACATTCGAAAGGATAAGGGTCTCTAGCTGATGCGACGTTACTCGTCGAAAGCTACGCCGATCTGACCGTCCTTTCGCCAAACAATATGGCAGCGCCAAGAAGTGCCATCCGAGGCTATCGCGAGCACGAAGCTGTCAGGAATCGCTCCGCTTCCGCCACGCTCTCCAGCTGCGCCGCCGTCCGGAGATAAGTGCGAGCGATGATGGTCAGTGTTCGGCGACGGGCCGCCGTTACCGCGAGTTCAGCCAGTTGTTCTGCCTCGGCAGCCTTGTCGCGGTATCGCTTTGCTTCAGCAATGCATTGATCCGATCGTCCTGCCGAAGCAAGTTCGCCGGTTATTAGGCATACACGACCCCGGCCTTCGGAGGTGGTAATTGCGCTGCTAGTAAGTGAGGTCGAAAGCAAGGCTGTGATCTTCGGAGGTGTTACGCAGGCGAACCTGCCGCAGGATCTTAAAAACTCGCGCCGATCATCTTCTTCTGGAGAGGACATTGCGGCTCCTATGATTTTTTCGAAATGTTTTTTTAGTTGATTAGAGAGTTAAGCAGTTCAAACAAGAAATGTAACTATATCCTGTGTCGTATCGGAGACCCGCCGCCGCGGGCATTGAAATCTTGACGAGGTCCGGTGCGGATCAATCGCGTTGGTTCTGCGCGATCAGGCCCGCGTCCGGCTTACCCCTCATTGCCGACATCAAGACGCCCGAGCGAATGGCAAGAAGAATCTTCACGCTGCAGGATTGGTCGGAGCAGCCATGTGTTCGGCCTTTTCGCGCGGTACACGTGACCGCTGGCCATAATGCCCTCCGCGGATCAGGTCCCGGTCGAAAGCACGCATTCGAGATGCCATGGCCCATGTGGGTTGTCCTGATCGCCGGATCGACCGGCACTGCATTACGTGCTGTTCTTCCTTCCCAACCGTTACGTCACGCCGGATATGCTCGACGCGATCTCGTTTAGGCCGCCAGCGCGGCCGGCTCCTGGTAGCGTTCGTTCCTCGCCATCTCATCGCCCAGGCCATCCTGGCGAGCTTGTTGGCAAGCGCGATGGCCGCGATCTTGGTGGGCCGCCGGGCCAACAAGCGCGTGAGCCATGGCCGATGATCGGTGCCATGGATCTTGGCGTAGCGGATCACAGCGAGCGCGCCAGCCGTGAACAGGCTACGCAAATAGCGATCGCCCTGCTTGCTGATGCTGCCAAGCTTGTCTTTGCCCCCGCTCGAGCTCTGCTTTGGCACGAGACCAACCCAGGCCGAGAAGTCCCGTCCCGATCGGAATGCGTTGGCATCGGCAACGCTTGCGACCAACGCTGTTGCCAGCGCCGGGCCGACGCCAGGGATCGCGTCCAGCCGCTTGCTCGTCGTGTTTGATCGATGCCAGGCGATGATGCGGCGGTCGAACTCCAGGATCTGGGCCTTCAGCGCGCGCAATTGACCGCCAAGAGCAGCAAGGCACATCCGGGCGACCTCCGGGACTCGGTCTTCGGCTTTATCGGCGACGACTTCCAGCAGTTGCTCGACGCCTCGCCGCCCAACAGGTGCGACAATCCCGAAACTCGGCAAGATAGGCGCGGATCGAGTTGATGATCGCGGTCTGCTGGCGGATGAAGAGGTGGCGCGCTCGGTGAAGCATCAGACAGCTCTGTTGCTCGACTGTCTTGGTTGGCACGAACCGCATGTTGGGCCTCGTCACCGCTTCACAGATCGCCTCCGCGTCCGTAGCGTCGTTCTTCTGCCGGTTGACGTAGGGCTTCACATAGGCCGGAGGCATCAATCGCACCGTATGCCCCAACGCCTGCAGTTCACGGGACCAATGGTGCGATGATGCGCAGGCTTCGATCCCCACCAGGCATGGCGGCAAATTCTGGAAAACGCCAAGACGTGGCGGCGCCTCAACTGACGGCGTACGACCACCTGGCCGGCTGCATCAACGCCGTGCACTTGGAAGACCGACTTCGCAATATCAAGGCCAATCGTCGAAATTGACTGCATAGGCTGCTCCTCCGAATCGTGGGAGCCTCAAAACGGCACCCACTCCTTGGCACTCTCGTGCCGGTGGAGGAGCCGTCCACAGCATCACGAGCAGAAGTCGAGCCCAGCTCCTCAATTGGCCGATCTGGACCAAGAGCGAATTTCCCAAGCTACGCCAGCCCTTGCCTATTCCACCACGCAATCCGCCTCGACCTCGACGAGCCAATCGGGATCAATGAAGCCAGACACCTGAACAAACGTGCATGCTGGTCGAATGTCACGAAAGAACTCACCATGCGCGCGAGCAGCATCGCGCCAACGGCCGATATTTGTTAGCATGATCCGCGTCCGAATGATGTTCGCCATTGTCGCGCCCGCTTCAGTGACAGCCTTGTCAATGATTTCAAGACAGCGGAACGTTTGCGCATGAACATCGCCTAGTGCCGCAGTGCCACCCGTCGCTAAGATCGGCGCAGTCCCAGAAACGGCGACGAATTGACCGACTCGTACCGCGCGGCTGAAGCCGATCTCAGGCTCAAGATACGATCCCGACGAAATGTGTTTTCTTACCAAGCCGGCCTCCATTAGACTGAAGAGCATACAGTAGGCGTTCTCATCGATGTCGCAGTCTGGTCACGAACGATGGCCCATCCTAGCCGAAGCAGTCTCGGCGATGGGCCCAAGCAGACATACGCCTGCCCAACCCCAGCCGTGCCTCGATCGTCGTTACTTCTTCAGGATGCCCATGTTGATGTTTCTAAGCTGCTGGCGGCCGCATTTGCCGCTGGCGTATTGTACGTCGGTCGAGATCCTCCGCCCTGATCAGGAGCGGTAGCGCGCACCCGTGGTTCCGTGGTTTTTGGAATTGGACGTGTTGGGGCCAGGCGAGCCTCCTGTCCCGCTGAGCGTGGTCCCATTCGAGAGTGTCGAGCCACCTGCGCCGCTCGAACCAGTGGCACTCGTGCCGCCAGCGGATGACGAACCGCCGGAGCTACCTCCGGAGCTTTGCGCCATAGGAGGCGAAATGGCGCTCGGCAGGATGATGACCGCGATCGTTTGAAGCTTCATTTCTCTCTCCTTCCAGCGCCCAGCAAGTTCTGAAATGTCTGAAGCTTCCTCGCCAAAGCGCGCACAAGCTCGCGTCCTATCGCCGGCGTGCGAGCCAGGCTCCGAGTAGAAAGGCAACAAAGAGCGATCGCAGCGGCGCCTTGGTGGTCACCTCGCGCAGCTGGTCCGCCCAGCGCATGGCGGAATCCAAGGAAGGTGAATGCGGCGATTGAGCGCTTCCTCTCGTTTCCGGCCGGGAGTCCGACCTCTGGGCTGAAGTCTGCTCGATACCGCCCTGCTCGTTGATAAGTCCCGAGGCTTCCGTCATTGCCGAGGCTTCCCTCATGTCCATGGACGTTCTCCTCTGGTTAATGACAGAGCAACCGGCCTCCTTCCTCCTGGTTCCTACCCTCTCAAAGCTTCAAACTACGCCGACTTCCGGCGCGTTCCTGCCGTCGGTTTCTTGTTGACCGTCTCTTTCGCCGGCCTCCTTCCGGCGATCGGCATCAGCATCTCCTTTTGGTCGGCCGCCGCCTTTCGCGGCTTCTTGGCAGGCTTAGCCGCCTTCGCCGGCGCGGCCTCCTTGCCGACCGATCGCCGCAGCGCCTCCATCAAGTCGACGACGTTGGTCGCTGCTGGACGCTCCTTCGGCGTGATCGGCTTCCCGGCTCGTTTCTTGTTGATGAGGTCGATCAATGCAGCTTCGTAGTGATCCTCGAACTGCTCGGGCTCGAACGCTCCGGCCTTTTGATTGACGATGTGCCGGGCGAGGTCGAGCATGTCCTTGGTGACCTTCACGTCTTGGATCTCATCGAAATACTCCTGCTCGCTGCGGACCTCGTAGGGATATCGCAACAGCGTGCCCACGAGCCCCTTGTCTAGCGGCTCAAGCGCAATGATGTGTTCGCGGTTGGTGAGCACCACGCGTCCAATCGCAACCTTATTCATTTCCCGGATTGTCTCCCGGATCACAGCAAACGCATCATGGCCCACCTTCCCGTCCGGCCTCACGTAGTACGGCCGGATCAGGTAGCGGGGATCAATATCCGCTTTGTCGACGAACTCATCGATCTCGATAGTGCGCGTGGATTCGAGCGCAATCTCCTCAAGCTCGTCCTTGGTCACCTCGATATACTGACCCTTCTCGAGCTCGTAACCCTTGACGATATCCTCGTTGGGTACCTCGTCCCCGGTGTCCGCGTCGACCTTCAGGTACTTGATGCGGTGCCCCGTGGCCCGGTTGAGCTGGTTGAATGAGATCTTCTCGCTCTCCGACGTCGCCGGGTAGAGCGCCACTGGGGACGTGACGAGCGAGAGTCTCAGAAACCCTTTCCAGTTGGCTCGGGGGGCCATGTACGCAGAACTCCGGTTCGAGACGGCCTGGATTCAAGATGAACGGGAGACCATGGTTCCGACATCCCGCGCCTTTCTAGCGTTCAATTTCACGGCGGATCAGGTCGCGGTGGTCGATGTGCGTGGCCAACAGCATCCGGAACGTGTCGAGCACATTATTGGCCAGCCGGGCCGGATGTCCGGCCCGTTCCAGCCCTTCCACGATTGCGAGCTGCCCGGCGACGTGCCCCTCGCTCAGCGCAACGTGGCGCTCCGCTTCCACAAGGTGTCGGCGCGCCATCATCTGGTCCATCGGCGCAGCCTACACCCAGGGCGAGCCGGTCCGACATTAAAGCCGAGGCGACCTAATTGACTTAAACATGGAACACAGGGAACATGAATGATGTCCGCCGCTACCGAACCTATCGCGCCCGCCGAAGGCGACCTGGAGTTCGCCGCCGACCAGGCCATCGCGGCCTGCGGGGGCGACGCCAGGGAAGCAGTCAAGGCCCTGATCGTGGCGAACGACTTCGAGGCCCAGCTCGACGAGCTTCGGTCGAAGGTGTCGACCGGCTACGCCCGTGGACGGCTCCCAGGAGCGCGAGAACGCAAGGATGGGGCAGATGGCTGATGTGACTTACAACTTCGCTCTACCGTTCGTTTTCTCCGACGACGGCATGGCCGCTGGCGAGGCGACGGAGTGCCTGAGCGCCAACGCCGCGGTGATGCGGGCCGAGGCGCTGTCCAGAAAGCCAGGCCACGTGGGTGTCGTCGCGTTTTCGCGGACCGGATACCCGTCGAGCGGAGACTTCGGCGACGCCAAGGTCATCCGGAAGTTCGGCGAGGTGCCCGACGATCTCAGCGCGCTGTGACCGACGAGGATCACGCGTCGCTCGGGCCCGCGCCGTCTTCCGGCGCGAGCAAGCTCAGCGCGGTCTCGATCTGCGCCAGCAATCTTTCGATCTCCTCGCGCTCGTTCGGCCCAGGATCGCTCTCGAGCTGCGCCAAGAGCCGTTCCTTCCGCGCCAGCAACTTCGCGACGGTCGACATCGCACCTCCCCACGTTCCCAGCAGCACCTGTCGAGGATTTGGTGGGCTGGCGTCGATCTCGCCAGCCCTGTCCCGGCAACGGAGGGCCCACGGCGGCTTGCACGCGCCCTCAGGCATGGACGTTGGACGGGAGACTGGCGCTCTTCGGGCGCTACTTCGCCGGCGGATGCAACGGACTGTCCACCCACTTCCGGGCGGCGGGATCGTGCAGCGGATCGTCGTCGCAAGCGGGACAGACGTATCGGTCGCCGCCGCGCCCCGTCCGGTCCGGGACAACCTTCATCGCCATCCCGCAGACCGGGCACAACTTCCGCACCTGCTGCGATACCGACATCCGATTTCCCCGCCGCACCGAGCTTAGTTCCGGACGGAGCGCTCGCTCAAGACAATTCGCCAGGCGCGCGGCGCAACGCGGTTCGACGAGGACCGAGCAGTTATCGCGGAAGGCGGCCACGGCCGCATCAAGCGGTATGACCGGGGTCAATGTGCTTGGGCGTGTTCTTCTCGACTTGCGGTACCATGCGGGCAGGATCGGGAGCCCCAGGAACGCCCCGCGGGCCGAGCTGCTCGCGCGCCATGTCGTCCTCGGTTTTGTCAGGCGCTACGCCGTTGATCGGGCGCGGACGCATGATCCTCTTCCCCGGGCGCATCGGCGGTCAATCGACCGAGGCACCGAGCGCCGCTCCAGACCTCTATGAGCGGATGTGCTCCGAGGAGTTTCGCGGCTCGACACCGTGCGTCGTCATCGGCGCCGCACTCCAGCTCATAGACCGCATGGACGACGCCGCATAGATCGACTGCATAGGCCACATAACGCATGGCAGTGCACAAGCGCGATGTTCAGCACACCCGAACGACTCTCACGACAGACCTTTGTTCCCGAGAATTCGGAATGTCATCAGTTCGGTCGCTCCGAGCCCCCGAAAGCAACGGCACGTTTGCCGGCGGACGCTTCGCCCAGTGTCGCCGCCCATGTCGCCCCTCGTCGCTCCGGATGCGTCAGACCACTTGACGCGAAGCGCGCTCCGCACTGAAATCGGGTTTTCAGTGATGTTGCGGGGGTGGCGTCGTGGAAGAGTTCTACAGAGGCTTCGCGCAGCGGGCGCGGGACCTGGCGGAGAAAGCGGATCCGTTCACCAAGCGGCGCCTGCTCGACCTGGCAAAACGGTACGATCTCAGGAGCAGCGGATCGACGCACGGACGGGCGCCTGCACCTCGCGCGACGCCACCGACGGCACTCTTCTCGGGCCCGGGAGAGGCCTGACTCAGTCCTTCCCCTCATTCGGGTCCGGCGCAGCATTGGCGCGGCGTTCGTAGTCTTCCGCCAGGGCCGTGAGCCGCTGGATCACCTCCGGATCGGTGATCGAGGCAGCCAGGCGCCGACACCTCCGGGCTTCTGCGAGCAATCGGGTCCTCTCGTCTTCCATCGCAATTCCAGCCCGCATCCTGCAAGGGGGTCGCGGCCTCCTCCGCAGCCGCGTTCGTCAGCCGTCCTTCAAGCGTCCTTGATGTCCCTCGCTGGCCAGCTCTCCCCGCGGGCCTCACCCGCACCCTGCCGCTGCCACCGAGCAGTTCGTGCGTGGCAACCTCGTCCTCTGCTTCGACCACCGTCAGTTCGGTCTCGGGCTTCCAGTCGAGCGTCAGGTCGAGATCGCCCGGAAAGATCTGCCAGCGCGAGCCGTCCTCGAGTTCGACGATGTGACTCTCGCAGTGGGAGCGGATCTTCATCTCAGGCCGCATCAAGAGACCCGGGGCAGGTCGCGCGGCACGAACGGACGCCGCAACCGGCCAGCCCCGTCACCGTGGCACCTTGGACACCTGAACCGGACATCCGCCTGTGCGGATGACGTCCGCTGCAGGCTCGCGGCCGTCGGCTAGGCACCACAGCGGACCACGGGAAAGTCAGGCGTGATTTCCCTGATCTGACGCGCCAGCTCCCATCCGCTGATGCCGTCATCCAGGTTGACGTCCGTGAGCAGCGCCCTACACCCCTCGCGGCCGTCGCGAAACGTAGACATAGCTGCCTCTCCCGAATGGACCGAGCAGGCCTCGAAACCGCCGTCGAGCAGGGCGTCCTCGATGAAGCTGCAGATCAGCGCTTTATCCTCGACGACCAGAACACACGGTATTATCCACTTTCAAGCCTCAAGCGACCGGCACGCCGTAATAGGCATTCACCGAGCGCGTGGTCGCGGGGTCGCTCCAATTCCAACTGCTCTCGTCGGCGTATCTTGGGGCGCCGCGGAGCTGGTCCTGGGTGATGCCGGTGACGTAGCCACCGAGATCCGTGTCGTATTTCAGCGCCTGCCAGGGCAGCGGATAATGATCATCGCCGATGCCGAGCAGGCCGCCGAAGCTGAGCACGGCATACGACACCTTGCCGCTGATCTTGTCGATCATGACGCGCTCGATATAGCCGACCTTTTCCCCGTCGGCCCCGTACACGTTCGTACCCTCCACCTTGTCGCTGCCGATCAGATTGAACGTCTCGCGATCTTCCATGGCCGTGTTGACCTCCTGGATGTTGTCCTCGGAAATCAACAGTGCGACGATGCCTCCGTTCCTGGCACAATCCGCGGCGGAATGTTGATTTGGCAGGGATTAAGCGGCCGGATCGGATGACGCGCCGCAATGTGCCGGACGAAGTCGGCGAGCGGAGTTAGAGCATGGAGCTGACCGATCTGGAGCGCGATTTTCTGAGGAAGCTCCTCGGCGAATCCTGGGTTAGCCCGCCGACGTTCGACCATGAAATCGTGGCGCGACTCGTGGAGCTGCGTCTCGTGGAAACCGAACCGCTTCCATCCGGAGATACCGAGTATCGCATCACCGACGCCGGGCGAGCGGCGGCTACCGCGTGAACCACAGATCGGCGAGCCGCGGGCAAATCGGAGGAACGATAACCTTGCCACCCCATTGAACTGCAGGAACCGTCGCCCGCTGTTGAACTACGGCCCCTCGCGGATAGCCAAAGGTCTCACGACCCGCTATTCAGAACTACCGCTCGCGAGGATAGCCAAAGGCGGCGGCCTCTCCGGACTTCCGTGTTCTCGAAGTCACGCGCCTAGGCGCCCGCCCGGCCCACCCCACACCCGCATTATCTGCCCCTCAGCGAGAGACTGATGCGCGTTACGATGTCGTCCCACTCGCGCTCTTCGCTCGCCGGGTAGTTGATCAGGACGCAGTGAATCAATCCGCTCGAGAAGTTGCACCGGTTGTACCAGACCTTGTCGCCCTTGTAGCTGGACACCGCAAAGAACCGACGAGTCGTTCGCTTGTACTGAATGCGCGCGGGCGGATGCTTCTTTGCGAGAAATGCAGCGGGTGAATCGTTCGAGAGGTTGGGTGCGGCCTGTATCGTAAGGTCGGCTCGGCCGTCAGCCGTCCGAAATCGCTGTCCGTAGCCATCCGGCCGGCCGGCTTCTTCGGTAAAGATCGAGGCCGGGAAATCCACCGAGGTACCCGTCTGCGGGATGGAATAGGTCGTCCATCTCACCCGTTGAGCCGAGACCATGGAGCTCGAGACGGCAAGTCCGAGAACGAGCGCCGACACCACCCATTGCATCGCGTCTCCTCCCAGGAGTCATGAAGACCCGTCTCGGCTTCGATCATGTCTCGGCTTCGATCATCATGGCTATCGATCGCCAACGACAACGTCACTGCTGATCCGGCTTCTTGGCCGGCGAACCGCTCTTGTTTCCGGGCAGCCCCTTGATGTTGGACGTGTCCTGCTGCTGGACGGTCGGATTCTGCTGGTTGAGCGTGGAGCTGGAGCCGACGGTCTCTCCCGGTTTTGCCGCCGGGCCATTCTTGTTGCCAGGCTGACCGGCGATGCCAGTGCCCGAGTTCTGCGCGCTCGGCGCGGATGAGACATCCGGTTTGGTCGTCTGGGCAAATGCAGCCGAAGCCGACATCGCCAAGGCGAACACGAGAGCGCTCGCAATGGACCTCATTTTGAGTCCTCCACTGTGAGTTTCGGAATCGCGGATCGCGACTACCTGGAGTCCGAACGTGCGGTTGCGTCGTGCGTTCCTAGCTGCCCGACTGACATCGCTCGCCCTGATCCGAGAAGGCCGAGCGCGACGCGCCAAACCACCGTCTGGACTACGAGCCGAGCGCGTCGGCGGGCAGATCCCAGAAACCTGGAAATGTTCGGGATGGATCAAACCCGCTGATCTGGGGTTGATTGGCCGAAACCCTATTGAAAGGCTCGCCCCTATGGCTGAGCTGGCTCCGGCGGCGCCGCAAGGCACACCGGCCTCGCGCGTCGCGTCTTCGCCCATGCTGACTGCCGGTGGCATCGTCCTGGCCATTGGAGCGCTCTATCTCGGCCGGGAAATCTTCGTTCCTTTTGCACTTGCTATCCTGCTGAGCTTCGTTCTCACACCCCTGGTCAATTGGCTAAGACGCTGGAAAGTACCTCGCATCGCAGCGGTCCTAATCGCCGTTTCCCTTGCTTTTATCGTGGTTGCGGGAATCGCCTTGGTCGTCGGACGGCAACTTGTCCAGCTCGCGACCAACCTCCCAAATTATCAGACCACCATCACCGAGAAGATCCACTCGTTGCAGAGCTCGGCCCCAGGCGGTGGAGTCGTCGACACCGTCACCACGACGATGCAGGATCTTGGCAGAGAGATCTCGGGCGAGGAGAAAAAGTCCGAGCCCGCCTCGTCCGGGCTTGGCGCAGGTACCGGGACTCGGGAACCTGTCACGGTGCGGCTGGAGCCGCCCCAGCCGAGACCGTTGGAGCTCATTCGCTCTGTCATAGGTCCGTTGCTGGCACCGCTCGCGACTTCCGGGCTCGTGGTCATTTTCGTGATCTTTGTGCTGCTTGAGCGGGAAGACCTGCGCGATCGATTCATTAAATTGGCAGGAGCCGGTGATCTTCAGAAGAGCACGCAGGCCCTCAACGATGCCGCCTCCCGGGT
>NZ_RDQF01000003.1 GCF_004114425.1 Bradyrhizobium vignae | reverse complement strand
GAGCGGTCGAAACAGGCGCTTGAGCTTGCGCATTCAGGTCTCCCTCTGGAATCGAGAGACACCCAAAGAATCCAGTTCCAACCGCTTGGCAACACCCTGCCAGCACCATATGCGATTCCCCTACCCTCCAGGGGAGGGTAAGAAAGAGCGCCTCAAATCTTCGCCGCCGCCTTCGGCCAGTATCGGTCGCGCAGGTGCCGCTTCACCAACTTGCCGGTCGGCGTGCGCGGCAGCTCGGCTTCGAAATCGATCGACCGTGGGCACTTGACGGAAGAGAGGCGGCTCTTACAGAACGCGATCAGCTCAGCCTCCAGCGTCTTGTCGGCGCGGCTCATGTCGTGCGGCTGCACCACCGCCTTGACCTCTTCGCCCATCTCCTCGTTCGGCACGCCGAAGACGGCGACGTCGGCGACGTCGGGATGAGTGATGAGCACATCCTCGGTCTCCTGCGGATAGATGTTCACCCCGCCGGAGATGATCATGTAGGACTTGCGGTCGGTGAGATAGAGAAAGCCGTCCTTGTCGAGATAGCCGACATCGCCGAGCGTCGACCAGCCCTTGGCATTGTAGGCCTTCTTCGTCTTCTCGGGGTCGTTGTGATAGGTGAAGGCCGGCGCGTCGGCGAAATAGACGGTGCCGATCTCGCCGACCGGCAGCTCCTCGTCGTTCTCGTCCAAAATCTTGATCTTGCCCACCACGGCGCGGCCGACGCTGCCGCGATGCTCCAGCCATTGCCGCGATGTGCAGACCGTGACGCCGTTGCCTTCCGATCCCGCGTAATACTCGATCAGGATCGGTCCCCACCATTCGATCATCTTCGCCTTGACCTCGATGGGGCAGGGCGCGGCGGCGTGGATCGCACCCTTCAGGGTGGAGACGTCGTACCTGGTGCGCACCTCGTCCGGCAGCTTCAGCATGCGCACGAACATGGTCGGCACCAGCTGCGATTGCGTGACCTTGTATTTCTCGACCAGCCTCAGGAACTCTTCGGCGTCAAAGTGCTCCATGATGATGGAGGTGCCGCCGAGCACGACCGCCATCATGTTGAAGCGCAGGGGCGCCGCGTGATAGAGCGGCGCTGGCGAGAGATACGTGCTCTCGGCGTTCATGCCGCACATGTCGGCGCAGAGCACGCGCAGGAACGCGTTCGGCACGTCGATCCTGTTACCTTCGAAGGCCTTCTTGATTCCCTTCGGACGTCCGGTGGTGCCCGACGAATACAGCATGTCGTAACCGGCGACCTCGTCCGCGATCGGCGTCATCGGCTGCGCGGCGGCTTCCTTGTCGTAGGAGCGGAAGCCCGGCAGCGGCTCGTCCATCATGTAGAAGATCGGTTCGTTAGGAGCGCCTTTGATCAGTCCCTTGATCTGGTCGGCGCATTTCGGCGTGGTGATCACGACCTTGGCGCCGCAATCGGCGATGATGTAGTCGATCTCGTCCTGCTTCAGATAGCGGCTGATCGCGGTGTAATAGAGCCCGCTCCGCTGTGCCGCCCAGCACAGCTCCATGAAGGCGAGGCGGTTCTCCATCAACAGCGCGATGTGGTCGCCGGCCTTCAGCCCGAGCGAGCGGAACAGCTGCGCGCCCTGGTTCGAGAGCTCGTCGAGCTCGCGATAGGTGATCGCCTTGCCGGTGCCGGCCATCTGATAGGCGATCTTGTCGGGCGTGGTGCGGGCGTGGATGGAGGGGTGGGTCATGGCGTTTCCTCAAAACGCGAATGGCGAGTAGCGAATGGCGAATAGGAAGAAGGCCAAACTGCTCTTCACCTACTCACCATTCGCTACTCGCCATTCACTACTCGCTTTATTTTTCTTACAGCCGCTCCACGATCGTCACGTTGGCCATGCCGCCGCCTTCGCACATGGTTTGCAGACCGTAGCGCTTGCCACGCTGGTGCAGGGCATGGATCAGCGTCGTCATCAGCTTGGTGCCGGAACCGCCGAGCGGATGGCCGAGCGCGATGGCGCCGCCGTTGACGTTGAGCCGCTCGGGGTCTGCACCGGTGGTTTTGAGCCAGGCGGTCGGTACCGAAGCGAAGGCCTCGTTGACCTCGAACAGGTCGATGTCGCCGATCTTCATGCCGGCCTTCTCCAGCGCGCGCTTCGTGGCGTGCAGCGGCGCATCCAGCATGATGACGGGATCGCCGCCCATCATGGTCATGTGGTGGATGCGCGCGAGCGGCTTGACGCCGAGCTGCTTCAGGCCCTTCTCATTCACCACCATCACGCCGGAGGCTCCGTCGCAGATCTGGCTGGCGCTGGCTGCGGTGAGCTTGCCGTTCTCGGCGATCAGCTTGACGCCCTTGATACCTTCGATCGTGGCGTCGAAGCGGATGCCTTCGTCGATGTGATGGATGTCCTTGCTGCCGTCGGCGCGGGTGATCTCGAGCGGCACGATCTCCTTCTTGAAATGACCGGCTTGCGTCGCCGCGATCGCGCGCTGATGGCTGCCATATGAGTATTCGTCGAGCTCATCCTTGGAGAGGCCGTACTTCTCGGCCATCATCTCCGCGCCGGTGAACTGGCTGAACACGATGTTCGGATACTTCTTCTCGATGCCCGGGCTCTTGTAATTGCCAAAGCCGTTCTTGGCGGGCAGCTGAGACGACAGGCCCATCGGCACGCGCGTCATCGATTCCACGCCGGCCGCGATCACCACGTCCATCGTGCCGGACATCACGGCCTGCGCGGCGAAGTGCAGCGCCTGCTGCGACGAGCCGCACTGGCGGTCGATCGAGGTGCCCGGCACGCTCTCCGGCAGCTTTGACGCCATCACCGCGTTGCGCGCGACGTTGTTGGACTGCTCGCCGACCTGCATCACGCAGCCCATGATCACGTCCTCGACCTGGGCCGGATCGACCTTGGTCCGATCGACCAGCTCGTCCAGCACCTTCGCGGCGAGATCGGCCGGATGCCAGCCGGCGAGGCGGCCCCCCTTGCGCCCGCCCGCGGTACGCGCAGCGGCGACGATGTAAGCCTCGGCCATTTCGGTCTCTCCCATGTTTGTTCTGAATTGGATTGTCGGGGCGGATTTAAGGGTTGAGATATCGTTTAGTCAATCGATCAATTAACTCTTGTGGTGAGCCGCTGCTTGGGCTTATCTGCGCCCGCTCTTGCCTTGAGAACAGGGATCTCCGTGGCTACCAGCGTACCGAACAGGCTCCCCGGCGGGAAAAATTCCACGGCAGAGAAATTGCTGGTGGCCGCCAGCGAGCTGATGATCGAGCGCTCGTCGATCGAGATCTCGCTCTCCGACATTGCGCAGAAGTCGGGTGCCAACGCCGCGCTGGTCAAATATCACTTCGGCAACAAGGACGGCCTCTTGCTGGCGCTGCTCGCGCGGGATGCCGCGACCGAGATGTCCAATCTCGAATATCTGCTGGCGCAGCCGATCACGTCGACGGCGAAGCTGAAGCTGCATATCGCCGGCATCATCCGCGCCTATCACCGGTTCCCCTACATGAACCGGCTGATCCACTATCTCTTGCACGAGACCAGCGCGAACTCTGCCGACGAAGTCTCGAAATTCTTCGTTGCGCCGCTCTTGGACTTCCACCGCCGCCTGCTGGCCGAAGGCGTCAGCCGCGGCGAATTCCGCCCGACCGATCCGGTGCTGTTCTACACCAGCCTGATCGGTGCCTGCGATCACCTGTTCTTCGGCCGGCACGCGATGTCCCGCGCGACCGGCGTCGGCCCGGTCACCGACGAGGTCTGCCGGCAATACATCAAGCACATGGAAACGCTGATCTGCGGCGGCATCCTCACGCAAGCCGAGGAAGCTGCCGCGGCCGGATAGTCCGGCCAAACGTTCACAAGTCTAGAGAAGAAACGCCCAAGGAAAGGTAGCTCAAGATGCAGTTGAAAGACGTAGCTGTTCTCATCACTGGCGGTGGCTCGGGCCTTGGTGCCGCGACCGCCCGCGCCATGGCGGCCAAGGGCGCCAAGATCGGCGTGATCGACCAGAGCAAGGAAAACGCCGAGAAGGTCGCCACTGAGGTGAAGGGCGTCGCGCTGCATGCCGACGTCACCAGCGAGGAGCAGATCAAGGCTGCGATCGCCAAGGCCGAAGCTGCGCACGGCGTCGCCCGCGTGCTGATGAACTGCGCCGGCATCGGCGGCTCCCAGCGCATCGTCGGCCGCGACGGCGTCTACCCGCTCGAAAAGTTCGCGCGCATCATCAACGTCAATCTGATCGGCACCTTCAACTGCCTCCGGCTGTTTGCCGAGCGCCTCGTCACTATCGAGCCGGTCGGCGAGGAGCGCGGCGTCATCATCAACACCGCCTCGGTTGCCGCTTACGAAGGCCAGATCGGCCAGATCGCCTATTCGGCCTCGAAGGGCGGCGTCGTCGGCCTCACGCTTCCGGCCGCGCGCGATCTCGCCAGCCAGAAGATCCGCGTCAACACCATCGCGCCGGGCCTGTTCTTCACGCCGCTTTTGATGGGCCTCAACGAAGAAGCCCGCAAGAGCTTGGGCGCCCAGGTGCCGCATCCGTCGCGTCTCGGCGATGCCGCCGAATACGGCATGCTGGCGGTGCACATCGTCGAGAATCCGATGCTGAACGGCGAAACCATCCGCCTCGACGGTGCCATCCGCATGGCGCCGAGGTAACTCGCTTACCCTCCCCTGGAGGGACCCCTCCAGGGGAGGGTGGGAGACGGTCTGCGTGTGGCAAGAAAGTGCGAGGCCTCATGTCCCAACCGCTGCTGATCGAACATGACGACGGCGTCGACCGGGTGACGCTCAATCGTCCTGACAGCTTGAACGCGCTCGATCCTGCGCTGATCGATGCGCTCAACGCCTACTTCCAGGGTCTGCAGCGCAATCGCGATACGCGCGTCGTCGTGCTGAAGGGTGCCGGCAAGAACTTTTGTGCAGGCCTCGATCTAAAGGCCGCGATGGCGCGTCGTGCCGGGCAGCTTGAGCCGCCCGGCGTCACGGAGTCGCTGGATTCGCAACGCCGCATCGCCGATATCGTGATGCTGATGCGGCGCTGTCCGCAGCCGATCCTTGCGCTGGTCCAAGGTGCGGCGGCAGGCGGCGGGTTTGCGCTGGCGCTGGCGTCCGACATCCGCATTGCCGCGAAGTCGGCCCGGATGAACTGCGCCTTCATCAAGCTCGGCCTCGGCGGTTGCGACATCGGCACCAGCTATTTTTTGCCGCGTCTGGTCGGCGTGTCCGTGGCATCGGAACTGATCCTGACCGGACGCTTCATCGGCGCCGAGCGTGCGCTCGCCGTCGGGCTGGTGTCGGAGATCGTGGACGAGGACCAGCTCGATGCGGCGGCTGAACCCTATGTCGAGGCGATGGTGTCGGCTTCGCCCGTCGGGCTGCGGCTGTCCAAGGAATGTCTCAACATGAGCGTCGATTCCGGATCGCTGGAAGCTGCGATCGCGATGGAGGATCGCAACCAGGTCCTGTGCAGCCGCTCGGAAGAGTTTTCGGAAGGCATCAGGGCCTTCCTTGAGAAGCGAAAGCCTGTCTATATCAAGCGCTGAACGACGAAGATCCGCAAAGGACAATAATTCCGGGAGACGCAAAATGAGTGGAAGCGCGGCGGCGGTGATGACGAAGCCTGCCTTTCGCAAGGTCCAGTGGCTCAAGCGCGACATCGCCGTCGAGCGCCGCGGCGACGGCACGGTGGTGCTGAAGTCGCGCATTCCGCTGCAGCCTTACGAAAAGCACATCCCCGCCTCGCTGGCGAAATGGGCGAAGGAAGCACCCGAGCGCATTTGGCTGGCACAGCGCGGCGGCCCCAACCGCGAATGGCGCAAGGTGTCTTATGGCGAAGCCAAGCGCACCGTGGACGCGCTGACGCAAGGACTGCTGAACCTCAAGCTCGCGGGACGTCCGGTCGCGATTCTCTCCGGCAATTCGATCGAGCACGCGCTGATGACGCAGGCCGCGATGCAGGCGCGCATCCCGGCAGCGCCGGTGTCGCCGGCCTACTCGCTGATGAGCCACGATCACGTCAAGCTGAAATACCTGTTCGACTTGATCAAGCCGGCCGTGGTGATGGTGCAGGACGGCCCGATCTTCGAGAAGGCACTAAAGGCGCTCGACCTCACCGGCGTCACCGTCATTCACGTCGCGCGGCCCAGTGACGGCATCAAGAGCGTCAGCTTTGCCGAGCTCGCGGCAACGCCTGTAACTGCGGATGTCGAGGCGTCGATCGCAAAAATCACGCCGCAGACTGTCGGCAAGCTGCTGTTCACATCGGGCTCGACCGGCATGCCCAAGGCCGTCATCAACACCCAGGAGATGATGTGTGCCAATGCGGCGATGATGATGCAGGTGCGGCCGCGCGATCCCAGCGGTCCGATCTCGACCATGCTGGACTGGATGCCCTGGAATCACACCATGGGCGGCAACGCGGCGTTTCATCCAATCCTGGTCGACGGCGGCACGCTCTATATCGACGACGGAAGGCCGACGCCGGGCCAGTTCGAGGAGACGCTGCGAAACTTGCGCGAGATCTCGCCGACCTACTACGCCAACGTGCCCGCCGGCTATGCCGCACTTGCGGCGGCGATGGAGAAGGACGACGCGCTGTGCCGCTCCTTTTTCAAGAACCTCTCGATCATGGCCTATGGCGGCGCGCGGCTGCCTGACGATCTCTACGAGCGTATGCAGGCCCTGGCAGTGAAGACCACCGGTGAGCGCATCGTGTTCTACACCGGCTGGGGCTCGACCGAGACTGCGCCGACCTCGACCGGCACTTATTGGGACACCGAGCGCGTCGGTCTGATCGGCCTGCCGTTCCCCGGGGTCGAATTGAAGATGGTGCCGTGCGACTCGAAATACGAATTGCGCCTGCGCGGCGTCAACGTCACGCCCGGCTATTTCGGCCAGCCCGAGCTGACGAAGAAGATGTTCGACGAGGAAGGCTTTTATTGCATAGGGGATGCCGGCATTTTCGTCGACGATTCCGATCCGGTGCAAGGCATCATCTTCGCCGGCCGTGTCGTGGAGGACTTCAAGCTCACCACCGGCACTTTCGTGCATGTCGGCTCGCTCCGCACAGATGCGATCGCGGCCACGACTCCCGTGGTGCATGACGCACTAGTCACGGGGCAGGATCACCCGTTTATCGGCCTCTTGGCCTGGCCGAACCTTCATGCCTGCCGACAGCTCGTGGGCAATACCGATCTCAGCTTCGAGGATGCGGTAAGGCATCCGGAGGTGATCGCCTGTTTCAGACGCGGGCTGGAAGCGCACAACCGGGAGTGCGAGGGCGCCAGCAGCCGCATCATCGCGCGCGCCATGCTGATGGTCGAGCCGCCCTCGATCGACGGCAACGAGCTCACCGACAAGGGCTACATCAACCAGCGCGCCGGCCTCGAACGCCGCGCCGCGCTGGTGGAACGGCTCTATGCCGAGAGGCCGGATGAAGACGTGATCGTGCTGCGATGAGTGCGAGTGAATTCGTCATTCCGGGGCGCCGCGTAGCGGCGAACCCGGAATCTCGAGATGAGTGAGTGACCTCCAGATTCCGGGTTCGCGACTGCGTCGCGCCCCGGAATGACAGCAAGAAAAAGGTAAGCCGCCATGAACTTCGATTTTTCCGACGACCAGAAGCAGCTCCGCGACCAGGCGCGCAAATTCCTCGCGGAAAAATGCTCGCCCAAAGCGGTGCGCGTCGTGCTTGATGGCAAGGCGCCTTACGACAAGGAGCTGTGGAAGGGCCTTGCCGAGATGGGCTTTCTTGGCGTTGCGATCCCGGAAGAATTCGGCGGTGCCGGCGCCGGCCATCTCGAGCTCTGCGTGATCGCGGAGGAGATGGGCCGTGCCAACGCGCCGGTGCCGTTCTCCTCGACCGTCTACCTCGCTGCCGAGGCGCTGTTGATCGCCGGCAGCGACGTGCAGAAGAAGAAATGGCTGCCTGCCATCGCCGCGGGCGAGGCGATCGGCACGCTGGCACTGTTCGAGGGCAAGGGCAATCCGTCGCCGAAGAACATCAAGCTCATGGCTGCGAATGGCACGCTCAATGGTGTCAAGAAGCCGGTCGCCGACGGCGCCATCGCCGATTTTGCGGTCGTTGCCGCGCGCACCGGGTCGAGCGGGCGCGAGAGCGATATCTCGCTGTTCCTGGTCGATCTCAAGGCCGGTGGCGTCGAGGTGAAAAACCTCACCAATCTCGATCCGACCCGCAGCCAGGCCGAAATTACCTTCACGAACTGCAAGGCCGAGCTGCTCGGCGCGGCGGGCGAGGGCTGGAGTATCCTCACTCAGGTGCTCGACCGCGCCGCGGTGCTGTGTGCGTTCGAGCAAGTCGGCGGCGCCGACCGCGCACTTGAGATGGGCCGCGACTACGCGCTCGACCGCATTGCCTTCGGCCGGCAGATCGGCTCGTTCCAGGCCGTGAAGCACATGCTCGCGGACATGTACGTCTCGGCGACGCTGGCGCGCTCCAACAGCTATTACGGCGCCTGGGCGCTCTCGACCAATGCGGCCGAACTGCCGGAAGCCGCCGCCGCCGCGCGCATCAGCGCGACGCAGGCGTTCCAGCACTGCGCCAAGAACAACATCCAGGTTCACGGCGGTATGGGTTTCACCTGGGAGTTCGACTGCCACATGTACTACCGCCGCGCCAATGCGATGGCGCTGGGGCTCGGCAGCCTGTCCTATTGGGAGGATCAGCTGATCGACCGCATGCGAAAGAAGAATGCGGCTTGAGGATGTCGTCATTCCGGGGCGCGGCAAAGCGGCGGAACTATGATGTGCAATTGCACATCTGAGAATCCGGAGATGAGTGAATAACGTCGGGATTCCGGGTTCGCGCTGCGCGCGACCCGGAATGACGGAGAGAAAACACCATGAACTTCGACGACACCCCACAGGAAGCCGAGTTCCGCGCGACCGCGCGCGCCTGGATCAGCGCGAACGCGCCGAAGCAGTACGAGGAAGAGCTGCGCCAATCCTCTCTTGGTCGCACGCAGCTGAAGAACGCGAACATCCTCGAGGTCGCAAAGGCCTGGCAGAAGAAGAAAGCCGACGCCGGCTGGGCCTGCCTGCACTGGCCGAAGGAATATGGTGGCCGCGGCGCCTCGCCAATCGAGCGCGTGATCTGGCAGCAGGAGGAGGGGCCGTTCGGCCAGCTCTCCCGCATGTTCATCATCGGCCACGGCATGTGTGGGCCGACCATGATGGCGTTTGCGCGCGAGGAGCATAAGCGCACCTATCTGCCGCCGCTGGCCTCCGGCGAGAACGTCTGGTGTCAGCTGTTCTCCGAGCCGGCCGGCGGCTCTGACGTCGCGGGTCTGCGCACGCGCGCCGAGAAGGATGGTGACGAGTGGGTCATCAACGGCCAGAAGATCTGGACCTCGGGCGCGCATTATTCGGACTACGGCATCTTGCTCACCCGCACCGATCCGACCGTGCCCAAGCACAAGGGCCTCACCATGTTCTTCCTGGACATGAAGAGCCCGGGCGTCGAGGTCAGGCCGATCAAGCAGGCAAGCGGCGCCTCCGATTTCAACGAGGTCTATTTCACCAATGTGCGCATCCCCGACCACCAGCGCCTCGGCGAGGTCGGTGACGGCTGGAACGTCTCGCTGACCACGCTGATGAACGAGCGCAGCGCGATCGGCGCGGCCGTCTCGACCGGTTTCCCCGAGCTCTTCGAATATTGCTCCAGCCTGATGCTTGACGACGGGCCTGCGATCGAGGATCGCGCGGTGCGCTCGAAGCTCGCGAACTGGGCGGTGAAGGCGAGCGGGCTGAAATACACCAGCATGCGTGCGATCTCGGCGCTGTCGAGGGGCGAGCGGCCGGGGCCGGAAAATTCCATCGGCAAGCTGGTTGCGGGCTCGATGATCCAGGATGTCGCGACCTACGCGCTGGACCTGCAAGGTGCGGCGGGCGTCGTCAGCGGTCCCGAGGACGCCGAAGTCGCGGGCCGCTTCCAAGCCATGCTGCTGCGTGCGCCGGGCACCCGCGTCGAAGGCGGCACCGACGAGATCATGCGCAACATCATCGCCGAGCGGGTGCTGGGCCTGCCCGGTGATATCCGTGTCGACAAGGACGTGCCGTTCAACAAGATCCCGACCAAGGGAAGGAATTAGCCGTCATTCCGGGGCGGCTCGAAGAGCCGAACCCGGAATCTCGATGTGTGTGAGTAACTTCCGGATTCTTCGCGCGTTGCGCGCCCGGAATGACAATAAAAGGGAAGTGCCATGAATTTCGACGATACCCCGCAGGAAGCCGCATTCCGCGAGACCGCGCGCAAATGGATCGACGCCAATGCGCCGAAGGAATTGCAGGCCGAGCTGTCGAAATCCTCGCTCGGCCGCATTCGTCTTGCCAACCACGACATCGTCGATGTCGGCAAGGCCTGGCAGAAGAAGAAGTTCGAGGGCAATTGGGCCTGCCTGCACTGGCCTAGGGAATATGGCGGCCGCGGCGCGACGCCGATCGAAAAGGTGATCTGGCAGCAGGAGGAGGGCGTCTACGGCAAGCTGACGCAGCCGTTCCAGATCGGCGAAGGCATGTGCGGCCCGACCGTGATGGCCTTCGGCAGCGAGGACGCCAAGCGCCGCTATCTGCCGAAGCTCGCATCGGGCGAGGAGATCTGGTGCCAGCTGTTCTCCGAACCGGCGGCCGGTTCGGACGTCGCGGGCCTGCGCACGCGCGCGGAGAAGAAGGGCGACAATTGGGTCGTCAACGGCCAGAAGATCTGGACCTCGGGCGCGCATTACTCCGACTACGGCCTCCTGATCGCGCGCACCGACCCGAACGTGCCCAAGCACAAGGGCCTCACCATGTTCTTCCTGAACATGAAGAGCCCCGGCGTCGAGGTCCGGCCGATCAAGCAGGCCAACGGCATGCAGGAGTTCAACGAGGTTTATTTCACCGACGTCGTGATCCCCGACAGCCAGCGGTTAGGGGCCGTCGGCGACGGCTGGAGCGTGTCGCTGACCACGCTGATGAACGAGCGCATGTCGATCGGCGCGCGGCTTGCGACCGGCGTCCCTGAGATGTTCGAGTTCTGCTCCAATCTTATGCTGGAGGACGGGGTCGCCATCGACGATCGCGCCGTGCGCTCGAAGCTCGCGAGCTGGGCCGCGAAGTCGAGCGGGCTGAAATACACCAGCTACCGCACGATCTCGGCGCTTTCGAAGGGCGAGCGGCCGGGCCCGGAGAACTCGATCGGCAAGCTGGTCTCGGGCATGATGCTCCAGGACATCGCGACCTACGCCATGGACCTGCAGGGCGCGGCGGGCGTGCTCACCGGCAGCGACGAGGAGACGGTACAAGGCCAGTTCCAGCAGATGCTGCTGTCCTCGCCCTCGATGCGCATCGCCGGCGGCACCGACGAGATCCTGCGCAATATCATCGCCGAACGCGTGCTGGGCTTGCCGGGCGACATCCGCGTTGACAAGGACGTGCCGTATAACAAGATCCCGACAAAGGGACGGTGAATATCCTCGGGTCCCGGACGCGGCGCAACGCGCCGCGAGCCGGGACCCAGAATCCCACAATGGGCCCCGGCTCTGCGCCGCATCTGGGGCACGAAAGCGAGACCAGCCATGGATGCTAAAGTGCCCAATACGCGCTACTCCACCGAAGACCGCATCGGCGTGCTCGAAGAGCTCCTCAACGAACGCTACTCCGTCCGCGCGTTTCTTCCCAGAGAGGTCGACCGGGCGACCATCGAGCATGTGCTGACCACCGCGCAGCGCACCGCATCCTGGTGCAACAGCCAGCCATGGCAGGTCATCATCGCCGGCGGCGAGGCCAAGGAACGTTTCCGCAAGGCGATCTACGCCGAGGCCTCAAAGGGCCTCGGCGACGATTACGATTTCACTCCGCCGCGCGAATATGTAGGGGTTTATCTCGATCGCCGCCGCGAGAGCGGCTTCCAGCTCTATAATACGCTTGGAATCGCCCGCGGCGACCGGGCCGCCTACGCCAAGCAGGCGCTGGAGAACTACAATTTCTTCGGCGCGCCGCATGTCGCCATCATCCACACCAACGAGCCACTCGGCATCTACGGCGCGATCGATTGCGGCGCTTATGTCTCCAACTTCATGCTGGCGGCGCAGGCGCTCGGGCTAGGGACGATTCCGCAGGCAGCGCTGGCGCGGCATTCCGGCCTGATCCGTCGCCACTTCAACCTGCCCGAGGACCGCCGGATCGTCTGCGGCATCTCGTTCGGCTATGCCGACCACGCCCACAAGGTCAACGGCTACCGCACCTCGCGCGCGAGCGTGCCTGATACGGTGACGTTCGTTGAGGAGTGATGACGTGCACGAAGGCGGCCGCGCGAACTGCCGCCTTCACGCGTGGGTGTGGCTTCGATGACTGACTGCCGCTATCCGCCGCTGCCGCCGATCACGGCCCGCACGGTCTCGTCGGGTCCGAAATCCTCTGCGCCGTCGACGTAGAGCAGTGCGGCGAGTTTTGAGCGGGCGCGGTTCACGCGGCTCTTGATCGTGCCGACCGCGCAGCCGCAGATCGAGGCCGCGTCCTCATAGGAGAAGCCCGACGCGCCGACCAGGATCAACGCCTCACGCTGGTCCTGCGGAAGCTTGTCCAAAGCCGTGCGAAACTCCTCGAATTCGAGATGCGCGTTCTGCGAAGGCTGTGTCTTCAACGTTTTGGCGTAGTTGCCTTCGGCATCCTCGACCTCGCGCCGTCGCTTGCGATAGTCGGAGCGAAACAGGTTGCGCAGAATCGTGAACAGCCACGCCGGCAGGTTGGAGCCGGGCTGGAACGAGTCGATGTTGGCGAGCGCCCGCAGCAGCGTCTCCTGGACCAGATCGTCGGCCCGGTCCGCGTTGCCGCTGAGCGAGATGGCGAAGGCGCGCAGGCTGGGCACGGCCGCCAAGATGTCGTTACGCAGGGAGTCCGTGAGAGGCATTACTCCCTCCCATTGTTGTTGTCGTTGGATCCGCCCTCATTTTCCACGTGGGGTGTCGCCCCCGGCGCATCAAGCTTCTTGATCAGTTCTGCGAACCGGTCCGGAACCCCCTGTCGCACGACGTCGTCGTACATGGCGCGCAACTGATGCCCAATCCGGGATTGAATCTCCGGAGTGAGGCCTCCCTTGCCGGGGGTCGTGCTTCTGCTGGCTTGAGACTTGAGATCTTTCATGACCTGTTCCACGTTTCCCCGAGTTAAGTGACTGTAAAATCGAGATGTTTTCTCAACCGGGAGCCGTTCCCTGGATAGGCACAATTCCAGCTGTGCGAAAAAGTTCCCAGCCCGACGGAACTTTTCTTGAGCTGACGCGTAATCAGCCCAGCAGGGGGAACCCGGGCCCCCCGCGTGACGCCCTGACCTCAGGATTGGATCTCAAGGTTGGCCCGAAGACGAATGGAGTGGGGATGTCCCGTTCACAGCTTGTCGCTGAACACTTGCCGTTGTTGCGCCGGTACGCGCGCGCCCTGACGGGCAGCCAGGCGTCCGGCGACGCTTATGTCGCAGCCATGTTGGAAGCCATGCTGGGAGATCCGTCGGTGCTCGACGAGAGCCACGGACCGCGGGCGGGCCTGTTCCGGCTGTTCACCCAGATCTGGAATTCGGTTTCGGTGAACGACGATGCCGAGGTGACGACCCTGCCGATGCCGCCCGAGCGGCGGCTGTCGAACATCACGCCGCTGCCGCGGCAGGCCTTCCTGCTGCTGTCGCTGGAGGGATTTTCGGAAGAGGAGGTCGCCTTCATCCTCAGCACCGACGTTGCCGAGACGCGGCGGCTTGCGGATGCCGCAGGGCGCGAGATGGCGGCCGAGATCGCCACCGACGTGCTGATCATCGAGGACGAGACTTTCATTGCAATGGACCTCGAGAGCCTTGTGAAGAATCTCGGTCACAATGTCGTCGGCGTCGCGCGCACCCATGCCGACGCGGTGGCGCTCGCCAAGAACAAGCGACCCGGTCTGATCCTCGCCGACATTCAGCTCGCCGATGGCTCGTCGGGCCTGGACGCGGTCAACGAGCTGCTGCGCACCTTCGAGGTGCCGGTGGTGTTCATCACCGCCTACCCCGAGCGCTTCCTCACCGGCGAGCGTCCCGAGCCGGCGTTCCTGATCTCAAAGCCGTTCCAGCCCGCGATGGTATCGGCGGTCGCGAGCCAGGCGCTGTTCTTCCAGCGCAACTCGCGCAACCGCACGCCGAAGGCGCCGGCGGCTTAAGAAGGCCTGTATCGAACACGGGACGGCGCGTCGCAAGGCGCGCCGTTCTTATTATATGGCGGCTTATATGGCGGCGGAGCGTCGTCCTGCTCTGCCTCAGCAGCCGCGGCAGATGCTGCGAAGCATCGAGTTTAGCTTTGTATCATCCGGTCCAGGGGATTTCGCATTCAGCTTGGGCTGGCCCTCGATCCAGGTTTGAAGCAATTTCTCTCCTTCCGGTGACGGCGCCAGGTTTGGCTGCGTCCCGTCGAAAGCTATGAGGACGGTTATTCTCTGTAAATCGTCCTTCGCCTCGGTGGGCGGTTTCGGGAATGGCGCGGATCGCTCGACCATGGCCAGCGTCGCGGCGTCCAGCGGTGCGAAGCCCGTGCTTTCCACCAAAGCGCTTGAGATCAATTTGCCCGAGCGATCGACCACGAATGTCACGCCGGCATCGGCCCTTTGGCCGATCGCCTGCGGAGGAAATACCCTGTTGCGCCAGACGTGCTCGGTGACCGCTTTGCGCCACGCGGCCATAGCCTCGGACTCTGCGAGGCCGGAAGCCGGCGTGCTCAGCATCACCCCGTTCGTCGGCACCTGGAATTTCCGGCCGTTGAAGACAATCGGCACCGTAAAGGAGAACGTCTCGTCCTTCAGCTCCGAAGGCGGCTCGGGGAACGGTTGGGCGCGGGCGACGATCTCCAGCGCCACATCGTCGAGCAGTCGCGAGCCGGTGCTCGCCGCCAGTGCCCGCGAGACCAATTTGCCCGACCGGTCGATGACGAAGCCAACCTTGGCCTCACCGGTTTGCCCCAGTGCCTGGGCTGGAAATAACCTGCTCTTGGCGATGTGTGCTGACAGCCTCGCCTTCCAGGCCTGGGCATTCTCACTCTGCGTATACGTCTGCGCATCGGAAGGGAAAGCCGCAAGCAATCCGAGAAATGCGGCCAGCAAGGGGGATTTCATCTGCATCGTCGCGGATACTAATCGCCGTCCGGTTGATTGCAAGGCGTGTCGCACGCATCGCGCTCACTCCGTTGTGGGCAGCTGGAACGACCGCGATGCCCTGCCGCTTGACGGCGACCAAATTGCCCCTTTGATACGTCGGGCCGATGACATCCATTGCAGGCTCAAGCCGCCGGGAGAGACACGACCATGGATCAGCAACTCCTCGATCGCCTTGCCATTCGCGACCTCGTCGAGAACTGGGTGGTGTGGCGCGATGCTGGTGATTGGGAGCGGTTTGCCACCGTCTGGCACCAAGAGGGCTGGATGTCCGCCACCTGGTTTCAGGGACCGGCGCGGGATTTCATACGCGTCAGCCAGGAGGGGTTTGCCAAGGGCGTGCGCATCCTGCATTTCCTCGGTGGCACGAGCATCGATCTCGCCGGCGAGCGGGCCATCGCCCAGACCAAGATGACGATCTCGCAGCGCGCTCTGGTGCACGACGTGCTCTGCGACGTCGTCTGCACCGGGCGGTTCTACGATTTCCTGGAGAAGCGGCAGGACCAATCAGGTATTAGCAAATGGGGCATCGTCCGCCGCCAGCCGATCTATGAGAAGGACCGGATTGATCCGGTCGATCCTGCCGCGACGCTTCGCCTCGATCAGCAGGCGCTCGCTGCGCTGCCCGAAGGCTATCGCCACCTCGCCTATGCGCAGGAGCTGATCGGCTACAAGGTCAAGCGTGACATGCCGGGCCTGATCGGGCCTGAGGTCGAGAAGCTCTATGGCGAGGGGCGGGACTGGCTGACGGGGAAGGCCTAATAACTCGCACCAAGTGAGCTCCAGACAAAAGTAAGGCGCGACTGGCATCACCACAGTCGCGCCCTACGTCGCCGGCTTATGGGGCAGGGGGGAATAGCCGGCTGCTGAGACGACTCCCGACTGGCAGAGTCGTTCCACGGCTTGCGAAATATTTTGTCGGCCCTGCGGCATTTTTCGCACACGGTTAAGTGATCGTAACGGCCGAGAACCCCCGATCCTCTGCCGGCGTTGTTCCCGCGATCGCCATGGGGCGAGGGACCGTCAGCCATGTCACAGATTCAAAAGGTATTTTTGAGCGCCATCGCGATCGCCGCCTCGCTTGGCGCCGTGCAATTAGCCTCCGGCCACGATCTGGCTGACCGCTGGCAAGCGGTCGCCGCCAAGGCTGACAAGCCGGGCCACAACGTCAATCGCGCCGCGAAGGCGGACCGGCTCGGGGAGGTCCAGCCGGCAGCAGTTTCCACCCGCACGGTGTCGATGCGGTTGAACGACCTTCCCGATACGTCGGTGCTGCTGCGGGTCCCGGCGGTGATCGAGAGCGGCAACGCCAAGCCGCCCGTGCTGCTCCAGAACCAGAAGAAGCCTCGCACCAAGCCGACGATCGCCTGTGAGCCGATGGTCAGCTCCCTGACCGAGGTCGCAAGGCTGCTCCAGCCCGGCCGTTGCGTGACCTGATCCGCGCCCCCTTGTGATGGTGGCTGCGCCGGGGGGATGCTTCACATCCTCTTGATCCGCCGTTGCCTCGCGCTATATCCGGGTTCCTCCCTTTGTTTTGACCGGGTAAGCGCATGACGACGTCAGATACGGCTGTGCATACGCAGCCTTTCCAGGCCGAAGTTTCCGAACTGCTGCACCTGATGGTGCACTCCGTTTATTCGGAAACCGACATCTTCCTCCGCGAACTCATCTCCAATGCCTCCGATGCCTGCGACAAGCTGCGCTACGAGGCCATCGCAAGTCCCGCCCTGCTGGGTGAAGGCGACACGCTCAAGATCCGCATCATTCCGAACAAGACGGCCAAGACGCTCACGATCGCCGACAATGGCATCGGCATGGAGCGGCAGGAGCTGATCGACCACCTCGGCACCATCGCCCGTTCCGGCACCAAGGCGTTCGTGTCCAAGCTGAAAGAGGCCAAGGACGGGCTCGGCCTGATCGGCCAGTTCGGCGTTGGCTTCTATTCCGCCTTCATGGTCGCCGAGAAGATCGTCGTGATCAGCCGCCGCGCCGGGGAGAGCGACGTCTGGACGTGGACCTCCTCCGGCGGCTCCGGCTTCGAAATCGCCCGTGCCAGCGACGAGGAGGCGGCGCGCGTGACGCGCGGCACCGAGATCGTCCTGCATCTGAAGGACGATGCGAAAAGGTATCTCGAGACCTACGAGATCCAGCGCATCGTCACGGCCTATTCGGACAACATCCTGTTTCCGATCGAGCTCGTGCCGGAAGAAGGTGAGCCGCGCCAGATCAATTCGGCGAGCGCGCTGTGGCAGCGCGCGAAATCCGCGCTGACGGCAGACGATTACAAGAAGGCCTATCAGCAGATCGCCTCCGCCTTCGACGATCCCGCCATGACGCTGCATTACCGCGCGGAAGGGCGCTACTCCTACGCCGTGCTGCTGTTCGCGCCCTCGACCAAGCCGTTCGACCTGTTCGAGCCGAACCGCAAGGGGCGAGTGAAGCTCTACGTCCGGCGTGTCTTCATCACCGATGATGCCGATCTGTTGCCGGGCTACTTGCGCTTCATCCGCGGCGTGGTCGACAGCGAAGATCTCCCGCTCAATATTTCGCGCGAGATGCTCCAGAACAATCCGCAGCTCGCGCAGATCCGCAAAGCGGTGGCGACCCGCGTCGTATCCGAGCTCGAAAGCCTTGCCGAGAAGGATCCGGACAATTTTACCAAGATATGGGACGCCTTCGGCGCGGTATTGAAGGAAGGCATCTACGAGGATTTCGAGCGGCGCGAAAAGCTGCTCGCGCTGTCGCGCTTCACCACCACGTCGGGCGAGAAGCGGTCGCTGAAGCAGGTCGTCGCCGACTTCAAGCCGAACCAGACCGAGATCTATTATCTGGTCGGCGACAGCATCGAGCGGCTGAAATCCAACCCGCGGCTGGAAGCTGCGACCGCGCGCGGCATCGAGGTGCTGCTGCTGTCCGATCCTGTCGATGCCTTCTGGACCTCGATGCCATCGGAGTTCGAAGGCAAGCCGCTGAAGTCGCTGAGCCAGGGCGATCTCAATCTCGACCTGATCCCGCGTATCGACGACAAGGACGAGCCGAGGAAGGACGAGCCCGCCGCGGACGAAGCGGCCACCATCGCGGTCATCAAGGCCTCGCTCGGCGAGCGCGTCAGCGACGTCAAGGCCTCGACGCGGCTTACCAGCTCGGCCTCCTGCCTCGTCGCCGATAGCCAGGGCCCCAGCCGCGAGCTCGAGCGCATCCTGTCGCAGCAGAACCGCGGCATGAAGACCAAGCCGATCCTCGAAATCAATCTGCGCCATCCGCTGGTCACCGCGGTCACCAAGGCGCAAGCTGGCTCGAAGGTCGTCGACGATCTCAGCCTGCTCCTGCTCGAACAGGCGCAGATCCTGGACGGCGAATTGCCGGAAGACCCGGCGGCGTTCGCGGCAAGGCTGAACCGGCTGGTGTTACAGGGGCTCGGCGCGTAGCGCCGCAGCCCCAGCGTACTCACCTTGCCGTCATCTGTCCCTAGGAACAGTCGCCTCCGGCCTGCCGTTATGCCATAGCAGGCCGTCGGCATCAGCCGACACCGTCGATGTCGAGGATGTCTCCATGCGCTTGCCGATTTTGACCCTCATCGCGATTGCCACGCTGTTCGTTGCCGCCGATGCCAGCGCCCAGACCTACGATCCGCGCTACCCGGTATGTATGCACGTCTATACGCCCGGGGGCTTCACCGGTGGCGGTGGTGACTATTTCGACTGTTCCTTCACGTCGCTGCCGCAATGTCGCGCCACGGCATCGGGCCGCGCGGCCAGCTGCGATCTCAATCCTTATTACGCCTTCGATGAACCGCCGCCGCCGCGCCGGCGTCACAAGAAAGTGCATTAGCGATTCCGATGCGGCATAGCAGACTACCTTCCATGCGTTTCTCGTTCGGCCTGATCATGATTGCCGGCGCGCTGCTTCCGGCCGCGCCATCCCAGGCGCAGACCTTTGATCCGCGTTATCCCGTCTGCATGCACGTCTATTCCGGCGCGAACGGCGGTGGTGGGGAGTGGTACGACTGCTCCTTCACCTCGCTGCCGCAGTGTCGCGCCACGGCCGCCGGCCGTTCGGCGATCTGCGATCTCAATCCGTACTATCCGGTCCACGCGCCGCCGCGATCTCGCTTGCGGCGTAGCGGCGAGTGGCCCAACGGGTAATCGGCGCGCCTTGCGAGCAGACCCTCGCAAGGTCAATCCTTCCTGATTCCCGACAGCTCGACCACCTTGCGCCAGCGATCGGTTTCCGTCGCCAGCATGTTGCCGAACTCATGGGCATTGCCGTGCAGCGGGATCGCGCCGAGCTCGGCGACACGGGCCTTGATACCGGAATCAGACAGCGCGGCGTCGATCTCGCGATTGAGCAGATCGACGATCTCGCGCGGCGTGTCGCGCGGGGCGCCGACGCCGTAGAACGATGACGTCTCGTAGCCGGGCAGCGCGTCGGCGATCGACGGCACGTCGGGCAAGATTTCCGAGCGCTCGCGCGTGGTGATGCCGAGGGCGCGCAGCTTGCCGGCGCGCACCAGCTCGAAGGACGAGGAGACATTGTCGAACATGCCCTGGATCTGCCCGCTCATCATATCGGTCAGGCCCGGCGCCGAGCCGCGATAGGGGACGTGGGTGAACTGCACGCCGGCCAGCGACTTGAACAATTCGCCGGAGAGGTGCAGCGAGGTGCCGATGCCCGAGGAGGCGATCGATATCTTGCCGGGATTGGCCTTGGCGTAGGCGATGAAGTCGGCGACGGTCTTCACCGGCAGGTCGTTGTTGACGACCAGCACCAGCGGTATCCGCGCAACGCCGGCGACCGGTGCGATGCCCTTGGCGAAATCATAGGGCAACGCCGGATCGAACGAGGCGTTGATCGCGTTCGCGGTCGAGGTCAGCAGCAGCGTGTAGCCGTCGGGTGCGGAAGAGATGACCGCCTGCGTCCCGATATTGCTGCCGGCGCCGGGCTTGTTCTCGACGACGAAGGTCTGGCCGAGCCGGTCGGACAGCCGCTGGCAGAGCAGCCGAGACAGCAGGTCGGTCGCGCCACCGGGCGCATAGGGCACCACCCATTTCACACTGCGCGCGGGATAGGACGGATTGTCGAGAGCAAAGGCACGCGGCGCGGCGAGCGCGGCTGCGGTGCAGGCGGCGGTTTGAAGGAAATGTCGTCTGGTGATCATCTGTCTTGCCTCAACAAGAAACTGAAGCCACGCGCTCTTCTTCCTTCGCTCCTTGCGGGAGAAGGTGGCGCGAAGCGCCGGATGAGGGTTGTCGCCAATGGCGAGATGGCCCGTGAGGAGAGAGACCCTCACCCGTCGCGCTGCGCGCGCCACTCTCTTCCAGGGGAGAGGGTAAGAGTGCCCGCTCGGCATCGCTGCTATCGCAAGAATTGTGCAGCCGCGCACGCCGATCCGATCGACTTGGTAAAGGATGGCTAGAGTTAATCGCACACTAACGGAGTTTTACCTTGTCCCTTAACACCTGGGCAGGGCGGGCGGGCTAAGTTGCCGGAAACCAGCAGACGGTCCGCAAGAGTGAACAACATGACCACCGGCGTCATCGAGCAGCCGAAAGCGGCGCGCACGTCCTCGGCTTCTAAGATCTGGCTGAAGGCGATCGAGCTGACAGCCCGGATCGAGACGCTGCCAGGCCGGCTGTTCGCCGATGTCGTCGAGGATTGGGCGGTCCGCCAGCCTGATCGCATCGCGCTGGTCACCGATGACGCGGCGCTCGACTATGAAGGCTTGTCGAAGCGCATCAACCGCTATGCGCGCTGGGCGCGCTCTGTCGGCGTGGCCAAGGGCGATACCGTTGCGCTGATCATGGCGAACGGCATCGACTATGTTGCCGCCTGGCTCGGCATCAGCCGGATCGGCGGTGTGGTTGCGCTGATCAACACGAAGCTTGTCGGCCAATCGCTCGCGCATTGCCTCAATCTCGCAAAGCCGGCGCACATCGTCGTCGCGCACGATCTCGTGGTGGTGCTGGAGAGCGCAACGCCGTATATGAGGACGCAGCCCAAGGTTTGGACCCACGGCAATGCTCGTGGTGAACGCGCGATCGATGCCGCGCTTGCTGTCCTCGACGATGGCCCGCTCTCGCCGGAGGAACACGGCAAGGTCAGCATCAACGACCGTGCGCTGCTGATCTACACCTCAGGTACCACCGGTCTGCCGAAAGCGGCCAGCATCAGCCATCGCCGCATCCTCAATTGGGGCTTCTGGTTCGCCGGCCTCACGGGCGCGACGCCGCAGGATCGGCTCTACGATTGTCTGCCGCTATTCCATTCGGTCGGCGGCATCGTCGCGCCATGCAGCATGCTGGCCGCCGGCGGCTCGGTGGTGATTGCGGAAAAATTCTCGGCTTCGAACTTCTGGCCTGACGTCGTACGGCATGACTGCACGCTGTTCCAGTATATCGGCGAGCTCTGCCGCTACCTGCTGAAGGCGGCGCCGTCGGAATACGAGAATCAGCACCGCCTGCGGCTCGTCTGCGGCAACGGCCTGCGCGGCGACATCTGGGAGGATTTCCAGGCGCGCTTTTCCATTCCGCGCGTCCTCGAATTCTACGCGGCGACGGAAGGCAATTTCTCGCTGTTCAACGTCGAGGGACAGCCTGGCGCGATCGGGCGCGTCCCGCCGCTGCTCGCGCACCGCTTCCCGGCCAGTCTCGTCAAGCTCGATCCCGACAGCGGCGCGCCTCTACGCAATGACGAGGGCTTCTGCATCGCCTGCGCTCGCGGCGAGCCCGGCGAGGCCATCGGCCGCATCGGAACCGCGGACGAGGGCGGCGGCCGCTTCGAGGGCTACACTGATGCCGGTGAGACCGAGAAGAAGATTCTGCGCGACGTCTTCGCCAAGGGCGATGCCTGGTTCCGCACTGGCGATCTGATGCGGATCGATGACAAGGGCTTTTTCCATTTCGTCGATCGCATCGGCGACACCTTCCGCTGGAAGGGCGAAAATGTCGCGACCTCGGAAGTCAACGATGCCGTGCGCGACTTCGCCGGCGTGATCGACGCCACCACCTATGGCGTCAGCATTCCCGGAGCGGATGGCCGTGCCGGCATGAGCGCGCTCGTCGTGAACGACGGCTTTGACATTTCCGCACTGCCCGTCCATCTCGCGCAGCGGCTGCCGGCCTATGCCCGTCCCGTCTTCATCCGTATCTCCAGCGAAATCGATGCGACCGAGACCTTCAAGCAGAAGAAGGGCGAGCTCGCGCGGGAGGGATTCGACCCCGGCGCGATAAGCGATCCGCTATTCATGCTCGATCCGAAGTCGGGGGCCTACGTCACGCTCGATTCAGAGGGATTTACGAAGATTATTGAGGGGGTGGTTCGGGTATAGCGCGCGGAAATCCGCAGATAGGTCCAATTTTATCTGAATTGTCCAAGAAGCCATTTACTTGTGTCGGGTAAACAGACGGCCATGGGAGGCGGTCATCAAGAGCCGCCGCAACACGAACGATAACGAAAAGCGAGCCAGCCATGTCGGTAAGGTCTAAGGTCATTGAAGCGATCCAGCAGATCGCCAAGGAGCAGAACGTCACGCTTCCGGAGCTGTCGGACGATCTGTCGCTGCACGAGACGGGCTTCGATTCGCTCGCCTTCGCGATTCTCGTGGCGCGGCTCGAGGACGAGATCGGCGTCGACCCCTTCACCATTTCCGAGGACGCCGCGTTTCCCGCCACGGTGGGCGATTTCGTGCGAGCCTACGCAAATGTCCCCGCGTGAGATCTTTGCGCTCCGCGACCATCTCGGCGCGGAGCTGAAAGGCCGCACGATCTCCGATGCGCACGATGTCGTGTCGCTGACCGACATCCTGTCGCACACGGTCCTGGGCGGCCGGCTGCGCGAGCTGTCGGGCCGTGCCGTGCTGCTCAAGCTGTCAGACCAGCTCCGGTCGGGCCTTGCCATGATCGAGCTCGACGGCATCGCCCGCCGCATGCTGCTGTGCCCGCCGGATCTCAATCCGGCGCATCTCGATGCCTTGATCGCGGATGCCGGGATCGATGCGGTCGTCACCGATGAGCCCGACCGCTGGGCGGACACCTGCGTGCCGCTGGTCGTCGTCGCGCGATTGCCGCTTCAAGTCATCGCGCCGGCCAAGTCCGAGCGCGCGACCGAATGGCTGATGCTCACCTCGGGCACCTCAGGCGTGCCAAAGATCGTCGGCCATACGCTGGAAGCCTTGACCGGGGCGATCGTCGCTGAAGGCCCTGCACGTGGTCAGGCGCCGGTCTGGGCGACGTTTTACGACATTCGCCGCTATGGCGGCCTGCAGATATTCCTCCGCGCCGTTCTTTCCGGCGGCTCGATGGTGCTGTCCGATCCGCATGAATCGCTCGCCGATCACGTCGCGCGGCTGAAGGCGCGCGGCGTCTCGCACATCTCCGGTACGCCCTCGCATTGGCGCAAGCTCTTGATGAGCGGTTCGGCGGCGCAATTCGCCCCGGCTTACGTCCGTCTCTCGGGCGAAATCGCAGACCAGGCGGTGCTGGACGGTTTGAAGGCGGCGTTCCCCAATGCCTCCGTCGGCCATGCCTATGCCTCAACCGAGGCCGGCGTCGGCTTCGCCGTGAATGACGGGCTGGAAGGCTTTCCGGCCGATTATCTCGGCAACCGCAACGGCGTCGAGATGAAGGTCACCGACGCCTCGCTGCGAATCCGCTCGGCGCGCACCGCGCATGCCTATGTTGGCCGCAATGCGGCGGCGCTCACCGATGCCGACGGCTTCGTCGACAGCGGCGACATCGTCGAGCTGCGCGGCGACCGCTATTATTTCGTCGGCCGTCGCGGCGGCATCATCAATATCGGCGGGCTGAAGGTCCACCCCGAGGAGATCGAGGCGGTAATCAACCGCCATCCCGACGTGCGGATGTCGCGGGCCAAATCCCGCCGCAGCCCGATCACCGGCGGCATCGTCGTCGCCGACGTAATCCTCACTGAGGGCACCGATCAGGCACGCGCGAAGGAGATCCGCGACCAGATCCTGGAGCATTGCCGCGCCCAGCTCGCGTCCCACAAGGTGCCGGCGGTGATCCGCTTCGTCGAGGCACTCGACGTCACCCCGGCCGGAAAACTGGCGCGCACCGATGTATAATGTTCTCGTCACCGGTGGCAGCCGCGGCATTGGGCTAGCGATTGCGAGGCGCCTCGTTGGTGCAGGCTTCAACGTGATCGCGGCCGCACGGCGCGAGAGCGACGAGCTCAAGGCGGCCATCGCCGGGTCCGAGGAGCGTCTGCACTTCCGCGCCTGCGATCTTGCCGTGATCGATGCGATCCCGGCCTTTGCAAAGCTGGTGCGCGACGAATTCGGCCCGATCTACGGCCTCGTCAACAATGCCGGCCTCGGCACCGAAGGCCTGCTCGCCACCATGCGCAATTCCGAGATTGCGGCGCTGGTGCAACTCAACGTGCTGTCGCCGATCATCCTCACCAAATATGTCGCGCGGCAGATGATGGCCGATGGCGCCGGCCGCATCGTCAACATCTCCTCGATCATCGCGACCACGGGCTACAACGGGCTCTCGGTCTACGGCGCGACCAAGGCGGCCGCCACCGGCTTCACCCGCTCGCTCGCGCGCGAGGTCGGCAAGCTCGGCATCACCGTGAATGCGATCGCTCCGGGCTTCATCGACACGGAGCTCACCCACAATCTCTCCGACGAGGGCCGCAAGCGCATCGCCGGCCGCAGCGCGCTGCGCCGCCTCCCGGAGACGGACGACGTCGCGCGCATGGTGGAATATCTGCTGGGCGAAGGCGGCCGCAATGTCACCGGGACGGTGTTCACCGTCGACGCGGGGAACACGGCGTAAGCGGAACTCTGCCGTCATGATCGCATTTGATCCGGCAATGACATTCAGCCGGATTTGGTCGTAAGATGCCCCGCAATCGATTGGGTTACGTCAATCGATCTGCCCTAATCGACAGGGAGCAGTCCATGGCCACGCCAAACATGACGGCTTCAAATCAGGGCCACACGGAGCAATCCCGTGCGAACCCCGACGATGTCCACTGCACGCCGATGTCGCATCAGAATTCCGGTGGCCATGGACATGAAATGTACCCACAGCAATTCGTCCGCCTGATCGGCTGCCATGATGCGTCTCTCGACGCCTTGCGCAAGCGTCAAGACGAGAAGCTGCACTAACCCGCTCACGTCCGCCGCTTGGGCAAGTCCTTCGGCAGGTCAATTCGTTCGTGCGAAAATTCCGGCGGTCCTTCGGTAAGGCGGCGGAGGCGGCGCTCGCGTTCGTGCGCCGGCAATGCGGGACGACACGATTCGATCTCGTGCGTTGCGATCTCTTCGATCCTGGTGGCGTCCGATGCGATCGGATGTGCCGACGTGAGGACCGGGGGCGCGATCCTCAGGCCTGGCTCGATCAGCTTGCAGATCGCATCCGAGCGGGTCAGGTGGTGCGCTTCGGTGAGTCCTTGTTGCCGAAATCGGACACCTCGATCATCCCGTGCGAGCCGACCAACGATAGCCGCTCTCCTCCGCCGGCCGTTTGATGCCGATCAATGATCCCGCCGCGGCATTGCAGCGCGGCCGCATCTTGTTGTCCGGGGCCGTTTCGGCCAATGATTGAGACGGGGCGCCCAGCGAACCCGGATCGATCATCCCACGTATTTATTTTACATCCCAACCATCCGGCATTCCCGATGACCTCAGGCGAATCCTTCTATGGCGGCATTCCCGTCTTCCGGGGCTTCACCAGCCTGATGGATCCTGCGCTCTATTCGCCGCTGCCGGACGACTGGAGCATCGGTGTTGCCGACATCGTCGATTCGACCAAGGCGATCGCGGCGCAACGGTACAAGGCGGTGAATATGGCCGGCGCGGCGGTGATCGCGGCGGTGACCAACGCGCTGGGAGGGCGCGAATTCCCCTTCGTGTTCGGCGGCGACGGCGCGAGCTTCGCGGTCGCGCCGGACGATATCGAACTTGCTCGCGAGGCACTGGCTGCGACCGCGACCTGGGTGCGGGAAGATCTCGATCTGACCATGCGCGTCGCACTGGTGCCGGTCGGCGTCATTCGCGCTCAAGGCCTTGACGTGCGCGTCGCCCGGTTCGGGCCGTCGGCAAACCTGTCCTATGCGATGTTCTCAGGCGGCGGGCTTGCCTGGGCCGATGCCGCGATGAAGCGCGGCGAGTTTGCGGTCACGGAGGCGCCCGCCGGCACGCAACCGGACCTCTCCGGACTATCGTGCCGGTTCGAGGTGATGCCGGCTGCGCGCGGCCTGATCCTGTCGGTGCTGGTGATGCCGGTGCGCGGCGTCGATCCGCACGCCTTCCGCAAGGTGATCGAGGACATCATCCATCTCGTCGAGCGTAGTCCGGAGGGCGGCCGCCCGGTGCCTCCGCAGGGGCCGCCGCTGAAATGGCCGCCGCAGGGGCTCGAGCTCGAAGCCCGCACCAAACGCGGCGGTCCGCTGCTCGCGCGCAGAGCCAGTGTGCTGGCCTATACGCTGTTCGCCTATCTGATCATGCGCTTCGACATCAAGATCGGCGGTTTCGTGCCGAGCCTCTACAAACGCCAGGTCGTCGAGAACTCGGACTTCCGCAAATATGACGACGGTCTGCGCATGATTCTCGACTGCACTCCGCAGCTCGAGCGCGCGCTGAGCGATCGCCTCGCGGCCGCCGCGCGCGACGGCATCGTGCGCTACGGCATCCATCAGCAGGATGCCGCGATGATGACCTGCTTCACGCCCTCGGCGCTGCGCAGCGACCATGTGCACTTCATCGACGGCGCGCAGGGCGGCTATGCCTCGGCGGCGACCGCGTTGAAGGCGATGACGGCAGCAAATTAGCGCCCCGCGCGGGTCCAGGTTTCACCGCCGCAGAGCGCGCCGACGCAGCCTTCGACCCGCAGCGAATCCGCGCCAGTCAGGCTGATACTGCTCGCATAGGTGCTGCCGTCATCGGCATTGTAGATCTGGCCCGCCCATTTGTTCGGTCCTGCGGGCTCCATGCCGCTGAACAACGGCAAGCCGATCATCGGACGCTTGGCGAGTCCGGGATTGGGATTCTTGCTGTCGGTGGCCGGCTGGCCGGTTGAGGTGTCATAGGGCTCGCGCAGCCACACGATATGGCCGCAGATGCCGCTGCCGCATTTGCTGATCTTGACGCGGGCATCACCCGCCTGGGTCAGCCAGGTCCCGTCGGCGCTCTGCGCGTGGGCAGCAGTCGTGCAGAACAGCGCGGCGAGGAGGACGATGAATGCAGCGAATCTGGCGTCATGGAAAGGCCCCGGAATGGAGCGCCTCCATAGCAGCCCGGCAGGATAGTGCAACGCTGGATGGAATCACTTTCCTGCGTCTATATACCCGCATTGATCTACCTGCGATCATTTGCCCCAGCGCACGAAGGCGACCGAGGCTGCGGTCGACAGCCCGAACACGACCATGGCGCCGCCGACTAGCGCGAACAGGGTCCAGGCCGGCGCCTGCGCCGTCATCAGGCCGGCGCCGCCGATCGCGACGATGAGAAGCCGGGCGGTGGACGCGAGCACGGGGCCGCCGACGCGTGCGGCGCCTTGCGAGGAGAAGTACAGCGACACGCCCATGCCGAAGAACACGAACGCCGGACCTGCCCAGTGGAAATAGCTGTGCGCGGCGGCGGTGACGCCGGGATCCCGCGTGAACAGCGCGACCCACAGCGACGGAGCAAGTGCGACGGCGAGGCCGATCAGGCCGACCGTGAGTCCGGAGGCCGCGGCGGCCGTCCAGGCCACATGCCGCGCGCGCGTCATATGTCCGGCGCCGATCGCCATACCGACCATCGGCACCGAGGCGATGCCGAAGGCGAAGGTGATCGGGATCAGCAAGAACTCCAGCCGCGATCCGATGCCGTAGCCTGCCAGCATCTCGGTGCCGAAGGTCGCGAGGATCTTCGTGAAGATCAGAATGGTGAGCACGGTCTGGAGCGGCGACAGGCAGGCCACCGCGCCGACCTTGAGAATGTCCAGGAACATCGCGCGTTCGAAATGGAAGGCGCGAAAATCGAGCTGCAATCGGCTGCGGCCGGACAAGAGATACCAGAGGAAGAAGATCGCGGCGCAGCTGAACGCGATCAGCTGGCCGCTCGCCACGCCCGGCATGCCGAATTGCGGCACGCCGAACAGGCCGAGCCCCAGCGTACCGCCAAGCGCGATCTGGAGCACGCTCGCCCCGATCAGCGTCATCGAGGGCAGGCGCATGTCCCCGGTGCCGCGGATCACCGAGGCCAGTGTATTGACGAGCCAGATCGCGACCGCGCCGGAGAACAACACCTGCGAATAGCCGCAGGCTTCCTCCAGCACGCGCTCGCGGCCGCCGAGCAGTGCGAAGAAGGAGCGGCCGAAGACGAGCATCATCACCGTGAAGAACAGCCCGCCACAGAGGCCGATGATGGCGGCATGCAGCGCCAGCGTCGCGGCGCGGTCGTGATTCCCCCCACCGAGCGCGCGGCTGATCGCCGACGATACGCCGCCGCCCATCGCGCCCGCACTCATCATCTGCGTCAGCATCGCAAACGGAAACACCAGCGCGATCGCGGCGAGCGGAATGGTGCCGAGCCGGCCGATATAGGAGGTCTCAGCAACGGCAACGAGCGTGCTGCCGACCATCGCGATCATGTTGGGGATCGCGAGCCGCAGCAGCGTCGGCAGGATCGGCGCGGTCAGAAGGCCGGCAATGGGTGAGACGACCGGCGCAACCGGCGGGACGGCATCTGCGGGGGCGTCGATCGTCATGTTCACCGCGCGGAAAATTAAATGATGATCAACATATTATAAGAGAATGAGGCGCCGGCGCAGCCCTGGCTCACGCAGGGCTCACCACGGCAGGCCGCATAGGTCGATGGTGCCCAGCGTCGGCGCGGACGATGTGGAAGACGTAAGGAGCCATGTAGGTGAACCGGATCCGCCCCTCCGGCTGCTCGCAATAGACCTCGCCGTTGAAGGGCAGCCAGCTCCGGGCCGCGTAGAAGGCGGCGTTGTGCGGCTCGCAGAACAGCAGGGCGAAACGGACCGCCTCGTTGGCGCGGATCGTATGTACCGCTGCCTCGAGAGCCGTGGTTGCATAGCCGCGGCCGCGCTGGTCTTCCCGCGTACAGACGCCGCCGATGCCGCCGATGTGAACCTTCTGTCCGTTCCAGGTGACGGTGCGGAAGTAGATGCCGACATGGCAGACGAGACCATCCTCGGGCGTCTCGATCAGCACGCGAAGGTCGGCATTGGCCCATTTGACGTGGCTCCAGGCCGGCTTCTCCGCTGCGTCCTGACCCCAGACCGCGCTGAGCAGCGGCTTTGCGATCGGCCACGACGCGTCGCCGTTCAAAATGTCGATCTCGATGCTCATGTCGTCCTTCACAGCTCTGCTTCGCGGCGCGTTTGTTCTGTCTTAAGCGCTTCAAAGGCAATGATATTTTTATGGCGAACCGCAGGTTTGATCGACAGCGGCCCGTTGCGACGAATTTGTGCATTCCGGGAAGGCCACCCCATCACGCCTTTTCGCAAATTCTGAGGTATTTAATGGCCGCGGAACCTTCTATAAGAGGTGACCGTTATAACTCGTTCCCCACCAGTTGCGGACAAGAACCCATGACCTTTACGCTGCCCCCACTCCCTTACGCCTATGACGCCCTCGGCCAGTACATGTCGAAGGAGACGCTGGAATATCACCACGACAAGCATCATCAGGCCTACGTCACCAACGGCAACAACGCGCTCAAGGGGACCGAATGGGAAGGCAAGTCCCTTGAAGAGATCGTCAAGGGCTCGTTCGGCAAGAATCCCGCAGTGTTCAACAATGCCGGCCAGCACTACAACCACATCCACTTCTGGAGCTGGATGAAACCCAATGGCGGCGGCACCAAGCTGCCGGGCAAGCTCGAGAAGAAGATCAACGAGGACCTCGGCGGCTTCGAGAAGTTCAAGGCCGACTTCCAGGCGGCCGGCGTCGGCCAGTTCGGCTCCGGCTGGTGCTGGCTCCAGGTCAAGAACGGCAAGCTCGAGATCTCCAAGACCCCGAACGGCGAGAATCCGCTGGTGCACGGCGCCACGCCGATCCTCGGTTGCGACGTCTGGGAGCACTCCTACTACATCGACTATCGCAACCGCCGGCCCGACTATCTCAAGGCATTCGTCGAGAACCTCGTGAACTGGGAATACGTGGAGTCCCTGTTCGAGAAGGCGTGAGTTCTCACCTCGTCATTCCGGGGCGATGCGCAGCATCGAACTATGCTGCGCAGTTGCGCACCTGAGAATCTCGAGATTCCGGGTTCGACTTCGCTGCCCCGGAATGGCAGAACAGAAGAAGGATAGAAAAAGGCGGTCGCTTACGCGGTCGCCTTTTTGCTGTGCGGAATTGCCCTGCGCGGCGCGCGCATGGGTCTGTCGTCACACCGTTTGCATCGGAGGCACGCCGCCCTTAATCAGGACGGGCATCACCCTCGAGCCGCTCCACACCCGTTGTCAGAACTTCCCCCGAAAGAACCGGCGCCTGCCGAGGACGCAGACTCCGAGCCGCGGCCAGGGCGTGTGCGCAAGCCGATCGGCTGGTCCACCATCATCATCGCGATCCTGGTGGCGGTGAGCGCGGTGCTGGTCTGGCGGCGTGACGGCGCCGACGGCGTTCTCGACATTCTCACTCACGATCTCTCGTTGTTCGGCGGCATCCTGCCGCGCGTGCTGGCAGGCTGCCTGCTTGGCGCCTTCATCTCCGAGATCCTGCCGCACGAAAAGGTCTCGCGCTCGCTCGGGCCGAAATCCGGTCTGATGGGCCTTCTGATCGGCACCGCCTTCGGCGCAATCCTGCCGGGAGGGCCCTTCACCGCCTATCCCGTCGCAAGCGCGCTGCTGGCGGTCGGCGCCGATTTCGGCGCCACCATTGCCATGGTCGTGAGCTGGACCCTGATCGGCTACGGCAGGGCGGTCGCCTGGGAAATCCCGATCATGGGCACCGATTTCACGCTGTGGCGGATCGTGATCTCGTTGCCGCTGCCGGTGCTCGCCGGCGCGCTCGGCCGCTTCGTCTATGTCAGGCTCTACCCGAAGCCGCTCGCGAAGGACGACGAGAATTGAGCGCCGCGCTGCTGATCGACATCTTGCTGTGGGGCTCGGTGCTCGGCGTCGGGCTGATCGCCTTCCGCCGCGGCCCTCCGGTGTTCAAGGCCTCGCTACGCGAAGGCTCGATGGACTTCATCAACATCGTGCCGCGGATCGCGCTGGGTGTGATCGGCTCCGGCTACATCGCCGCGATCATCCCGCAGGAGTTGATCACCGGCTGGCTCGGTCCGGACAGCAGCTGGCTCGGGGTCGCGACTGCCGTGCTGGCTGGCGCGGCCACGCCCGGCGGTCCCGTGATCGGCTTCTCCATCGGCACCGTGGCGCTGAAGTCGGGTGGCGGGGTGCCCCAGGTGGTCGCCTATGTCGTCGCCTGGGCGCTGTTCGCCTTCCAGCGGGTGATCTTGTGGGAAATACCGTTCATGCCGGCCCGCTTCGTCTGGTTCCGCTGCGCCGTCTCGGTGCCGTTCCCGTTCGTGGCGGCCGCCATCGCGATGTTGATCGGGAAGCCGTGAGGCGGGGAGCGAATCTCGAGATTCTCAGGTGCGCAACTGCGCACCATAATTCGGTGCTGCGCATCGCCCCGGAATGACGTTACCCGCCGTGGACAGGCGTAATGTTATAATATAACGTTCCGGGATGGTTCCCGCCGTGTCCCACGCCCACCAGCACGACCATGCTCATGGCCACTCCCATGACCACGCGCATTCGCATGGGCACGACCACACCCACGCCCATGTTCACGATGCGGCCTCGCCGCATCCGGCCCAGGCGGCGCCTTGGTCGATCCTGCGCATGACCATGGCGGGCCGTCTCGCGGCCGCGCTCGCCGTCTGCGCCGTGCTCTGGGGCATCGTCTTCCTGGCGATGAGGTGACCATGGCGGCGCTCCACTTTCACAACGTCACGCTCGGCTATGACCGGCATCCGGCCGTGCATCATCTCGGCGGCAAGATCGCTCTGGGGTCGCTGGTCGCCGTGATCGGCCCGAACGGTGCCGGCAAGTCGACGCTGCTGCGCGGCATCGTCGGCATCCTCAGGCCGCTCGACGGCAGCATCCATCTCGGCGGGCTCGACAGCAAAGATATCGCCTATCTGCCGCAAAGCGCGGAGATCGACCGCAGCTTTCCGATCTCGGTATTCGATTTCGTCAGCACCGGGCTGTGGCGCGCGGCCGGCCTGTTTGGCGGCATCGGCAAGGCCGCGCGCGACAAGATACTCCGGGCGATCGGGTCCGTTGGCCTCAACGGATTCGAGAACCGCCCGATCGGCACGCTCTCGGGCGGTCAGATGCAGCGCGTGCTGTTCGCGCGCGTGTTGCTCCAGGATGCGAGCCTGATCGTGCTCGATGAGCCCTTCAACGCCATCGACAGCAAGACCACGGCCGATCTGCTCGCCCTGGTCAAGCACTGGCACGCTGAGGGCCGCACGGTGCTCGCTGCGCTGCACGACCTGGAAATGGTGCGCAACCATTTCAGCGAGACGCTGGTGCTGGCACGGGGCCCAGTCGCGTGGGGCCCGACGGCAGAGGTGCTGACGCCGGAGAACCTGCTGGTCGCGATGCGGATGTGCGAAGCCTTTGACGACAGCGCCGCGGCCTGCGGCGAAGATGGGCGCTTCCAGGCGGCATGATCGCAGATGCTCTATGACGCGCTGATCGGTCCGTTCACCGAATTCGAGTTCATGCGGCGGGCGCTCGCCGCCGTGATCGCGCTGGCGCTGGCGGGCGCACCGATCGGCGTGTTCCTGATGCTGCGCCGGATGAGCCTCGTCGGCGATGCCATGGCGCATGCAATCCTGCCCGGCGCGGCCGTCGGATTCCTGCTGTCGGGCCTCAATCTGTTCGCGATGACGGCCGGCGGCCTGATTGCCGGCTTTGCCGTCGCGATCCTCGCCGGCGTGGTGGCGCGATCGACCGGGCTGAAGGAGGACGCGTCGCTGGCAACCTTCTATCTGGCCTCGCTCGCGCTGGGTGTCACCATCGTCTCGATCAAGGGCACCAATATCGACCTCTTGCACGTGCTGTTCGGCAACATCCTCGCAATGGATGATCAGACGCTGCTGGTGGTGGCCTTCAACGCCACGATCACGCTGCTGGTGCTGGCCGTGATCTACCGTCCGCTGGTGATCGAGAGCGTCGATCCCCTGTTCCTGCGCACCGTCAGCCGCGCCGGGGGGCCTGCGCATCTCGTCTTTCTCGCGCTCGTCGTCATCAATCTCGTCAATGGCTTTCAGGCGCTCGGCACGCTGCTTGCGGTCGGTCTCATGATATTGCCCGCCGGCATCGCGCGGTTCTGGTCCCGCGATCTCACCGCAATGATCTGCATCGCCGTCGTCGCTGCCGCGGTCTCGGGCTATGCGGGCCTCGTGCTGTCGTTCCAGACCCGTGTGCCGTCAGGCCCCGCGATCATCCTCGTGGCGACCGTGCTCTACGTGGTCTCCGTCCTGTTCGGGCGCGTCGGCGGTATCTTGCGGCAGCTGTTTCCCGGCCGGCATTTGGAAGCGTGACGATGCGACTGATCCTGTTCTGTGCGCTGTTGTCGATCGCCTCGCCGCTGCATGCCGCGGAGCGGCTCAATGTCGTTGCGAGCTTCTCGATTCTCGGTGATTTCGTCCGCAACGTCGGTGGTGACCGCATCAATCTGACGACGCTGGTCGGCGCCGACAGCGATGTCCACGTCTACACGCCTGCACCAAGCGATGCCAAGCGAGTCGCGGATGCAAAGCTCGTCATCGTCAACGGGCTTGGGCTGGAAGGTTGGCTGCCGCGCCTCGTTCAATCCGCGGGCAGCAAGGCTCAGGTAGTCACGGCAAGCGCCGGCATCGCGCCGCTTAAATTAGGCTCGGCCGCAGATCCCCACGCCTGGCAATCCATCCCCAACGCCAAGATCTACGTCGCCGACATCGCCAATGCGCTGGCCGCGGCTGCTCCGGATGACGCGGAATTCTTCCGCGCCCAGGCCAAGACCTATTTGGAAAGGCTCGAGGTCCTCGACCGTGAGGTCCGCGAGGCCGTGGCAAAAATCTCACCCGAACGACGCAAGGTGATCTCCACCCACGATGCGTTCGGCTATTTTTCCGCCGAATACGGTATCCAGTTCATCGCCCCCCTCGGCGTCTCAACGGAGACCGAACCGAGCGCGCGCGACATTGCGGCCATCGTTGGCCAGATCAAGGCCGCGAGGATCCCGGCCGTGTTCCTGGAAAATATCAGCGATGACCGCTTGATCCGGCGGATCGCGGCCGAGACCGGGGCAAAGGTCGGCGGGACCCTGATTTCGGACGGTTTGACCGGCGAAAAGGGGCCTGCACCCACTTACATTGACATGGTCAGGCACAATATAAAGGCCCTGACCAGCGCGCTTGACCACTAGGGCAGGGGCCACCCCGCCTCGCGTCGCGCGAAAAGCCTTGAAGTCCGGAGTTGTTATGTCTGAAGCGACGTCCCAAAAGATTCCCGTGACCGTCCTGACCGGCTATCTCGGTGCCGGCAAGACCACGCTCCTGAACCGCATCCTGTCCGAGAACCACGGCAAGAAATACGCCGTCATCGTCAACGAATTCGGCGAGATCGGCATCGACAACGACCTCATCATCGGCGCCGATGAGGAAGTGTTCGAGATGAACAATGGTTGCATCTGCTGCACCGTGCGCGGCGACCTCGTCCGCATCATGGACGGCCTGATGAAACGCAAGGGCAAGTTCGACGCCATCATCGTCGAGACCACCGGTCTTGCCGATCCGGCGCCCGTCGCCCAGACCTTCTTCGTCGACGAGGATGTGCAGAAGAACGCGCGGCTCGATGCGGTGGTCACGGTGGCCGACGCCAAGTGGCTGTCAGACCGGTTGAAGGACGCGCCAGAGGCCAAGAACCAGATCGCCTTTGCCGACGTGATCGTGCTGAACAAGACCGACCTCGTCAACAAGGGCGAGCTCGCCGAGGTCGAGGCCCGCATCCGCGGCATCAACCCCTATGCGAAACTCCACCGCACCGAGCGCTGCTCGGTGGCGCTGGCCGACGTGCTCGACCGCGGCGCCTTCGATCTCGACCGCATCCTCGACATCGAGCCGGATTTCCTGGAGGCCGACGATCACGACCATGATCATCACCATCATGACGGCCACGACCATCATCACCACCATGATCACGGTCACGGCCTGAAGCACTATCACGACGAGGACATGCAGTCGCTCTCGCTCAAGACCGACAAGCCGCTCGATCCCAACGTGTTCATGCCCTGGCTGCAGAACCTGGTGCAGGTCGAGGGCGGCAAGATCCTGCGCTCCAAGGGTATCCTCGCCTTCCACGACGATGACGACCGCTACGTCTTCCAGGGCGTCCACATGATGCTGGAGGGCAACCACCAGCGGAAGTGGAAGGAGGGCGAGCCGCGCGAGAGCCGCCTCGTCTTCATCGGCCGCGAATTGCCTGAGGAGGCGATCCGCAAGGGTTTCGAGAGCTGCATCGTCTCGTGATGAAAGAGTTCGCGCCACTCCCGGATTCCACCTCGATCGTCTCCGTCACCGACCGCGTCAAGCCTGTTGCGCTCGGCATGGCCGTGACCTCGGCGCATTTCCTTGGTCCTCGTGCCGCCTTCGTCGGCGGCGAGGAGAACGTCGCGTTCGTCGACGCCAAGGGTGAGATCACCAGGGTCGCAGTGCACAGCGGCGGCATTCTCTCGACTGCCTCCGACGGCAAGCGCCTCGTAATGGGCGGTGACGACGGCAAGGTCGTGTCGCTCGATGCCGAGGGCGAGGTGATGCTGCTCGCCACCGATCCCAAGCGGCGCTGGATCGACGCGGTGGCGCTGCACGCCGATGGCGCCTTCGCCTGGTCGGCCGGCAAGACGGCCACGGTCAAGAGCGGCAAGGCCGAGGAGAAGTCGATCGAAGTGCCATCGACCGTCGGCGGACTTGCCTTCGCGCCGAAGGGCCTGCGGCTCGCGATCGCGCATTACAACGGCGTGACGCTGTGGTTTCCGAACATGGCGGGATCGGCCGAATTCCTGCCCTGGGCCGGCTCGCATCACGGCGTCACCTTCAGCCCCGACAACAAGTTTCTCGTCACGGCGATGCACGAACCGGCGCTGCACGGCTGGCGGCTCGCCGATAGCAGGCACATGCGCATGACCGGCTATCCCGGTCGTGTCCGCTCGATGTCCTGGAGCGTGGGTGGCAAGGGGCTCGCGACTTCGGGCGCCGACACCGTCATCATATGGCCGTTCGGCAGCAAGGACGGTCCGATGGGCAAGGAGCCGGCGATGCTCGCCCCGCTACAGGCGCGCGTGTCCGTGGTCGCCTGCCATCCGAAGAACGACATCCTCGCCGCCGGCTACAGCGACGGCACCGTGCTGATGGTGCGGCTGGAGGATGGCGCGGAAATCCTGGTGCGCCGCAACGGCACGCCGCCGGTCGCCGCGCTTGCCTGGAACGCCAAAGGCACGCTGCTGGCTTTTGCCGATGAAAATGGGGACGGCGGCCTGCTGGAGCTTTAATCTGTCATGGTTCCCGCCATATAGGGAACCATGCGGTTTCTGACCACCTTCCAGCTTGCCGATTTTGCCGACACGCTGATCAGCCTGACCACGGCTTTCGTGCTGGGCACGCTGATCGGTGCCGAGCGCCAATACCGCCAGCGCACGGCGGGCCTGCGCACCAACGTGCTCGTTGCAGTCGGTGCCGCTGCGTTCGTCGATCTCGCCATGCATCTGGATGACGCCGATGGCGCGGTGCGCGTGATTTCCTATGTCGTCTCCGGCATCGGCTTTCTCGGCGCCGGTGTCATCATGAAGCAGGGCATGGACGTGCGCGGGCTCAACACCGCGGCGACACTGTGGGCCTCGGCCGCGGTCGGCTCCTGCGCCGGCGCCGACATGGTCGCGCAGGCCGCCGCTCTGACGGTGTTCGTCATCGCCGGCAACACCATGCTGCGCCCGCTGGTCAATGCCATCAACCGCATCCCGCTGAACGAGAAGGCGCTGGAGGCAACCTACTATTTCAAGCTCGCGGTTGCGACCGACGCTCTTCCGGATATGCGCGACCGGCTCGTCGAGAAGCTCGAGGCGGCGAAATATTCGGTGGCCGATATCGATGTGGTCGAAATCGGCGACGACATTCTGGAGATCGCGGCAAAGCTGGTCGCGAGCGCGGTCGACCCGAACGAGCTGAATGCGGTGGCCACCGATCTGCAGCATCTGCCGGGCGTGCGGCATGCGACCTGGGAGGTCAGCACGACGGAGTGAGGGGCGGCGGGTTGGGTTCCCCCTTGTTCGGTCCCGGAACCGGCGCGCCCCAGTTTCGTTGATCCCGTGGACAAAGGCGGTGATCGATATGCCCGGCCACGATGACAAGCGCAGACTGAAGCTCGATCTGGCAATCGCCGCTGCGCTGTTCGCAGCAGGCGTCGTGGTGTCGGTGATATCGCTCGCGCAAATCCGGGCCGAAAGCCGGACGGAACTGGCACAGGCGACGCCACCGCTCCAGGGCACCCCGTCCGACGATCAAGGCAAGACACCTGCGGAGTCCAAGCCCGGCGGCGACCGGCCAACCACGCCGGCGCCCGAACCGGCGCGGCCGGGCTCCGAGACGCAGGGCGCGGCGGGTGCCGCCAAGCCGGTGCTGCCGCCGGCTCCCGCGGAGAAGGTCGCGCCGCCGATTGAGAAGAAGTAGCGTCCCTCTCCACACTCGGTGTCATTGCCCGCGAAGGCGGGCAATCCAGTATTCCAGAGGCTGCAGTGCTGGAGCCGAGAAGCCACTGGAGCCCAGGTCAAGCCAGGGCATGACAGGAGTGTGTGAGGCGGAACGCCTCGCCCGCCTTACCGCACCAGAATATTCCGGAACTGCCAGGGATCGCTCGTATCGATATCTTCCGGAAACAGTCCCGGACGATCGGTCAGCGGCGTCCAGTCGGTGTAGAAACCCTTCACCGGGCCGAGATAGGGCAGCTGGATTTCCAAGAGGCGATCGAAGTCCATCTCGTCGGCTTCGACGATGCCTTCGTTCGGGTTCTCCAGCGCCCACACCATGCCGCCGAGCACGGCAGAGGTCACCTGCAGGCCGGTGGCGTTCTGATAGGGCGCGAGCTGGCGGGTCTCTTCGATGGAGAGCTGCGAGCCGTACCAATAGGCATTCTTGTCATGGCCGAACAGCAGCACGCCGAGCTCGTCGATGCCGTCGACGATCTCGTTCTCGTCGAGGATGTGATGCTTCTCCTGCATCTTTCCGGCGCGGCCGAACATTTCATGTAGCGACAGCACCGCATCGTCAGCCGGATGGTAGGCATAGTGGCAGGTCGGCCGATAGATCACCTTGCCCGACGCGTCGCGCACCGTGAAGTAATCGGCGATCGAGATCGACTCGTTGTGCGTGACGAGGAAGCCATATTGCGCGCCGCGGGTCGGGCACCAGGTGCGCACGCGCGTGTTGGCCCCGGGCTGCATCAGATAGATGGCGGCGCCGCAGCCGGCTTCGTGGGTGTGTGCATTCTCGGGCATCCATTTCTCATGGGTGCCCCAGCCGAGTTCGGATGGCTGCATGCCCTCGGACAGGAAACCTTCGACCGACCAGGTGTTGACGAAGACATCGGGCTCCTTCGGCTTCTTGGAGCGCTGGGTGTCTCGTTCGGCGATATGAATGCCCTTGATGCCGGCCTGCCGCATCAGATCCGCCCATTCGGCCTTGGTCTTCGGCCTGGGCGCATTGAGCTTCAGATCGGCGGCGACATTGAGCAGCGCCTGCTTGACGAAAAAGGAGACCATGCCGGGATTGGCGCCACAGCACGAGACCGCCGTCGTCGAGCCGGCGGGGCGGGCTTTCTTGGCGGCGAGCGTCACTTCGCGCAGGGCGTAGTTGGAGCGCGCTTCCGGGCCCTTCGAGGGATCGAAATAGAAGCCGAGCCAGGGCTCGTTGACGGTGTCGATGTAGAGAGCGCCGAGCTCGTTGCAGAGCTCCATGATGTCGGTCGAGCCGGTATCGACCGAGAGATTGACGCAAAAGCCCTGGCCGCCGCCCTCGGTGAGCAGCGGGGTCAGCACCTCGCGATAATTGTCCTTGGTCAGGCCCTTCTGGATGAAGCGGACGTTGTGCTTCTCGCAAAGCGCCTTGCGGCCCTCGTCCTTGGGGTCGAGCACGGTGATGCGCGACTTGTCGTAGTCGAGGTGCCGCTCGATCAACGGCAGCGTGCCTTTGCCAATGGAGCCGAAGCCGACCATGACGATGGGGCCGGTGATCTTCGCGTAGATCTGCGAGGCGGGGCTCATGGGATGGTTTCTCCAGAAAGTGCTGGCGGATAAACAGTGAGGGGTGGATCAGGCGCTGCGGCGCTTGTCAGATGCTGCGGCGCTTGGCGGTGACTTCGATCTCGATCTTCATCTCGGGCTTGGCGAGGGCCGAGACGACCAGCAGCGTCGCGGCCGGCCGGATGTCACCGAGAACCTCGCCGCAGACGGCAAAGTGGGCATCGATGTAGCTGGCGTCGGTGACGTAGTAGGTCGCACGGACGATATCGGCCATCTCGAATCCACCCTCCTTCAGGGCGGCTTCGATGGTCTTGAAGCAGTTGCGTGACTGGCTCGTGACATCGGCCGGCATCGTCATCGTCGTGTAGTCATATCCGGTGGTCCCCGCGACGAAGGCGAACTCGCCGTCGATCACGGCGCGGCTATAGCCGACGGTCTTCTCGAGGGGAGAGCCGGTTGAGATCAGGCGACGGGACATGGTCATGGGCCTCGACTGAAGGGTGTTTTGCGGGGTTAAAGGGCGTTTCTCGCACCTGCGCAACCCCCAAGGAAAGAGCTTAGCGCAGGCGCAGCGGGGCGTTGCCGCTCGATGCGGCTCTCGGTCCTCGCTATCGGAGCGATCCGTTAGGCCGCGTGCGCCTGGAGGGCGCGAACCGACCTCCGTTTGGGCAAGGCCGCACCGGTCGGGACGATCATCCCTTCGACACCGTCAAGCGCACCTTCGGCGAACTCGATCGCCAGCAGACGATCGCGCTCGAAGGGGCCGGGCAGCGACAGTTCGCCGGTCTTCTCGGCCGAGAAGCCGAAACGGGCGTAATAGGGGGCATCGCCGAGCAGGATCACGGCGGCATGCCCGCGCGCCCGGGCGGCGGCCAGCGCTTGATGCATCAGCGCGGCGCCGATCCCGAGCTCGCGGCAGGCTGGGTCGACCGCCAGCGGTCCGAGGACCAGAGCGGGCCTGCCTCCGGCGCTGACGTGCCAGAGCCTCACGGTTCCCACGAGTTTTCCCTCGCGCACGGCCGCCAGCGCGAGGCCGGCGGCAGGCGCGCGTCCGTCGCGCAGGCGCTGGCAGGTGCGGCCGTGGCGGTTCTCGCCAAAGCAGGCATCGAGCAGCGCTTCACGCATCGCGACGTCTCCAGCACGCTCGCCGCGGATCGCGAACGGAGCGGCTTTCGAGGTGAGGGCGATCTGTGGCTTCCGAGGAGCAGTCATGGCACGTCGTCCCCGCTCGAATCCGTGCGCCGGCGGCACGCGGATTCGAGCGTCATCAGAATGGCAATGTCGGGGAGGAGCCGGCGGACCGGCTCCCGGGTTCGTCAGGCCTCAGACCAAGAGGCGGATCAGATGTGATACGTCTTCAGCGGCGGGATGCCGTTGAACGCCACCGACGAGTAGGTCGACGTATAGGCCCCGGTCCCTTCGATCAGCACCTTGTCGCCGATCTCCAGCGTGACGGGGAGCGGATACGGGTTCTTCTCGTACAGCACGTCGGCGCTGTCGCAGGTCGGACCTGCGAGCACGCACGGCGTCATGTCCGCGCCGTCGTGACGGGTGCGGATGGCGTAGCGGATCGACTCGTCCATCGTCTCGGCGAGACCGCCGAACTTGCCGATGTCCAGGTACACCCAGCGCACCTCGTCCTCGTCGCTCTTCTTCGAGATGAGCACGACCTCGGATTCGATGATGCCGGCGTTGCCCACCATGCCGCGGCCCGGCTCGATGATGGTCTCCGGGATCTGGTTGCCGAAGTGCTTGCGCAGCGCGCGGAAGATCGAGCGGCCGTAGGTCACGACCGGCGGCACGTCCTTCAGGTACTTGGTCGGGAAGCCGCCGCCCATGTTGACCATGGACAGGTTGATGCCGCGCTCGGCGCAGTCGCGGAACACCTGCGAGGCCATCGCCAGCGCGCGGTCCCACGCCTTCACCTTACGCTGCTGCGAGCCGACATGGAAGGAGATGCCGCACGGCTCCAGGCCCAGGCGCTTGGCGAGGTCGAGCACCTCGACCGCCATCTCCGGGTCGCAGCCGAACTTGCGCGACAGCGGCCACTCGGCGCCGGCGCAGTCATAGAGGATGCGGCAGAACACCTTCGCAGCCGGCGCGGCACGGGCGACCTTCTCGACCTCGGCGGCGCAGTCGACCGCGAAGAGCCGGATGCCGAGCGCGAAGGCGCGCGCGATGTCGCGTTCCTTCTTGATCGTGTTGCCGAAGGAGATGCGGTCGGGCGTCGCACCCGCGGCCAGCGCCATCTCGATCTCGGCGACGGTGGCGGTGTCGAAGCAGGAGCCCATGGAGGCGAGCAGGGCCAGCACTTCCGGCGCCGGGTTCGCCTTGACGGCATAGAACACGCGGCTGTCGGGCAGCGCCTTGGCGAAGCTCTGGTAGTTGTCGCGCACGACCTCGAGGTCGACGACGAGGCACGGCTCGGTGTCGAGGCCTTCTTTGCGGCGGTTGCGCAGGAATTCCTGGATACGTTCGGTCATGGCACTCTCCAACGGTCCCAGCGACGGGAGCCGTATCAACGTGACGTCTGATGAGAGTGCTTCGGCCACACCGCGCGATGGAGGCGCGCTGAGGACAAAAAACTCAAACCAGACTGTGCTGCCGTGGATTGGTTGGGAGAGATTCCCGCCCGCTCACCTGGCAATGAAGGACAAGCCTTTTCAGTAGCCCGCGCCGGCGTTGGACTGCCGGTAGAGACCAAAAAAGCCCGATCCGTCGTTGCTTTAAGTCGCGTCCCCCGTTGAGAGCGGGGTGCGCCGGTTCGCCTCCGGCTGCCAGTCACGGTTGCAAAGAGCGAAGTCACCTTCGACATGGCATCTCTTTGAGAGAGATGCTGGGCGCTCCGGGTTTGCTTCGTCCTATGACCGTCGGTCTTGCGACATCAGGTCTTCGACTTCTGCACTTCCGAAGAGCCCCTCGGCTTCTTCACCCCTTGGCGGCTGTCCGGCCTCTTGTCCGGATACCTACCGACTGACACACGACCACAGGCACGTGCGAAATTGGGCAAGAGCGCACATAAGCGTTTTGACTCTGCTTCGCAAGAATTTTTTTAGGCTGAGAACAGAATTGCCTAACATCTGCTTGCGCAGTGTTGCGCGAGCGACGCGGAAGATGAACAGGCGTTAAGTTTTTTGCGGCGCGCGTGTGCTGCTCACGCGCGAGAAGCGTCAGCCGCGCTTCGTGAAGGGCTCGACGCGTTGAGCGCCGCGGATGAACGCGGTCATCACGAGCACGCCGAGTGTGAACAGCACGGCCTGGAGGATGTGCGCGCCTTGGTCGCCGAGCCCGAGCAGGATCGCGAGCGCCCAGCCGCCGGCGAAGGCTGCGCCGAACACCTCAGCGCCGATCAGGATGGCGGCGCTGATGACGGTGATGACGCTGGGCCAGACGATCTGGCGGGAAGAGGAAGAAGGCGCGTTCATGGGGCTCAGGGGTCCTGACTTCGAGGGCCGCAATCTCCCCGAAAAGGCGGCCGGGAGCAAGGGCAAATGGCCCAAAAAAGCCCCATCGCGTGCTATAGCTGGCTGCAACAATCGAGCCACGAAACCGGACTTGTGATGTCAGAATCTCGCCAAATTACGGAAGCCGAGACCAACCCGCTGCTGAAGGCCTGGGTGACGCCGTTTGCGACCCCACCCTTCGACGAGATCAAGCCGGAGCACTTCCTGCCGGCGTTCGAGCAGGCCTTTGCGGACCATGCCGCCGAGATCGCGGCGATCACCAATGATCCGGCCGCGCCCGACTTCGCCAACACCATCACGGCGCTGGAGCGTTCGGGCAAGCTGTTGAACAAGGTTGCGGCGGTCTTCTATGACCTCGTCTCGGCGCATTCGAACCCGGCCATTCTGGAGATCGACAAGGAGGTCTCCTTGCGGATGGCGCGGCACTGGAATCCCATCATGATGAACGCGGTTCTGTTCGGCCGCATCGCCCAGCTGCACGAGAAGCGCGCCAATCTTGGGCTCACGCCCGAGCAGCTCCGCCTGCTGGAGCGCACCTATACCCGCTTCCACCGTTCCGGCGCCGGTCTCTCCGAGGAGGCCAAGGCACGGATGGCCGAGATCAACGAGCGGCTCGCCCAGCTCGGCACCGGCTTCAGCCACCATCTGCTCGGCGACGAGCAGGACTGGATCATGGAGCTCGGGGAGGCCGACCGCCAGGGCCTGCCGGAGAGCTTTGTCGCCGGCGCCAAGGCTGCGGCAGAAGAGCGCGGCATGGAAGGCAAGGCCATCGTCACGTTGTCGCGCTCCTCGGTCGAACAATTCCTGAAGAGCTCTGCCCGGCGTGACCTCCGCGAGAAGGTCTATAAAGCCTTCGTCGCCCGCGGCGACAACGGCAATGCCAACGACAACAATGGAACCATTGTCGAGATCCTGAAGCTGCGCGAAGAGAGCGCCAAGCTCCTGGGCTACCCGACGTTCGCCGCCTACCGGCTCGAAGACTCCATGGCCAAGACGCCGGAGGCGGTGCGGGGCCTCTTGGAGCGGGTCTGGAAGCCGGCGAGGGCGCGCGCGCTCGCCGACCGCGACGAGATGCAGGCGCTGATCACGGCCGAGGGCGGCAATTTCAAGCTCGCACCCTGGGACTGGCGCTTCTACGCCGAGAAGCTGCGCCTTCAGCGCGCCAATTTCGACGACGCCGCGATCAAGCCCTATCTTTCGCTCGACAATATGATCGCCGCCGCGTTCGACTGCGCCACGCGCCTGTTCGGGATCACCTTCGAGGAGCGCAACGACGTGCCGGTCTGGCACCCCGACGTCCGGGTCTGGGAGGTGAAGGGGCCGGACGGCAAGCACAAGGCGCTGTTCTATGGCGACTACTTCGCCCGGCCGTCGAAGCGCTCCGGCGCCTGGATGACCTCGCTGCGCGACCAGCAGAAGCTCGACGGCGACGTCGCACCGCTCGTTCTCAACATCTGCAATTTCGCCAAAGGTGCCGGCGGCGAGCCTTCGCTGCTGTCCCCCGACGATGCCCGCACCCTGTTCCACGAGTTCGGCCACGGGCTGCACGGCATGCTCTCCAACGTGACCTATCCGTCGCTGTCGGGCACGTCAGTGTTCACCGACTTCGTCGAGCTGCCGTCGCAGCTCTACGAGCACTGGCAGGAGCGGCCCGAGGTGCTGCAGAAGTTCGCTCGCCACTACCAGACCGGCGAACCACTGCCGGACGAGCTGCTCCAACGCTTCCTCGCCGCCCGAAAGTTCAACCAGGGCTTTGCCACGGTGGAGTTCGTCTCCTCCGCGCTGATCGATCTCGAATTCCACACCCAGCCGGCTGCCGCCGCGCAGGATGTCCGTGCCTTCGAGAGGCGCGAGCTGGAGAAGATCGGCATGCCCGAGGAGATCGCGCTGCGTCACCGGCCCACGCAGTTCGGTCACATCTTCACCGGCGACCACTATGCCGCCGGTTATTACAGCTACATGTGGTCGGAGGTGATGGACGCCGATGCCTTCGGCGCGTTCGAGGAGGCCGGCGACATTTTCGATCCGGCCGTGGCCAAGCGCCTGCACGACGACATCTATTCCTCGGGCGGCTCAGTCGATCCGGAAGCTGCCTATGAGGCCTTCCGCGGCCGGCCGCCGGAGCCCGAGGCGCTGCTGCGCCGCCGCGGCCTGCTCGAAACGGCAAAGGCCGCCTGATGGGCATGCGCGCTCTGTTCGGATGGCTGCTCGCCGTTGGCCTCACGCTCGCCTCGGGCGCGGCGCAGGCGCATCCGCATGTCTGGATCACCGCGACCAGCGAGCTGCTCTACGCGGCGGACGGTTCGGTCACCGGTGTGCGCCACGCCTGGACATTCGACGACATGTTCTCGGCCTATGCGGTGCAGGGGCTCGAGAGCAAGACCAAGGGCGCCTATACGCGCGAGGAGCTCGGGCCGCTGGCGCAGACCAATGTCGAGTCGCTGAAGGAATATGCCTATTTCACCTTCGCTAAGGCCGACGGCAAGAAGGAGCGGTTCCAGGAGCCGATCGACTATTTCCTCGACTACAAGGATGCGGTGCTGACCCTGCACTTCACGCTGCCGCTGAAGAATCCGGTCAAGCCGAGGCAGCTCGTGCTCGAAGTGTTCGACCGCTCCTTCTTCATCGACTTCCAGATGGCCAAGGACAACCCGGTCAAGCTGGTCGGCGCGCCCGGGGGCTGCCAGATGAAGCTCGACCGTCCGAGCGACGGCTCGGCCACCGCCCAGAAGCTCAACGAACAGACTTTCCTGAATGGCGAGAACAGCAATTTCGGCATGATGTTCGCCAACAAGATCACGGTGGATTGCCCTTGAAGCAGCACCTCTCCCCGCTTGCGCGCGGGCTGATCGCCTGCGCCACAGTTGTGCTGGTCGCGATCGTGGCCGATGCCGCGCTTCATGATCTGCTCGCACAAAATCCGTTCGGCGCGCCGCGGCCGACCCAGGCGGCCGAACCCGAGGCCAGTGGCATCGTCGGCTGGCTGCTGGCAAAGCAGTCGGAATTCTATCGGCAAATGTCGTCGACCATCCGCGCCGCGAAGTCCGACGGCTCGGCGGTGTGGACGCTGCTGTTCATCTCGTTCGCCTACGGCATCTTCCACGCCGCCGGCCCCGGCCATGGCAAGGCGGTGATCGCCTCCTATCTCGTCGCCAACCGCGAGACCGCCCGGCGCGGCATCGCGCTGTCGTTTGCCTCGGCGCTAATGCAGTCGCTGGTCGCGATCCTCATCGTCGGCATCTCGGCCTGGGTGCTGAATGCGACGGCGAAAACCATGTGCAGGGCGGAGGGCGCGGTCGAGATCGCGAGCTACGCCCTGATTGCAGCGTTCGGCCTGCGCCTGGTCTGGGTCAAGGGCGGCGCCTTCATCCGCGCACTCCAGACGACCCAGCCGGTGCCGGCGATTGCGGGCGTGCCGCACGTTCATCATCATCATGAAATTCATGATCATCACGACCATGATCATCATCACCACGATCATCACGGTCACGACCATGCGCACGCCCATCACCACCACGGGCACGACCACGTCCATGATGAGCATTGCGGCCATTCCCACGGCCCCACACCGAGCGAGCTCGCGGGGCCCGGCGGCTGGCGGCGCGGCTTTGCAGCGATTCTGACCGTCGGCATCCGCCCCTGCTCGGGCGCGATCCTGGTACTGGTGTTCGCGCTGGCCCAGGGCCTGTTCTGGGCCGGCATCGCCGCGACCTTCCTGATGGGATTGGGCACCGCGATCACCGTTGCGGCCATCGCGGTCGTCGCCGTCTCCGCCAAGGACATCGCCGCCCGCTTCAGCGCAGGCCGCGACGGCGGCGGCGCGCTGTTCATGCGCGGCATCGAATTCGGTGCCGCGGGCGTGGTGCTGCTGTTCGGCGTCGGCCTCTTGTTCGGCTATATCGCGGCCGAACGGACGACGTGTTTCTGATCCCAAGCTCTCGTGTCCCGGACGCAGCGCAGCGTCCCCTTCGACGACGCGCTGCAGAGCCGGGGCCCATCTCTCCGTGTGGTAGTGTCTGGCGTTCTGGGGCCCGGATCTGCGGAGCAGCGCAAGAGCGCTGCACCGCGTCCGGGACACGGCAGCGAGAAACTCACACCGGCAGAAACCGCTTCAAGGCCGGCATGAAGAAGATCCCGAGATTGATCGCAAAGCCGATGCTCCAGAGGATCGAGCGCAGCGTCGGGCGGTTGCCGAGATAGGTCAGCACATAGGCGATCCGCACGATCAGGAACAGCGCGGCGAGCTCGTCGATCAGCCGCTGCGGCGAGTCCCTGTATTCGGCGAGCAGCACCGCGAAGGCGAAGAATGGGAAGGTTTCGATGCCGTTCTGGTGAGCGCCCAGCGCGCGCTGCGCGATGGGGTCCTCATAGAAGGCAGGATCGCGCGGCCGGGAATTGTCGAAGCTGCGAAACCTGATCCATTTGATCGAGCCGATCGTGGACAGATACAGCAACAGCGCTCCCAATACGCACCATTCCGCGAGCGTCATCTTCCCTTCCCCGCTTGGGTGCGACCCTAGCGAAACCGCCCTCGTCTTGACAAGTTCGGACCAACGCGCGACCCAACCAGCCATGAACAGCGTCGTCCCCCTTGAGACTGTGAAACCGGCCGGCCGATCCGTCCTGCCGCGCGTTGGCGTGCTCCTGATCAATCTCGGAACGCCTGACACCGCCGATGCGCCGGGCGTGCGGGTCTATCTCAAGGAGTTCCTCAGTGACGTCCGCGTCATCGAGAACCAGGGCCTGATCTGGAAGCTGGTGCTGAACGGCATCATTCTGCGCAGCCGTCCCCGCACCAAGGCGCTCGACTACGGCAAGATCTGGAACAATGAGCAGAACGAGTCGCCGCTGAAGACCATCACGCGGTCGCAAGCCGGCAAGCTCGCCGCCGGACTGTCGGACTACGCCCATGTCGTGGTGGACTGGGCGATGCGCTACGGCAATCCCTCGATCAAGTCGGGCATCGATACGCTGATCGCGAAAGGCTGCGAGCGCATTCTCGCCGTCCCGCTCTATCCGCAATACTCCGCCTCGACCTCGGCAACCGTCTGCGACGAAGTGTTCCGCGTGCTCGCCCGTCTGCGCAACCAGCCGACGCTGCGGGTGACGCCGCCCTATTATGAGGATGCGGCCTATATCGAGGCGCTCGCGACCTCGATCGAGACGCATCTGGCGAGTCTGCCGTTCGCGCCGGAGCTGATCGTGGCGTCCTTCCACGGCATGCCGAAATCCTATGTCGACAAGGGCGATCCCTATCAGACCCACTGCATCGCCACGACCGAGGCACTGCGCCGCCGGCTCGGCATGGACGAGACGAAGCTGCTGCTGACCTTCCAGTCGCGCTTCGGCAATGACGAGTGGCTCCAGCCCTATACCGACAAGACCATGGAGCGGCTCGCCAGCGAAGGCGTGCGCCGCATCGCGGTGGTGACGCCGGGCTTCTCCGCCGACTGCCTGGAGACGCTGGAGGAGATCGCGCAGGAGAATGCCGAGATCTTCAAGCACAATGGCGGCGAGCAGTTTTCCGCGATCCCGTGCCTCAACGACAGCGAACCAGGCATGGACGTGATCCGCACTCTGGTGCTGCGCGAGCTTCAGGGCTGGATCTGACGTTAACCTTTGGCGCTAGGTCTGCTCCGGCATCCTTTCAAGAGCTTCCTCCCAAATACATAATCGTTGCCATTCCCTCTCGGTACGCCTTGTGCGGCATTGCGCCCATGCCGACGTTACTCGCGACCGCTGAACCGGTAGGGTATCGATCCCGACCAATGACAGCGCCGGAAAGGGCTTTTTCCCGATTTTTCCCGGCTTGGAGGAGATATGAGCGGCTTCGACATTTTCGCGATTGTTCTGGTGTTGCTCGTCATCGTCACGCTGGTGGCCGGCGTGAAGACGGTCCCGCAGGGCTATGACTGGACCATCGAGCGGTTCGGCAAATACACCCAGACGCTCAGCCCCGGGCTCAATCTGATCGTGCCCTATTTCGATCGCGTCGGACGCAAGATCAACATGATGGAGCAGGTGATCGACATCCCCGAGCAGGAGGTGATCACCAAGGACAACGCGACCGTCACGGTGGACGGCGTTGCTTTTTATCAGGTGTTCGATGCGGCGAAGGCGAGCTACGAGGTCGCCAACCTGAACCAGGCCATCACGGTTCTCACCATGACCAACATCCGCTCGGTGATGGGCTCCATGGATCTCGACCAGGTGCTGTCGCACCGCGACGAGATCAACGAGCGCCTCTTGCGCGTGGTCGACGCTGCGGTCTCGCCCTGGGGCGTCAAGGTCAATCGCATCGAGATCAAGGACATCGTGCCGCCCGCCGACCTCGTCGAAGCCATGGGCCGGCAGATGAAGGCCGAGCGCGTCAAGCGCGCCGACATCCTCGCCGCCGAAGGCCAGCGCCAGTCCGAGATCCTGCGCGCCGAGGGCGCCAAGCAGGGTCAGATCCTCCAGGCGGAGGGCCGGCGCGAAGCCGCCTTCCGCGACGCCGAGGCGCGCGAGCGTCTGGCCGAGGCCGAGGCGAAAGCGACCCAGGCGGTATCGGAGGCCATTTCCAAGGGCGACGTCGCCGCGTTGAACTATTTCATCGCCGATAAATATATCAAGGCTTTCGGCCAGTTCGCGGATGCGCCGAACCAGAAGATCATCATGTTGCCGGTGGAAGCCGTGAGCATGCTTGGCTCGCTCGCCGGCATCGGCGAGATCGCCAAGGCAACGTTCGGCGAAAGTGCCGCATCCGCAGCCGCTGCGGCGCGCCGAAGCGGATCGGTCCCGTCGTCGGGCCCGACGCCGCCCGCGGTGCCGCCGCAGTAAACGGGGCTATTTTACAGAGGTCGTGTCATGACCGACATATTCGCATCGCTGGGCAACTGGAACTGGCTGATCTTCGGCTTCATCCTGATGGCGCTGGAAGTGCTGGCGCCCGGCATCTTCCTGTTCTGGCTCGGGCTTGCGGCATTGCTGGTGGGCCTGATCTCGTTCGCTGTTGCCATGTCCTGGCAGATCCAGCTCGTCATGTTCGCGATCTTCGCCGCCGCAGCTGTGCCGGTGTGGCGCCGCCTCGCCAAGCCGAAGCCGGACGCGAGCACGAGCTCATTTCTCAACAAGCGCGCCGAGGCCTTGCTCGGCCGTGAGTTCACGCTGGAGAAGCCGATCATCGACGGTTCAGGCACAATGCGCATCGGCGACACGGTATGGCGTGTTGCGGGCCCTGATACACCGGCGGGGACGCGGGTGAAGGTGGTGCAGGTGGACGGTGCGAACCTCACGGTCGCCGCGGCGTGATTCTTTCCCTCTCCCACAACGGGAGAAGGAAGAAAGGAGCATGCGGCACGCCTTCAGATTCTACCTCTTCCACCTCTCCGCAAACCTATGCAGCGGCATGAACGTCTCGCACAGCTCGCGCCCCAGCGTCGTCAGTCCGTAACCTCCGCCGTCGCCCAACTCCACGAATCCTGCCTCGCGCAGTTCGGTCAGCCTCGCTTGCAGCACCGTGGGCGAGGCTTCATCACAGGCGGTGCGCAGGGCGCGCGAGGTGAGGGGCTCTCCGCGCAGCTCCCAGAGAATCCGCAGGCTCCAGCGTCGGCCGAGCAGGTCGAGCAGCACCATGATCGGCCGGCCCGTGCGCGAGCCGCGGACGCTGCGTGTCGTCGTGCCAGCCTGTTTAGCCATCGTCACCTATTGCGCTGTGCTACAGATAATGTAGCGTATCGCTACGATAATTGTAGCAACGGAGACCGCCCATGTCCGGGGCCTCGCCGCGCATCGCACCGCTCACTCCGCCTTATCCCCCGGAGATCCAGGCGCAGTTCGACCGCATCATGCGCGGCGCGCCGCCGCTGGTGCTGTTCCGGGTGATGGCGGGGCACGGCCGCGCCTGGGACAAGTTCCGCGCCGGCGGCCTGCTCGACCCCGGGCCGCTGTCGCTCCGCGACCGCGAGATCGTCATCGACCGCACCTGCGCGCTGAACAGATGCGAATATGAATGGGGCGTGCACGTCGCGATCTTTGCCGGGCCGGCAAAGCTCACCCAGGACGAAGTGCGGGCGACGGTGCAGGGCGATGCAGCATCAACATGCTGGTCGCCGGCCGAGCAGGCGCTGATCGCAGCCGTCGACGCGTTGCATCATCGCGCGACATTCACGGACGAGGAGTTCGCAGCGCTGTCGGCGCATTACGACGAGGCGCAAATCCTGGAGATCATGCTGCTGTGCGGCTACTACCGCACGGTGTCCTACCTGGCGAACGGGCTGCGGCTGCCGCTGGAGGAGAACGCGGAGCGGTTTCCGGCGTAGGTCTCTCCACCGTCATTTGCGAGGAGCCCTTGCGACGAACCAATCCAGGCTGTCTCCGCAGAGGCAGCCTGGATTGCTTCGCTGCGCTCGCAATGACGAGTGGAGAGAGCGTGCCTTACGCCACGCCCGCGCGCAGCAGATCGTGCAGGTGCACGATCCCGACCACCTTGCCCGCATCGGTCACCAGCAGTGTCGTGATCTTGCGGGTGTTCAGCACCTCGATCATCTCGCTCGCGAGCATCGAGGGCGGTACGGTCTTGGGCTGCTTCGTCATGATCTCATCGACGGTCACCGTCAAAAGGTCGGGCCGCATGTGACGGCGCAGGTCGCCGTCGGTGATGATGCCGACGGCCTCGCCTGCATCGTTGACGATGCAGACGCAGCCAAGCCCTTTGGCCGACATCTCGACCACGGCCTCCGACATCTTTGTGCCTTCGGGCTTGACCGGAATCTCCGCGCCGGTGCGCATGTAGTCGCGGACGAATTTCAGCATCGCGCCCAGCTTGCCGCCGGGATGGAAATGCGCGAACTCCAGCGCAGTGAACCCGCGCCCTTCCAGCAGCGCGATCGCGAGCGCGTCGCCGATCGCGGCCTGCATCAGGGTCGAGGTGGTCGGTGCCAGATTGTGCGGGCAGGCCTCGCGCGCCTTCGGCAGCTCGATCACGAGGTCGGCGGCCTGTCCCAGCGAGGACGAAGCGTTCGACGTCACCGCGATCATGGGGATCGCAAAGCGCGCCGAATAGTTCACGAGGTTCTTCATCTCCGGCTGCTCGCCGGACCAGGACAGCGCCATGATGACGTCGTCGGTGGTGATCATGCCGAGGTCGCCATGGCCGGCTTCGGCGGCGTGCACGAAGAAGGCGGGCGTGCCGGTCGAGGCCAGCGTCGCCGCGATCTTGCGCCCCATATGGCCGGATTTGCCGAGCCCGGTGACGATGACGCGGCCCTTGGCCTGCCGGATCAGCTCGACGGCCTTGGCGAAGGTCGCACCCAGCGGGCCGCGCAGGGCAGCGGCGAGCGCGTTGATGCCGCCGCTCTCCGTCTCCAGGGTGCGGAGCGCGGATTCGACGCTTGTCGGAATGGGGCCGGATGATGCGGTCATCAGCGGTTTCGAGCTCGGCATGGTCTGGTCCAGGGAGGAGGGGCGTTCGCCCGTTGGCGCCTGCTTAGCACGCCCCGGCCAGCGAGGCGACGAGCGCCCGGACACCCTCAACGGGTCATTAACCATAATTGTTTTAACTCCATTAACGATGGTTCCCGCCAGCCGGCAGGGCGATCGTGAAAGTATTTGATTTCGTTGAGGTTATTCCATCGTGGGGTCGTCTCCAGGCAGGGGCCGGAGCAAACGCGCGCATTTCCTGCGCGCGGCTTTGCCATGTCTGGCGCTGACGGCTCTCGGAAGCGGCCCTGCGGCCGCCCAGGGCCTCACGCCCGACCTGTTCAATCCCAACCGCGGTGGCTTTGTCTCGACCGACACGCTGCCGACGCGCCGCACGGCGGGCGTGCCGCAGGCGCCGTCGGATGCATTGCCGGCGCTGCCCGATCCCAACGCAGATCTGCGCAAGCGTCAGCAGACGCCGGCGACCTCGCGCGTCGGTCAGGTCCCGACCTACGGCCTGCCTGCCGCCAACGGGGCGAGCAGCTCGGGCTACGATTCGCTTAACCGCAAACGGCAGCAGCCAAAGCTCTATCCGGGCCAGCCGAAGCCGAAGCGTCCCGCCGGCCCCGGTTCACCGCCGCCGCCCACAACGCCAGTCACGACGCTGGGCGCGCCGCGCATCGCGCCGCCGCCGTCCGAGACCGCGCACAAGACGCCGGTAGCTCCGGCGATGGCGGGCAGTGTGCCCGGCCAGCCGCTGCGCCGCCGCCTCAAGCTCGATGAGGATCCGTTCGGTGCGGTCGGCGATTATGCCGGCAGCTTCCTGATCAAGGGCGGCCTCGAGCTCTCCACCGGCTATGACACCAACCCGGCGCGCCTGAACAAGCCGGTCGGCTCGCCCGTCTATGTCGTCGCGCCCGACCTTCTCGTGATGTCCGACTGGGAGCGCCACGCGCTGGTCGCCGATCTGCGCGGCTCGTTCTCGGGCTACACCAACAACATGCCGGCGACGATCAACGGCTTCGCGTCGCCCTCGCCGGTCGAGATCGACCGCCCCGACTTCACCGGCCACATCGACGGCCGCATCGACGTCGACCGCGATCTCAAGCTGACATCGCAGCTTCGCCTGCGGCTCGCCACCGACAATCCCGGCAGCCCGAACGTGCAGGCCGGCCTGCAGAAATATCCTGTCTATGCCGCCTATGGGACGACCGTCGGCTTCGACCAGACCTTCAATCGCTTCCAGGTCGCCGCGGGCGCCACGGTCGATCGCACCGCCTACACGGATTCGAGACTCACCGATGGCTCTGTGTTCAGCAACGGTGATCGCGACTTCAACCAATACGGCGGCGTCGGACGCTTCTCCTACGATCTGAAGCCGGGTTTGAAGCCCTTCGTCGAGATCCAGGGCGACACCCGCGTCCACGATCAGGCCGCCGACCGCAACGGCTACTTCCGCGATTCGAACGGCGGCTATGCCAAGGTCGGCTCGTCCTTCGAGTTCTCGCGCATCCTCACCGGCGAGATCTCGGTCGGCTATTCCGCGCGCAGCTACACCGATCCGCGCCTCAGCCAGCTCTCCGGCTTCCTCACCACGGGCTCCTTGATCTGGAACGCCAGCGGCCTCACCACGGTGAAATTCTTCACCGACACGCAGATCGCGGAGACCACGGTCGCCGGCTCCTCCGGCGTGCTGGTGCGCACTTACTCTGCCGAAGTGGACCACGACTTCCGCCGCTGGCTCACCGCGGTCGGCAAGTTCACCTACGGCACGCTCGACTACCAGGGCCAGAACCGCAACGACAAGACGTACTCGCTCGAAGGCAACCTGATCTACAAGCTCAACCGCAACGTCTGGGTCAAGGGCACGCTGCGGCACGACATCCTGGATTCGAACCAGGCGGGCTCGAGCTCGCAGGGGACGGTGGTGATGTTGGGCGTGAGGCTGCAGAACTAGAGGGGCGGCGAGGCGCTTGAGCGAATGCGGAATAGTTGGCTCCGCGCCCGCCACCCACTCCGCTGTCATGCCTCGGCTTGCCGTCTTCGCTGAAGCTTCGCCGGCCGAGCGCGTGTAGGCCCGGCGTAGCTTGGCGGAGCCGGGACCGGGGCATCCAGTACGCCGCGGCTTATCGATTCAATTACAACTGTCTCTGGAATACTGAATCGCCCGGTCAAGCCGGGCGATGACACCGTTTGTTGAAATGGCAGCGGAGCGAGCCTCACTCAGCGCGGCAAATCCGTCTTCCCCATCAGGAACGTATCGATCGACCGGGCGCACAGCCGCCCTTCACGGATCGCCCACACCACCAGCGATTGCCCGCGGCGCATGTCGCCGGCGGAGAACACGTTGGGGCGCGAGGTCTGGTAGTCCAGCGTGTTGGCCTTGACGTTGCCGCGCGGGTCGAACTCGACCGCGAGCAGCTTGAGCAGGCCCTCGTGCACGGGATGGACGAAGCCCATGGCGAGCAGGACGAGCTCGGCGTCGATCTCGAACTCGGTGTCGGCAATCGGCTTGAACTTGTCGTCGACGCGCACGCAGTGCAGCTTCCTGACCTTGCCGTTCTCGCCCGAGAACTTCTGGGTCAGCACGGCGTATTCGCGGATCGCGCCTTCGGCCTGGCTGGAGGAGGTGCGCATCTTCAGCGGCCAGTTCGGCCAGGTCAGGCCCTTGTTCTCGCGCTCGGGGGGAGCGGGCATGATCTCGAGCTGGGTCACCGACAGCGCGCCCTGACGCAGCGAGGTGCCGATGCAGTCCGAGCCGGTGTCGCCGCCGCCGATGACGACGACGTGCTTGCCGCCGGCCAGGATCTCCTGGACTCCGCCGAGCGGCTCCCCGGAGACGCGGCGGTTCTGCTGCGGCAGGAAGTCCATGGCGTAGTGGATGCCTTCGAGATCGCGGCCGGGGATCGACAGGTCGCGCGGGGCTTCCGCGCCGCCGGTCAGCGCGACCGCGTCGTACTGGTTGAGCAGCTCGCGCGGATCGACATTGCCGGCTGCGCCGACATGGCTGTTGTAGTGGAAGGTGACGCCTTCGGCTTCCATCTGCGCCACACGGCGGTCGATGATGCGCTTCTCCATCTTGAAGTCGGGGATGCCGTAACGCAGCAGGCCGCCGGCCTTGGCGTACTTCTCATAGACATGCACGTCGTGGCCGGCGCGCGCGAGCTGCTGCGCGCAGGCCATGCCCGCCGGACCCGAGCCGATCACCGCGACCTTCTTGCCGGTCTTGACCGCTGCCACTTCCGGCTTCAGCCAGCCATTGTCCCAGGCGCGGTCGACGATCGCGCATTCGATGGTCTTGATGGTGACGGGGTTGTCGTCGATGTTGAGCGTGCAGGACGCTTCGCACGGCGCCGGACAGATGCGGCCCGTGAACTCAGGGAAGTTGTTGGTCGAATGCAGGTTGCGCGAGGCCTCTTCCCAGTTGCCCTGGTAGACGAGGTCGTTCCAGTCGGGGATCTGGTTGTTGACTGGGCAGCCGGGCGTGCCGGGCGCAACCGAGCCGGTCCCGTGGCAATAGGGAATGCCGCAGTTCATGCAGCGCGCCGCCTGCTCGCGCACCTCCTTCTCGGAGAGCGGAACGACGAATTCCTTGAAATGCTTCAAGCGCTCGGCGACCGGGGTGTACTTGCGATCGTGCCGTTCGATTTCCAGAAAACCCGTGATCTTGCCCATTAAACCCGAAGTCCCTGCCGCTAAGTTTTCTTTTCCGTCGTTCCGGGATGCGCGCGCTGCGCGCACACCCGGAACCTGGAGGTTATCTTTGCGAGATTCCGGGTTCGCGCTTTGCGCCCCGGAATGACGCCAGTTGAGAGTTACGCCCCGATCGCGATTTTCGGCTCGGCGTCCGCATTGGCGGCCAGTTCGCGCAGCGCGCGCCGGTACTCGACCGGCATCACCTTGCGGAACTTGGGCAGCCATTCCTTCCAATTGGCGAGGATCTCGGCGGCACGCTTGGAGCCGGTTGCCTTGGCATGGCGCGTGATCAGCACGTGCAGCCGCTCGACGTCGGAGGCGAGCAGGTTCTTGAACACGTCGACCCGGCCGTGCGCTTCGAGATCGCCGGAGGCGTGATAGGTGTCGGCGTTGATCATCTCCTCCGACAGCACCGGTTCGAGCTCGACCATGCTGAGGTTGCACAGCTTGTCGAAGTCGCCGGCCTCGTCCAGCACATAGGCGATGCCGCCGGACATGCCGGCCGCGAAGTTGCGCCCGGTCTTGCCGAGCACGACCACGATGCCGCCGGTCATGTATTCGCAGCAATGATCGCCCGCGCCCTCGACGACAGCGACCGCGCCCGAGTTACGAACGGCAAAGCGTTCGCCGGCGATGCCGCGGAAGTAGCATTCGCCATCGATCGCCCCGTACATCACGGTGTTGCCGACGATGATGCTCTCTTCCGGCACGATCGCCGAGTTCCGCGGCGGCTTCACGATGATCTTGCCGCCCGAGAGGCCCTTGCCGACATAGTCGTTGCCTTCACCCTCGAGCTCGAAGGTGACGCCATGGGCGAGCCACGCACCGAAGGCCTGGCCCGCGGTACCCTTCAGGCTGACATGGATCGTGTCATGCGGCAGGCCGGCATGGCCGTAGATCTTGGCGACCGCGCCCGACAGCATCGCACCGGCGGAGCGGTTGGTGCTGTTGATCGTGGCCTCGATCTTCACCGGCGCGCCGCGGTCGAGCGCAGGCGTCGCCTGCTCGATCAGCGTGCGGTCGAGCACCGCCTCCAGATGATGGTTCTGGCGCTCGGAGTGATAGATCTTCTGGCCCTTCTCTTCCTTCTGCTTGACGAACAGTTTTGAGAAATCGAGGCCCTTGGCCTTCCAGTGCGCGACCAGCTTGGTCTGATCGAGCAGCTGAACCTGGCCGATCATCTCGTTGAAGGTGCGGAAGCCGAGCGAGGCCATGATCTCGCGGACTTCCTCGGCGACGAAGAAGAAGTAGTTGATCACGTGCTCGGGCTGGCCGGTGAAGCGCTTGCGCAGCACCGGATCCTGCGTCGCGACGCCGACGGGGCAGGTGTTGAGATGGCACTTGCGCATCATGATGCAGCCGGCCGCGATCAGCGGCGCAGTGGCGAAGCCGAATTCGTCGGCCCCGAGCAGCGCGCCGATCACGACGTCACGGCCGGTGCGGAAGCCGCCGTCGACCTGGACCACGATACGGCTGCGCAGCCGCTCGCGCACCAGGGTCTGGTGGGTTTCGGCAAGGCCGATCTCCCACGGCGAACCGGCATGCTTGATCGAGGTCAGCGGCGAGGCGCCAGTGCCGCCCTCGAAGCCCGCGATGGTGACGTGGTCGGCGCGCGCCTTGGCGACGCCCGCGGCGACCGTGCCGACGCCGATCTCGGAAACGAGCTTGACCGAGACGTCGCCCGTCGGGTTGACGTTCTTGAGGTCGTAGATGAGCTGCGCCAGGTCCTCGATCGAGTAGATGTCGTGGTGCGGCGGCGGCGAGATCAGGCCGACGCCCGGCGTCGAGTGCCGGACCCTGGCGATGGTCGCGTCGACCTTGTGGCCGGGCAGCTGGCCGCCTTCGCCGGGCTTGGCGCCCTGCGCCATCTTGATCTGCATCATGTCGGAGTTGACGAGATACTCCGTGGTGACGCCGAAGCGGCCCGAGGCGACCTGCTTGATCGCCGAGCGCATGGAATCGCCGTTCGGCATCGGCTTGAAGCGGTCGGCCTCCTCGCCGCCTTCGCCGGTGTTCGACTTGCCGCCGATCCGGTTCATGGCGATCGCGAGCGTGGTGTGCGCCTCGCGCGAGATCGAACCGAAGCTCATCGCGCCGGTGGCGAAACGCTTGACGATGTCCTTGGCCGGCTCGACCTGGTCGAGCGGGATCGGCTTGCGCTTCTCTTCCTCGGCGTTCTTGATCCGGAACAGGCCGCGCAGCGTCAAAAGACGCTCCGACTGCTCGTTGAGGATTTTTGCGAAGGCGCGATACCGCTCCTGCGAATTGCCGCGCGCGGCGTGCTGGAGCAGGGACACCGACTCGGCGGTCCATGCATGGTCCTCGCCGCGGCTCCGATAGGCATATTCGCCGCCGACATCGAGCGCGCTCTTGTAGACCTGTGCGTCGCCGAACGCGTCGGCATGGCGGCGCACGGCTTCTTCCGCGATCTCGGCAAGGCCGACGCCTTCGACGCGGGTGTGCGTGCCGGCGAAGAACTTGGCGACGAAATCGGCCTTCAGACCGACGGCGTCAAAAATCTGCGCGCCGCAATAGGACTGGTAAGTCGAGATGCCCATCTTGGACATCACCTTGAGCAGGCCCTTGCCGATCGACTTGATGTAGCGCTTGACGATCTCGTAGTCGTCGAGCGAGCCGGGCAGGCGGTCCTTCATCGCGATGATGGTTTCGAACGCGAGATATGGATTGATCGCTTCGGCGCCGTAGCCGGCGAGGCATGCGAAGTGATGCACTTCGCGCGGCTCGCCGGATTCGACGACGAGACCGACCGAGGTGCGCAGTCCGACGCGGATCAGATGATGATGCACGGCGGCGCAGGCCAGCAGCGCCGGGATCGGCACGCGGTCGGTGCCGACCATGCGGTCCGACAGGATGATGATGTTGACGCCCTCGCGCACCGCGCTTTCCGCGCGCGCGCAGAGCTCGTCCAGCACCTGGTCCATGCCGGCTGCGCCGAGACCGGCGTGGAAGGTCGTGTCCAGCGTGCGCGACTTGAAATGCGTGTCGGCGACCTCCGAGATCGAGCGGATCTTTTCCAGGTCCGCGTCGGTCAGGATCGGCTGCCGCGCTTCGAGGCGCTTGGTCGTGGCCATGCCCTGCAGGTCGAACAGGTTCGGCCGCGGTCCGATGATGGAGACGAGGCTCATCACCAGCTCCTCGCGGATCGGGTCGATCGGCGGATTGGTGACCTGCGCGAAGTTCTGCTTGAAATAGGTGAACAGCGGCTTGGCCTTGTCCGACAGCGCCGAGATCGGCGTGTCGTTGCCCATCGAGCCCGCGGCTTCCTCGCCGGTGGCGGCCATCGGCGTCATCAGGATGGCGATGTCTTCCTGGCTGTAGCCGAACGCCTGCTGACGATCGAGCAGCGACAGGTTGGAGCGCACGCCGGTGGTCGGTACCTTCGGCAGGTCTTCGAGCACGATCTGGGTCCGCTCCAGCCACTCCTTGTAGGGATGGCTGGCGGCTAGCGTGGCCTTGATCTCGTCGTCGGGGATCAGGCGGCCCTGCTCGAGATCGACCAGCAGCATCTTGCCGGGCTGCAGGCGCCACTTGGTGATGATCTGGTCCTCGGGGATCGTCAGCACGCCCATCTCGGACGCCATCACGATGCGGTCGTCCTTGGTCACGAGATAGCGCGCCGGCCGCAACCCGTTGCGGTCGAGCGTGGCGCCGATCTGGCGGCCGTCGGTGAAGGCGATCGCGGCGGGGCCGTCCCACGGCTCCATCAGCGCGGCATGATATTCGTAGAAGGCGCGGCGCTTCTCATCCATCAAGGGATTACCGGCCCACGCCTCCGGAATCATCATCATGACGGCGTGCGGCAGCGAGTAGCCGCCCTGCACCAGGAACTCGAGCGCGTTGTCGAAGCAGGCGGTGTCCGACTGGCCTTCATAGGAGATCGGCCACAGCCGGTTGATGTCCTTGCCGTACAGCTCGGAGCTCACGGAGGCCTGGCGTGCCGCCATCCAGTTGGTGTTGCCGCGCAGCGTGTTGATCTCGCCATTATGCGCGATCATGCGGTAGGGATGCGCCAGCGACCACGCCGGGAAGGTATTGGTCGAGAAGCGCTGATGCACCAGCGCGAGCGCGCTCTCGAAGTCCTTCTCGTGCAGATCGGGGTAGTACTTGCCGAGCTGGTCGGCGAGGAACATGCCCTTGTAGATCACGGTGCGGCAGGACATCGAGCAAGGGTAGTACCCGGCGAGGCCGCGGTCGCGGCGCTGGTAGATCGCCTGCGAGATCGACTTGCGCAGGATGTAGAGCCGACGCTCGAACTCGTCCTCCGTCTTGGCCGTGCCGTTGCGGCCGATGAACACCTGCATGCAGGCGGGCTCGGTCGGCTTCACGGTGACGCCGAGCGAGGAATTGTCGGTCGGCACGTCGCGCCAGCCGAGCAGGGTCAGGCCCTCTTCCTTGATCTGGTCCGCGATGATGCTCTTGATGACGTTGCGCCAGGCGGTGTCGCGCGGCATGAACAGCGCACCGATGGCGTATTCGCCGGGCGCCGGCAGCGTAAAGCCGAGCTCCTTGGCCTTGCGGCTGAAGAAGGCGTGCGGGATCTGCACCAGGATGCCCGCGCCGTCACCGGCGCGGGGGTCGGCGCCGACCGCACCACGGTGCTCGAGGTTGCAGAGGATGCTCAGCGCATCCGAGACGATCTCGTGCGACTTCTTGCCCTTGATGTTGGCGATGAAGCCGACGCCGCAGGAATCCTTCTCGAGGGCGGGATCGTAGAGACCCTCGGCTTTTGGGCGCGAATTGTGCTCCTGAATCGGGTCGGTCGTTTTCGAGGCGACCGTCGCCGACAGCTCTTCTGCCACGATGTTTGCGCGCTCGAATTGCGACCCGTTCATTGTTCTGTCCTCTCCATGCGGCAAGCTGCCTCACCGCCATCTTCGGCGCACCTTGGGCGTTCCGCGGCACCCGCCTCTGGGTCACCGCTCGTCCGCTGCGAGCCGCATTTTCTTAAATTCAGGCCTAGGCGCTCCTCGTCCCCGAGAACGGCTTTGCCTGGTAGCTTGCCGACGCTCGAGAGCACCGGTTTTCGCTGCAATCCCTGTGCCGGAACCGCCAGCAAAATTGAGACAGTCTTCCTGTCCTAACCATCACCTTGCCAAATTTTTGTCTAGCACACAAGCGTGCGGAAGTCGCGATTCCCGATATGTCAATCAATCGCTTTCCGAAAGTTGCGCAGCCCCGGTTTTGGAGCAAACACGCCCTGATCCGGCCCTGTGGACGCCGGAATCCCGAATGAAGCTTCGGATCAGCCCTTCGGAAGGCGCGCCCCGCCGCAAGAAGCGAAAGAGGGCGGCTACCGGAGGGTCTGACAGGAGCGTCTCGATCATGAAGTTTTTCACAGGATGTGTGGCGGCCGCCGCGCTGGTGCTGGCTGCAAGTGCGGGACACGCCCAGGTTCCCGCGAGCGGTACGGTTGGAGGGGCGGTGATCGCGGTGTCGGATTTCGATGGACCCTTGGCATCGCCGGAGGCCACCCCGCCGCCGCGTTACGGTTACGGCTACGATTACGAGGAACGCGGTCCGGCGCCGGTATTGTTGCCGTCAACGGCGTCAACGGAGGTTTACGCGGTGCTGCGTGAAAACGGCTTCTCGCCGCTCGGCATTCCGCGCCTGCACGGCAGCGTCTATACCATCGCGGTGATCGACCGCCGCGGCGACGACGGCCGGCTGGTGATCGACGCCCGCGACGGCCGGATCATCCGCTTCATGCCGGCTTCCGATGCTTACGGCATGGCGCCGCCCTATGAGGAGCGGGCGGTCGGCTCTTACGGCCCGCAAACCGCGCTGCCGCCGCCGACCATGATCCGCAGCGGCCCGCCGCGCCCGCCGGCCTCGATCCCGCATGTTGCCAAGCGCGCCGTGCCGCTGCCCAAGGCGGCTGCGCCGCGTAGCGAGGCGCCGGTCGCGGCGGCGAAGCCGGTCGAGCCCACGGCACAGCAGGCGCGGGCGCCGGAGGCTCAGCCCGCTCAGGCGCAATCTGCCCAGCAGACCGCGGCCGTACAGGCAAAGGCCGCCGAGGCCGCAGCGCCGACAGTCGCTCAGGCCAAGCCGGGTCCGACGATCCTGCCGACACAGGAGATGCCGGCTGCGCAAGGGCTGGATTAGCGAGGTGGTGCGTTGGGGTAATGGGTCCTGGCTCCCGTGCGCAATGGCGCACCAGGCCAGGACGACATTGGAGCAAAACAAAAGGCGCCCGAATAACTCAGGCGCCTTTTGCATTCACGCAATCACCTTAGCTCCGCGGATACCCCGCCGCGTCCAGGATCAAGTTCGCCACCTCCTTCGGATGTGACACCAGCGAGAGATGGCCGGCGTCGAGCTCGATCGTAGTGGCGTTCATGCGCTTGGCGAGGAAGCGCTCGAAATCGGGGTTGATGGTGTAATCGTTCTTCGACACCGCGTACCAGCTCGGCTTGGCGTGCCATGCGGCTTCCGTGGTGCGGCCGGCAAAGATCGAGGCGGCCGTCGGCCACTGCACGGCGTAGAGCTCCTTCGCCTGCTCCGGCTTCACGCCGTTGGCAAAGTATTTCAGGAACGCGTCTTCCGAAAGTTTTGTGTAGCCGTCGCGCTCGACGATGCCGGCGCGCGCCGGTCCCGTCGGAAACTGTTTTGACAGCGCGACGAAATCCTCGTTCGCGTCGGGCGCGCGTGCGGCGACCTAGACGAGGCCGGTGACCTTCGGGTCGGTGCCGACCTGGCTGATCACGGTGCCGCCCCAGGAATGCGCGACCAGCACGGTCGGGCCGTCCTGCTCGGCCAGCGCCCGCTTGGTCGCCTCGACGGAATCGGCAAGCGAGGACAGCGGATTCTGCACGGCCGTCACATGCAGGCCTGCAGCCTGCAGGATCGGGATCACCTCCGACCAGCTCGAGCCGTCGGCCCAGGCGCCGTGCACCAGCACCACGTTCTTCGCCTTCACCGTCTGCGGTGTCTGGGCATGAGCAAGGTTGAGGGGAACCGCCAAGAGGCTCGCGGCGACGAAAAGGCTGCGCCAGAGTGACATGATGTTTCTCCGTCTTGTTTGGGGTCGATGCCCAAACGACGGAGCGGAAGTTCACCGTTCTGTGATGCAGTGCAAAAAACGCCCCGGGGCACCGGGGCGTTTTCGCAACCTGGAAGTCGTTTGGATTGGTCGCCTGGCTTAGGCGGCTTGCGCGGCCGAGTTCTCGATCACCTGCGGCTTCGCGCCGGCGTTGATCGCGATCTGGCGCGGCTTCTTGGCCTCGGGAATCTCGCGGACGAGGTCGACGTGAAGCAGCCCGTTCTCGAGCGAGGCGTCCTTTACCTGCACGAAGTCGGCAAGCTGGAAGGCGCGCTCGAACGCACGCGCGGCGATGCCGCGGTAGAGCACTTCGGATTTCGAGTTCTCGCCTGCGACTTTCTCGCCCTTGATCGTCAGCGTGTTTTCCTTCGCGACGATGGAGAGCTCATCCTTGGCAAAGCCCGAGACCGCAACGGTGATGCGGTAGGCGTTCTCGCCGGTACGCTCGATGTTGTAAGGGGGGTAGCCGGGGCTGCCGTCCGAGCTGGCCTGGTCGAGCAGGTTGAAGAGACGGTCGAAGCCGACGGTGGAACGATAAAACGGGGTGAGATCGTAGGTACGCATGGTCAAGTCCTCCATTGAGCGACTGTTTAGGTGACCCGCCCGCCATCGGGCCGGGCTTTCGTCTGTGTGCAGCCTGATGTTCCGGTTCCGAAACACTGGTAGCGGCCTGCACGAAGGTGATATGGGTGGAACGAGACGGCGTTCAAGAGGGCGGGATAGGCGCCTTTTCGGCGCTCCCGCCCCTTGATTTCTAGCACTTCCAATCATGACGCTGGTCTCGATCCCGTCCAATCCCGTCCCCGAAAACGTCGTCAGCGGCACCATCAAGACACCCGATGGCGCCGAGCTGCGCTTTGCGCGGTGGGCGCCGCCGGCGAACCGCAAGGGCACCGTCTGCGTCTTCACCGGGCGCAGCGAGCAGATCGAGAAATATTTCGAGACGGTGCGTGACTTGCGCGATCGCGGCTTTGCGGTGGCGATGATCGACTGGCGCGGGCAGGGCCACTCGTCGCGCCGTCTGCGCGATCCGCGCAAGGGCTATGTGCGCGACTTCTCCGATTTCGAGATCGACGTCGAGACCTTCGTGCAGCAGGTGGTGCTGCCGGATTGCCCGCCGCCCTTCTTCGCGCTGGCCCACTCCATGGGCGGCACTGTGCTGCTGCGGGTGGCGCATGCCGGCAAGCGCTGGTTCGACCGCATGGTGCTGTCGGCGCCGATGATCGACCTGCCCGGGCGCACCACCTCGTTTCCGGTGCGTGCGCTGCTCAAGACGATGCGCCTGCTCGGGCAGGGGGGCCGTTACGTTCCCGGCGGCAGCGACCGCCTCACCGGGCTCGATCCCTTCATCAACAATCCCCTGACCAGCGACCCGGTGCGCTATGCGCGCAATGCCGCGATCCTGGAGGAAGACCCGACGCTCGGACTGGCGTCACCGACGGTCGCCTGGGCCGATACCGCCTTCCGCGCGATGCACATTTTCAAGCGCGTGAACTACCCTTCTCAGATCCGCCAACCGATCCTGATGCTGGCGGCGTCCAACGACACCGTGGTCTCGACCGCCGCGATCGAGGAGTTCGCCTATCACTTGCGCGCCGGCTCTCATCTCGTGATCGCCGGCTCCAAGCACGAGATCCTCCAGGAGCAAGACCGCTACCGCTCCCAGTTCTGGGCCGCCTTCGACGCCTTCGTGCCGGGCACGCCGCTGTTCAAGTGAGGATCTTCGTCATGCCGGGCTTGTCCCGGGCATCCACGTTCCTGGTGCCGCAGCAAAGATCGTGGATCGCCGGGACAAGCCCGGCCATGACGACGAGGTCATTCACAGCGTCTTCAGATACTCGATCAGGTCGTAGCGCTCCTGCTCCTTGAGCACGCGGCCGATGGTGCCGTCCTTTCCGGGGCCCGGTGTGCCGTCGAACGAGTGGCCGGCATTGCTGTTGCCGAACAACTCGGTGCCATCAGACGCCCGCGTCGAGAAACGCGACTGCCCGGTCTTGCAGCTCTCACCGTCAGAGACCGCGAAGCCGACCTGCTTCGGATCATAGTCGCGATCACCGCCCATGCAGAACGATTTGGGACGCTCGGCCGCAGGGCTCAGCATCCAGTAGAGCGAGGGCACCGATCCGTTGTGCAGATAAGGCGCGGTGGCCCAGACGCCGTTGAGCGGGCGCGCACGATACCAGGGCCGCGGCTCCTTCTTGTCGGGCGGTTGCGGACCGGGATTGGGGCAGTTCTTGCGCTCACCCCACCAGGCCTGCTGAACCTTCGGGTCGATCTTCGCATCGTCCATCGCCTTGCGGGCGACGATGTCGACGAGCACCATCAGCCCAAGCGAGTACGGCATGTCGGTCGAAGAAACATCCGGCAGATTACAGTTCCACCAGGCATTGAGCTTCTGCGAGGGATCGAGCTTGAGAAAGCCCGGTACCTGAATCGTCCGCGTCTCCAGCACGCTGGCCTGAGCGGGATCGGTCCCCATGCCTTTGACGCTTTTCTGGACCTCGTTCAGGAATTTGTCGGCGCCGATGGTCTCCCAGCGCGACGAGGACCAGATGCTTTGATCCGGAAACTCGGCGTCGAACACGGGATCGTTGACCGGCCCGAGATGGCATTCGGCACAGAGTTGCGCGTACAGCTTGCGGCCGTTCTTGACGCGCTCACCATCGATCTTCCAGGCGTCATCACCGAAGATGTCCGACGGCCATTTCGGCGATGTCAGCCCGGAGAGCTGCTTTTTCGGATAGGGCGGCGACCCCTTCAACAGATCCTCGATCCAGTTCAGATTCTTGACATCCATCGACGAGCGGAACAGCCTGTCCTTGGGCGTAGTGTCGGACAGATTGAGCAGCGCGGTCACGCCCAGCGCTTCGCCGGCATTGCGGATCAGCGGTTGCTCGATGGACGCGTCATATTGCGCGTATTTGAGCCAGGGTACGGTCCAGATCGGCGGGAAACTGACCGGCGCGTCCTTGGCGTGCAGATTCTTCTCGAAGCCGCTGAGGCCGCTGAGCGCCATGTCCTGGGCGAACACCTGATTACCGATGCGGTTGAGCGCGTCGAGACGGCCGTATCCTTCCTCCGTGTCCTGCTGTGGCTCTTGCCGCTTCGTCTTCTCGTTGAACCTCGTCTTGCCCTCGATGGTTTTCGCGTAGGTCTTCTCCCAGTCGATCAGGAACGTGCTGATCGCACGCAGCTTCTGCTTCAGCGCATCGCGGTCCGCATCGCTGGCCGAGGCGCCGAGCACGCGATCGGCGAAGCGCGTGAACCGACCCGGGACGTAGAGCGTGTAGGCGATCGACAGGCCGGTCGTGACCTCGAGCTTCCTGAGGTCGGTCATTGCCGGGCCGCCGTCGAAGCGGATATCGATGCCCTTGTAGTGGATCTGGCCGGTGTGGCAGGCGGCGCAGGTCAGGCCGATCCGGTCCTCGCCGATCTGGCCGGTCGCAGGATCGGGGACGCCCGTCATCCGCGCGAAGCCGACGGGCAGGCCGTCGACGTTTTCGGCTTGGCGACCCCAGTTCACCGGCGGATCCCAGAGCCGCGCCGGCACCGGCTTGGTCTTGTCATAGACGTTGGCATAGCCGAACCGGCGCAGCGTGGCATCGTCGGTGTCGATCGTCTGCGGGCTCGGGATGAAGCCGAAGCGCTGCAGATGGTCGCTGTCGTGCAGCATCCCGGGCTTTGCGAAGAAATGAAGCCGCGGCTGCTCGAGCGCCATGAACCAGCGGTAGGGCACCGGGAAGGTCGCGGTGCCCTGGCTGGCGTGATGAAACCAGTGCCGGTCCTCCAGCGCCCAGTTCTGCTCGAGCCAGTATGCGGCCCGGGGCTCGACGTGCTCTGGCAATGGCGGCGCCACCAGGTCGCCGAAGATGCCTGGCAGCATCGGCTGGAATTGATCCGGAAAGCGCAGCGCCACGACACCAAAGACGAGAAGAGCGGCAACGAGTCCGCCGGCAGCGCGCAAGATCAGCGAGGGCGGGGTGACCGGCTGGCTGACGACTCGCTGGGTGATCCTATCAGGGAATTTGCGCTCGTTGAACAATGTCCTCACCTCGGCCACGCTGAGATAGCGGTCATCACCCTGGCCCTTGCCCATGATCTTGAGCAGGATCGGCCATTCGAACTTCATCAGGATCGGGTAGTACCAGCGCGCTTGCTTGCCGGCGCGCTTGAGATTGTCCTTCATGAAGGTCTGGATTTGCGAAGCGTTGAGGCCGGTCTCGGTGCCGCCGCCATCGGGATCGGTATAGGTGCCGCCGAAGCTGGCGAGACGCGCAATCTCGTCCTCGTTGACGCGCCCGTCGACGCCGAGGATGCGCGAGCCGGCACCGAGCTTATCGAGCGGACCGCCGCGCAGCATATCGAGCTGCGCGCCCCAGAAGATGCTCTGCAGGATGTGACAGGCGCCGTTGGCGATCAGCGCGACGCCGCGCACCTGGATGCGGGCCGAAACCTTCTTCAGCCCCGCCTCGCCGCTTGCATTGGCGATGGTCTGTGACAGCGTCCGGAGCGGGACGGTGCCGCCATCGACGAAGCCTTCGCCGACGAGGCCGCGCAGGAACGGACAGGGATTGTTCGGGGAGACCTGGATCGAGGGGTCGAAGGGCGGCTTCGAAGCGCGGTCATGCATGGCCCAAATCCTGAAAACGGCGAATCGCAAAAAAAGACGCGCCGATCAAGCGCGGAAAGTTCTAACAAACCGACAGCAAGCTATTCTACTTCAGCGTGCAATGAAGTGTGGCTGATTTCACTGTCGTGTCAACACCGCGGGCGCGCGCAGCTTGCCGCGAAGTGCGGGATCGCGACCCGCCCGTCAGGATTCGGCGGCGCGTTTGAGCTGGCCCTGGACCAGGGTCAGCTTGCCGAGCGGCACGCCCGCCTTCAGCAGCCCCTCGCGGTAATGGGCGATGTCCTCGGGCCGCTTCCAGTGGAAATTGCGCAGGTGACGATCGACGTTCAGGGTTGGGTAGTTGCCCATGAGCACGGAGGTAGCCTCGGCCGCCTCGCTGCTCCGGCCCAGTTGCGCCAGCGCCGCGGCGCGGATCGCCAGCGCCTGCATGTGGTTCGGGTTGATGTAGAGCTGCTCGCGGGCCCATGACAGCGTCGCATCATATTGGCGCAGAAGGTAATGACTGAAGGCGTTCAGCGCGGCCCATTGGTAGCGCGGATCGCTGTTGTCGCGCTGCGAGGCCATCGAGAACAGCTCGATCGCTTCGCGGTGCTCGCCGATGATGAAATGGCAGATGCCGAGCACCCCGCGCGCGCCGTTGTCGTAGGGGTTGAGGGCGACCGCGCGCTTGGCGGCGTCCATCGCGGCCTCATAATGGCCTTCCATGCCGTGGGCCCAGGACAGGATCGAGAACGCGAACGAGGACCGCGGGTCGAGCCGGACGCTGGTTTCGGCGAGATGCATCGCCTCGGCCCACATCTCCCGCGTGCCCTTGACCCAGCCGAACTGGATGCTCTGGATCTGGATCGTGGCGAGATAGGCATGCGCGATCGACAGCTTGGGATCGAGCCGGATGGCCTCCCGGAACAGGTCGATGGCGGCGGCGAGATCTTCCTTGGTCTGCCGGTAGTAATGGGACAGTCCCTTGAGGAAGCGATCCCAGGCGCTCACGTCGGTCGAGAGCCGCGCAGGCGCCGAGGCTTCGGCACGAACGATCTCGGTGGCGATGGCGGCGGACAGGTTGGTCGTGATCTCGTCCTGCATCGCGAAGAGGTCGCCGATGTCGCGGTCGTAGCGGCCGGTCCAGAGCTGCTCGCCGGTTTCCGGTGCGATCAGCTCGGCGGTGACGCGGATCTTGGCGCCGGCGCGCCGCACCGAGCCCTGGATCAGATAGGAGGCGTCGATCTCGCGCGCGATCAGGCGCGTGCTCACATTCTTGCCCTTGAAGGCGAAGGTCGAGTTGCGGCTCAGCACGCGATAGAAGGATTGCAGCGACAGCGCGTGGATCAGATCCTCGGTGAGACCGTCGGAGAAATATTCATCCTGAGCGTCGCTGAGATTGGTGAAGGGAAGCACGCCGACGATCGCGGTGCGGTACTGCTGCGAAAGGGCGGATGCTTCCCGCAGCTCGGGCGCGAGCGCCGGCGCGCCCTCGGGCATCCAGGTAAAGACCCCGACCGCATCCTTGATGTTCTTGAAGCGGTGGTCGCCGGCGTCAGTCAACGGCACGGCGAGATGCTTGCTCGCCTCCCGATAGGCCTTGGCCGAGATCGCGAAGCCGCCGGGGCTCGCCACGGATTCGAGGCGGACGGCAATATTGACATCGTCGCCGAAGACCTCGTCCTCGTCGGCGATGACGTCGCCCATATGGATGCCGAGCCGGAATTGCATGGCGCGGTCGGCAGGGAGATGGTGGTTGCGCTCCGCCATCAGCGTCTGCATCGCGATCGCAGCTTCAGTCGCGCCGACGATGGAGGCGAACTCCAGCAGGAAGCCATCGCCGGTGTTCTTCACGACGCGGCCGCCGTGATTGAGGATGATGGGGTGAATCGCGGCGCGATGGGCCTTGAAGGCGGCATGGGTGCCGGCCTCGTCGCTGCCCATCATGCGCGAATAGCCGGCGACATCGGCGCAGACGATGGCAGCCAGACGTCTTTCCATATCCGCAAAGCTCCAGGGGATAGGGGACCGGCCACGACGTGGCAGTCGCCTCGAATCCCGCATTTCAAGAACCCTGCCCTTATAAAGCAGATGTGGCCGAGCGGAAGTATGATCCGCATTGCAAATTCGAGGTAAATCCTAGGCAATCCCGGCGATGGACGGGGACGGGAGAACCGACTAAGCGGAACCTGGACGGGGCGGCGGGAGGCAGCTTGCATGCTGGGTATTCACGAAATCGGGCTTTTCGTACTGTCTGGCGTGCTGCTCAACATCACGCCGGGGCCGGATTCGGTCTATGTGATCGGCCGCAGCATGCAGATGGGCTGGCGGGGCGGCGCCGCTGCCGCCTTCGGCATCAGTTGCGGCTGCTTTGTCCATGTCGCGGGCGCGGCGATCGGGCTTTCGGCCCTGCTGATGGCATCGTCCACCGCGTTCTCGATCCTGAAGCTGGTCGGCGCGGCCTATCTCGTCGTGACCGGGCTTCAGATGCTGTGGTCGCGCCCGATACTGGCCCCAAGCGTCGACGAGCCGGTGCGGAGTTCATTGCGGCGGGTCTTCCTCCAGGGCGTCTTCACCAACGCGCTCAACCCCAAGGTCGCGCTGTTCTTCCTGGCCTTCCTGCCGCAATTCGTCGCAGCCGATGCGCCACACAAGCCGCTCGCCTTCCTGACGCTCGGCCTGATCTTCATCTTTACGGGCACGTTGTGGTGCCTCGTGCTCGCCGCGTTCGCGGCCAAGGCCGCCAACCGGCTGCGTCAGTCCGAGGGCGCGATCGCCTGGATCAACCGCGCGCTCGGCGGTCTCTTCATCTATCTCGGCATCCGCGTTGCCATGCTGGAGACGCGGTAACTTCCTTCAAGCGAACTCCCTCGCCAGCGCGCTGCCGGCGAGATACAGGCCGAGCAGGATCATCGCGATCAGGAACCAGCGCCGAAACGCTTCGGCCGGCATCCGTGCACGCACTGACTGGCCGATATACATGCCGGCGAAGGCCATCGCCATGGCGATGGCTCCAGGCACGGCATTGGCGGGGGTCAGCAATCCGCCGGCGGTCAGGTTGAACGCGAGCGCGAGCGTCGCGGTGGTGAAGAACACGCCTAGTGCCTGCACCAATTCGTCCTTCTCCATGCCGATCGCCTGCATGAATGGCATCGAGGGGATGACCTGCACGCCGGTCGAGGCCGAGATCACCCCGGTGACGAGGCCGACTACGCCGCCCACCCATTTCTCGTTCTGCGGCGCGACGCGGAAGTGGAATTTGCTCAGCCCGATGATGGCGTAAACAACGAGCAGGATGCCGAGCACGATCGTGCCGTAGCGCGCATGGGGGCCGGTCAGCGCGCCGGCATTGAGCCAGCAGCCGACCACGGTGCCGATCATCAGCGGCCACAGCCGCCGCAGGATGTCGCGCAAATACGGGCCGACGAAGGTCTGCCAGATGTTGGTGATGATGGCCGGCACGATCACGATGGCGATGGCGCGGCTCGGGGCCATGCTCACGGCGAGCAGGCCCATGGACACCGTCGGCAGGCCGAGTCCGACCACGCCCTTGACGAATCCGGCGAGCAGGAAGACGGCGGCGATGAGGATGAGCAGCGGGTCGGTCATATCTGCACATTGACCGAAGCCGCGATCAGGCACAATCTGGAGGTTACGGAGAGAGCCTTCGTCTTAGACGAAGGCTTTGGAGAACCGCCATGCGCTTCGACCTCGTCGACCTCCAGCTCTTCATCGCGGTCGCCGACCAGCGCAGCATCACCCGCGGCGCGGAGCGCTCGCACCTGGCGCTGGCCTCGGCCAGCGCGCGCATCAAGGGGCTCGAGGACGCGCTCGGCGTCGCGCTGCTCAAGCGCGGGCGCCGCGGCGTGGAGTTGACCGCGGCCGGTGAGAGCCTGCTCGATCATGCGCGGCTGGTCATCCACCAGATCGACGCCATGCGCGGCGATCTCGCCAGCTATGCGAGCGGCGTGCGCGCCAGCGTGCATTTCCTCGCCAACACGTCGGGCCTGTCGGAGCATCTGCCGAAGGCGCTCGCCGGTTTCCTGCGAGAGCATCGCGATGTCGCCATCGACATCGAGGAGCGCGAGAGCACCGATATCGCGGCGGCGATCACCGCCGGTGCCGCCGATCTCGGCTTTGCCGCCGAGCACGCGCTGCCGGAGCATATCGAACGCTTCCCCTTCAGCGAGGATCGCCTGACGCTGGTGACCTCGCGCCGTGGCCCGTTCGCCGGCCGCCGCCAGATCGATTTCCAGGAGGCGGGGGCTTGCGAGTTCGTCGGGCTCACCAGCGCCACCGCGCTGCAGATGCACATTTCGAAGCACGCCGCGCGGCTCGGCATGCGCCCGCATTTCCGCGCGCGCCTGCGCGATTTCGACGCGATCTGCCAGATGGTCGCCGCCGATGTCGGCGTAGCCCTCGTGCCTGAAGCTGCCGCACGCCGCTGCGCCAAGACCATGCCGCTCGCCATGGTCCGCCTGCGTGACAATTGGGCCAACCGTCGCCTCGTGATCTGCGCGCGAAACTTCAAGGCGCTGGCAAGGCCGGCCAAGATGCTGGTGGAGCATTTGCGGGCGGAGGCGATGTGAGCTCTTCGCTTACCCCCTCCAGGCCCCTCCAGGGGAGGGTAAGCACGACTACTTCGCCGTCTCCACGCCCGCGTCCTTGATCACTTTCGCCCACTTGCTGGTCTCGTCGGCGATGAAGCCGCGAAAATGCTCCGGCTCGTCGCCGATCAGCGTCGCGCCCTGTGCGGCAAGCTTCTCCTTCACCGCGGGATCCGCCATGGCCTTGGTCGCGAGAGCATGCAGCGCCGCGACGATCTCCCTCGGCGTGCCCTTGGGCGCCACCATGCCATACCAGTTCTCGACGCGCAGATCGGGCAAACCGGCTTCCGAAAGAGTCGGTACGTCAGGCGCGGTCGGTGCGCGTTCGGCGGAGCCGACCGCGATCGGCTTCAGCGCGCCGGCCTTGACCTGTGGCAGCAGCACCGGCAGGTCGAGGAAGGTCATCTGCACCTGCTGGCCCAGGAGATCGTTCACGGCCGGAGCGGCGCCGCGATAGGGCACGTGCACGACGTCGATCTTTGCCGTCAGCTTGAACAATTCGCCGGCGAGGTGCGGCAGGCTGCCGGGGCCGGAGGAGGCGAAGTTGAGCTTGCCCGGCTGCGCCTTGGCGAGCGCGATCAATTCGCCGATGTCCTTTGCGGGCACGTTGGTGGCCACCACAAGCATTTCCGGCACGGTCGCAACCAGCGTCACCGGTGTGAGATCCGCCTGCGTGTCATAGGCGACCTTCTCGATGCTCGGGCTGATTGCGAGCGCGCCGGCTGAGGAGATCGCGATGGTGTAGCCGTCAGGCGGGGCCTTCGAAACCGCATCGGTGCCGAGCACGCCGCCCTGGCCGCCGCGATTGTCGATCAGCACCGGCTGTCCTGAGAGTTCCGACATGCGCCGCCCGATCACCCGGGCGATGATGTCGTTGGGGCCGCCGGCCGGGAAGGGCACGATCAGCTTGATCGGCTTGGCCGGAAAATTCTGTGCCGATGCCAATGACGGCGGCAGCAGGAACAATCCCAAGAACAATAAGAGCCATTCAACGAGCAGCCTGCGTGAGACGGTCATGCAAGCCTCCGCGCGCTTGTTATTGGTTCAAAAGCCTCAAGGCTTCTTCGTGAACCCGCGCGTCGCCGGCCGCGATGATGCGGCCGCCGGCCTGGGCCGGCTTGCCTTCCCAGGTGGTGACGACGCCGCCGGCGCCGGTCACGATCGGAATCAGCGCTGCGATGTCATAGGACTTCAGCTCGGTCTCGACCACGAGGTCGACGTGCCCGGCCGCGAGCATGCAATAGGAGTAGCAATCGCCGCCATAGCGCGACAGCCGCGCGCCGCGCTCGATGCGGCCGAAGATGGCGCGGTCGCTCTCGTTCATGAGCAGCGGGCTGGTGGTGTAGGTCGTGGCTTCCGACAGCGAAGCGCAGCGGCGGACCTGGAGCCGGCGCTCGCCGGAGGGCCCTTTGTAATGGGCCGAGCCATTGTCGCCGGAAAAGCGCTCGCCGATGAAGGGCTGGTGCATCATGCCGAATACCGGCGTGCCCTTGTGCAAGAGCGCGATCAGCGTGCCCCAGATCGGAAAACCGCCGATGAAGGATTTGGTGCCGTCGATGGGGTCGAGCACCCAGACGTAGTCGGCGTCCTCGCGCTCGTTGCCGAATTCCTCGCCGACGATGCCGTGCTGGGGAAAGTTGGCCTTGATCAGCCGCCGCATCACGGCCTCGGCGGCGCGGTCGGCCTCCGTCACCGGGTCGAAATCCTTGGTCTTGCTCTTGTCGTCGATCGACAGCGAGGTGCGGAAGAACGGCAGGATGGTTTCGCCGGAGACGGTGGCGAGCCGTCCGATGAAGGCGGAGAAGTCGATCACCGTCACAGGCCGAATCCTCGAAGCGAAGGTTGGATGAACGCGCCTCCTGCCTAGCTCAATTCGCCTGCCGCGTGCAGCGCTGTCTTGATTTTGCTCCCTGGTATTTTGGATGCCGAGCACGCTGCCTCATCCCAGTCATCTCCTGGCCAAATATCGATCACAGAGTTGAAAACTTAGTTCCGCACTTGCCTTGTTTGTATGCAAATGACTATCAACCCATTGAATTTCCTTATCAAAGAAACTGAATCTGGGTTTCTCTGGAAGCAACTGAGCCATGTGAGAATTGCATGGGAAACCGCTCAAAAGCCCTTGCACTTTGTGCGGCGCGGTCGCATATTGTTGCGGTGCGGTAGCGCTTGGCGTTACCGCTGCCCTCCTTGGGCGTTTCCTCCCTAGACTTGGGCCGCTTCTTCATCAGAAGCGGCCCTTTTTTCTTGGCGCCTCTGCTTTCATTTCAAGGCGCGCAAGCTTGCAAAGCGAAGACGCCATCGCGCCACTCGCAGACAACATCATTGGACGGAGAAGAGCCGGGTCCTATTCCGCCGCGGCCTGGAACGGGCCGAGATCGGCGAACGGAATCGTGGTTGCCAGTACGTCGGCGAGAACGCCGAAGTCGGAGGCCACTTGTGCAAAGCGCGCGCTCCGCTCGCGCCGCCGCTCGTCCATGTAGATCGCGCGATTGAGCTCGAGCTGTACGGCGTGCAGGCCGCTTGCGGGATTGCCGTAATGTTCGGTGATGAAACCGCCGGCATAGGGCTTGTTGCGGCCGATCGAATAGCCGAGCCCTGACAAGGTCTCCTCGACGCGATCGGGAAGCAGCGGCGTACAGCTCGTGCCGTAGCGATCGCCGATCACGATGTCGGGCCGGCGCGGCTCGTCCCTGCTGACGCCGACCGAAGGCATCGAGTGGCAGTCGACCAGCACCACGGTGCCGAACATCTGGTGCACCTTGTTGATGAGCCGGCGCAGCGCACGATGATAGGGCTTGTAGAGCATCTCGATCCGCCCCAGCGCGTCGTCGACCAGGATGCGGTCGCGATAGATCTCCTGGCCATCGCCGACCACGCGCGGAATGGTGCCGAGGCCGCCCGCGACCCGCATCGACCGGGTGTTGGCGAAGCTCGGCAGCCGTCCGGCGAACATGCGGGGATCGAGCTCATAGGGCTCGCGGTTGACGTCGACATAGGAGCGCGGAAAGTTGACCCGCACCGTCGGAAAGCCGCGCTCGCTCAAATGGCCGATCAGCTCGTCCATGAACGAGTCTTCCGAGCGCCGCAGCGTCGGCAGGTCGATCCGTGACGCCGCCAGGAATTCGTCCGGATAGGTCGAGCCGGAATGGGGCGAGTTGAAGATGATAGGCGCGCGCCATTCGGCGGGCTCGAAGATCTCGAAGGCTGGCCACATGTCGCCGTCAAACCGGGTCATCTTCTCAGGCTTCGTCCCTTCGCGCCGGGATCTGGCAGGGACCAGATCGCATCGATTCGGCCGGTCGAGCGGCTCTTATGTGTCGTCATTGTCCGGAATCGCAACCATTCTGCCAAGCGAAAAGATGCGAAGAGCGCTGGAACACGTCTTAACCGTGCAGCTATCGCGGCGGGGATCAGTCGATTCGGCTCGATTGATTCGGAGCCCATTCCGGTTCACAAAGAGCCGGCAGCGCAGCCGGCCCAAGGTAAAGATTTTCACCCCAAATTTACCCTCTGTCGGGCTTAGTGACCTCTGCTGATATCCTCTGGGGATTCGACGTTTCCTGCCATGCCAAAGATCCTGCTCGCCGAAGACGACAACGACATGCGCCGTTTCCTGGTCAAGGCGCTGGAAAACGCCGGTTTTCAGGTCTCGTCCCACGACAACGGCATGGCCGCCTATCAGCGGTTGCGGGAAGAGCCGTTCGAGATGCTGCTCACCGACATCGTGATGCCGGAGATGGACGGGATCGAGCTCGCCCGCCGCGCCTCGGAACTCGACCCCGACATCAAGATCATGTTCATCACCGGCTTCGCGGCGGTCGCCCTGAACTCGGATTCGGACGCCCCCAAGAACGCCAAGGTGCTGTCCAAGCCCGTGCACCTGCGCGAATTGGTCAGTGAAGTGAACAAGATGCTGGCGGCCTAAATCGGCCCCCTTCCGTCCTTGCGCCGGGTCCCCTGAGCCGTTATAGGGACCCCACCGATGAAATGACCTCTAGGGCACGTAGCTCAGCGGGAGAGCACTACCTTGACATGGTAGGGGTCACAGGTTCGATCCCTGTCGTGCCCACCACCCTAACCCATTGATCTCCTTATAACTCAGTAGTTTAGGCCTTGTGGCTGTGCTACAAAGTGGGAGACAATTCGGTTGCGCACTGTGAATAGATACCTGAGCAAACGTGGACGAACTTGGTACCTGATCAAGCGAATCCCTGCTGATGTTCGTGAGCTTCACCAAGGTGAGGACACGATCCGCGAAAGCCTCAAGACAACGGACTTGATTGCCGCCCGCCGCATCCGTGACGCTCGCCTCAAAGAATTGGAGGCCGAGTGGAATGCCTATCGTGCCCTGCCTCGCGGCAAGCACCTAAATCCCCGCGAGCTTCACGCAGCCTTGCAGTTGAGAAAGGACTTGCTCGGTTCTGAACGACAAGCGGTCTTAGAGATCGTGGAGGAGTGCACGAACGATATCTATAACTCGGATGTTCCCGAACAGCTTCATGGTCTCGCGTCGAGCGAGAAGGCGGCAGAGTTCAACGGTATTGCCAGCGGCAAGAGATTTCCCACCGAGTTGGCTGTCGAAGAATTCCTCGCCGGTGCCAAGCTCAAGCCCACAACCCGCAAGCTGTACGCTGGGTTACTCAAGCTCGTCATCAATAAGTTTCCTACATTGGAGGAAATCAACGAGGTATCCATTATCTCTTTGGTCCGTGAATACCAGCGGGATCACACCGCCAAATCTGTTCGCAACCTACTCACTGCCACGCGTAATCTGTTGCACTATCACGGCCACAATCACGTTCGCGAGGCGATAAGGAGCCTCCGTATCGACGCGCACAAGCCTCTTCTTGAAAAGGGTATATGGACCCCAAAGGAGTTGGTCCGCCTCACTGTGGCTAACACCGCTCCCCAATGGCTACGGGATTGCATCATCGTGGCAGCTTACTCAGGCCTCCGCGCTCAAGAAATCCGTGGCCTCATTTACGACGCAGGTGAGAACCAGCTTGTAGTTCCGCTGCAAAATGCCAAAACTACAAATGCCATCCGCCGCATTGCCTGTCATCCGAAGGCGAAGGAAGCGGCTATCCGTCTCGCATCGGCAAACGACAAGCTCACCGTTCACAAGCTGTCCACAGCGTTCAGGTCGCTGGTAGAGAAGTTGAACCTCCCGCGCATTGTGGAGATTGACGGTGTTCCGACGAAGCGCGACTTCCACGCTCTCCGTCACACATTCGCGTCCAAACTGACCGCGCTCGGTGCGGAGGAGAGTGCCATCAAGCGTATTCTCGGTCACAGTACAAAGGGAAACGTTACACGCGGCTACAGTCAAAAGGTCGGGGCTGAGTTGGACCGGCCTTTGATCGAGCGTGTGAGCTACGAGGTTTCGGATGCCGCAGCAGCCACCCCGGAAGCCAAGGCGGCTTAGAGCGCCTGCCTCAGGCCAGCAACCGCCAGCCTCAGGCCAGCAACCGCCAGCCTGAGGCCCGCACCATCTCAGATCATTCCTCGTCCAGTCTGTTCACGATGGTGGTGTCATTCGCCGCTGGTGTCTGGCTTTGGATGCAGCGCCAGCTTTTCAGCTTCGTATTGCAGGACAAGGTTCTCCAGCGCTACTCCGGTGAACTGATCTGTTATCCTGCTTGCGATAGCCCGGCAGTGCTCGATCTTCTCGTCCAGCTTCGCGCATCGTTCGCACATCGTTGGTCTTCCAGAACGGAAGGTAACGATCCAGCATTAACGCGGTTCCACCATGGCCGGGTCATCAGGCCCGCGCATACTGCCGGGCCAGCGCCAGCACATGCTTCCAGGTCACGTTCTTGGTCTTGCCGGTCATGCGCTTAATGCCGTGATCAATCACGACACTCTTGATGGCCGCGCTGTTGTCGGCAAGGCGGGACAGTTCATCGTAGTCAGCCTGTCCAAGCTCACGGATGGCCGCTGCCTGTCCGACAGAAACGACTTGCTGCACCGAGCCAACGGCGGCGTCTTTGCTGATGCCTCGATGCTGCAAGCCGGTCCAGATCACGTCATCCTGCGCAAGCTCGCCCGTCAGGATGTCCCTCCCGAGTTCAATGGCGGCTTCCTGATCAAGTCCAGTGTGCATCGCGACCGCCGCGACCACGTTGTCCATCGCCACGATCTCCGCGTCAGTGCCTCTACCGTCATCGACCTTCCGGTCATCGACGGTCTCAGCAGCCTCGCTCTCAGCGCCGGGAGCCTTTGGCGTCACGGCCTCGCTGGCCGCGCTGTCCACGCTGACCTTGACGCCCGCCGCCCTGGCTTGCACCACGGTCATCGGAATGCCAGCCACTTCGATGATGTCGGTCGGTTGAAGATCGGCCTCCGACAGGACAGAGCGCCTTGCGCCGGTCTGCCCGTCAAGCACCGTTGGCCCGGTGCTGGCGAAGTCCTCTGAGGAAATGACGGAGCCAGCGTGGTCATTGATACGCTCCGAACTGATTGAGGTTGTGGTCTCCCCGTTGGCATTGGCCGGGGTGGTTGAAATAGTACAGCTATATAGGCTCATGATTGTTGTTCTCTCTCGTTACTGTTTGTTGGTTGCCCATTGATCTTCGTCGTCATCATCATCGAAGGTGGGTGGAGGCCGGTTGCCAATCCTCTCCATAAAGGCCCGGTTCCGGTCTTCCTGATCCTTCGGTGACAGGTCGTCAGAAGCGCTCGCCAAGCTGGCCGACGCCTCGATGAACTTGATCACCGCCGCCGCCGTTGATGCCGTGATCTCCCTGTCACCCTTCATGATCAGGGCCAATTCGTTCTGGATCACGGTGTCGAGCTTGCGCCACGCCTCCAACGCAGAGCGCTTGATGTCGCTTTTGCCGATGGGGGTGATGGGGGCGCTCTGATCAGGCTGTTGCGGCTGTTTCTTGGTCTTGGGTGCCGCTGCCATCAGTCGCCGTCCTGATTGATCAGACCCTGCTGGCGCGGCTTGAAGCCATGGACGATTCTGTCACCGTTCAGCGCATCATCGTCATGTCCGCCCGCCTTGCGGCTGCGGTGCAGGGTGTCCCTGAACTTCTGCGCCTCTGCCTTGGCCTTGCCAGTGAGGATGTTAGGGTCGTTAAAGGTTTCCAACTTGGCAGGGCGTTGGATCGTAGGAACGCCAGCGGCTGCTTTCGAGGGGCGGGCCATTACGCTGCCACCTTAGGGCAAAGGCTGGCACCGTTGGCGCTGGTGTCGTTGTTGTCGTTCATTTCGGTTGTTCTTCCATTGATTGATAGTCTCGCAGGGTGTCTGCAATGATGTCGTCTGTGATCCAGTTGCCGGGCAGCGCCTCCCTCAGGGCGAGGAAGACACGCTTGCCCACAGCCACACGCACGTAGGGCGTTGGCCTCCAGCGATCAGTGACGGAGATTTCAGCGGAGACCTTTTGCAACGGTCCCTCGCTGGCCGGGTAGCAAGATCGGGCCAGCCATTGAGTGGTGGTCCTGATCTTGGTTTCCTGAATGTGCGAACACCACACTGCCGTGCGGCCAACGGTGGTGTGCAGTAGTCGGGGCAGGTTGGCCTTCTGGCCCTCGTAGAAACAACGCGCCCATAGTTCGAGCGTCATGGCTTCGATCAGTAGCCGGTAGGCCAGCCGCTCGAAGTCGAGCCTCTTGTTGAGCCAAGCCCATACGATCTGGCTCTTGCCTTTGGTGGTGAGGGAGTGGGCCTCTCGCCTGATCTGAGCAGGCTTGAGGGCGTTGCTGATCGGCTCGCGCAGCTTTCTGTTGATCGCTGCCTGTAGGAGCGTCAGCAACCGGCCAGCGTCATTGCTCTGACTTGCTACGTCTAGATAGCGAGCGACGGCTCGCCGTGCTGCCTTCCGCTGCTTCCCACGCGGGATCGGGTGCCACGCGTGACCAGCTTCTTTCTGTCGCCAGCGATGTTTCGTACAGAGAGAGCCAAGGTTCTCAGGGCTGACCAGTGTCGAGCAACCGGGGACGGTGCAGGCACGGTTGTGGTCGAGCCGGGCTTTATCCTGTCGCAGCCGTTCGACCGCGCGGACATGACCGGACGGTGAGAGCCGCCGATCTCGTTTTTGCAGAGTGTGCATTCCTGCTCTTGTAAGTTATTGCAATCATTAGTGAATTTCCCTCGAAAAGAGCGTGTGTAAAGCTAGGGTGTAAAGATTTTACAGAGACATCCGTAACCCATTACAAACAAAGGAGAATTCCTGTCAGAATTCGTCCTCGATCCGCTGACAAGGGCCAGCCTCCTCCAGCACCTTCACAGCCCTCGCCAACCCGGCAAGAACCTCCCCGCGATGCCAAACGTCCGTTAGCGTTCTCGCGATGCTCTCGACCTGTGCAAGGTGTTGTAGGGCATCGTCTCGCCGCCGCTGGCTCTGCTCCTCATCGGTGAGCTTGTCCTTGCCCGGTGCCGCGATCTCCCCACCCATCTGTTTCCAGAGCTTGGGGAAGTCTTGCCGCATCCAATTCACAATGGTGGTGTGAGACCGGAGGCCATGCAGGTCCGCTGCGATATCGCGTGAGGACTTCAGCCGTTGCTTGCCGCGCTTGTCACGATGCCAACACCGGCCAGCGCGGACATACGCCCGGAATACCTCCCGGTGTTCCTTGGCTCGCAGCGGTTCGCCGTGGGTGAGGTTGGACTGCGCTGAAATCCAGCGGGCTTCTGCATCCGTGGCCTCGACCACTTCTGCCATCAACCACGTTCGCCCGGCTCGCATTGCCGCCGCAACGCGATGGAAACCGACGATCAGTTCCGGCACCGCGCCCCGGCCATCGGCTCTTGGGATCATACGAACGATGATGGGTGGGAAGGTGTCAGGCACGTCGGCCAAGTCTGCCGCTCGCATCGCGTCAGCATAACGGGCCACGGTCGCAGGGATTGTGGTCTTCTCTCTGATCTGGTTGGCCTGTGGCTGGATCAGTTCAGCCAACTGGACACGGGTCAGGCCCGGTCTGGTCTCATTCCTATCTGTGTAAGTGTTTGCGTTTATTGGTGAATTTGTCATTCCATTTCTCGTATTCTCCCTATCTGTTTGCAAAACCGCCTACAAAACGGACGCTCACAGGTTGAAAAGCGCCCCGGTTCCACGCCTTCGGTTTCCCGGCGCGGATTGAACGGTTGGGGCAACTTGTTGTTCGTGAAAGGGAGGAGGCTCTCAGGCCCGCAGAGCGAGTCACCAGTGAGCCATTCTAAAAAACGGCAGAGATGCTACCCTGTCGTGGAGCGACCCTCAGCGACCGCCGCAGAGCCGTACAGAGGCAACAACCCAAACGATCAATCGACCTTCTTGGGAGACCAGAACACGGGTTTCTTCCGCGACTTCCGACCGCCCTTCGGCTTGGCCTTTGCCTTCTCGTTCTTGCCGTGGGCCAACCACTGCGAACCTTTGACCGGCCTGCTCGGATCAGAGTTCCGATCCACGTGGTATGGCCCGAATAGCTCCCGCTCGGAAGCAAGCAATTCCTCCTCTGTGGCCCGATCTCTGGCGGCTTTCTCTTCTGGTGTGAGCTTGGGCGGCACCGGCAGCGGCGGCATCTCCCAATCATAGATCGGGTCATCCCAATCCTCGTCGTGGTATCCAACGATCCGTTGCTCTGACCAGCGCCAGCCGGGTTCAGCCTCCTCCAGTGCGGCAAGGATGATTTCCAGCCCGCCATCCCATTCGGATAACTCTCCGTCCAGAGCGGCCTCGCGGCTCTCCCGAATGGCGTGGTTCGTTGTCACCACGTCGTCAGCGGCGAAGTTCAGTTCCAGCGCCGCTTCGATGTCGTCATCCTCCAGCTTGTCTAACTCGGCAAGCTCGTCACGGCTCGGCATGTACAGGGCTGTTGGCGGTCTTTTCAGTTTCATTGCCCGCTCAGCCCGCCTTGACCATACCAGCCTGTGCCAGCCTCTTCGCCACCCTCGCCATCGTAGTGCGGCTGCATCCGATCAATTCCATTATTTCATTCCATGAGTGGCCCGCCGCCAGCAGACGCAAGATACGATCATTGCGCTCCGTATCCTCAGGGCGTCCCCTGTACTTGCCTTCGGCCTTGGCCTTGGCCTGTCCTTGAGCCTGACGACGGCGGCGATCCTCGTAGTCCTTGCGGGCGACAGCGGCCAGCATGTCGAGGAGCATGTTGTTGATGGCATCGAACAGACGCCCGGTGAACTCATCACCGTTGCCAGTGGTCATCATCCAAGACGTGGGCAAGTCCAAGGCAACGACACGCACCTTGCGAGCGCTCAGTTCGGCCTTGAGCCGTTCCCAATCCGCTGCGGTGAGACGTGAGAGCCGGTCAACCTGCTCGACCAAGAGAACGTCACCAGGCGAGGCATCAGCCAGCAGCCGGAACAACTCCGGGCGCGACAGTGAGGCACCGCTTTCGTTCTCGACATACCAGCAAGCAATCGACAGTCCGCGCTCAGCGGCGAACGCCTTGAGTTGATCCTTGGCTCGGCTGGCGTCCTGCTCATCAGTGGAAGCGCGAAGGTAAGCCCGAACAAACATCCCTGAACCCCATCAGTCCGATTTGAATGGTCTGATTGGTATCAGTCCGTTTTGAATTGTCAATCCGATTTATCAGACCGCCTGTCGAGTAGTCCGATTAGAGGATACCCGAATGGTACCGGGACGGGCCGGTGATTCCGCGACGTTCGTGGCGCAGCGAATCAATCTATATGAGGGAGAAGGAAAGCGATAACGCGGCCAATGTGATTCGGGCGCTCATCTGAGGGAGGGATGTTACCCACCGGGGGAGCGCTGTTATCCCCAATATACCGCCACTAACGCGCATTTTTCTGAAAAAAACCGAACGGCCAGAACGGAAAGGCGTATGATCGAACGGATCTCGCGGGGCAACTATCACGGTCTTGTGAATAGTGTTTCCGGTTAGGATTGATGTCCTGTAACTCGATTACATTAGTATAATCAGTTAGTTAGACTCAGTATATCTGTACAAGTTACAGTCTGTACGTACATCTTGTGAACTCGGATGATGGGAGTTATTATTGTGACATCGATTAAGGGTGACAGGCCGTGAACAGCAATTCCCAGACCGATCTTCTGGCTTTCCTCGATTTCCTCGCTTCGAAGGGACTGATGACCGTTGGAACGGTCAATGGCCGCAAGGCTGCCATCCGGACGCTATTCAGCGTTCTGGACGAGGCTGAGCTTACCGATGTGACCAGCCTCAATCTTGATGAGGTTTCGATGCGCTTCCTCAACAAGCGCGGCGCTGAGTTCAAGCCGGAGAGTGTTCGTGTCTATAAGTCTCGCGTGGCTGGCTCGATTGATGATTTTCGGAAGTACCGCGCTGATCCGTTGAACTTCAAAATCGCTAACGCGTCGAAGCCGGTGACGCGCACAAGCAAGCCAGCAGCTTCCCAAGCCAAGGAAGTTGCAGGCAGCGTCGATCAGTCCACGCCACAGACAACAGGCGTGTTTCTCAGTCCTTCGGAAATTGTCTTTCCGATCCCGATTCGTCCCGACGTGGTGGTGAAGGTTGTGGGCCTGCCCAGCGATCTCACGAAAACGGAGGCCGCTCGCATTGGCAACGTGATCAATGCGCTCGCCCTCTTGGGCGATCCGTAACTCCCCTTCCAGAAGGGAGGCCACCCTCCCCTTCCAGAAGGGAGGGTGTGGCTGCGCAGTTCTTGCAAGGGCTTACAGCAGCAGGTCTACCCGCTGCCGGTTCGGTTTCCACCCCGTTCCGGCAGCGGCCTATTACGTATAGCTTTCCAACAAAGTGTGCAACACGGTGTGTAACGAGATTTGACGGCGGCTTCTCGCGCGATATAAACATCGCATTGGATCAACGGGTTATCAGGGCGCGGTATCGCAGTGATCATTTTCGATCCCTGTCGTGCCCACCATCCTTCGCTCGCGAAGCGAGAGAAGGATGCCACGCCGAAGCCCAAAGGGCACAGGCGGGCTGCCGCCGCGAGCTTCGGCTCGGCAAGCCACCCAAATCTCGACGTAAGCGTGTCCGGCGTCGCTCGCAGAGCGAAGACGGACTGGTGCCGCCAGCTTGGTTTCCTGGAACGCCCCGAGCCCCCCGGCATTGTACCGCCATGCCGAAGCCCTCCACAAAATCCTTCAAGCGCGGCGATCACGTCAGCTGGAATTCCGAGGCCGGCCGGGTACGCGGCCATATCCTGCGCGTCCACACTGGGGACGTCGACTACAAGGGCCACACTCACCATGCGAGCCCGGACGATCCGCAATACGAGATCAAGAGCGACACGACCGACCACGTCGCCCTGCACAAGGGCCGGGCATTGCGGTTGCTGCGAAGCTGAGCGGCACAGCGGGAGTCGACGAGCTGCCCATGGCCCATCCCTTCTTCACCATCGGCCATGCCAGACGCTCGATCGAGGAATTCGTCGAATTGTTGCAGGGCACCTCGGTCAGCTTCGTCGCCGACGTTCGCACCGTGCCCCGCTCGCGGACCAACCCGCAGTATAATCGCGAGACGCTGCCGCAATCGTTGGCGGCTGTTTCGATCGGCTATGAGCACATCGCCGCTCTCGGCGGCCTGCGCAGCCGCACGCGCGAGGTGCCGCGCGAGACCAATGCGTTCTGGCAGAACGGCAGCTTTCACAATTACGCTGACCACGCCATGAGCGCGGCCTTTCGCGACGGCCTCGCTCATTTGCGCGAGCTCGGGCGTACCCGGCGCTGCGCCATCATGTGCGCGGAAACATTGTGGTGGCGATGCCACCGGCGGATCATCACGGACTACTTGCTCGCAGCCGGCGAGACCGTGTTTCACATTCTGGGACCCGGGCAGGTCGAACAGGCTGAAATGAATCCGGCGGCGCGGCTCGTGCCTGACGGCCGCCTGGCCTACCCGGCTGAGAATTAGCCAATCCTCGCCAGCGCGCTCATGCGAGGCAGCATCGTGTTCAATTCGTCTTGTACCCGTTGCCGCGCAGCACGTCCTTCAGGCCCGTCGGATAGAGGCTCGGTCCGCCATCCAGGTCGAGATCGGCAAGGTCGAACCAGCGGGCGACGATCTCTTCTCCGTTGTCCTCGCGGAAGTCGATGCGGTCCTGGCCGGCGAAGGCGCCCTCTGGAAACGCGACCTCCGCGACGAACATCACCTCGTGGCCGGTCGATCCCTCATGCACAAAAATGTTCTCCAGCAGCAAGGGCTCGCTGGCGATGGTGACGTCGATGCCGAGTTCTTCGTTGAATTCCCGCACGAGCGCCGCGTGCCAGCTCTCGCCGAACTCGATCTCGCCGCCGAGCGGGCGCACGCCCTTGATCCGGCCCGCATCGTCGCGCACCTCGGCTGCCAGCAGCCGCCCGTCGCGCCAGTGCAGGCCGATTGCGACGACGCGGATGCGGGGATGTGGCCGCCATGTGCTCATGGGGAAGCGTTATCGCGCGCACCGCCGCTGCGCAATACGCGCAGGCGAGCCTCGTCGGGCTCCCGTCGAGCTGAGCATGATTGCCGCCGTTCGGTCGTAGACCCGACGATCGGTGATCGACGCGCCGACAGGCGGCCTCATGTAACGAGATATTTGGCGACCGCCGCCTCATCCCATGCGATCCCGTTGCCGGGCTCTTCGCTCGGCAGTGCAAAGCCGTCCTTGATCTGCAGCCGCGTTGCCAGCACCGCATCGGCCCAGTCGACATATTCCAGCCAATGTGCGGTCGGCGTCACGCAGAGCAAATGCGCGCTCACCTCCGAGAACAGATGCGTCGACATCTCGATGCCGGCGGCATGCGCCAGCGCGGCGGCGCGAAGCCAGCCGGTGACGCCACCGATGCGCTGCACGTCCGGCATCACGTAATCGCAGGCTTCCGCCGCGAGCGCGGACTGCATCGAAAACGCGCTGTCAAAATTCTCACCGATCTGCAGCGGCGTATGCAGCGCGTCCGCGACGCGGGCGCAGCCGGCATAGTCGTCGTGGCGGATCGGCTCCTCGATCCAGGTGAGGCCCTCGTCGTCGAGCATCTCACCGCGGCGGATGGCCTCGGTCACCGTCAGCGCCTGGTTGTAGTCGCACATCAGCGTCACGTGGTCGCCGACGGCCTTGCGTACCGCGCGCACCACGGCGAGGTCCTCCCGCGCATCATGCCGGCCGACGCGGATTTTGGCGGCCTGAAATCCTTCAGCGAGCAGCTTGTGGGCTTCCTCGACCGCGGCGCCGGCCGGCATGATGCCGAGGCCTTTCGAATTGTAGGCCCTCACCGGCTTCGGCGTGCCGCCAAGCAGGCGCACCAGCGGCAGGGCGTTGCTGCGCGCCAGCGCGTCCCAGGCGGCCATGTCGATGCCGGATTGGGCCAGCCGTTGCAGACCGGCGAGGCCCAGCAGGGTGAAGCGCTGGGTCAGCTTGCGTTCGATCTCGAACGGCAGCAGCTCGTCGCCGGCGAGCAAGTCCGACATTTCGGTGACCATCGCCGTCAGCGGCTTCAAGGCCGAGGGCGTGATCGAGAACAGATAGGCATGGCCGGTCTCGCCCTGATCGGTCTCGCAGTCGATCAGCACCAGCGGCGCCTTGGCGACTGCGCCGGTCGAGGTCTGGAGCGGCAGATTCATCGGCACGATCACGGGCCGCGCGTGGAAGCGTTTGATGCGGATGGTCTCGGTCATGGAGTCTCCCGGCGGAGCAGATGCAGGTTGCGACCGATCTTAAACATCCGTGAGGAAACGAAAAGGCGCCTGGCCCGGCCACCACCAAATGGGGGTTGCGCGGGTTTGTGATTCACCGCGCCGCGCCTTCCGTGAACGCCGTCTCGATCACCTCACCAAAGGGCTGCCACGAGCGTCCGTCGAACTGGACCAGCCGCATCTGCCTGATCGGCAGATAGCGGTCCGGCGAGGTGTTCATCCTGATGTTGGGCAAGGCGACCGAGGGCTGGTAGTCCCTGAGCGAAGCCGCCTGACGCATGATATTGTCGCGCGAGAAATCATCGCCGCATTGCGTCAGCACCTGCGTCAGCGCCTCGGCCGCGGCGTAGCCATAGAGTGCGGCGCTGTTGTTGGTGCTTTCGACCTGATGGTATTTGTCCATGAAGGCGAACCAGTCCTTCATGGCGGAATCGTTTTTCCAGGCGGGATCGCTCGGGTCCTTCAGAAAGGCCGCCGAGATCACGCCGGCGGAGTTCTCGAGGCCCGCGGGCGCCATCGCATTGGCGATCGAGGCGGAGGCATCGTTGACGATGAAGACCGGATGCCAGTTGAGCGACGCCGCCAGCTTGATCACCTTGGACGCCGTCGACGGCACGCCGAGAAAGACGAAGATGTCGGCGCCGGCGCGTTTGAGAATCGAGACGTGCCCGTCGAGATGCTCATCGCCAATGTCGAAGGCGATGTCGACGAGGACGTGACGGTTGAGATCGCCAAGGCCTTCCTGGATGCCCTTGTAGAGCATGCGCCCGAACTGGTCGTTCTGCCAGAGCACCACGATCTTCTTTTGGGGGTAGTAGGCCTGGATGTAGTTGGCATAGATCCGCCCCTCCGACCTGAACGACGGCTGCCAGCCCATGGTCCAGGGAAACGCGCTTGGCTGGCTCAGCTCCTCATCGCCGGAGGCGACGAACAGCTGCGGGATCTTCTTCTCGTTCAGATACCGGCGAGTCGCGAGGTTTCCGGGCGTGCCGAACGAGCCGAACATCAGATGGACGTCCTCGCTCTCGACCAGACTGCGCGTCAGCTCCAGCGCGCTTCCCGGATCGGAATTGTCGTCGCGGGTGATGAAGCGGATCTTGCGGCCGTTGATCCCGCCACGCGCGTTGACCATGTCGAAATAGGCGGCCTCAGCCTGGCCGATCGCGCCGAACTCCGACAGCGGTCCCGAATAAGGCATGACATTGCCGATTCGGATTTCCTTGTCGGTTGCGGGTTGCTCGGTGTGTTGCAGCGACATCGCCCCAAGCGAGGCCGAAGCAACGATCAGAACGAACAGCAGTCTGCCGGTGACGCGCATGCTCGACACCTTGTCGTTGGCCCCCAACAAGGTCGGCTCAATCCGCAGCAAGGCGGGTTGGTGTAGGTCGAGCGTTTGGCGATCGTATGGCTGGGCGAGTCCGCTTCAACCCGGCGCAGGGCCGAACGAAATGGCAGGCGTGTTGACACGCCTGCTACGGCAAACCCCGCGCCTCGAGCTGGTGCACCAGCAGCAGCGTCGGCTCCGCAAGACTATCGCCCGAGCCATCGAGGCCAAACGCGGCCGCGATGCCGTCGCGGCTGCGCAGCAATGCGCTGCGCGGGCAATGGCCCGCGCCGCACAGCGTCTTCTTCAGGGTCTCGCCTTGCGCGACGAGGCCGGCGGAATCGTCCGCGGCCCAGGCCAGCACGATCGGCACGTCGACATTGAGGATGCCGGGGAAGACCGATCGCTTGTCGTATTGGGTGGCATCTGGGCCGAGATAGGCCTTCTCGCTGTCGCTCGCGTCCTTGCCGACGCGGTAGATCCCGGACACCAGCACGACGCCGGCGACGTCGGCGCCGTCGGTCTGCAGCTCGGGATGCGCCAGCAGGGTGGCGACATGGAAGGCGCCGGCGCCGTAGCCGACCGCGACGATTTCGCGAGCATCGCCGTTGAAGAGATCGATATTGCCGTGGACCCAGGACAGCGCCGCCGCCACATCGGACGCGCCGGCCGGCCAGGTCGCCGAGGGCGCCAGGCGATAGTTGACGCGGACCCCGATCATGTCGTTGCGCGCCGCAAAGCACATGGCTTGGTCCTGGATCTGGCGCGACAGCTCCGGCGCGGCGCGGTCGCCGGTGAAGGTATCCCCCGCCACGAACAGCAGCACCGGCCGCGGTGTGTCCGCCTTGGTGGCGCTGGTCGCGACATCCAGCGCATTGGCCTCGGTCTCGCCATAGCGCAGACCGCGCGAGAAGGTGACCTGCTCGCATAGCCGCGCGGTGCCGCCGGCGGTGGTGTCGGAATCGGTCAGGCCCACTTGCACGAGACCGGAGGGCGGCGGCAGCCGGCCCGGCACAGGTCCGTGCGCGGAGGCCGTGGTCATGGTCAGAAGCAGGAAAAATGTCAGACAATTCTTCATGATGATGCCGGCCTTGCGGGGCTCATATTGGCTCGCTGATCTGGCCTGTCTTTTCAATTCGCCTCATTAGTCGGCTGGGCTTGAGGCGAATTCGCGGCACCTTCGGCCAGCACGGACCAGGCGCTTGGCATGTCGCCGCATTTGGAAGGCAGCTTCGCGGGGCCCGGGAGGATTGCGCGGAGCAGCCGTTTTGTCTCGATTCATCAGGCCGTTGTCCGGCGTCGCCCGGTCTCGAGCCGGCAACGGCTTTCTACTGTGCATGGGGTTGTTTTCGCAGTTTTTGTTTTGGACCGCCTGCTTATCGCGGCTTCATCGTCCGGAAAGTGATGGAGTAGCGACGCGCCTCGACCGGCGGGATGCTGTGCTCCCATTGCGACCGCGCCTCACCGTCCATCATGTAGAGCGAACGCGGCAGGGCTTCGAGCGCGTGGCGCTCCCACTTGTCGCCGTTGCGGCGGCGGAAGCGGAATTTGCAACGAGCGCCCAGCGATAGGCCGAGGACCTTGTCGAAATGCGGCTTGTCGCGATGCCAGCCGATGCCGACGCCAACTTCATATTCGGTGCACAGCACCTGCCGGACGCTGCCCTCTGTGAGCCCCGCCCATGCCTCGACCTGGCGCGCGACCGGCCGCACCCAGTCCGGGATCGGCTCGGCCTCGATGAGCCGCTGCAGCGCGTAGTCGTAGCGATAGCCGAACGATGCCACGCGGCGGTTGCCCTCGAAGGCGCCGAACTGGAAGCGCCGGAGCGGCAATGCTGCGATGCGGCCAATCAGATCCTGCTCGGCGGCGGCACCGATAAAATTGTTCGTATAGCGAAGACCGGTTGGGCCTGCCTGCGCATCGGCGAACAAACCAAGCTGCGTCATTTCTCGCATTTCCGTGATGGAACCTAAAGACGGCTGGTGCGACTTACATAAGACGCGGGAAGAAACGTGCGAGGCTGTCATGGCAGAGAAGCATACCGCCGATCCGGTTGAGATCATGCGCGCGACCGGTCATCCTGAGCTGGAATACGCCGCCGGCTGGACCATCGCCGGTCTCGTCACCATCGGCGCCATTGTTGCCGCCTGGGTGTTCGCGATCTAGGCCAGAGGGAGTTGGAGCTCGAAGGCCGCGCCCCCGTCGGTCGGCTTCAGCCTGATCGAGCCGCCATGGCTCGCCATCACCGCACGCGCGATCGCCAGCCCCATCCCGGTGCTGCCCTGGTCCCGGCGGGTGGTGAAGAACGCGTCAAAGATCCGGTCGCGGTTCGGGGCCGAGATCGGTTCGCCGTCATTGCTCACGGTCAGCCGCAAGGTCGTACGCTCGTCCGCCGCCTCGAGCCTGATCGTCTGCGCCTTGTGCCGCATCGCATTGTCGGCGAGATGCGACAGCACGATCAGCGCCTTCTCGATCACGTTGTCGCAGGAAAGTGCCGCGAGCTTGGCGCGGATGTTGCGGATGCGGCTGTCGATGGTGCGGTCGGAGACCTGGATGTTGAGCTGATAGGCCGCCCGCATCAGCTGCTCGCGGTTGAACACCGAGGTCGGACGCGTCAGGAACGCGCGCAAAATGCCGAGCTCGATCGCCGTCAGTTTGAGCGGTGCGCCAGCGAAGGACGCCACGTGCTGGTCGGGATCGATCAGGAGACTGCCTTGCGTTAGTGTCTGCAAGGCCGTGGCGGAAGCGATCAACGCCGGAGTCGATCTGCTGCTGGTCGCCTACGACGGCGCGCAGTTCTACCGCGTCTTCGCCTGCGCTCGGCAACTATCCGAATGACGTCTTGACCGGCTGCGATCTCCATCACGCATTGTGCTTCGACCGCGGGTGCGATATGGCTCTCGCGCTTTCCAGAGGCGGAGACGAGCTTTGTCGAAACAATCCCTGCGCGAGGAGGCCGAACGCCTGATCCGCGAATCGATGGAAAAGAAGACCATCGTCGTCAAGCAGGGCACCACCCGCATCGAGGCCGTCTGCGGCAAGTGCGGCGCGCCGAACCGGGTGCAGGCGGAGAAGGGGCAGACCCGCGTCAAGTTCGCCTGCAAGAATTGCGGGCACAAGCAGGAGACGCTGTAGGGCGTTTGCGCGAAACTTGCGGGCGCGAACACTCCGACCCTCATCCTGATGAGCCCGCTGAAAGCGGGCGTCTCGAAGGATAGAGGCCCCAGCCGGGCCTGCATGGTTCGAGACGCGCGCAAGGGCGCGCTCCTCACCATGAGGGTCTGATTGCTATTCCGCCTCCACGAACTTCTTGAACGCATCCGCGTAATCCGGGTGCCAGCGCGACAATGGCGGGCGGTTCTCGATGATGTCGCCGGCGGCCCAGAGCATACGCTTCTCATCGAGAGCGCGCGGCACGTCGTTGTCCGGACAAAGAATGTAGAAATCGCCGGCCTCCAGCCGCGCCAGCATGAAATCGACCGTCTGCTCCGGCGTCCAGGCGCCGGCCGGTTTCTCGGTGCGTCCCTTGGCGGTGAGGCCGGTGAAGACGAAGCCCGGGATCAACAGATGAGCCGTGATGTGGCAGTCCTTGCTGTTGCGCAGCTCGTGTTGGAGCGCCTCGGTGAACGCTTTCACGCCGGCCTTCGAGACATTGTAGGCGGGATCGCCCGGTGGCGTGGTGATGCCCTGCTTGGAGCCGGTATTGATGATGAGGCCACACCTGCCGCGTGCGATCATGTTCGGCGCGAAGATCCGCGAGCCGTTGATGATGCCCCACATGTTGACGCCGATGATGCGCTGCCAATGATCGGGTTCGCCGAACAGCGTGCTGCCCGGCTGGATTCCGGCATTGTTCATGAGGATGTCGGTCCCGCCAAACCGCTCGCGTACTGCGCGCTCCAGTTCCGTCACGCTTTCGATCTCGCTGACATCGACGGCGAGAGTCATCACGTTCGTGGCAGCCGTGACGGATGACAGTCTTGTTGCAGCTTCTGCCAACCGTGTCTCGTCGACATCGGCGATACACACCTTCATTCCAGCGCGCGCAAAGGCGATGGCAGCGGCAAATCCGATGCCGGATGCGCCACCCGTGATCACGGCAACATTGTCTTTGGTGATGGCGGGATGTGGCATGGATGGTCTCCGTGGAACGCTCTCGTCGAGCTATAACATGACAGCAGTGCGACCCTGCACAAGTCGGCATGGGAGGTCTTCGGTCCGTGCTGCCTTTACGCCTATCTGCCACGGCTGTATCCTCGATCGAACGATCCCGCCCAGATCGAGCCAATCAATAACCTGACAGGGAGTGCAGCCATGGCTGTGTCGCAGGCTATTCCGATCACGCGCCATCCGTTCGCAAATGGGTCCTACAAGCAGATGCTGATCGACGGCAGGTGGGTCGACGCCGCCTCAGGCAAGCGCTTCGAGACCCGCAATCCCGCAACCGGCGAGCTGCTTGCAACGGTCGCCGAAGGCGACAAGGAAGACATCGATCGTGCCGTTGCCGCCGCTCGCCGCGCGTTCGAAGGTCCGTGGAGCAACGTCAAGCCGTTCGAGCGGCAGAACCTGCTCTTGAGGCTCGCCGACCTCGTCGAGAAGAACTTCGACGAATTGTCGCAGCTCGACACGCTCGACATGGGCGCGCCTCTCAGCCGCACCCGCGCCTATCGCCTGCGCGCCATCGGCATGCTGCGCTATTACGCCGGCCAGACCACGGCAATCCACGGCGAGACCATCGAGAACTCGCTGCCCGGCGAGATCTTCTCCTACACTCTGAAGGAGCCGGTCGGTGTCGTCGGCGCCATCATCCCGTGGAACGGCCCGCTGACCGCGACGATCTGGAAGATCGGCCCGGCGATCGCGACCGGCTGCACCGTGGTGCTCAAGCCCGCCGAAGAGGCGCCGCTGACCTCGCTGCGCATCGCCGAGCTCGCGATGGAAGCGGGCATTCCGCCGGGCGTTGTCAACGTCGTTCCCGGCTGCGGCGAGACCGCGGGCGCGGCGCTGGCCTCGCATCATGATGTCGACAAGGTCGCCTTCACGGGCTCGCATGTGACAGGCCAGTCGATCATCCGCGCCTCGGCCGGCAACTTGAAGCGCGTCTCGCTCGAGCTCGGCGGCAAGTCGCCGGACATCGTGTTCGCGGATGCCGATCTCGACGCGGCGGTGCCGGGCGCGGCGATGGCGGTATTCGCCAATTCGGGTCAGATCTGCAGCGCCGGCACGCGCCTGTTCGTCGAGCAATCGATCTATGACGAATTCGTCGGTCGCGTCGCCGAGTTCGGCAAGAAGCTGCAGGTCGGCAACGGCCTCGATCCCAACGTGCAGATCGGTCCGCTCGTCTCCGAGCAGCAGCTCGAGCGCGTCACCGGCTATCTCGACATCGGTCAGAAGGAAGGCGCCAAGGCGCTCGCCGGCGGGGGGCGCGTCACCGAGGGCGCATTGTCGAAGGGCTTCTTCGTCTCACCGACGGTGTTCGCGGGCGTTGAGGACGACATGCGCATCGCGCAGGAGGAGATTTTTGGTCCGGTCATCTCCGCGATCGCGTTCAAGGACATGGACGAGCTGGTCAAGCGCGCCAACAACACCACCTTCGGCCTCGGCTCCGGTCTGTGGACGCGCGACGTCAGCAAGGCCCATGCAGTGGCGAAGCGCCTGCGTGCTGGCTCGGTGTGGGTGAACTGCTACCAGGCGATGGATCCAGCCGTGCCGTTCGGAGGCTACAAGATGAGTGGCTACGGCCGCGAGTCCGGCAAGCAGCATGTCGAGGAATATCTCAACGTGAAGGCTGTCTGGATCAAGACGGCGTAAGATCCATATCCCTCCCGTGTTCCGCGGAAGGGAATATCTGCCTTCGCGGGGCAGCACCTTTTCCGGTCGCTGCCCCTCGCTATATGATCCGTGTCCTTTCCTAGTCGTTCGGGGCCCACATGAAATTCGAAGCGTTGTTTCAACCGTTGCAGGTTGGTCCGTACAAACTTGCACACCGCGTGGCGATGGCACCGCTCACCCGGATGCGCGCCGAGCGCGACAGCTTTTCCCCGCGTCCGCTCAATGCTGAATATTACCGCCAGCGCGCGACGAAAGGCGGCCTGATCATTGCCGAAGCCTCGCCGGTGCTCTCGCATGGCCGCGGCAACCCGGCGACACCCGGCATCTATTCGCAGGCGCAAGTGGCGGGCTGGCGCAAGGTGGTCGATGCCGTGCATGCCAAGGGCGGCATCATCTTCCTCCAGCTCTGGCATGTCGGCCGCGTCTCTCACTCTTCTTTCCACGGCGGTGCGCTGCCGGTTTCGGCCTCGGCCATCCCGATCAAGGCCGAAGGCATGAAGGCGATGACGGCCGACGGCAAGATCGCCGACTACGAGACGCCGCGCGCGCTGGAGACCGAGGAGGTCAAGGACATCATCGAGGCGTTCCGGCAGGGTGCCAAGAACGCGCTTGCCGCGGGCTTCGACGGCGTCGAGATCCACGGTGCCAACGGCTATCTGCTCGAGCAGTTCCTGCAGTCGCGCAGCAACCAGCGCACCGATCAATATGGCGGCTCGATCGAGAACCGCGCGCGCCTTCTGCTCGAAGTCACGCAGGCCGCGATCGACGTCTGGGGCGCGAACCGCGTCGCCGTCCGGCTGTCGCCACATGGCATCGCCAATGATTCCGGCGAGCCCGATCCGATGCCGCTTTACACCCATGTCGTGAAGGCGCTCGACAAGCTCGGCCTGGCCTACCTGCACTTCATCGAGCCGCGCTCGAGCGGCGCCGGCCGCGCCGACGTGCACTGGGAGAATGTGCCGTCGGCGATGGTGCTGTTCCGCCCACTCTACAGTGGCGTGCTGATGACCGCCGGCGGCTTTACCGGCGAGACCGCAAACGCGGCGATCGCCGAGGGACACGCCGATATCATTGCCTTCGGCCGCATCTTCATCTCCAATCCGGATCTGCCGCGGCGGCTGGAGCACGACTATCCGATCACGCCGTACAACCGCGCGACGTTCTATGGCGGCGAGGAGAAGGGGTATACGGATTATCCGGTGTATGACGAGCTGACGCCCACCTGACGCTGCCGTAGCCTGGATGGAGCGCAGCGCAATCCGGGATCGTCCCCGCGTCAAGATCCCCGGATTGCGCTTCGCTCCATCCGGGGTACGGGACTTTTGTGTTGCTCCGACCACCACCACAAATTCCGTCATTGCGAGCGCAGCGAAGCAAATCCAGCATCTCTCCGTTGAGGCAGCCTGGATTGTTTCGCTGCGCTCGCAATGACGACGGGGAGACTTCCATGGCCAAAGCCGCAGCCGCCGCAGGAATAGCCACCGGCCAATGCCTCTGCGGCAAGGTCACCTTCGAGATCGACGTTCCCGCGCGCTGGGCATGGCATGATCACTCCGCCGCCAGTCGCCGCGCCCACGGCGCAGCTTACGCGACCTATATCGGTAGCTGGAAGAAGCGCTTTCGCATCACGTCCGGCAAGACCGTGCTCACCCGCTACGAGGACAAGGTAACCAAGACCGCGCGCAGCTTCTGCTCACATTGCGGGACGCCGATCATGTACGAACGTCCGCGCGGACCGCACATGGTCAACATTCCCCGTGCCCTGTTCAACGAACGCACCGGCCGCCAACCGCTCTATCACATCGCGATCGAGGAGCTGCAGGAATGGGCCTATACTGGCGAGCCGCTGGTGCCGCTGAAGGGCTTTCCGGGCGTGGTCTGGCAGCGCTCGAAAAAGAAGAAGCGCGCGGGCGGCGAGGATCCGTTCGAGCTGGGCCGCGAGGAGATATAGTGCGAGCCGCACCTCCGCTCTCGTGCCCAGGACGCGGCGCAGCGCCTCCCCTGCGATGCGAAGCATGGTCCGGTGCGGCGGTGGCTGCTGAGCCGGTGCCCATGCCTCAGCGAACTCGGCGCGAATATCTGTGTCCCGGCCCTGCGCCGCAACGTTGCACGTTGCGTCGCGTCCGGGACACGAGAGTGGGGCTTCCACGCAACGCAGCCATGAGCGCGCTTCCTTGCGCGCATCCCAAAACTTCGGCCATCATGCCTCCGTCCTTGCGGCAACGTCCGCTCCTGGAGGAAACATGAAGAACAAGATCACCGGCCGCTCCGCCTTTCTCGCGCTGCTCAAGGACGAGGGCGTCTCGCATCTGTTCGGCAATCCCGGCACCACGGAGCTGCCGATCATGCATGCGCTGAAGGACCATCCCGATCTCACCTATGTGATGGCGATGCAGGAGAGCCTGGTGGTGGCGATCGCCGACGGCTACAGCCGCGCCTCCGGCAAGCTCGTCGCCTGCAACGTTCACGTCGCGCCCGGCCTCGGCAACGCCATGGGCTCGCTCTACAACGCCCAGTTCACGGGCACGCCGATGATTTTGACTGCAGGCCAGCAGGAGCAGGGCCACGGCCTGATGGAGCCGGTGCTCTATGGTCCTCTGGTGCGTATGGCCGAGCCGCTGGTGAAATGGGCGGTCGAGGTGACGCGGCTGGAGGATCTGCCGCGCATCGTGCGCCGTGCCGCTAAGGTGGCGATGACGCCGCCGACCGGGCCGGTGTTCATTTCGCTGCCCGGCGACATCCTCAACAGCGAAGCCGGCATCGATCTCGGCCGCTCCACCCGCATCGACGCGCGTGCAAGGCCGTCGGATGAAGCGTTGAAGACCTTTGCCGCACGGCTGCTGAAAGCCGAACGGCCTGTGATCGTCACCATGGACGAGGTGGTCAAGAGCGATGCTCTGAACGAGGCGGCTGAGTTGGCCGAGCTGCTCGGCGCGGCCGCCTACCAATCCTCGACGCCCTATGGCTCGCACTTTCTCTCGGAGAGTCCGAGCTTCATCGGCACGTTGGCGCGCGTGCAGAAGGCCGCACGCGATACGCTTGCGCCGTACGATCTCCTGATCGCGCTGGGCGGCGATCCCCTGCGGATGTCGGTTTACAGCGAAGTGGACGCGCTGCCGGATGGCCTTGGCATCGTGCAGGTCGGTCTCGTCGATTGGGAGATCGCCAAGAACTACGGTGCCGAGATCGCGCTGAAGGCGGATTTGAAGGAAACGCTGCGCGCGCTGATTCCCGTGCTGAAGGAGATGGGCGGCGCGACACTCGCGGGCCGCGCGAAGCAACGTCTCGCCGAACTCGCGCCGAAGAACTGGACCGCACGCCGCGCCGCGCTCGTCGAGCAGATCGGCAGGAGCGCCGCCCGCACGCCAATCGATCCGGATTTTCTGGTGCTGCAGATGGTCGAGGCGATGCCTGATAATGCCATTCTCGTCGATGAAGGGCTCACCTCCAGCCGCCAGATCACGGCGCTGCGGCCGCATCGCGATCGCTATGGCTACCACGGACTTGCCTCCGGCGGCATCGGCTGGGGCCTGCCGGCGTCAGTCGGCGCCAGCATCGCCAATCCGGATCGCCCCGTGGTGTGCTTCTCGGGCGATGGCAGCGCGATGTATTCGATCCAGTCGCTGTGGACGGCCGCGCATCACAAGCTGCCGCTCAACATCGTCATCGTCAACAATGGTGGCTATCGCATCATCAAGCAGCGGCTGCTCGCCTTCCATGGCGATGACAATTACGTCGGCATGGACTTCGTCGATCCGCCCGTGGATTTTGCCGGCATCGCGAAGGCGCTCGGCTGCGAGGCGATCAAGATCAGCGACCCCCGCGAGCTGAGGGCGACGCTGGCGTCGGCGTTCGGCCGGCCGGGGACGAAGCTGATCGAGGTGATGGTGGACGGGAAGGTGTAGGGCGGCCTGGCGCCACGTTCTCAGCGCCCGACTTGATGTTCAGCCCGGGGGCACGTGGTGGCTATCTTTTCCTCCCCACCCGATACCCTGCGGCCGGATGCGGCCCGTCGAGCCTCGCGCGCCCCTCACCGAACAGCTTCTCCCGCAGCGTACCCTTGGCATAATCGCTCTTGTACCGCCCGCGCCGGGTCAGCTCCGGCACCAGCATATCGGCGATGTCCTCGAAATCGCCGGGTGAGATCGCGAACGCGACGTTGAGACCGTCAACGTCGGTCTTCTCGAACCAGTCCTCGATTTTATCAGCGACCATCTCGGGCGTGCCGACCACGACCGGACCGGCGCCGCCGATGCCGACATGCTCGATCACATCGCGCACCGTCCAGATGCGATCAGGATCAGCGCGGGTGACGTTGTCCATCGCGCTGCGGCCGGCGTCGTTCTGGACATGGCGCACCTGCTGGTCGAGGTCGTAGCCGGAGAAGTCGACGCCGGTCCATCCCGACATCAGCGCCAGCGCTCCCTCGGGGCTGATGTGACGGCGGCAGTCGGCGTATTTCTCCCTGGCTTCGGCTTCCGTCCGTCCAAGGATGATCGTCATCATCGAGAACATCAGGATCTCCGCCGGGTTGCGGCCGAGCGCAGCGGCCTCTTGCCGGATCGCTGAGACGCGCGGCGCGATCACCTTGGCCGACGGTCCCGACATGAAGACGCACTCGGCATGGCGTGCGGCGAACTGGCGGCCGCGCGGCGAGGTGCCGGCCTGGTACAGCACGGGCGTGCGCTGCGGCGATGGCTCGCTGAGGTGAATGGTGTTGTTGATGCGGTAGTTCGCGCCCTCGTGATTGACGCGATGAACTTTTGCGGGATCGGTAAAGATGCCGCGCGTCCGGTCGCGCAGCACGGCATCGTCCTCCCAGCTTCCTTCCCAGAGCTTGTACACCACCTCCATATATTCGTCGGCGATGTCGTAGCGGTCGTCATGTCCGGTCTGCTTGTCCTTGCCGGCACCGCGCGCGGCGCTGTCGAGATAGCCGGTGACGACGTTCCAGCCGATGCGTCCCTCGGTGAGATGATCCAGCGTCGACATCCGCCGCGCGAACGGGTAGGGCGGCTCGAACGACAGATTGCTGGTGACGCCGAAACCGAGATTTTGCGTCACCGCGGCCATCGCCGAGAGCAGCAGCAGCGGCTCGTTCGACGGCGTCTGTGCTGCATTGCGCAAGGCTGCGTCAGGGCTGTTGCCATAGACATCGTAGACCCCGAGCACGTCCGCCAGGAACAGCCCGTCGAAACGGCCGCGCTCCAGCGTCTTGGCGAGATCGATCCAGTAGGGCAGGCGGTTATACTCGGCGGTGCGGTCGCGCGGATGGGTCCAAAGGCCCGGTGACTGGTGTGCGACGCAATTCATCGCAAAGGCGTTGAGCCTGATCTCTTTGGCCATGCTGGTCCCCTCGGCGCCCTGTACTGAGCGCTCTTCGAATGATAGATTTGTGCGCCCCAACTTGGCGAAGTTCTTGCATATGTTTGGGGATTGGCAAGGTCAAAATCAGCGGTGCGCCGCGCTTGGCGAGCCAATCTCAAGCGAGCAAGAACGAAATCCCAAGAACCGCCCAAGAACCGCCCAAGAACGATCCAACGCCCCGCCACTTTCGACGGCCTATGTACCTCGCTACGTTCGCCGGCATCGAAACCTTGAAAACGAAAGCAATGACCAGAGCCGACGCCATCGCCCGCGCCCGCGACGATTTCAAATCCGGTGCGTTCCTCGCTGAACTCGACCGCCGCGTCGCGTATCGGACCGAAAGCCAGAATCCGTCGCGCGGCCCCGAGCTGCGAGCCTATCTGGAGCAGGAGATGCAGCCGGCCTTCGCCGCGCTCGACTTCACCAGCCGCATCGTCGAATCCCCAAGCGGCAAGGCGCCGTTCCTGTTCGCCGAGCATCACGAGAGTGCGTCCGCGCCGACCGTGCTGGTCTACGGCCATGGCGATGTCGTCGACGGCATGGAAGGCGAGTGGCGCGAGGGGCGCGATCCCTGGCGCACGACAATTGCGGGTACGCGCCTCTATGGCCGCGGCACCGCCGACAACAAGGGCCAGCACAGCATCAACATGGCCGCGCTCCGTGCGGTGCGCGACGCGCGCGGCGGCAAGCTCGGGTTCAACGCCAAGTTCATCATCGAGATGGGCGAGGAGATCGGCTCGCCCGATCTCGGCAAGGTCTGCGATCTCAATCGCGATGCGCTCAAGGCCGACCTGTTCATGGCCTCCGACGGCCCACGCCTGTCGGCCGATCGGCCGACGCTGTTTCTAGGCTGCCGCGGCGGCATCCGCATTCATCTCGACGTGAATTTGCGCGATGGCGGGCATCATTCCGGCAATTGGGGCGGCGTGCTCGCCAACCCCGCGACCATCCTGGTCAACGCGATCTCGACCCTGGTCGACGGTCATGGCCGCCTCCAGCTCGAGGCCCTGAAGCCGCCGCGGCTCACCAACCAAATCCGCAGCTATCTCGCCGACGTTGAGGTGGTGCCGACAGCGGACGAGCCGGCGCTGGCCGAGAACTGGGGCGAGGAGGGGTTGTCGGCGGCCGAACGGCTCTACGCCTGGAATACGCTCGAGGTGCTGGCGATGTCGTCGGGCAATATCGAGAAGCCGGCGAACGCCATTCCCGGCCGCGCCAGTGCCGTGCTGCAACTGCGTTTCGTCGTCGGCACCAAAATTGACGGGCTGATCGAGGCGATCCGCGCGCATCTGGTCCAGAAGGGGTTTCCAATGGTCGAGGTGCGCGCGGCGCAGAGTTTTGCTGCATCGCGCACCGATTTCGACAGCCCGTGGATAAAATGGGCGGCGGATTCGGTGCAGGAGACCACCGGCAAGGCGCCGGCCGTGCTGCCGAACTTTGGCGGCTCGCTGCCCAATGACGTGTTCTCCGAGGTCCTGGGCCTGCCGACGATCTGGGTCCCGCACTCCTATCCCGGCTGCTCCCAGCATGCGCCCAATGAGCACATCCTGCTGCCGTTGACCGAAGAGGCCTTGACGGTGATGGCCGGGCTGTTCTGGGATCTCGGCGAGTTGCCGGCGCCGTTAACCTGAGCCGATAATCCAGCCGAAAGTTACATTCTAATCCGGCTCGATTTGTGCTTGCATCCGGGCCGCATCATCCGAAAGGGGAAGAAAAACGTGAAACATTTCCGTCACATCGGGCTCGCGCTCGCCGCAACCTTCGTCGTCAGCCAGGCCGGGGCGCAGGAGCTGACCGGCACGCTGAAGAACATCAAGGACACCGGCGCGATCACGCTCGGCTTCCGCGATTCCTCGATCCCGTTCTCCTATCTGGACGACAACCAGAAGCCCGTCGGGTTCGCGATGGACATCTGCTACAAGATCGTCGAGGCCGTGAAGAAGGAGCTCAAGCTCGACAAGCTCGAGGTCAAGCTCAACCCGGTGACCTCGGCGACGCGCATCCCGCTGATGGCCAACGGCACCATCGACCTCGAATGCGGCTCGACCACCAACAATGCCGAGCGCCAGAAGCAGGTCGCCTTCACCAATACCCACTTCCTGACCGCCAGCCGCTACGTCTTCAAGAAGTCGAGCGGCTTGAAGTCGATCGACGACCTCAAGGGCAAGACCGTGGTCTCGACCGCCGGCACCACCAACATCAAGCAGCTCACCGAAGCCAACGTCGCGAAGGGACTCGGCGCAAACATCATCCCGGCCAAGGATCACGCCGAGGCCTTCCTGATGGTCGAGACCGACCGTGCGGTCGCCTTCGTGATGGACGACATCCTGCTCGCGAGCCTCGTCGCCGGCTCGAAGAACCCGGACGACTACGCCGTCTCCAAGGACGCGTTCTCCAAGCCCGAGCCCTACGGCATCATGCTGCGCAAGGACGATCCCGCCTTCAAGAAGGTGGTGGATGCTGCGACCGCCGCGCTCTACACCTCGGGCGAGGCTCAGAAGATCTACGACAAGTGGTTCACCCAGAAGATCCCGCCGAAGGGCCTGAACCTCAACACCCCGATCTCGGCCGAGCTGAAGAACGAGTTCGCCAAGCCGACGGACTCGCCGAACCCGGACGACTACAAGTAAGATAAAGCCTCGATCTTTCGATCGGGATCATGTCCGGCCACTCTTGACACCAGGGTGGCCGGACATTTGCATAGGCGCTCAGGACATCCATGGCTGGCGCGTTCGCGCGGGGGACACGTGAACTACAACTGGAACTGGGGAATCTTTTTCCAGCCGAACCCGATGGGGACCGGCACCTATCTCGACATGCTGTTGTCGGGTTTGGCGCTGACTCTCAAGACGGCGGCGCTGGCCTGGATCATCGCGTTGATCACCGGCTCGATCGTCGGCGTCATGCGCACGCTGCCGTCGAAGGGCGCCAACTGGTTCGGCTTCCTTTATGTCGAGTTCTTCCGCAACATGCCGCTGCTCGTGCAGCTGTTCCTGTGGTTCTTCGTGCTGCCGGAACTGCTGCCAAAAGGTGCGGGCACTTGGCTGAAGCAGCTGCCGAACGCGCCGTTCTGGACGGCTGCGATCGGCGTCGGTTTCTTCATGTCGGCACGCGTGGCCGTGCAGTTGCAGGCGGGCATCTCCTCGCTGCCGCGTGGGCAGAGGATGGCGGCGACCGCGCTCGGCCTCACCACGGTGCAGGGCTATCGCTACGTGCTGCTGCCGATGGCCTTCCGCATTATCTTGCCGCCGTTGACCTCCGAGTTCCTCAACACCATCAAGAACACCGCGGTCGCAATCACCATCGGCCTGCTCGAGCTGACCGGACAGGCGCGCTCGATGCAGGAATTCTCGTTCCAGGTGTTCGAGGCCTTCACCGCCGCGACCATCCTCTATCTCCTCGTCAACGCCGTCGTCGTGACCGCGATGCGCTTCCTCGAGCGCTGGGTCGCGATCCCCGGCTACATCACGGGGAAATAGCGCCATGCTCGGCAACTTCGATTTCGACGTCATCCGCCGCGCGCTGCCCTACCTGTTTTATGAGGGCATGACGTTCACGCTGACGCTGACGGGGCTCGCAGCTCTCGGCGGCCTGATCTTCGGCACGGCGCTTGCCCTGATGCGCCTCTCCGGCCTCAAGCTGCTCGGCCGGATCGCCGGCATCTATGTCGACTTCATGCGCTCGCTTCCGCTGGTGCTGGTCATCTTCTGGTTCTACTTCCTGGTGCCCTATATCGGGCAATGGCTGACCGGCGCCTCGCGCCCGATCAGCGTCGGTGCGTTCGCCTCCTCGCTCATCACCTTCATCATGTTCGAGGCGGCGTACTTCTCCGAGATCATGCGCGCCGGCATCCAGTCGATCTCGCGCGGCCAGCCGGCCGCGGCGAGTGCGCTGGGCCTGACCTACGCCCAGACCATGCGCTACGTCGTGCTGCCGCAGGCCTTCCGCAACATGCTGCCGGTGCTGATCACGCAGACCATCGTGCTGTTCCAGGACACCTCGCTGGTCTACGTGCTGTCGATCACCGACTTCCTCGGCGCGGCGAGCAAGGTCGCCCAGCGCGACGGGCGCCTCGTCGAAATGTACCTGTTCGCAGCAGTCGTCTACTTTACCATTTCCTGTATCGCGTCCTTTGGCGTCCGCCGTCTCCAGGCGCGCATCGCCATCATTCGCTAGGTGGATCGTGAACTCCAGATTCCGAAATGAGGTGCCCTTCACTTCTCCCACAGGGAGAGGTCGGATCGCGCGAGCGATCCGCGTGAGGGGTTTCGCCCCGACGATGGACCTGTACCCCTCACCCGGCGCTTCGCGCCGACCTCTCCCCGTGGGAGAGGTGAATCGAGACTGCTGAGGCGCTTGAGAAACACATGATCGAAATCAGCCACGTCAACAAATGGTACAGCCCGAGTTTCCAGGTGCTGACCGACTGCACCACCAGCGTCACCAAGGGCGAGGTGGTCGTGGTCTGCGGTCCCTCCGGCTCGGGCAAGTCGACCCTGATCAAATGCGTCAATGCGCTGGAGCCGTTCCAGAGCGGCGACATCCTGGTCGATGGCACCAAGGTCAATGATCCCAAGACCAATCTGCCGAAACTGCGCTCGCGCGTCGGAATGGTGTTTCAGCATTTCGAGCTGTTTCCGCACCTCAAGATCATCGACAATCTCTGCCTCGCCCAGGAGAAGGTGCTTGGCCGTGGCCACGACAAGTCGGTCACCAAGGGCATGCAACTGCTGGAGCGCGTCGGGCTTAAAGAGCAGGCGCAGAAGTTTCCCGCGCAACTCTCCGGCGGCCAGCAGCAGCGTGTTGCGATTGCCCGCGCGCTCGCGATGGATCCGATCGTGATGCTGTTCGACGAGCCGACCTCGGCGCTCGACCCCGAAATGGTCAGCGAAGTGCTCGACGTCATGGTCGATCTTGCCCGCGAAGGCATGACCATGATGGTCGTGACCCATGAGATGGGCTTCGCCCGCAAGGTCGCCAACCGCGTCATCTTCATGGACCGCGGTGAAATCGTCGAGGACGCTCCGAAGGAAGACTTCTTCGGCAAGCCCCGCAGTGACCGCGCGCAGAAGTTCTTGTCGAAGATTCTGTCGCATTAGACGTTGCCAGTCCGGGGCGCGACGCAGTCGCGAGCCCGGAATCCATTTGGCGGCCGTACGCGATGTGAGATGGATTCCGGGCTCATTCGCTTTGCGAATGCCCCGGAATGACGGATCGAGGGTTTATCGGGCCCGGCAAATCTCCTATACCGATGGCCAAATTCCCTTTCCCGCCAGGAGACTTGCCTTGGACCCGCTCGCCTATGTCAACGGCTCATTCGTCCCGCTCTCGGAAGCCAAAATCTCGATCCTTGATCGCGGCTTCCTGTTCGCCGACGGCATCTACGAGGTCTCGGCGGTGCTGGACGGCAAGCTGGTCGACAATGCCTCGCATCTCGCGCGGCTGGAGCGGTCTGTCGGCGAGATCAAGCTGAAGCTGCCCGAGACGGTCGAGCGCATCACCGAGCTGCAGAAGGAGCTGATCGCGCGCAACAAGCTCGAAAGCGGCCTCGTCTACCTCCAGGTCACGCGTGGCGCCGACAAGGGCCGCGACTTCCCGTTCCCCAAGGGCGACGTCAAGTCGAGCCTGGTGATGTTCACCTCGGAGAAGGACATCATCAACGCTCCGGTGGCAAAGACCGGCATCAATGTGATCACGGTGCCCGACATCCGTTGGGAGCGCCGCGACATCAAGAGCGTCGCGCTGCTAGCGCAGGTGCTGGCGAAGCAGGCTGCGGCCGAAGCAGGCGCCGGCGAAGCCTGGATGCTGCAAGACGGCTATGTCACCGAAGGCGGCTCGTCCTCGGCGTTCATTCTCACCAAGGACGATGTCATCGTCACCCGCAAGAACTCCAACGCGATCCTGCCGGGCTGCACCCGCAAAGCCGTGATCGCGCTTGCCGAGGAGCGCCAGCTCCGTGTCGAAGAGCGGTCCTTCACCGTCGCCGAGGCGCTTGCCGCCAAGGAAGCCTTCATCACCAGCGCATCCTCCTTCGTGCAGCCGGTGGTCGCGATCGACGGCAAGAAGATCGGTAATGGCGAGCCCGGCCCGATGGCAACGCGGCTGCGCGAGATCTACGTGGAGTTCGCCAAGGCGACGGCGGTCTGAGCCGCACTCCGCTATCGGTGGGCAAAGCGAGGCGTGCCCACGTCTTCTGTTGGATTCATGGAGAGATGGTGGGCACGGCGCAAGTGCGCCTTTGCCCACCGTACGAAACCTGCGCTGAGGCGCACGCCCCTACGCCACCGACGCCTTCACCTTTACCGGATGTACCGCGCGGAACGCGATCGCGATCCTGTTCCAGGCGTTGATCGCCCCGATCAGCATGGTCAGGTTCACTGTCTCCGCGTCGGAGAATTGCGCGCGAACCTGTTCGTAGACGTCGTCCGGCGCGTGCGTCTCTGAGATCAGCGTCACCGCCTCCGTCCAGGCCAGCGCGGCGCGCTCGCGGTCGGAATAGAGCGGGGATTCGCGCCAGGCATTCAGCAGGTAGATGCGCTGCTCCGTCTCGCCGCGCTTGCGGGCGTCCTCAGTATGCATGTTGATGCAGAAGGCGCAGCCGTTGATCTGCGATGCCCGGATCTTGACCAGCTCGATCAGCGATTTCTCCAGGCCTGTCGACTGGATCTGCTCTTCCAGCGCCATCAGCGCCTTCATCGTGTCGGGTGCGGCCTGGTAGAAGTTCATACGGGGCTTCATGGTCGTTCTCCTTGCTTGCTGGGGTGAAATCAGTGGGCACAACCGGCCGCGGTGTGGCCGGGCCTCTTCAGGAAGAGGACGGCGAGCAGCGCCACGATCAGCGCCATGCCGAGCAGATAGAAGGTGTCGCTGAAGGCGAGGACATAGGCCTGCTTCTGCACGATACGGCCGACCGCGACATAGGCGCGATGCGCAGCGTCCGCATGGTCGAGGACACCGTGGTTGATGAAATACTGGGTGAGTTGCTCCAGCCGCGTGCGCGTCGCCTGCCCGAATACCGAGACCGACTGCATCAGCACGTTGGAGTGATACTGCTCGCGCTTGGTCAGCACGGTCTGGAGCAGCGCGATGCCGACCGCGCCGCCGAGATTGCGCATCATGTTGAACAGGCCGGAAGCCGAACCGGCATTCTCGGCCTCGATGCCGGCGGTCGCCACGGCCGACAGCGGCGCCATGACCAGGGCCTGTCCGACCGCGCGAACGACATTGGGCCACAGCAGCTGGTCGGCGGCGTAGTCGTTGCTCATGTAGATGTTCATGAAATTGGATGCCGCAAACAGCGCGAAGCCGATGCCGATGATGATCCGCGCATCGAAGCGCTGCATCAGACGCGGCACCAGCGGGATCAGCACCAACTGCGGCAGTCCGGTCCAGGCCAGCACCATGCCGATCTGCTCGGCATTGTAGCCCTGGATGCGCGACAGATATTGCGGCAGGATGAACACAGAGCTGTAGAGCGCGATGCCGAGCAGGAAGTTCGCGAGCATGCCGAAGCCGAAATTGCGTCGCACCAGCAGGCGCAGGTTCAACAGTGGCTTCTTCACCGTGAGCTCGATGATGAGGAAGGCGGTCAGCGCCACGGCGGCGATGATCGACAGCTTGACGATGAAGGGCGAGCCGAACCAGTCGTCCTTGTTGCCCTCCTCCAGCACGGTCTGGAGCGCGGAAAGGCCGATCGCCATGGTGATGATGCCGGCCCAGTCGCCCTCGCGCAGGAGGGACAGCTTCATCGGCTTGGCCTCGAGCGCGTACCAGAGCATGCCAACCATGATCGCGCCGGGCACCAAATTGACGTAGAAGATGTACTTCCAGCCGAAATTCTCGGTGAGATAGCCGCCGATGGTCGGCCCGATCGCCGGTGCGAACGTCGCCGACAGTGCGAACAGCGCGAGGCCGACCGGCTGCTTGCCGCGCGGTAACAGCATGATGATCAGCGTGAAAGCCATCGGGATCAGCACGCCGCCGGTGAAGCCCTGGATCGCACGCAGCACGATCATCTGAGACAGATCCTGCGCCAGCGCGCAGGCTGCGGACAGAGCCAGGAACAGGATCGCATTGGTGAGCAGATAGATTCGGATCGAGAACACCTGCGCGAGCCAGCCCGACAGCGGGATCACCACGATCTCGGCGATCAGATACGAGGTCGAGATCCAGCCGCCGTCGTCGATGCCGGCGCCGATCGCGCCCTGGATGTCGGCGAGCGAGGCGTTGACGATCTGGATGTTCAGCACCGCCATGAAGGCGCCGAGCGTCGCGCCGATCACAGCGATCCAGGTTTTCGCGGGCACCGCCCGAGCGGCGGGGGTGGGAATGGTGGCGGCGGATGCGACGTTGAGGGCGGGTTGGAGCGTGCTCATGGAAGCCTCGTCTCGGGTACGGAGACAGGATGCGATAGGCGGACGATTTCGATAATCGAGGAAGTCCTGGAAGGATCATCCGGCAGGATTTGACAATCCTGCCGGAGCCTTCCGGCGTCAGCTCCCGTCGGGGCGGGAGTCGTTGTTGGCGAGACGTTTGGCCGTCTCGCGATCGGCCAGCACCGTCGCCTTGGTGTCGATGGTCGGCACCGCGGACATGCCGGGGCGCAGCAGGCCGGTGAGACTGTGGTCGTCGAGCACGATCTTCACCGGAACGCGCTGCACGATCTTGGTGAAGTTGCCGGTCGCGTTGTCGGGCGGCAGCAGCGCGAATTCGAGCCCGCTCGCCGGCGACAAGCTATCGACACGGCCGTGCAGGGTCCGACTGCGGAAACTGTCGACGTGCAGCTCGACCGGCTGGCCGGGCCGCACATGCGTGAGCTGGGTCTCCTTGAAGTTGGCAACGACATAGACCGCATCGAGCGGCACCACCGCCATCAATTGCGTGCCGGCTTGCACGTATTGGCCGACGCGCAAGCTGCGGGCGCCGATCGTGCCGTCCACCGGCGCGGTAATCTCGGTATAGGACAGGTTCAACGCCGCCTGCTGCGCGACCGCACGGGCACGCTCGAGCTGGGCCGCGGCCTGGGCGCGCTGCGTGGTGAGCACGTCGATCTTGCGCTGTGCAGCCAGAAGGCCGGATTTGGCGTGCTGCAATTGCGCATTGCTGGCGCGTAGCGCCGCATCGGTCTGCTGCGCACGCTGGATCGTGCCGGAGCCCGACTTCATCAGGTCGTCGTAGCGGGCGCGCTCCTCCTGCGCGAATTTCAGATTGGCATCCGCAGCAGCGACATCAGCCGTGCTTTGCTCGATGATCGGCTGTTGCAGTTCGAGCTGGGCATCGATGTTGCGTACGGATGCTTCGGCAGCCGCGACATCGGCGCGGGCTTGGTCGAGTGCCGCCTTGAAATCGCGGTCGTCGATCTTGGCCAGCAGCTGGCCTGCCTTGACCTTCTCGTTGTCGCCGACCAGCACCTTTGCGATGTACCCGGAGACCTTCGGCGCGATGATCGTGGAGTCCGCCTTCACGTAGGCGTCGTCGGTGGTCTCGAGGTAGCGGCCGCTGGTCCAGTAATCGTGTCCGTAGTAGGCCACGGCTGTCGTCCCCGCGAGGAGCGCGAGCACCAAGGCCGCGCGCCGGACCATGTTCCGGGCCGGGATAGCTGGCGGCACCTTGGAGCAATCGCGAGTGATTTCAGTCGCTTGCTGGAAGATCTCGGTGCGGGGCATCTCGGACATTGCGGTCTCCTGTCGGCTCGCTGAGACTATCGGTCTTGCCGGCCCGGATGATAATTGGCAAAATTCTGAAAGGATTATCCGTTGCAAGTGGATAATCGGAGCCATCGGCTTGGTTCGCAATGTCTAGCGGGTCAGGCTCGCGACTGCGCCAGAGTGATTGCTGCCTCTGTCGCGCGATTGCTGCTGATGCGTACATCCTGGTGCAGGGAAGCATGGATCGATTGACCAGCCTCGAAGTATTCAGCCGGGTGGTCGAGACCGGTGGCTTCTCCGCAGCAGCCCGCAAGCTCAACATGTCGACCACCATGGTGAGCAATCACATTCAGGCATTGGAAGACCGGCTCGGGGTGAGGCTGCTTCACCGCACCACGCGCAAGGTCAATCTGACCGAGATCGGCAAGGCCTATTACGACCGCTGCGTCCAGATCCTCGCCGACATCGAACAGGCCGACGACATCGCGAGCGAATTGCAGTCGGTGCCTCGCGGCACGCTGCGCATTCACGTCGCCACCCATATGGTGCCGTTCGTCGCCCCGGTCGTGGCGAAACTGCTGTCGACCTATCCGGAGCTCAAGATCGATCTGCGCATGGGCGAGGCCGATGTCGATCTCATCGAGGAAGGCTACGACGTTGCGCTGCGCATGATCCCGCCGCCCGATTCGAGCCTGATCGTGCGGAGCCTAGCCACCTGGCGTCACGTGCTGTGCTGCTCCCACGATTACATCGAAAAGCACGGCCGGGTGCAGAAGCTCGACGAGCTCACCGGGCATAATTGTGGTCGGCATTTGAACTATCCGTTCGGCGACGAATGGCGTTTCCTTGATCGCAAAGGCACACCAGCCGCCGTGCGTATCTCGGGCAGCTTCGTCACCAATAGCGGCGAAGCACTGCGCAAGGTCGCCCTGGAGGGTGCGGCCGTCTGCCTGATGGCAGGGTTTCTCATTCAGGACGATCTCGAAGCCGGCCGTCTCGTCCGCCTCTTGCCGGAATATCGAACGGTCGAGCTCTCCATGAATGCGGTCTATCCGCATCGTCATCATCTGTCGGCGAAAGTCAGGACCTTCATCGACCTGCTCGTGCACCACAGCGCCGAGCAGCAGAAGCTGATCAACCCGTATTCATGAGCGACGCTGCGCTCAGGCCGCTCGCGCCGCTCTCGGCCGCGCGAGCAGGGATTCGACCTCGGTCTTGACCGACACGATCGCAGCCTCTTTCACGGGCCCATAGCCGCGAATGTCCATGGGGGCCTTCGCTACGGCAACGAGATCCGGAAGACGCGCCGTGTCGAGCTCGCCCAGCATCCGCTCGATCAGGCCCTCATACCAGGCGATCAGTTCGCGCTCAGCGCGCCGTTCTGCGGTATAGCCGAACGGATCGAACGGCGTGCCGCGCAACCCTTTCAAGCGCGCGAGCATGGCCAGAGGCATCTGGATCCATTGGCCGAAGACACGTTTGCGCGGACGTCCACGTGCATCGCGCCGCGACGGCAGGAACGGCGGGGCGAGGTGATACTGGATTGTGAAGCCGTCCTCGAATTCGCCCTTCAACTCGTCGAGGAAGCCGATTCGCATGTGCAGTCGCGCCACCTCGTACTCGTCCTTGTAGGCCATCAGCTTGAACAGCGCGCGAGCGACCGCCTCGGTCAGCGCCTCGCTGTTCAGGTTCGCTTCGGCATTACGCACTTTTGCGACGATCGTCTGGTAGCGCGTCGCATAGGCCGCATTCTGGTAGGCCGTGAGGAACTCAGCACGCCGGGCGATGAGCTGCTCGAGCGTCTCGGCTTCGGGCGCACCGTTTGCTTTCGGCACAAAGTCCGGATCGGCCGCGGCGATCCGACCCCAGGCCAAGGCCTGCTTGTTACGCTCGACGGCGACGCCGTTGAGCTCGATCGCACGAAGCAACGCCTGCAGCGAGACCGGAACCAGACCGCGTTGCCAGGCAAAGCCCAGCATGATGATGTTGGAATAGACAGCATCGCCGAGCAGGCGCTCGGCCAGCGCATTGGCATTGATCGTGTCGAGATTGTCATTGCCGACGACCTGACGGATTGCGCGCAGGCGAGCTGGCGAAGCGAGATCGGCATCGCGGAAGCGGACAACGTCGCCGGTCGGCATTTCCGCCGTGTTGACCGCGGCGCGCGTGCCGCGACGATAGGTGCCGGACGCCTTCGGCGAAGAGCTGACGACGAGGTCGCAGCCGATCAGCGCATCGGCCGCACCCTGGTCGATGCGCACCTGGTGCAGCGCGTCGGGACTTGACGCAATGCGGATGTAACTCAGTACGGGCCCGAATTTTTGCGCAAAACCGGTAAAGTCCAGCACCGAGACGCCGCGACGCTCGAGATGCGCGGCCATGCCGATCAGCGCGCCGACCGTGATCACGCCGGTGCCACCGACGCCGGTGACAAGCAAGTCATAGGGGCGGTCGAGTGTTGCGGGCGCGGGTAGGGGTAGCGTGGCTGCGCGGCCGGCTACGTCGATCTGGCTCGCGCTCTTCTTCCGACGCGTCGCCCCCTCGATGGTAACAAAGCTGGGGCAGAAGCCGTTCAGGCAAGAAAAATCCTTGTTGCAGGCCGACAGGTTGATCTGGCGTTTGCGGCCGAACGGCGTCTCCTTCGGCTCGACGCTGAGACAGTTGGATTCGACCGAGCAGTCGCCGCAGCCCTCGCAGACGAGATCGTTGATGTAGGCGAAGCGCTTGGGATCGACCATCTGTCCGCGCTTGCGCCGGCGCCGCTTCTCGGTAGCGCAGGTCTGCTGATAGATCAGCACCGAGACGCCGGGGATCTCGCGCAGTTCGCGCTGCACGGCGTCCATGTCCTCGCGGGGGTGAATGGTCACGCCGCTGGGCAGGTCCGCCGGGCTGAACTGCGCGGGATCGTCCGACACCAATGCGATGCGTGCCACGCCTTCGGCGCGGACGCTGTGTGCGATGGCATGCACGCTGACGGGGCCGTCGACCGGCTGGCCGCCGGTCATCGCGACGGCATCGTTGAACAGGATCTTGTAGGTGATGTTGGCGCCAGCCGCGATCGCCTGCCGGATCGCCATCGAGCCGGAGTGATAATAGGTGCCTTCGCCGAGGTTCTGGAAGATGTGCTTGTGGCCGGTGAATCGCGACGATGCTGCCCAGTTCACGCCCTCGCCGCCCATCTGGATCAGCGAGGAGGTCTCGCGGTCCATCCAGCTCGCCATGAAATGGCAGCCGATGCCGGCGAGTGCCTTCGATCCCTGAGGCACTTTTGTCGAAGTGTTGTGCGGGCAACCGGAGCAGAAATACGGCGTGCGTGTTGCGCCGCTGACGTTGATCGTGCGCGCCGCTTCCGGCATTAAGGCGGCTGCGCGGGCCGCGAGATTGAGGCCGGGAAACATCGGATCGAGCCGGCGCGCCAGCACGGAAGCGAGGGCCCGCGGCGACAATTCGCCAATCCAGGAAATCAGCCTTGCGCCGGTTTCGTCATGCTTGCCCACCATGCGCTCCGGCTTGCTGCCGGGATAGTCGTAAAAGTATTCCTTGAATTGGCTCTCGATGATGCCGCGCTTCTCCTCGACCACGAGGATCTCGCGCTTGCCTTTCACGAAGTCCATGGCGTCATGCAGCGCCAGCGGCCAAACCATGCCGACCTTGTAGACGTCGATGCCGATGCTGCGGCAGGCAGCTTCATCCAGGCCCATCAACCGCAGCGCCTCCATCAAGTCGAGATGCGCCTTGCCTGTGGTCACGATGCCGTATGTCGCGTCCGGAATGTCGTAGATGTGGCGATCGATCGGGTTGGCCTTGGCGAAGGCATAGACCGCGTGCTTCTTCGCCTCCAGCCGTTCCTCGATCTGCGGACCCGGCAAGTCGGGCCAGCGATAGTGCAGGCCGCCCGGCGGTGGCGTGAAGTCGGGCATTCGGAAGGCGCGCGGCGGGCGCAGCGCGACGGATGCGCCTGATTCCACGATCTCCGAAATCGCCTTGAAGCCGACCCACATGCCGGAGAAGCGGCTCAGTGCATAGCCATACTCGCCGAAAGCCAAATATTCGCCGACATCGGCCGGGTGCAGCGTCGGCATGAACCAGCTCATGAAGGCGACGTCTGACTGGTGCGGCATCGAGGAGGAGACGCAGCCATGATCGTCACCGGCGACCACCAGCACGCCGCCATGCGGCGAGGAGCCATAGGCGTTGCCGTGCTTGAGCGCATCGCCGGAGCGATCGACGCCGGGGCCCTTGCCGTACCAGAGCCCGAACACGCCATCGACCTCGCGGTCCCCTTGCGTCTCGACCTGCTGCGAGCCAAGCACCGCGGTCGCCGCGAGGTCTTCGTTGACGGCCGGCAGGAATTCGATGCGATCCCGTTTCAGCCGTTCCTGAATGCGCCACAGCTCGAGATCGATGCCGCCGAGTGGTGAGCCGCGATAGCCCGAGATTAAGCCCGCGGTGTTGAGACCGCTCGCCCGGTCGCGACGCGCCTGATCGAGTGCGATGCGGACGATGGCCTGCGTGCCCGTGAGGAAGACGCGGCCCTCCTCGCGATCGTAGCGATCAGCGAGTTCGTAAGTATCGAGTGACGGAATGGCGTCCATGGCGGACCTCGCGGGGCATCCTGCCCAACGATGGAAGGTTATGCCTTGGTCGTTGGTAGGTCCTACCTATTTATCCGGTACCAAGGCCGCATTCGGTAGAATTTTGCATTGTGATGGCGAATTTGGTAGGTTTGATCGAATTGGAGAGGCGTTCATGATCGAAGAGCAGGACACGCGCATTCTCGCCCACCTCCAGAAGGATGGCCGTGCGACCAACCAGCAGCTCGCGGATGAAGTCGGCATGTCCACCTCGGCCTGCTGGCGGCGGGTGCGGGCGCTCGAAGAGAGCGGCGTCATCCAGGGCTATGCGGCGCTGGTCGCGCGCGAGCAGGCGGGCTTTGCGATGTCCGCCATCCTTCACGTCTCGCTGGAGCGGCACGATGCGAAGTTCGTGGACGAGTTCGTTACGCGGGTGACGAAGCGCCGCGAGGTGCTGGAATGCTTCGCGACCACGGGCGATGCCGACTATCACTTGCGCGTCGTCGTGCAGGATATGGCGGCCTACAACCGCTTCCTCGACGAGTTCATGTTCCGTATTCCCGGCATCCGCTACGTCCGCAGCAATGTGGTGCTGAAGGAGATCAAGACGAGTGTGGCGCTGCCGTTTTGAGGCAAGGTCAGGGATCCGCGGCTCACGCCGTCTGGCGGAACCAGCATCGGTGCTGATGTGCTCACCATACCTGGAACGTCGTGGTTGCGGACGCATGTCAGGCTCGCGGCCGGCATGTGACCGATCGCGATCCTCTCTGAGCTCACGAACTTTTTGCCTCTCCTCCGGCCCTGAGCAGAATCATGAAGGCCAGGACGTGGCTGACGAGCAGCAGTGGTACGTAGAGGGTCGGAATATAAATGCCCGCGCCGAACAGGCCGGGATCCGGGATCTTCGTCGCGCCCATGTAGTACGCGTTCAGGAGGTCGAGCGTCCCCCAAACGTTGAAGATCCAGACCACAGGGATAGCGATAGACCATCGCCATGAGAGAGCCGCCATCGACAGAAGCGCGAGGACGGCGGCGATAAGATCGCCCCATCCCACCTCGGCGGCAAAGCGCGAACTCAACTCCGCAGAGACGAATCCGGTCACCATGAAGTTCATTCCCAAGAACCTGAACGCATGGAAAGCTGCGATGAGTCTCAGGGCGTCATAGCGCGGCATCACGCGGATCGCCGGCCAAACGTAGATGGCGGCGACCACCGAGCTGGTCAGGAAAGCGCCGGCGACGCTGAGAACGAATGGAAGATTGAAGTTCGGCGGCACGTTCTGAGTCCCTATGTTTGACCCTGCTGTCGAGCCCGGACGATGCCTATCGATCCGGCTCGACGTGGCGACGCTCAGGGTTTGGCCATGAGCAGGCGGAGCGGCATGAGCGGACCGACCGCGATGTACTCGTGGTCGATGAGATTCTGCTTGGCCAGCGGCAGGCCTTCCATGATCGCGTGCCCTTCGGCGACATCCTTGACGCTCAGCAGGAAGACGGCTCCGCGCCCATCGGACCGCGAATACCATTCGCGAACCATCCCGTTGAGATAGAGCTGGGTGGTTTGCCTGATTTCATCGGGCATCACCGCCATGACCTGTTCGCGTGTGATGCCGGGCCTGACAGTCACAATGACCATCACGCCGGTTGTCGGTGACGTGGTTTGCGCTTGGGCAAGGGATGGCTCTGCCATGGAGGTAACACCTGTCAGTGTGAGGGTGAGTGCCAGGACGATGTTGCGGATTGCCTTCATCGGTTTCATCTCTCCGATCGCGGCCATGGCCGCGATGTCGCAAATGTCGGACGCACCCAGCGGCGCATTTGCGATCCTGATGTAAGGCCGTCTTTGCGAGAGCGACTATTCGCGATAATATTGATAGGCCATGAAGCAGAACTTCACAGTCAGGCAGGGTGCGCTCGACGGTGTGGAGGCGTTCCTGAGCGTCGCCCAGCACCGCAGTTTCCGCCGGGCGGCTGCCGAGCTCGGGGTGACGCCGTCGGCGATCAGCCAGGCGGTGCGCGCACTCGAAGCCCGCGTCGGCGCCGTGCTGTTCCTGCGCACGACTCGCAGCGTCAGTCTGACCGAGGCCGGCGAGCGGTTCTTTGCGCGCGCGAGGCCCGCCTTCGAGGAGCTCGTCGCGGCAAGCGGGGCCGCGCGCGACCTTGGACAGCGGCCGGCTGGGCTCCTGCGCCTCACTGTCCCGCGGTCGGTCGTGCCGATTCTGCTGGAGCCCCTGGTCGCCTCGTTCTGTCAGGCATTTCCGGAGATCGAGGTGGAGCTCGCTGCAAGCGAAGAGCTGGTCGACCTCGCCGCCGGTGGTTTCGATGCCGGCATCAGGATGGGGCAGTTCATCTCCCCGGACATGGTTGCGGTCCGCCTGACGAAACCGTTGCCTTTCCTGATCGTGGGCAGCCCGGGCTACCTTGAACGCCGCGGCCGGCCGCGGCGGCCGGACGATCTGCGCGAGCACGCATGCCTGAGATTGCGGCGATCAAACGGTGCTCTCGCGCCGTGGTCGCTCAACGACGGCGGTCGTTCGATCGAGATTGCGGTTGCAGGTCCCTTCATCGCCAATGACTTCCCGACGATGCTAGGTGCCGCCGTCGAAGGCGTCGGCCTTGCGCAAGTGCCAGGGCCGCTGGCGACCGACGCCGTCAGAACGGGAAAACTCGTCGCCGTGCTGGAGAAGTTCGCGCCGATGACGCCGGGGGTGTTTCTCTACTATCCCAGCCATCGACAGATCATGCCGAAGCTCAGAGCCTTCATCGATCACGTGAAGGGCCGATCCCGGGCCGCGCGCTGAGCGCTGCGCTATTGCCCCTCCCGCACGAACCTGTTCCGCAGCGTGCCGATGCCGGTGATCTCGATCTCGACGACATCGCCGTGCTTGATGTCAGGCGAGGCGCCGTCCGTGCCCATCCAGATCACATCACCGGGCCATAGCGTGAAATACTTCGTCAGTTCGACCAGGAACGGCACCACGCCGAAGATCATGTCGCCGGTCAAGAAGCGATTGGTCTCCGTGCCGTTGACCCGGACGATCGTCTCCATCTTGTCGAGATCGGCTTCGGTCTCGATCCACGGGCCCATCGGCTTGAACGTATCGGCGTTCTTCGAGCGCCACAGGCTGCGGTCGGCCTTCTGCCAGCTGCGTTCGCTGACGTCGTTGCCGATGGTGTAGCCGAACACGCAATCCATCGCGTTCGCTTCGGTGAGATGCTTCACCTTCTTGCCGATGACCACGACGAGCTCGCCCTCGTAGTGGATCTTGTCCGTTGCAAAGGAAGGGATCACGACGTCTTCGTCGTGGGCGATCAGCGCGTTCTGCGCGCGGTAGCCGATCTCGGGCCGGTCGGGGACCGCCGGAATCTCGCCGCGCTTGTCGGCGGCCTCCTTCAGGTGCTTCAGATAGTTCAGGCCGACGCAATAGAAGGTGCGCGGGATCAACGGCAGCTCGATCTTGACGTCGCCAAGCGGATACGTGCGCGAGGTGCGTTGCCATTCACAGAGCGGATCGCCGTCGATCGCGACGACTTCGTCGTTCTCGACGAGACCCCAGGAGGTCACGCCCGAGGCGGTGAATTTCAACCAACGCATGATGCGTCCTCGTTGTTATTCCGCGGCATCGCGCGGTTGCATCTTCCAGGCACCGGCGGCCGGCCGTTTCAGTCCGAGATTTTCGCGCAACGTCTTGCCGCGATAGTCTTTCTGGAACAGGCCGCGCCGCTGCAATTCCGGTACCACGTGTTGCACGAAATCGGCGTAGGAGCCGGGCACGTAAGTCGCCGCAACGACAAAGCCGTCGCAGCCGCGCTCCACGAACATCTCTTCAAGTCTGTCGGCGATCTCCCTGGGACCGCCGACCATCGCGTCCTGCACCTGGCCGCGGCCGGAGAAAGTGACGAAGTCGCGTGCGCTCGGGTTGCTCTTGCCTGACGTCTTCAGTACGCCGTCGCGGATGCCCAGGATGCCTTGCATGCTCTTCAGCTCTTCCGTGGTCAACGGCTCGTCGATATCCTTGGAGGCGAAGTCATAATTGAGCGCTTCGGCGAGCAGCGAGAGCGCGTCGATTTCGAGCGGCAGTTTGTTGATCAACGCCATCTTGTCCTCGGCCTCCGCCTTGGTCGCGGCGCAGACCGGCGTCGTCAGGTTGCAGAGGAACATCTGGTCGGGACCGCGGCCGGCTTTTGCGGCCTCGTTGCGCACGGAAGCATAGCCTTCCTTGGCGGCAGCGAGGTTGCGCGCGGCGGTGAAGATCACCTCGCCCCAGCGGCCGGCAAAGCGCTGACCGCGGCCGGATGCACCGGCCTGGATGATGACGGGATGGCCTTGTTGCGAGCGCGGCACGGTGAACGGACCTCGAGACTTGAAGGCCGGCCCCTGGTGGTCGAGCCGCTTCACCTTGGTCGGGTCGGCAAAGCGGCCGCTGGTCTTGTCCATGATGAGCGCGCCGTCTTCCCAGGTGTCCCAGTGGCCGAGCACGACCTCCATGAACTCATCGGCGCGGTCGTAGCGGGAATCGTGTTCGGGATGGGAGTCGCGGCCCATGTTAAGCGCTTCGCCGTCGTTCAACGAGGTGACGACGTTCCAGCCGGCGCGGCCGCCGGACATCAGGTCGAGCGTTGCGAAGCGGCGGGCGACGTCGAACGGTTCGTAATAGGTGGTCGAGCAGGTCGCGCCAAGGCCGAGCTTCTCGGTGACGACGCCCATCGTGGTCAGCACGATCAGCGGATCCATCTTCACGCAGCGGATGCCGTATTCGACGGTGTGGGCGTGGTCGTTTCCATAGCGGTCCGGCATCGCCAGGCGGTCGTCGAAGAAGGCCATGTGGAACTTGCCGGCTTCGAGGATTCTGGCGATCTCCTGATAATAGTCTGCCGACATCGAATCGGCGCGCGAGTCCGGATGCCGCCAGGAGCTCGGCAAGTTCGTGCAGTTCTGTGCCTGAAGGAAGCCGACCAGTACCATCTGCCGATTCATGCCGCTGTTCTCCTGATGCCGTCAGGCCAGATCGAGCACCGTGTCGAGCCTGTACTCACGGGCCAGCGTGCGCAGCTTCTCCCACGTGGCATCCTCGATCTCGATGCCGTCGCGCAGGCGCTGCTGCTCGCGCAAACCCTCGATCTCGCCGGGATAGCAGACGCCCGCGCTGCCCTCGGACGGCGGCGTCGATTTCAGATAGCGCGCGAATTCCGCGACCTCGCGCTTGAACTCCTGCAGCGGGCGGAACGCAGCGACATTGAAGACCGCCATGAAGCAGCCGTCATTATGACGCCCCGTGGGCTCGACGCCAAAACCGAGACCGGTGAGCAGGCCGCAAAGCACCTCGACCATGGCGGCGAGGCCGCTGCCCTTGTAGCCTTCGCGGCCGCCGAGCGGCAGCAGCGCGCCGCCCTTGCGATATTGGGTGGGGTCGGTGGTGTGACGCCCCTCGGCATCGATGATCCATCCCGTCGGGATCTCCTCGCCACGCGCGACCGCGAGCTGGATCTTGCCGGCCGCCACCGCCGAAGTCGCCATGTCCAGACAGAAGGGTGCATCGAGATCGGACGGTACCGCGATCGAGATCGGGTTGGTGCCGAGCCGCGCCTCCTTGCCGCCGAACGGAGCGACGTGTTTCGGCGAGCGGCCGGAGTCCGCCGTTGCAATCCCGATCATGCCTTCGCGCATCGCCATCAAGGGATAGGCGGCGAGGCGGCCGACATGGCTCTGCCGGAACACGGTGCAGGCGGCAACGTTCGCGGTCTTCGCCTTCTCGATCGTCAGCGCCATGGCCTTTGCGTTGACGTGAAAGCCAAAGCCCCAATGACCGTCGATCACGGTCGTGGTCGGCGATTCCTGGACGATCGTCCACTTGGCGCCGGGAACGATATGACCGGCCTTGATGCGGTCGATGTAGGTGGGAACGGCGATCACGCCGTGGGAATCATGGCCGGCGAGATTGGCGTTGACGCATCCGATTGCGACAGCATCGGCCTCCTCCTCGGACGCCCCGGCGGCGCGCAGCAGGAAGGCGCTGACGCGCGTGAGGCGATCGGCCTTGACGATCGGCATGGCGTTCCCTCGGCTTGGTGCCCATCACAGGCTGCTTGTTGGGTGCCATCGTCTCAAAGCGCAGCAGCGATATCAATCTCGCATAAACCAACACAGGGCTGCAAATTCGTAAAGAGGACGCGCCTTTGGTCGAAGGGACGTCCCGCGCAGCGGCATTTCCGGCAATTTTGTGCTGCTCGTTCGCTGCTCGTTCACTTTGATCGACGGTTTGCAGTGCGCAATAACGACCACTTAGGCGATCGCCGTTCATAAAGGCACCGGGAGAAATAGGCAGAATTGCCGCGGGAGCTGAGATCGTGCCGACCACACTCGCGCGCACCTTTGCGGCGCTGAGCGCAATCAATGAAGCGATCCTCTACGCGAGATCGTCGGACGAGCTGTACCAGAAGGTCTGCGACGCCGGATTCTCGAGCGGGGACTTTCTGGCCGTTGCCGTCTTCCTGGTCGAGCCGGACGGCCGGCGCCTGCGATTCGCCGCCGGCTGCGGCGATGACATTCCGCGGCTGCGCTCGATTCTGATCACGACGGACGCCGGTACGCCTGAAGGATCTGGCGTCGGCGGCGAGGCATTCCGCGATCAGAAGCTGTGTGTCAGCAACGACTATCTGAACGATCCGCGCTCGCTGGCGTGGCGAGAGGGCGCCGCCAAGGCGCACATCGGTGCGGCGGCGGCGTTGCCGCTGCTCTGCAACGGCAAGAGCGTCGGCGTATTGTACGTGACGCGCAGAGAGGCCAACTCGTTGAACGAGCAGATGGTGTCGCTGTTCGAGCGCATGTCTGCGAACATTTCCTACGCGCTGGACAATTTCGCCCGCGAGACCGCGCGGCAGACCAGCGAACGGGCGACACGGCGGCTCAACCGCATGTTCGGCGCCATCAGCGCCACCAACGAGGCGATCCTGCGCGCCAAGACCGAGCAGGAACTGTACCAGCTCGTCTGCGATGCCTCCGTCCACAGCGGCAAGTCGCTGGCGACCATCGTGCTGCTCCGCGAGCCGGATTCGCACTGGATGAAGCCTGTCGCCGCCACTGGGCAGAATCTCGAGCTCGTCACCCAGGCGCGCTATTCGGTCGACCCGGAGAATCCGTGCGGCAAGGGCATCTCCGGCGAGGTGTTCCGGACGCAAAAGGCGATCGTCGAGGATGATCTCGCCAGCCGCACCAAGGGCTCGCCTTGGGAGCAGGCCAACATCGACACGGGCGTTGCCGCCTGCGTGGTCGCTCCGCTGATCAAGCGCGGCGAAAGCGTCGGCGTGCTCCTGTTCTTCATCAGCCGTTCCTGGGCCAAGGACGAGGAGATCGTCGCGCTGCTGCTGCGCATGGCGGAGAACGTCTCGTTCGCGATCGAAAATTTCCGCCGCGAGGCCGAGAAGGCCAGGATCGCGGCGGAAGAGGAACGTCTGGCGCGCATGTATGCGGCGCTCAGCGCCACCAACGAGGCGATCCTGCGCGCACGGTCACGCTCGGAGCTGTTCGACCTCGTCTGCGAGGCGACGGCCAAAGGCGCCAAGTTCACCTCGGCCAGCATTGCGTTGCTCGACCAGCGCGGCGAGCTGCTGCGCGTGGTCGCCAGCTACGGACCGAATGCCGACCAAGTTCGCAACTTCAAGTTTTCGATCTCCGATGAGGTGGCGGAAGGACACGGCCTGACCGGCACCGCGTTCCGCACGCGCCGGCCTGCCGTCAGTAACGACGTGCTCGCCGACGACCGCATTGCGCCCTGGCTGGCCAGCGCCCGCCGCAGCGGCATCGCGTCCTCCGCGGCGCTGCCGCTGTTCAACGGCGACCGGCTCGAGGGCGTTTTCCTGTTCAACTCCCCGGAGCGCGGCACCTTCACGCCCGAACTCGTCGAGCTGCTGTGCAAGCTCCAGGCCAACGTCTCCTTTGCGCTGGAAAGCTTCGATCGGGCCGAGGAGAAAGCACTAGCGGACAAGCAGCGCAATCGCCTCAGCGGAATGTTCGAGGCGCTAAGCGCAACCAATGAAGCCATCATGCGCGCCAAGACCCGCGAGGAATTGTTCGAGGCTGCATGCCAGGCGGCCGTCCTCGGCGATGTGTTCGCCTCGGCGACGATCGGCATCATCGACAAGGAAAAGGAGCTCGTTCGTGTCGTCGCGGTGAAGGGACGCCTGCAGGAGCAGATGGTCGGACGGAGCTGCAATATTTCCGCCGGCCATCCCGAGGGCCAGGGCATCATCGGCACCTCGCTCCTGACCCGCCGGCCCAGCGTCATGAACGACTATCTGCACGAGCCGCGTTCGGCCTACTGGCGGACGAAGGCGATCGAGGACGGAACGCGGGCGGCGGCCAGCTTCCCGCTTCTGAAAGCAGGCCAGGAGCCGGTCGGCATCCTGCTTTTTCTCGCGCCCGAAGAGAACACGTTCACGTCCGATCTGGTCGAATTGCTCGGGCGCCTCGCCGAGAACGTCTCCTTCGCGCTCGATAATTTCGATCGCGCCGAGGAGAAGGTCCGCACCGAGGCGCAAAAGGAGCGCTTGACGCGCATGTTCGCGGCACTGAGCGCCACCAACGAGGCAATCATGCGGGCGAAGTCGCGCGCCGAACTGTTCGACCTCGTCTGTCTTGCCGCATCGAACGGCGCCAAGTTCACCTCGACCACCATCGCGCTCGCGAAGGCCGACAGCGATCAGATCGAGATCGTCGCCAGCGCCGGACCGTCGTCCGGCACCACGCGTAATGTCCGCCTCTCGGTCGACCCCGAGCGCCCCGAGGGCCGGGGGATGGCCGGCACGGCGTTCCGAACCCGGCAGCCTTGCATCAGCAATGACTATCTCAACGACCGGCGCGTGAGCGCCTTCCATGCCATCGTTCGCGGCGACGGCGCGCGGTCCGGGGCGGCGTTGCCGCTGATCGTGCACGATCAACCTGTCGGCGTCATGATCTACATGTCGACCGAAAAGGACACCTTCACGCCCGAATTCGTCGAGTTGTTGCAACGTCTGGCCGACAACGTCTCCTTCGCCATGGAGAATTTCGATCGCGCCGACGAGAAGAGCAAGGCCGACGAGCGGATCGAATACCTCGCCTCGCATGACAGCTTGACCGACCTGCCGAACCGCGAGACTTTCAACGGGCTGCTGCGCGCGGCGATCGACACGGCGCAGCGCCGCGATCACCGTTTTGCGGTACTCTTCATCGATCTCGACCGCTTCAAGGTCATCAACGATTCACTGGGGCACGAGGCCGGCGACCTGCTCCTGCTCGAAGTGGCCAATCGTTTGCGCGGCGCATTGCGAGCGAGCGACGTGGTCGCGCGCCTCGGCGGCGACGAGTTCGTGGTGATCCTCGACCAGTGCGGCGAGATCGAGGACGTCCAGCGGATCGCGACCGAGCTGCTCGCGGCGCTTGCCGAGCCCATGGAGCTGGCCGGCCACGAGTGCCATACCACGGCTTCGATCGGCATCGCGATGTATCCGGCCAACGGCTCCGACGCGCAGACGCTGACAAAGAACGCCGACATGGCGATGTACCTCGCCAAGGAGGACGGCAAGAACGGCTATCGCTTCTTCTCCAAGGAGGTGAAGACGCAGTCGATCGAGCGGCTGTCGCTCGAGAGCGCGCTGCGCCGAGCGCTGGAGCGCGAGCAGTTCTCGCTGAACTATCAGCCCAAGGTGGATATGGAGACCGGTCAGATCACGGGCGTCGAAGCGCTGCTGCGCTGGACGCATCCCGATCTCGGCAGCGTCTCGCCGGCACAGTTCATTCCACTTGCGGAGGAAACCGGGTTGATCGTGCCGATCGGCCGCTGGGTGCTGAATGAGGCCTGCGCGCAGGCCATGGCCTGGCAGCGCCGCGGCCTGCTGCCGCTATCGATGGCGGTCAACCTGTCGCCGCGGCAGTTCGCAGACGAACATCTGTTGCAGGACATCGACGAGGCGCTCGCGGCCTCCGGCATGTCTCCGGTGCTGCTCCAGCTCGAGGTCACCGAGAGCATGATGATGCGCAATGTCGGCCGCGCGCTCAAGGTGCTCGACTCCATCCAGAGCCGCGGCATCCGTCTCGCCATTGACGATTTCGGCACCGGCTATTCGTCGATGTCGCTGATGAAGCACTTCCCGATCGACACCATCAAGATCGACCGCTCCTTCGTGCGCGACCTGCCCCAGGACTCGGAAGACCAGGCGATCGCACAGGCGATCATCAGCATGGGCAAGGCACTCGGCATGACTGTCGTCGCCGAAGGAGTCGAGAATGCCGAACAGGAGGCGTTCCTGCGGACCCATGGCTGCGACGAGATGCAGGGCTTCCTCATCTCCAAGCCGCTGGCGGCGCGGCAGATGATCGAGTTGCTGCGGCCGATTGCGCTGCCTGTCGCGCCGCCGCTCCAGCCGGAACCGGCCGACGAAGGCACAGCGTCACGGCTGAAACGCGCCGTCGTCTGAGGGCTGCGGGTGCAGCTCGCGGACCTCGTGTTCTCGCCCTTCGGCCTTGCTCGGAAAGTCCTGAGGCCCCGTCAGTGACGTCTGCTCGATGAACAGCGCGAGAATGCTGCGCGCGCCTTCGGCGAAACTCGTCCCTTCGCTCACATTCAACGCGCAGCAACAGGTTTTGCTCATCGGCTCCTGGTCGTCGACCATGGCCATGGCGGGGCCCCACCACCAGGCAGGTGCAGGCGAGCGCTCGCCCTCTGGCACGACATGCCAGCCGACGAACTCCTCCATTACGCGCTCGAATTCCAGGCGCGCAGCCTGATGCATGTGGTCGATGCTCCCAGAATCCGTGCCCGACGACACGCCGATGTGATCGTCACTTCGCTCGGAAAATCGGCTCGCGCATATGGGCCGAACCATGCAAGTCGACATCGTCGTCGGCAATGCGGAAATACGCAGCTGTCGGCGATGCGCCTGAGCAGCTGCGCATATGCATACTAGCCGCTCAAGGGCACGGCAGGCAAGCTATCGGAGTTACGGGTGCCTAACGCGACCTGAACGGATGCGCCTTCTGGTGCCAGGCCCAGGCCGTGCGGATGACCGTCGGCAGGTCGGAGTGACGCGGCACGAAGTTCAGCACCTTTCTCGCAGCAGAGGGGTCCGCGACCAGATAGGTGGGATCGCCGGCGCGGCGCGGCTTGATGGTATGCGGTACCTCGCGTCCGGTCTCCTGCCTGATGGCGTCGAGGATCTCGCGCACGGAAAAGCCGGAGCCTGTGCCGAGGTTGAAGCTGCCGCCGGCATGCCCTTGTTCCAGAAGCCTCAAGGCCGCGACATGGGCGGCCGCGAGGTCGGTGACGTGGATGTAGTCGCGGATCGCGGTGCCGTCGGGCGTGTCGTAGTCGTCGCCGAACACCGCGAAGTCGACATGCCCCTGAAGCGCCATCATCGCGCGCGGAATGAGGTGAGTTTCGTTGTCGCGCAGCTCGCCGATGCCACCAGCGGGGTCCGCGCCGCTGGCGTTGAAATAGCGCAGGCAGAACGCACCGAAGCCATAGGCCGTGCGGTAATCGGCGAGCATGCGCTCGATCATCAACTTCGATGCGCCGTAGGGATTGATCGGCGCACAGGGAAAGTCTTCCGGCAGCGCCTTGGAATCGGCGTTGCCATAGACGGCGCCGGTCGAGGAGAACACGATGCGATGGCAGCCCGCGTTGCGCATCGCCTGCAACAGCGACAGCGTGCCCTGGACGTTGTTGATGTAGTATTTCTGCGGGTCGGCCATGGACTCCCCGACGAGGCTCGCCGCCGCGAAATGCATGACCGCCGTGATCTTGTGCTCGGCGAAGGCGCGCGCCAGCGATGCGCCATCGAGCAGATCGCCCGTCACCAGGGGGCCGGCGACGAAGCTGCGATGACCTGTCGAGAGATTGTCATAAACGACGGGCTGATAGCCGGCGGCGGTCAGTGCGCGGCAGGCATGCGAGCCAATATAGCCCGCGCCCCCGGTGACGAGGACGGTCGGTCGGTCGGTCATGTCGTCTTCTGCTCTTCTCTTAGCGGAGGGGGCGGTTGCGGCTGAAGAGAAGATAAAGCGCGCGGGGGTTGGTGGTCAAATAGCGCCAGAACAGACGGCGTGGCTCCAGCAAGGTGCGCCAGGCCCATTCGAGGCCGATTTTTTGCATCCATTGCGGCGCGCGGGAACGGCTCCCCGACAAAAAGTTGAACAGGCCGCCGGACGTCTTGATAACGCCAACATTGGTCAGATGCGGCGTGAATTCCTTCACGAATGCCTGCTCGTTGGGCACGCCGAGCGCGACCCACAGATAGTCCGGCGCCAGCGCGTTGATCTCCTCGATTTTGGCACGTAGCGCCTCGCCGCGCAGATAGCCATGGCTGCGCCCGACGATCTTGAGGCGTGGATACATCTTCAGGACGTTTGCGACCGCAGCGGCGTTCTCGGCCTCGCTTGCCCCAAACATGTAGAAAGTGCGGCCGACTGCTTCCGCCTTGCGCGCGACGACGTGGAACAGGTCCGTGGTCGCAACGCGCTCCGGCAGCGGGAACCAGGATTGCAGCTTCGAGGCCGCGACCAGCGGCTGACCATCGGCGTTGATCAGGTCGGCGGCGCGGAACAGGCGCTCGGTCTGCGGCTCGGTCGAGCAGCGCGCCAGCACCTCGCCATTGGCCGAGGTCAGGAACAGCGGGCGGCCGATGCGATTGTCAGGATCGGTCGCCTCGATCATGAAATCGGCGGTGGCTTCCAGATCGAGCGCGGCCATGCGAAGCCCGCCGACGGTGATCCGCGGCACGTCGGCAGTCGCCGCCCGTCCCTCGAGGTTGACGCGACGCTCAAGCATATTGTTTGCCTCGCTGGCGCGTTTGGATTGCAGGGGTGAGCTCGTCGAGCACGACGCCGACGAGCTTGCGCTCGGCGGGGCCGAGCGCAGTCAGGATCTCTTCCAGGCTGTCGTTGACGTCGAGGCAGGTCGGCAGCACGGCCACCAGCGAATCGATGTCGTCGAGCAGCTTGCGGCCGCCGGCCGCGAGCGGCATCGCCGGGCCGTCGAGGATCACGAGGTCATAGCCGCTCGCGGCGCGCGCCTGCGCAATGGCCTTGCGGATGGCGTCGGCAGCCTTCCCGGCGTCGCCCTCCGCGGCCGGCAGCACCGAGATGCCGTTGACCGTCTTGATCTCGCGTGCGTCCTTGCTGCCGATCGAGAGCCAGCCGAGCCGGCTCGGCTCGCTCTTGCCGGGACGGATCACCTTGTTCGAGAGCACGCGGGCCTGATGGTCGGCATCGATCATCAGCACGCGGGCGCCGTCGCGTGCAGCCGCCAGTGCGAAATTCAGCGCGGTTACGCTACGCCCGCTCGTCTTGCCGGCCCCGACGAGCGCGACGACCGGCATCGCCCTGCCGCCGGAGCGCCGCGCCACTGCGGCGCGCATGTCGCGCCAGGCGTTGAGCAGCGTCGTCAGGGGAAAACCGGGACGGAGCGTCGGCCAGCCCAGCCGTGTGAGATCGACGCCTCCGCCGGTAGCGAGGATGGCGCCGAGCGTGTGGATGACGTCGGCCTCCTGGAAGCGTGCGATCAGCGGCTTTTCGATCAGGGGCTTTTCGACCATCGCGGGCTGGAGCGGGGGAGCGGCAAGCTCCAGCGGAATCCGTTCAACATCCGGAGAGGCCGGCTGAGGCGGCGAAGCCTCCGAAGGGCGCGCGCGCTGCGGAACCCGTGTTGTATCCGGCGCCGATGTGCGCTGTGGGCGGGCTGACGTGGGCGCCGTTGCGATCGCGCCGGCGAACAGCAACTCAGCCGCGACGAACCAGCCCGATGCAGCGATGGCGCCGAACACGAAGCCGATCATGGCGAACAGGCTCATAGCTGGCGGGAACGAGCGCCGCTGCGGCACTGTCGCTTCACCTATGACACGGGCCGCCGAAGTGTTCAGACTCTCCTGCTCCTCGGTCTCGCGGGAGCGCTTGAGAAAGGATTGATAGACGTCGCGGCTGGCATCGGCTTCGCGTTCGAGCTCGCGCAGGCGCACGGCGGCCTGGCTGAGCTGGACGCTCTGTCGCTTCTGCGCTTCCAGCGCCCGGTTGAGCGAAGCCTCGAAATCGCGGGCGCGCGTCAAATCGTTCTTGGCGGACTGCGCGAAGCGGTCGATCTCTTCGTTGATGGTGCGCTTGAGGTCCTCGACCTGCTTCTCGGTCTGACGCAGTGCCGGATGGCGCGGCCCGAGCTCGCCGGCTTGCTCCGCATATTTCTTGCGGGCATCGGCATATTGCGCGCGCAGATTCGCGATCGTCGGCGATTGCAGCGCCTCCGGAATAGCGCCGGCATCGGCAGCGGTACGGCGACTCGCCTCGATCTGGTCGAGCCGCGCCTGCGCATCCATCGTGGCCGCCCGGGCCGCGGAAAGCCGCTGGTTGCTGGCGGAAAGCTGTTGGTCGCTGATCAGCGCATCCTGGGTGCCGACGAAATTATTCTGGGCCTTGTAGGTGGCGAGCGCGGTCTCGGCGTTGCGCAGCCGATCGCGCAGCTCCTTCAGGCGGCTGGATAGATCGTTGGTGGCGCGCCGCGCGGCCGAAGCCTGCGAGTTGCGGGATTCGGCGAGGTAAGCATTGGTCAGCGTGTTGGCCAGCATCGCGGCTTTCGCGGGGTCTGTCGACCAGACCTCGACGTCGACGATGAAGCTCTTCTCAGTCTTGCGGATCGCGATGTGCCTGCTCAGTGCCTCGAGCGCCGCGAGCTGCACTTCCTTCGTCTCCGCGGCCGAAGGCGCGCGGGGGTGCAGGCCGATCAGGCCGAGCAGCGACGACATCAGGCTCGTGCCATCGCCGCCACCGAATTCCGGATCCTTGTCGAGGCCGGCCTGCTGGATCACCTGGAGCAATACGCTGTTGGACGTGATGAGGCGCGCCTGGCTCTCCACCACCATGGACATGCCGGAGACGTCCTGCGCGCGCGGCGTGAGTTCGCGGTCCACGAGCTGAAGCTCGCGCGGATCGACGTAGAGCTGAGCGGTGGCGGTGTAGCGGGGCGTCACGCTCTTGCCGATGCTGACTGCAAGCGTCGCGCCGAGCAGGGCGGCCGCGGTGATCGCTACCTTTCGCCGCCAGAGCAGATTGGCAAGCTCCAGCACGTTGAAGCCGGCCCGAGGCTTCCGTTGCGAGGCCTCCGGTCCGGCCCGGTCGATCGGCTGGTTATAGTCAAGCATGATCCCCAGCTTTCATTCCAGCTGCTGCCGCGGGCTGAGGGGTTACTCTTCGCTTTACGCCACGCACCCGGGATATAGGTGCCCAATCCACGCAACAGGGAAAATTAACCATACTCATTGAGGGACTATTCACCGAAATGGCAAACAAAGCGTTTAAGCGCATCCCACTCTTTGCTGCGTCGCCGTGACGCCCGGATCCTCTGGAGATTAACGGTTCGTTAACGAGCGCAGCGGGCCTGCCAAGCGCCGTTCGTTCCGCGAACAGCTGCACGCGCATGGCTGTCAGCGCTTCCGCAGGATGACGTGATAGTCGCCGCGGCGGACGTCGGTGCCGCGCGGGAGCACGGCGTTCAGCACCGCGGCGCCGGCATCGACCAGGGCCGCAAACAGCGGCTTGCGCCGTCGCATCTCGGGATAGCGCGGACTTTCGACTTCACGACGATAGATCGTCTCGAGGCCATTGGCGGCTGCGAATGCTTCGAGCCTGGGCAGCGTCACCAGCGGATGGAAGAAGGTCGGGAACGGCGGCTCGCCGGGCAGGCCGGCGTCCTTGATGCCGCGGATGTGCCGGTAGAACCAGACGTGAAACCAGTGCGGCGAATATTTGGTGACGATTCCGGAGAGCGAGCGCGGATTGGGCGCGCCGATCAGGATCATGCCGCCGCGCTTGAGCGCGTCACGGAAGTTCAGGAGCGCAGCGTCGACGTTCGGCAGATGCTCGATCACATTGTAGCAGATCACCAGATCGAAGGTCCCGCGGCCGAAGCGGTAGGTCTGGACGTCGCCGAGGATCGCCTCGTCGGCGTAGATGTTTTTGCGGACCTGGTCCTCGTCGATGTCGACGACGGTGACTTTGCTGCGGCTCAGCAATTCTGGCGGCAGGACGCTGCACGAGCCGCCGCCGGCTTCATAAATGGCGAGCCGGCCCTGCGGCAGCTCGCGGCACAGCACCTCATGAACGGCGAGCAGGCTGTCGCGAGCTTCGCCGTGGACGAGATCATGAAGCGCCTCGGTACCTGTCGCGGCCTCGGGGATTTGGATCGCCGTGGCTGTCGCGAAATTGATCGTGGCTGGCTTGTTCATGGTTTCTGACCGCGCTTGTTCTATTCAAATTTACAGGAAAAAACGCGCTTGCCCGAAGAGCAAATCCGATGCCGCACGGTCTCACCGGTCGCAGTGCTTACGGTCGGGTTAATGCGCATGCGCATTAACTACAGCATTGTCCATATTGCGGCCTCGTCGGCGCATGGACCGCCAGTTGCAGTATCACGCCCGGCAGATGTGGCGGCGATGTGCCGCTCGGCAGCCGTCTGTTTTGGGACGCATCTGTCCCGCGGCGATGTGTCGTCGTGGGATGCGTGATCGAAGCAGGGCTTTTTCAATATATCTCGGACATCTAGATCGTCATGACATTGATCCCGACAGACCTGTCCACCATGCGCATCGCGGATGCCGTGCGCGATCCCAACCGGGAGATCGCGGTGAGCTCTGCGGTCATCGACCTGTCCGTCGGCATCGTCGTCTGCATTCCCTGCTTTCGCCGCCCGCAGCACCTTCGGCTGACGCTGGAATCTCTGGCGAACCAGCGCACCTCGCGTTGCTTTGCCGTCGTCATGGTCGAGAACGATGCCGCGCGGCGCGAAAGCGCGCCGGTTGCCGCAGAGTTTCTGGCCGCCGGCAGGCTCCAGGGCGTTTGCCTGATCGAGAAACGGCAGGGGAACTGCCAGGCGATCAATGCTGCGTTCGAGACGGCGCAGGAGCTGTTTCCCGCCGCGACCCGTTTCCTGATGATCGACGACGACGAGATCGCTTCGCCCGACTGGCTCGAGCTGATGGTCCGCACTGCGGAGGCGACCGGAGCCGACGTGGTCGGCGGTCCGGTGCTGCCGGTCTTCGACGACGACAGCAAGCCCTGGCTTTCGCGTCATCCCGCTTTCCGTTCCGCCTACGACTACAGCGGTGCGGTGCCGCTGATTTACGGCTGCGGCAATTGTCTGATCACACGCGCCGCCTTCGAAAGGTTCGATCGTCCCGCGTTCGACCTGCGCTTCAATTTTCTCGGCGGCGGTGATTGTGATTTCTTCGTGCGGTGCCGTGACGCCGGTATGCTGTTCCACTGGACGGCGGAGGCCGTCATCACCGAGACCGTGCCGCGCAGCCGCACCAGCATCGGCTGGATCGCAAAGCGCGGCCTGCGCATCGGTGCGATCAATTATCGCGTGCAGTACAAGGCCGCGCAAAGCGCGGCGGCGCGGGCGCGGGTGTTTGCGCAGATGCTTGGACGGCTGCCGCTGTCGCTGGCTCGTGCCGCAGCCTTGTTGACCTCGTCGAAAGCCGTCGTCGCGATGCATCCCGTGATGGTTGCGCTTGGCGCCGCCTTGGCGGCCTTCGGGCTCGAGCCGAAGCCCTATGAGGCCTCGAAGATCGCGTCTTGATGCGGCGGCGACGGACTAGATGCCGAAACGGGCGAGGGCGACCCGGATTGCGGAGCGTGGCAGCGATTTGAGCGACCGCCGGCCGATCATCGCGAGATAGGCGAAGGCTTGGCGATGTCTGCCGAAGCGAATCGCTTGCATCGCCGAATAGGTGACGAGATGAATCTCGGCAGCCCGGCGCAACCCACGCGCCGCGCCCTCGGGGAGTCTCGCCAGGATCAACCCGTCATCGAAGATACGTGCGACCGCCGGCAAGAAATCCTGCGGGGTTCGCGCCGCCGCGTTCATCGTATTGGCCGTGTGCAGGCGATAATCCAGCAGAAGCTTTGGCGCGAATTCGAACTCGCCGATCGCGGCAAGCCGGCACCAGCAATGCCAGTCTTCGCAATATCTGAGAGAGACGTCGAAACCGCCGATGGCGCGGAAAGCCTCCGCACGGGTGAGCACGACGCCACCGTTGACGATGAAGTTCCCGGCCGTGAGCCGCACCAGCACGTCGCCGGATGGTTTGCGGCGTCCCTTCAGCAGGTCGCGCCGGCCGATCTGCCGCCCCTCGCTGTCGATCGTGTTGTAGTCGCCGTAGACGAGAACCGCGCGCGGAGCACCGCGCGCTGCCGAAAGCAGCGCCGCCACCGCGCCGGGGCGCAGGCGGTCGTCGGCATCGAGGAAGAGCAGCCACTCACCGTTCGCATGCCGGGCCCCGAGATTGCGCGCCGCCGAGACGCCTGCGGAATCGTTGTGGATGAAGCGCAGCCGCGAGTCACGCACGTCCCGGACGATCGCAATGGTTTCGTCGGTCGAGCCGTCGTCCACGACGATCACCTCGGTCACCTCGCGTTGCGCCAGTGCGCTGGCGAGGGTTTCGCCGACATAGGCTGCAGCGTTCTTGGCGGGAATCACGACGGACACCGAATTGGCGGCGCCGATCTGAAGCGGGAGGCGCGCTGGCGCTGCCGCGCGGGAGGCGGCCGGCAGTTCGAGAACGTCTTCGGCGGTGATCAAGCTACGGCTCGCCTGTAATGATCTGTTAACCGGGACCTGTCTGCCGCACTGGCAACGCTGGCGATCGCAAGCCCGGCATCCCGCGGATGATACCCGCATTGTGGTCAACCCATTGCCGGGAAGGCCTGTGCGCCGCCTGGTTTCGTAGAATAGCGTTAAGCCACTGGCATTAAGCCTGTGGCAAATTTGGAAGAGTGCGACAGGCGTCCCCATGCGACAATGCGCTTGGCTGCCGCGGATGGATCCAGTGCCCGCAAAGACGTTCGAACACGACCCCGATGCGATGATCCTGAACCTCTTTTATGAGGACAAGGACGATCGTTGGTTTCCCGGCGACCGGCACCTGCGGCGCATGGCTCGCCGGTTGCTGCTCGGCGAACCGCGCATGAGCGGCCAGCTCCGCGTGTTTCTCAATCTCTGTGCCGGACTCGACCGGCTCGGCATCCGCTACCGCGTCAACGACTACGGTCATATCGCCGAGCATCCCGACGAGCTCGCCTGCATCATCGGCCGGACCTTCCTGCTCGACAAGTTCGCGTGGAAGAATCCGATCCTGCTCGGCGTTGCCGCCCACAATCATCCGCTCGACGACCCCGATCTGTTCAAGCGTCTGCCGGTGAAGAAGGTCGTGGTGCCCGGCCCCTGGTACGTCGATATGTACCGGCCGCATTGGCCCGATACGGAGGCCTGGCCCGTCGGCATCGACACGGACCTCTGGGCGCCGTCGAAGCAATCGCAAAAGGCCGTCGATGTGCTGATCTACGACAAGGTCCACTGGGACCGCGAGCGCTATGCGCAGGAGATGATCGAGCCCATCCGCGCCCGGCTGCTCAAGGACGGTCGCTCGCTCACCGAGCTGCGCTATGGCAGCTACAAGGAAGCGGACTATCAGGGCGCGCTGGCGCGTTCGCGGGCGATGATCTTTCTGTGCCAGAGCGAGAGCCAGGGCATCGCCTATCAGCAGGCCTTGTCCAGCGGCGTGCCGGTGTTTGCCTGGGATCCGGGCGGGCCTTGGCGCGACCCCGATTACTATCCGCACCGGGTGAGGTTCGCGCCGGTGTCGTCGGTGCCGTATTGGGACGAACGCTGCGGTGCCAAGTTCACCGACATCGCGGGGTTCGAGGCGGGTTGGGAAAGGTTCTGGGCCGGGTGCGCCGCGGGCGACTTCGATCCGCGCGGTTACATCCTGGACAATCTCACGCTGGAGCAACGGGCGCTGCAATACTACGAGATCGCGCTGAGCATCATGCGCGAGCCCGCGGCGTCGCAGACCTCCGCCGGGCCCGCTGATAGACGCTCGGAAGAGTCGAACCATGACCGGAAGCTGCACCGGCGTCACGAAATGTCTTGAGTCATGGACCGCAGCGCCGCAGACATGACCAACATCGAGGCCCGATCGTTGGGCCATGTCCTGCGCGACCGCCTTGCGGGGCTCAATGCCGTACAGGCGGCGCGCTGCCTCGTCGCGGTCGGAGCGCTGCTGCTGGTCCTGGTGACGCTCGATCCATTCCCGGACCTGCGCAATCCCGACGTCACCACCATCGTCGGCGGACGAATGGCGCTGACCTATATCTCCTGGGGCCTCCTGGCTGCGGTCGCGGTGCTGTGTGTCGCCGCCTCGGATGCACCCGCGCTGAAGAGCCTGCTGACGCCGCTTCATCTTTGTCTTCTGGGCTGGCTGGTGATCAATATCGTCTTCTCCGAGAGTCGCGGCGTTTCGATCCAGCGATTCGTGCTTGCGGCCAGCGTGACGTCGCTCGCCGTCGTGTTGCCGTTGCTGCCGCCGACCCAGCGCAGCTTCAACCTTTGCCTGGGGGCCGCCGCGCTCGTGCTGCTCGCGCCTTGTTATCTCGGCGTCTTCCTCGCGCCGCAATATTCAATCCACACGGCCCTCGACGTCACCGAGCCGCACCTTGCCGGCGACTGGCGCGGCAGCTTTGGCCACAAGAACATCGCCTCGGCCGTGATGACCATCCTGGTCTATGTCGGCATCTACCTGTCCGCCGTGGGCTCGTTCGTGATGGGACCCGCGATCGCCGTGCTGGCCGGCACATTCCTGATCTTCACCGGCGGCAAGACGTCGTCGGTGCTGTGCCTTGCGATCTACGCTCTCGCCTCGCTAGTCTATGTCACGCCAGGCCTGTGGCTGAAGCGAATCATCTGCTTCGTGCCGCTGGTTGCGATGAACCTGTTGACGGTCGGCAGTGTCCTCAGCCCGGCGCTCGGGGCGATGACGCGGCTGCTTCCGCTCGATCCCACCTTCACCGGACGGTCCGCGATATGGGAGTTCGCGCTTGCGGCCGTGGCCGAGAAGCCGATCATCGGTCACGGCTATGCAGCGTTCTGGGACGACGTAAGTGCGCGGCAGACCACCCAAGGCGCCGAATGGGCGACGTCCGCGGCGCACAGCCACAACAGCTATCTCGATCTCGCGGTCACCATCGGCTTGCCGGGATTGATGCTCGTGATCCTCGTGTTCGTGCTCGCCCCGCTCGCCAATTTCCAGACGGCCCAGGCTCACAGCCGCAGTGGCGCATTGGCCAAGCTGTTCCTGACGGTGTGGCTGTTCGGCCTGTACTACGGCGCCACCGAGACCTTCCTGCTCGAACGGCAGAATCCAATCTGGTTCATGTTCGCCCTAGCCGTGGCCGGCCTGCACTTCCTGGCGAGGTTCCAATGCGTCGAGCAGATCGAATAACGCTGAGCAACGACGTTGCTTGTAGTCTGCAACGAAACATAGTCCATCTGGAAACATTCAGTAATCGTATGCCCTGCGGATGACGTTTCTCAGCGTCGAGCAATATGACGGCCAGGTGTCCAGCACGTCGGGAATCGCAGTCGATTTCCTCCGTGACTGGCAGCACGCGGCCTCGCGCCTGAACGCCGGGTACCGCACCGCGTTCCAGCATGTTGACTGGCTCGGCGCCTGGTACGAGGCGTTTCACGACGTCGCTCCGCTGATCGCCGTGATCTCCGATTTCGCCACGGGCAGGGATATCGCGGTTGTGCCGATGATCAGCCATGTCAGGCGCGGCATCCGGATTGTCGAATTCGCGGATCTCGGCGTCTCCGACAACAACGCGCCGATCCTGGCGCTCGATGCCGCGTTGGACGCGGGGGCGACGGATGCGATCACCAGGGCGCTGATCGGCGCGTTGCGCGCGCTGCCCGACCGTTTCGATCTGCTCCGCCTGAAGAAGATGCCGGCCGAGGTCGGCGGCAAGCCGAATCCGCTGGTGTCGCTCGGCCGGATCGGCTCCTCCTCGCTCAATGGCAATCTCGTGTTGATGGGCGATGACTATGACGACTATCAGGCCTCGATCAAGCGGCTGCAGATGCGGCGCTGCTGGCGGGTCCTCAGCCGTCATCCAGGTGCGCGGTTCGAGGTCGCCGCGGATGTCGCGCGTGCGCATGAGCTGCTGGATGTGATGGATGTCCAGCAACAGGCGCGCATGCAAAAGCTCGGCTCGCCGTTCGTTCTCAACGACGAGACTCATGCGAGATTCTATCGCGAGGTCGTCCGCCAAGGCCTTGCGAAAGGCTATGCCGTGGTCTCGGCGCTGGTGTGCGACGCAGGCGTCGTCGGCACCGCGCTCGGCGTCAAGCATGGCGCGACCTATTTCCTGCTGCGTATCAGTCACGCCGGCGATGCATGGTCGAGCTGTTCGCCGGGTCTTCTCGTCACCGAGCGCACCATGGCGGCGCTGCATGCGCAAGGCGTGCGCCGGTTCGATCTCAGCATCGGCAATCAAGCCTACAAGCGCCGCTTCGGCGCCGAGCGGGTGCCGCTGACCGATGCGAGCGTCGCGTTGTCCTGGCGCGGTCTGCCCTACGCCTGGCGCGATCATGCCGCGCAGGGCTTGCGCCGCTATCCTAAGCTTGCCTCCCTCGCGGCGAAGGCGATGGGCAAGCAGCGATAGAACGTGCCGCAGCGTGCGGCGTTTTCATCGTCCAAGCAGACCTCACGAGCCAGTGCAACTGGCGCAGCGAAACCGGCCGCGCGAGGCGCGGAATAGGCTGCGGCAATACCAGCGCCGCGCCAGCGCCTGTGCAGGCTTGCGGATCATCTGCGCGATCAACAAGAGTTCGAAGGCCATTCGTATCGTTCTTTGTCGAAAATCCCGATAGGAGATGGGGCGGCATTCCCGAATGAGAATGCCGCCCCCGTCGCATCAGCCATGCAGCTCAGCCATGAAGTTTCTTGGCGGTCTCCGCGATCTGGCGGCCCTGGTAGCGCGCGCCGGCGAGCTCGTTGGCGCTGGGCTGGCGGCTGCCGTCGCCGCCGGTGATCGTGGTGGCGCCGTAGGGCGCACCGCCCGTGATCTCGTCGAGCTTCATCTGGCCGGCAAAGCCGTAGTTCATGCCGACCACCACCATGCCGAAATGCAGGAGGTTGGTGATGATCGAGAACAACGTGGTCTCCTGGCCGCCATGCTGGGTCGCGCTGGAGGTGAAGGCGCCGCCGACCTTGCCGTGCAATGCGCCCTTGGCCCAGAGCCCGCCGGCCTGGTCGAGGAAGTTCGCCATCTGCGAGGACATGCGGCCGAAGCGCGTGCCGGTGCCCACGATGATCGCGTCGTAATTAGCGAGGTCCTCGATCTTGGCGACCGGCGCGGCTTGATCGAGCTTGTAATGCGAGGCTTTCGCGACTTCGGCCGGCACCAGCTCGGGCACGCGCTTGATGTCGACGGTGGCGCCCGCCTCGCGTGCGCCTTCGGCGACGGCCTTGGCCATCGCCTCGATGTGGCCATAGGCGGAATAATAGAGGACGAGAACTTTGGTCATGATGGTCTCCGTTCGGTGATGAGTGAGTCCTTTTCAGTGTCGTTGCCGGGCTTGACCCGGCAACCCATCGCTCTTTGAAAAGGTCCTTGCGAAGGCGATGGATGCCCGGCTCAAGGCCGGGCATGACGAGTTCGTGTGTGCGCTAAGCCGCGTCGACGAGCACGAGCTCGGAGTCTTCCAGCGCCGTGATCTTCAGCCTCGCCTCATCGCGGATCGCGGCGCCGTCGCGGGCATTGACGCGGATGCGATTGATCTCGACGGAACCAGCCGCCGGCACGAGGTAGAGATGCCGCGATTTCTGCGGCTCGTACTCCGCGCTCTCGCCCGCCTTCAGCGTGGTGGCGAGCACCCGCGCGTCGGCGCGGATCGGCAATGCGTCCGTATCATCCTCGAAGCCGCTCGCGATGGTGACGAGCTTGCCGGAGCGGTCCGCCTTCGGGAACGGCTTCGAGCCCCAGGTCGGCTGTCCGCCGCGCTCGGTCGGCTCGATCCAAATCTGGAAGATCCGCGTCCTGGTCGGCTCCAGATTGTACTCGGAATGGCGGATGCCGCTGCCGGCGCTCATCACCTGCACGTCGCCGGCTTCAGTCCGGCCCTCGTTGCCGAGGCTGTCCTGATGGGTGATCGCACCTTCACGAACATAGGTGATGATCTCCATGTTGGCGTGGGGATGGGCGGGAAAGCCGGTGTTCGGCGCGATCTCGTCGTCGTTCCACACCCGCAAGGCGCCGTGGCCCATATTGTTCGGATCATAGTGGCTGGCGAAGGAGAAATGATGCTTGGCCTTGAGCCAGCCGTGATCGGCGCCGCCGAGCTTTGCGAAAGGTCTGAGTTCGATCATCTGTGCAATTCCTTGGCTTGAAAGGGTGGCGGTTCGGATCAGGCACCGAACCCGCCGTCGACATTGAGCACCGTGCCGGTGACGAAGGAGGCTTCCGGACTTGCGAGGAACACGACGCCGGCGGCGACTTCCTCGGGGCGGCCGAAGCGCTGCAGCGCGTGCTGCTTGCGCTGGGCCTCGGCGAACTCGCCGCCGTCCTTCGGATTCATGTCGGTGTCGATCGAGCCGGGCTGCACCACGTTCACCGTGATCCCGCGCGCGCCGAGGTCGCGCGCCGCGCCCTTGGTGTAACCGACCACGGCCGCTTTGGTGGCGACGTAGTCGGCAAGACCCGGGAACGAGGCGCGGTCGGCGAGCATCGAGCCGACAGTGACGATCCGGCCGCCTTCACCCATCAATTGCGAGGCGGCGCGGATCGCCGCGATCACACCGTGCACGTTGATGGCGTCCTGACGGGCAAGCGCGTCCACGTCGGCCTTGGGATCGTCGATCGCCCCGCCGGCGGCGACGCCGGCATTGTTGACGAGGATGTCGAGATGGCCGAATTCCCTGGCGACATCGTTGACGAGCTGTGTCACGTCCTTCGCGGAGGCCTGGTCGGCCTTGAAGGCACGCGCCTTGACGCCCTTCGCCTTCAATTCAGCAACGACGGCCTCCGCCTTGTCGGGCGAGGCGACATAGCTGATGGCGACATCCGCGCCTGCATCGGCGAGCGCGCGGGCGGAGGCTGCGCCGATGCCGCGCGAGCCGCCGGTGACGAGGGCAACCTTGCCGGAGAGCTTCTTGGTCATTGGATTTCTCCATGTCCTGAATTTCTGATGGGCCTTGGATAAGCCTTCGTCTGTGGTATAGAAATAGAAACTGTTGAAACTCATTGTTTCCTTGATTGCCCTACATGGACCGGCACCGATGGCAAAGCTCCCAGACTTCGAAGCGCTCGCGATCTTCGCAAAAGTCGTGGAATTACGGTCATTTGCGGGGGCCGCTAGCGAGCTCCTCATGTCCAAGGCCACGGTATCCAAGGCGGTCACGCGGCTGGAAGAGCGGCTCGGCGCGCGGCTGTTTAACCGCACCTCGCGCCGGCTCGCGCTGACCGATGCCGGCCACAAGCTGGCCGAACGCGCGACGCGCCTTTTGGCCGACGGCGAGGCCGCCGAGAACGAAGCGCTGGCGCAGTCGATGGCGCCGCGCGGCCTGGTGCGGCTCGCCGTTCCCATGACGTTCGGCATCAAGGCCGTGGCGCCGCTGCTGCCCGAATTTTTCGAGACCTATCCGGAGGTGTCGGTCGATCTGCATTTGAGCGATGCGACCGTCGACCTGATCGGCGAGGGTTTCGACATGGCGGTGCGGATCGCGCGGCTACCGGACTCATCGCTGATCGCACGGCGGCTCTTCACCATGCCGCGCTACACGGTCGCCGCGCCTTCATATCTGAAGCGTTACGGCAGGCCGACGCATCCAATGCATCTCGCCCAGCACAAATGCTTCAGCTACGCCTATCTCTCCACGCCCAACGTCTGGCACTACACCAACTCGGCCGGCGAGCAGGCGAGCGTGCGCCCGGGCGGCCAGCTGCGCGTCAACAACGGCGAAGCCGTGATGCCGGCGCTGATCGCGGGCCTCGGCATCGCCGAGCTGCCCGAGTTCATCGTCGGCGAGGCGATCTCGTCCGGCGAGGTCGAAGTCATCCTGAAGGACTGGAAGCAGGCCGAAGGCGCCGTGCATCTGGTGACGCCGCCCGGCGGCCCGCGCCCCGCGCGCGTGGAAGCGCTCGGCGATTTTCTCGCAGCGAAGCTGCCGGGCACGTGCAAGCGACGGACGCGCGGCAGGGCTAGGGCGTCGTAGGACGACCGGCCTCAACGCCCCGTCGCGCAGGCCGCGGCCGATAGCACGCGCCTGATCGCGGCGGTGAAGAGGATCGATAAGGTGGATAGGTTCCAACTGCGTTTTTCACATTTTGTTGTTGGTCCAGAACAAGCTCGCGTCTCGTTGATTGAAGACAATTCGAGAGACGTGAGAAGGATCTGGACATGCGAACAGAGCGGATCGCGCTAGGTGTGGCGCTCGCGGTGGGCGGCGTCTTGGCGCAGAGCGCTGCGTCCGCCCAGGAATATCGCGGGACCATGGAGCAGCAGATGGCCTGCACGCCCGATGTGTGGCGGCTGTGCAGCGATCAGATTCCGGACGTGAACCGTATCGTGGCCTGCTTGCAACAGAACACGCCGCAGCTCTCGAGCGGGTGCCGCGCGGTGTTCCAGTCGAACAATCAGGGTCAGCCGCGGCAGCCAGTCCCGCGCAACCGCATCGTGCCTCCGCCGCGCTACAACACCGCGCCGCCCGCGTACCCGCGTTACGACGAGGACGACTAGAACTGGCTATAGCGCGCGAAAGCTATAGCGCGAACCAAATGAGGCTCGATCGCTGCGACGGCGGAGGTGCGCTCCCTCTCCCGCTTGCGGTCGCTTGCGGGAGAGGGTGCTTCCGCGATGGGACCGGCCGAGAGGAGAAAGCCTCACCCGCGCCGGAGCCTGTCGTCCGGGGCGACTCGATGGGCGCGATCTCTCCCGCGGAGATGGATCCAACCTGAAGCTATTCCGCCTCAGCTTCGATGCTCACAGACGTCGATCCATTCAGCCCCGGTCAGCTCGGCCATCCGCTCGGGAGCAATGCGCACCGCGCTGTGGGTCGAGCCCGCGGCTGGCACGACGATGTCGAATGCCTTCAGTGACACGTCGCAATAGACCGGCAGCGGTGACTTCAGCCCGAACGGGCAGACGCCGCCAACCTCGTGCCCGGTGATGTCGGCGACTTCCTCCAGGCCCAGCATCTTCGGCTTGCCGCCGAACTGCGCCTTCACCTTCTTGTTGTCCATGCGTGAGGTGCCGGCGGCGACGATCAGGATCACGCGCTCGCCGATCCGCAACGACAGCGTCTTGGCGATCCGTCCCGGCTCGACGCCATAGGCTTCGGCCGCCAGCGCCACGGTCGCGGAGCTGATCGGGGATTCGATGACGGAGATGTCGGGGGCTTTCTCGGCGAAGAAGGCGCGAACGGATTCCAGGCTCATTCCGGGTGGCTCATTGCAATCTCACAGGCGGTCGGCGACCCGTTAAGCGATTTTCGGCAGCTCGGAGAGTGCGCGGATACGATGATCCGGCGCGAAGCCGAGCTCGTCCATCTGGGTGCGGATCGCTCTAAACAGGGTGAGCGGTGCCACGAGTTCGTTCTCGACGCAAGCCAGCGCCATCGCTTCCGGCGTCACCCGCTCGATCCAGGCAACCTTCAATCCGAACGATTTCGCCCCGGCGGCGTCCCAGGGATTGGAGGAGACGAACAGAACCTCATCAGGCGCGGTGCCGAGCACCTCGCCGATCAGCTCATAGGCCTGCGGGCTCGGCTTGAAGACCTTCTTCGCGTCGATGCTGATGGTGGCATCGAGCAAGGCATCGAGCCCGGAATTGCGCACGAGCGCATCGAGCATGTCCGGGTCGCCGTTGGAGAGGATGGCGAGCTTGCGCGGTTTCAGGGCCGCAAGCGTTTCCGCCGCGTCAGGATAGAGATCGAGATGCAGATACTTCTCGATCACGCGCTCGAACGTCTCGTTCTCGTAGGCCAGCCCGAGCACGCGCAGCGTATAGGCGAGGGAATCGCGGGTGACGACGGCAAAGTCCTGGTAGCGCTGCATCAGCGAGCGCAGCCAGGTGTATTCGAGCTGCTTGATGCGCCAGACCTGCGTGATGATCTCGCCGTAGCCGGGAAACGCATCCTCGGTGACGTCAGCGACCGACTGGATGTCGTAGAGCGTTCCGTAGGCGTCGAAGACGACGGCGTTGATGCTCATTGGCTGTCCTTCCGGGCCGTTGAGGTTCGCAACAACTCCGCTTGGGGAGTAAGCATCATCGTCAGCTTACCAGAGCAAAGCGGAAGTCTGCCACTGCAAGCGCGACCGGCGGCTTGCGACGACGAGCGGACGCTGCCGAAGCGTGAACACGTGAGGCGTTCAATTCGGGAGAGGCGCACTAAAATCTAGTGAGGACCAGATACGCTGCGGTTGCACAAAGCAAGAACGACGACATATGCGCCACGTGTGCGGCCGTAAAACCAAAGTATCGGAGAAGCGATTTGCCCTACTAGGAGCCGCGGGTATCCCAACAAAATACGAGACAGAGAACATCACTACGGGCAGACCTGGACGAACAGCATCGCAAGCTAGCCGGTCGGCTGATGTCCTCGCCGCGTCCAGCCCTCCCGCTCGGCGAACACCCGGCTGACCTCCGCCATGTGCTCCGTGCCCCACGTGCAGAGCGGCACCAGCGCCTCGGCCAGGCTGAGGCCTAACGTGGTGAGGCTATAGTCCACCCGCGGCGGCACCTCCTTGTAGTCCGTCCGCTTCACCAGTCCATCGGCCTCCAGCTCCTTGAGCTGCTGGATCAGCATCTTGTCGCTGACATCGCGCACGGATCGTCGAAGCTCGCCGTAGCGGGTCGGCCCGCCCTGGGCGAGGAAGTACAGGATCAGCGGCTTCCACTTGCCAGAGACGACCCGCAAGGTCGCGTCTAAGCCGCACGTGAAGCCGGGCAGATTTGGCGTGCAGTTCTGGACAGGAAGTGGAGGCCGCGCAGGCAGAGAGGTCGGGTCTGACATTTTTGGGCACTTACCAAAAGGTGCATACTTGTCGTTAGGTGGGTACGCCGCCAGCTCAGTGCAACCTCAATGAAGGAGCACATCATGAGCAGACTACAAGGCAAGACGGCGGTGGTGACCGGCGGCGGAAGCGGCATCGGACTCGGAGCCGCCAAGCGGTTCGTCGACGAAGGCGCGTTCGTCTACCTCTTCGGGCGGCGGCAGGAGCCGCTCGATGCCGCCGTTGCGCAGCTAGGACCCTCGGCGCGCGCAGTCAGGGGCTCGGTGACGGATCTGTCCGACCTCGATCGGCTGTATGCCGCCGTCAGGGACGAACGAGGCAGCGTCGACGTTCTCTTCGCCAATGCCGGGACCGGAGCCTTTGCACCGCTCGGCCAGATCACGCCCGAGCATTACGATCAGATCTTCGACGTCAATGTGAGGGGGTTGGTGTTCGCCGTGCAGAAAGCCCTGCCGCTGATGCGCAAGGGATCGTCGATCATCCTGACCGGATCGAGCACGGGCGTGATGGGGACGCCGCAGTTCAGCATCTATAGCGCGACCAAGGCGGCGATCCGCAATCTGGCGCGCAGCTGGGCGCTCGACCTGCGCGGCACGGGCATCCGCGTCAACGTGCTGTCACCGGGGCCAACTAAAACGGAGCTGGCGTTGGAGGTTGTGGGCGAGGAAGCGTTCGATGCGCTTGGCAGCTCCACGCCGATCGGGCGTGTGGGCGATCCCTCTGAGACAGGGGCCGTGGCCGCGTTCCTGGCGTCCTCGGATAGCAGCTACATGACCGGCGGCGAGATCTTCGTCGATGGAGGCCTGGCGCAAGTCTGAGACTTTGAGCGCGAGGGCTTCGGTCATCCGAAGCCCTCGATGCGCGGCGATGATGGGGACGCGCCTAGATCCCCAGCAGCTTGCGCGCGTTCGCCTTCAACACCTTCGGCCGGATTTCGTCGCGGATGTCGATCTTGGCAAAATCCGACAGCCAGCGGTCCGGCGTGATCACCGGCCAGTCCGAGCCGAACAGCATCTTGTCCTGCAGGATCGAGTTGATGTAGCGCACCAGGATCGGCGGGAAATACTTTGGCGACCAGCCCGAGAGGTCGATGTAGACGTTCGGCTTGTGAGTCGCGACCGACAGCGCCTCTTCCTGCCAGGGGAAGGACGGGTGGGCGAGGATGATCTTGAGGTCGGGGAAATCGGCCGCGACGTCGTCCATGTACATCGGGTTGGAATATTTCAGCCGCATGCCCATGCCGCCCGGCATGCCCGAGCCGACGCCGGTCTGGCCGGTGTGGAACAGCGCGATCGCACCGCCATTGTTGATCTCTTCATAGAGCGGATAGGCCATGCGGTCGTTGGCGTAGAAGCCCTGCATGGTCGGGTGGAATTTGAAGCCGCGGACGCCGTATTCCTCGATCAGCTTGCGCGCCTCGCGCGCCCCGAGCTTGCCCTTGTGCGGATCGATCGAGACGAAGGGGATGAGGACGTCGAGATGTTCGGAGGCGACCTCCAGCATCTCGTAATTGTTGTAGCGGCGGAAGCCGGTCTCGCGCTCGGCATCGACAGGGAAGATCACGGCCGCGATGTTCTTGGAGCGGTAATAGGCCGCGGTCTCGGGCACGGTCGGCGGATGCTTGTTCGGCGACTTGAAGTATTCCGCCATCTGCGCCTGGAAATCGTCATAGCCGTCGTCGGGATGGCAGCCGCAGGGCTCCTCGGCATGGGTGTGGATGTCGATGGCGACGACATCGTCGATATTGGGCAGCTTCAGCTTCGGCATTGGTTTCCTCCCGACGGGTTGCCAAATTGATTATATGATATAACGAATTTGGCAAGGTGTCGTCGAAGCCCCTTGAGATCATGGCGATAAAATTGGACCGATCCGGCCGCTTCTACTGTGCATGGGGTTGTTTTCACCATTTTGCTGGGCCGGAACCGGGCGGTTAACATTGACATCACCGCCTGCCATGCCTTAAGAACCGCCCCGTCCCGGGCGGTCGGTCCGCCGGCGGGAAAGATCTCATTTTGCCACATTCGCGCGTGCCGAAACGGTAGTGCCGAACACGGCCTTTCGAACGTTCAGGATTCTGCCATGAAGGTCCGTAACTCGCTGAAATCGCTGCGCGGTCGCCATCGCGCCAACCGCCTGGTCCGCCGCAAGGGCCGGGTCTATGTGATCAACAAGGTGCAGCGCCGCTTCAAGGCGCGCCAGGGCTGATATCGCCCTGCCGGGCGCTCGCGTGCCCGCAAGACCACGGCCTCACACGAGTTTGACGCCGCCTTTGCTTTGCAAGGGCGGCTTTGAGCGTTTAGACTTTCGCCATGGCAGTCAGATTCCCTTTCGCGTGCTCCCTGTGTCTGGCCCTTGTGCTGGGAACTGCCGGCCTCGCTCCGGCCTCGGCGCAGCAGGTTGAGCCGCCGGCCAAGCAGAAGAAGCTGCCTGAAGCGCCTGCAAAGCTGCCCAAGGTCGATCGCAGCAAGAATCTCGATTTCCTGTTCGGCGCGCTGAAGGCGGCCCCCGATGAGGCCAGCGCCAAGCATGTCGAGGCGCGGATCTGGGCGATCTGGCTCCAGACCCCGAGCGACACGGCAGCGCTCCTGATGTCCCGCGCCAAGACCGCAGTCGACGCGAAGAAGATCGACGTCGCGATCAAGCTCCTGGATTCGGTCATCAAGCTCAGGCCTGATTACATCGAGGCCTGGAACCGCCGTGCGACGCTCTATTACATGCAGAACGATTATGGCCGCTCCCTCGCGGACATCCAGCAAGTGCTGATCCGGGAGCCGCGCCATTTCGGCGCGCTCGCCGGCCTCGGCATGATCATGCAGGAGGTCGGCGACGATAAGCGCGCGCTCGATGCCTACCGCAAGGCGCTCGCCGTCAATCCGCACCTCGAGAAGATTCCAGATCAGGTCAAGGCGCTGACCGAGAAGGTCGAAGGCCGCGACATCTAGCTATAACTCGATCATTTCTTGAGCGATCGCCGCCGGCGTGGATTAACCACGATCGCAGGCGTTGCACCGCGAGGACTATTGCGAGGCCCGTTACAGGCCTACCTGCATGGCAGGAGCGAAAGCCATGAAGGGTTTGGTGGTCGCAGCTGTATTGCTGCTCGCGTCGGGGACGGTGAGCTTCGCCGACGAACTGTTCTGGGTGGTCGGCAACCGCGCCACCGGCAAATGCACCATCGTGACCAGCAATCCGGTCATCATCGGCGACATCTGGTTCGGCGACGGTCCCTACAAGTCCAAGACCGATGCCAAGCTTGCCCGTTCGACGATCCGCGCTTGCCCCGCAGTCACGCCCGACGAAGAAAAGGAAGAGGACGGGACGGACTAACCTGCGCTCAATGCAGGACGTTGCTGCCGCGCTCGACGAGGCTGCGGTCGGCGGCTGCGGCGTAAGCCTTTGCAAGCTCGGTCTCGAGGTGCTCGTTGATCAGGAGCAGCGCCCGCACGGCACCGCGCAGATCGCCGTTGCAGCTCGCGACGATTTCGTCGATCGCAGTGTCGTTTGATCTGAAGTTCATTGGAATTCTCCGGTTCAAATCAGGACAAATCCTGCCGGTCTTTCCCGCATCGCCCGAAGTTGCGAGGAGGATCGGCGCCCACCCGCGCCTAGATGGCCGAACCGACCATGGCGATTATATGGAAGCAGCGATGACGCCTGCATGAAGCTGTTCCGGGGCTTGCGTACGCTCTCGGATCGTTGTTGATTTTATTGAGTTTTTTGGTTCGGCAATTGTACACATATCCACAGCCCGGCAGTTTCGGTGGAGGCGCGGCAAGCCGGCGGCGAAACTGCCACCCGTCAGACCCGTAACTGCCCTGTGCCCAGGATCACCCGGATTCTCCCCATGATCGTGATGTCAGTCGTGACGGCGCTGGTTCTGCTGGCGCTGGTCACCCAGGCGGGGATAGTCGCCGTGCAACGCGCCCATCCACCGCAGGGCCGGATGATCGAGGTCGACGGCGCGACGCTCCATGTCGTCGATATCGGCCCGCGCGATCCGGGTCTTCCGATCGTGATGCTGCACGGCGCAAGCTCCAACCTCGAAGCGATGCGCCGGCCGCTCGGTGACATCCTCGCCCGGGATCATCGCGTGATTCTGATCGACCGCCCCGGCCATGGCTGGAGCACGCGCGCGCGGCGGCAGGATTCGACGCCGCAGATCCAGGCGCGGATGATCGATGAGGCGCTTCACAAGCTCGGGATCGATCGCGCGGTTTTCGTGGTGCATTCCTGGAGCGGCGCGCTCGGGGCGCGGATCGCGCTCGATCACCCGCACCGCGTTGCCGGTCTCGTGATGCTCGCGCCGGTCACGCATCCCTGGCGCGGTGGTGTCGGGCGCTACAACGAGATCATCGCAACGCCCGTGATCGGTCCGCTGCTCGCCTACACCATCACGCTGCCGCTCGGCTACGTCCTCGCTGAATCCGGCGCGCGCAACGTCTTTCTGCCGCAAATCATGCCGGATGGCTTCGTCAAGGATTCCGCGACGCCGCTCTTGCTGCGTCCCCGCGAGTTCATCGCCAATGCCTATGATCTGGTGACTCTGAAACAGTCCGTCGCCGCGCAAGTTGCGCGCTATGGCGACATTTCCGTGCCGGTGACGATCATCGCCGGCGAGCCCGACAAGACGGTGAAAACCAGCATCCACGCGCGCCCATTCGCCGCGGCGGTGCCGAATGCGAGGTTGATCGTGCTGCCCGACCTCGGGCACATGGTGCAGATTGCCGTACCAGATCTCGTGAAGTCAGAGATCGAGACGATGATCGGCAAGATCGTTCCGGCGCAGGCGGCCGCCGATTAAAGCGTTTTCGAGCGAAACTCCAGCGGCCGCCGTTCGCGCGCTTACTGCTTGATCTTCCCGTCCTTGTCGAACTGCGACACATAGGCCCAGAGATTGTTGATCTCGGTCTCGTTCTTGATGCCGGCGAACGCCATCTTGGTGCCGGGGATCTTGGCCTTGGGGTCCTTGATGTATTCCTTGAACGTGGCCTCGTCCCAGGTGATGCCGGAATTCTTGTTCGCATCCGAATAATTGTAGTCCGGAGCCGTGCCCGACTTGCGGCCGTTGAGGCCGTTGAGCTCGGGGCCGACCTTGTTCTTGGCGCCTTCGCCGATCGCGTGGCAGGCCAGGCACTTGTTGAACGATGTCTTGCCGGCCGCGACATCCTGCGCCATCGCGGCGGGTGCGGTGGCAATCACGGTGAGGATCGTCAGTGCGCCAAAAGTCAGTTTTGTCATCGGGTGCTCTTCGTCTCTTCCCTGGTGGGTCTGGTCAGTCTCTTGTCTGATCGACAATCGCCGGCCCGCCGCTTTTGGCAGGCCTGCTCGGCTTGGACAAGCCGCCAAACCATGACAGGTTTCACGGTTTCCTGCTTGTCCCAGAGCGAACTCGCTTCAGATCCTCGCTCCGACTTTCGGATGGCCTACCCAAACAAGCGCGGACGTGGTTGATTTGCCGCGACAAATTGGGATCATGCGGCGCGAGCCGGAAGGATATGTCAATGGCCATCATGATGCCTGCGAGCGACCAGACGGTGCTGGCGCGCCGCGCGGAGATCATTGCTGCGCTGCGCGCAATCGTGCCGGGCGAGGGCGTGATCGACAGTGCCGCCGAGATGCGGGCCTACGAATCCGACGGGCTGACCGCCTACCGGCAGCCGCCGATGGTCGTGGTGCTGCCGGATACGACCGAGCAGGTCTCGCTCATCCTGAAATATTGTGCCGCGCAGGGTATCAAGGTGGTGCCGCGCGGCTCCGGCACCTCTTTGTCCGGCGGCGCGTTGCCGCTCGAAGACGGCGTGCTGCTCGGGCTCGGCAAGTTCAAGCGCATCCGCGAGATCGATTTCGACAACCGCGTCGTCGTCACCGAGCCCGGCGTCACCAACCTCGCGATCAGCCAGGCGGTTGCGCATGCCGGCTTCTACTACGCGCCCGATCCGTCCTCGCAGATCGCCTGCTCGATCGGCGGCAATGTCGCCGAGAATTCCGGCGGGGTGCATTGCCTGAAATACGGCATGACCACCAACAACGTGCTCGGTTGTGAGATCGTGCTGATGAGCGGCGAGATCCTGCGCATCGGCGGCAAGTCGGCGGAGAACCCAGGCTATGACCTCATGGGCGTCATCACCGGCTCGGAAGGCCTGCTCGGCGTCATCACCGAGATCACGGTGCGGATTCTGCAAAAGCCTGAGACCGCTCGCGCGCTGATGGTCGGCTTCGCCCAAGTCGAGGCGGCCGGCGAGTGCGTGGCGCGCATCATCGGCGCCGGCATCATCCCCGGCGGCATGGAGATGATGGACAAGCCCGCGATCCACGCCGCAGAGGCCTTCGTCCACGCCGGCTATCCCCTCGACGTCGAAGCGCTCCTCATCATCGAGCTCGACGGGCCCAAGATCGAGGTCGACGAGCTGATCACGCGCGTCGAGGCCATCGCCAATGCCTGCGGCTCGACCACCTGCCAGATCTCGACCTCGGAGGCCGAGCGCAATCTGTTCTGGGCCGGTCGCAAGGCCGCCTTTCCGGCCGTGGGCCGCATCTCGCCCGACTATCTCTGCATGGACGGGACGATTCCCCGCGGCGCGCTGCCGAAGGCGCTCGCCCGTATCCGCGAGCTCTCGGAAAAATACCAGCTTGGCTGCGCCAACGTGTTCCACGCCGGCGACGGCAATCTGCATCCGCTGATCCTCTATGATGCCAACAAGCCCGGCGAGATCGAGCGCGCCGAAGCGTTCGGAGCCGACATCCTGCGTGCCTGCGTCGAGTTTGGCGGTGTGCTCACCGGTGAGCACGGCGTCGGTATCGAGAAGCGCGATCTGATGGGCGACATGTTCAGCGAGATCGATCTCAACCAGCAGCAGCGGTTGAAATGCGCCTTCGACGCCCAGGGACTGCTCAATCCCGGGAAAGTATTTCCGACCCTGCACCGCTGCGCCGAGCTCGGCCGCATGCATGTCCATGCGGGCAAGCTGGCATTTCCGGATATTCCCCGATTCTGAGCGAGCCGATCATGCGGCGGGCGTAAACGGGCGGGCCGCCAACGTTCGCAACCAACCTCGCCGCATTCTGATCGTCCAAGGTCAAAAGGAGCCGCCCGGGAGACCCCGGCGGCTCCTGCTTGTATCGATTCCGGGTTGGTCGTCAGTAACCGCGCTTCGTGCCGTTCATGGAGCCTCATATCAGCTCGTATTGCGTACGCTCACGCTTGGCCAGCAAGGCCAGCGCCTGCCCTGCGATATGGCTCTTGAAATGCGGGCTGTCCTGATGCGCCCTGAAGGCGGCTTCATCGTGGAATAATTCGTAGAACAGGAATTGAGCCCCGTTGTCCTTGGCGCGGCCGATAAGGAACAGTTTTACGCCCGGCTCGCTTTGCGCCTGCGGGAGGAAGTCGCGCAGGATCTCGGCAACACGATTGGCCTCTTCGGGCTTCGCTTCCCACTGCGCCACGACCAAAAGACCGCCGCCGCTGACCGCCTGGTAGAAGGTTTGCTGGTTCGTCGCCTGCTCGTTCATGACGAAAACTCCATTGGAGAGAGGATCATTCGATCAGTAGCGAAGTTTGCATGGCAATGGTTCGATAGTGATCGAAGTGCGACATCGCGCGGAAGCGGCGCGATGCGGCACGGTCCAGATCTTGAAAGTAACGAGACCGCGAAGCGGTCGAACCACGAAGGCGGTTGCAGCTCGGCCTTCATCCTTCGGGACGCTTGCGCCGCAAGCTCCTCCGCGCTCCGGCCGCGATGCTCCGAGGCGGTGCCCTTCATGCGTCGAATTGATTTTCCGCGCGAATTTCGCTACCGCCTCTTCCCGTGGATACGCTCAGGGTCAGAGACGCCAAAGACGTCGAAGAGGTGGTGCGCGCGGCGATTGCCAATGAGCAGCCGCTCGAGATCATCGGTCATGGCAGCAAGCGCAGCATTGGCCACGCCATGGCGACCAACGCCGTGCTCGACGTCTCCGCGCTCAATGCCGTCACCTCCTACGAGCCGAACGAGCTGATCGTCACGCTCCAGGCCGGGGCGCCGCTTGCCGACGTGCTGTCGCTGATCGATGCCAAGAACCAGCAATTCGCCTTCGAGCCGATGAACACGGCGCCGCTGCTCGGCACGCCGGTGTCAGGCACCATCGGCGGCATGATCGCGGCCGGGCTCGCCGGTCCAAGGCGGATCAGGGCGGGCGGGGCGCGTGATCATCTGCTCGGGGCGCATGCCGTCTCCGGCTTCGGCGACAGCTTCAAGACCGGCGGCAAGGTGGTGAAGAACGTCACCGGCTACGATCTCTGCAAGCTCCTCGCGGGGTCGTGGGGCACGCTGTCGGTGATGACCGAGGTCACGCTCAAGGTGATGCCGAAGCCGGAGGCGGAGCGGACGCTGTTGCTGCGCGGGTTAGAGGATGCCGCCGCCAACAAGGCCATGACTGCGGCCCTTGGCTCACCCTTCGACGTCTCCGGTGCCGCGCATCTGCCGAAATCGGCACTCCGGGCCGAGACCGAGGGGCTGGGCGACATCGTGGGCCAGGGCGAGGCGCTGACCGTGCTGCGGCTCGAGGGCATCACCGCATCTGCCGCGCACCGCGCCGGCTCGCTGCGCGAATTGCTGGCGCCGTTTGGAATCGCGACGCTGATCGAGGATGCGGCATCTGCCGCGCTGTGGGGCGCGATCCGCGATGTGCTGCCCTTCGCGGCCGGCGGTGCGCTCGGCGCCTGGCCGGTGTGGCGGATCGTCTGTCCGCCGGCCTCGGGCGCGGCACTCGGGATCGAATTGGCGCGCCAGACGGGCGGCGATTTGATCTACGATTGGGGCGGCGGCCTGATCTGGGCGGCATTGCCGCCGAAGCCGGACGCGCATGCACCGGTCGTCCGTGCGCGCGCGAATGCGGTTGGGGGACATGCCACGCTGATCCGGGCCGCCGAGCAGGTCAGGCGCGATGTCGATGTGTTCCACCCACAGGCGCCGGGCATTGCCGCGCTGAGCGAGCGGGTGCGCGCCAGCTTCGATCCGAAGACCATTCTCAACCGGGGGCGGCTCACGCGGAGCGCTGGCTGAATGAAGACCGAATTCTCACTCGCGCAGCTCGCCGACCCCGACATCGCGGAAGCCGACAAGATCCTGCGCGCCTGCGTCCATTGCGGCTTCTGCACCGCAACCTGTCCGACCTATGTGCTGCTCGGCGACGAGCTCGACAGCCCGCGTGGCCGCATCTACCTGATCAAGGAGATGCTGGAGAAGGATCAGGCCCCGACCGCCGAGGTGGTCAAGCATATCGACCGTTGCCTGTCGTGCCTTGCCTGCATGACGACCTGCCCCTCCGGCGTGAACTACATGCATCTCGTCGACCAGGCCCGGGTCCGGATCGAGCAGCGCTATCGGCGGCCGCTGGCCGAGCGGCTGTTGCGCAAGATGCTGGCCTTGGTCCTGCCGGACCCGCAGCGCTTCCGCATCAGCATGTGGCTGGCGCGGCTGGCCCGTCCGCTCAGCGTCTTGCTGCCGACGCCCCGGCCTTCAGCGACGGCCGGATTGATCCCACGTATCAAGGCGATGCTGGCGCTGGCTCCGAACCGGCTGCCGCCCGCGGGGCCTGCCGCGGGCAGCGTATTCGCCCCGCTCGGCAAGAAGCGCGGACGTGTGGCGCTGCTGCAGGGCTGCGCCCAGCAGGTGCTGGCGCCGCGCATCAACCAGGCCGCCATCAGCCTCCTCACCCGCCATGGCATCGAGGTCGTCCTGGTCCGGGACGAGCAGTGCTGCGGGGCGCTGACCCATCACCTCGGCAATGATGAGGATGCGCTGGCGCGAGCGCGCGCCAACGTCGCGGCGTGGAGCGCGGAGGCAGCCGGCGAGGGGCTGGACGCCATCCTGGTGACGGCCTCCGGCTGCGGCACCGTCATCAAGGACTATGGCTATCTCCTGCGCGAGGACACCGCGTTCGCGGCTGATGCGGCGAAGGTGTCGGCGCTCGCCAAGGACATCACCGAATACGTCGCCGGCCTCGGACTCGCGACGACTGCGAGACAGGACAACATCGTCGTCGCCTATCACTCCGCGTGTTCGCTGCAGCACGGGCAGAAAATCACAGACCTTCCGAAAGAATTGCTTTCCAAGAATGGATTCGTGGTGAAAGATGTACCCGAGAGCCATTTGTGTTGCGGCTCGGCGGGGACCTACAACATTCTCCAGCCCGAGCTTGCGGGTCGGTTGCGCGATCGCAAGGTCGCCAACATCGCGAGCGTCAAGCCGGACATGATTGCCGCGGGCAATATCGGCTGCATGGTGCAGATTGCCAGTGGCACGTCAGTTCCGGTCGTACACACGATTGAGCTTCTCGATTGGGCTACGGGCGGATCGCGGCCGGCACTGAACACGCAAGCTTGAGCTTCAAAGGCTGAGCTTTCGTCCGGAGGTGACGGCGCAACGGGGCCCGATCGACCATTGTTCGGCGGCAACAGGAGGACCACGATGGCGAAAGCGAAGAAGAAAAGCAAGAAGGCCAAAAAGGCCAAAAAGGCTGTAGCGGCGAAGAAGGCCGCGAAGAAGACAGCCAAGAAGTCTGCCAAAAAGACTGCGAAGAAAGCTGCAAAGAAATCTGCCAAGAAGGCAGCCCCGAAGAAGGCCGCCAAGAAGGCTGCGGCAAAGTCGGCCAAGAAAGCCGCTCCCAAGAAGGCCGCGAGGAAAGCGGCACCGAAGAAGGCGAAGGCAGCGCCTGCTCCGAAGCCGTCAGCACCGGCAGAGGCTCCGGCTCCCGAGCCCGCCGCCGAGACAAGCTGGGCGATGCCTTCGTCTTCTGCGGAATCGGCGTCGGCCGAGGGACAGAGGTAGGGCCTCGGGCTCTCGTCGCCCCTTGGAAATCTGCAACAGAAGGGCCGCGGCGCTATGTGCTGCGGTCCTTTTGCATCGTCGCTGGCAGCGTTTGGTCGCACCGCTCCCGGCGCCAGGTTGATTCGTGGCCTGGGTATCACGCTGTCCGAGAATCCCCGGACTTTCCCGGGTCTTCTGTGCACCTCGGACTGCAAATCATGTGATCTAGAAGCCACACATGCTGACAACCTTTCGTGGAATCGTCAAAACGCCTAAAAAGTCGGCAGATGCCCGCGCTTTTTGCTTCACGGTTCCTGTCCCCCAATCCAAATTGCCGCAGCGATGAAATTTGCAATCAGGTCGAGCGCCCCGGGGGCTTCCGGGATCCGACTGGGGTCTAAGAACTGGCGATGGGGATCGAAATGAAAAAAGTGACTTTGTTGGCCACGGCGCTGGCAATGGTAACGGGTTCGGCTTTCGCGGCAGACTTGCCCGTGAAGGCGCTGAAAGCCCCGCCGCCGCCTGCCTTCGATCCCTGGGATATCGCCTTCGGCGCCGGCATCATGAGCGATTACATCTTCCGCGGCGTTACGCAGTCCAACCATAATCCGTCGGTCACGGCCTATTTCGAGCCGCGCTACAACGTCAACAAAGACCTGCAGCTCTACATCGGTGCGTCCGCGGAGAGCATCTCGTTCCCGAACCGCGCCGCGGCCGAAGTCGACATCTACGGCGGTATCCGCCCGACCTTCGGCATGTTCGCCTTCGACTTCGGTGTGTGGGGCTATCTCTATCCTGGCGGAAGCTGCTTCGGCTCGCAGGGCACCCTCGCCCAGGGCAATTGCGGCACCGACATCGATTACTCTCAGGGCGCTATCGGCCTTCCGATCAACGGCAATTTCGCCAAGAAGGACGCGAGCTTCTTCGAGGCCTATGCCAAGCTGAACATCAACATCAACGACCAGTGGACGGTCGGCTTTAACGAGTACTACTCGCCAAACTTCCTCAACCTTGGTGCCTGGGGCAACTACGCTTCGATCACCGCCAAGTGGACCGCGCCGAGCACGATCTTCGGTGCCAGCGGCGTCGGCATGTACGTGTCGGGTGAGTTCGGCCGGCAGTGGCTCGGCACCTCCGACATCTTCTACGGCATCGCGGGCGATCCGGTGTACGCGAACGGCATCAAGGAGCCGAGCTACAACACCTGGAACGTCGGCGTCGGCTTCACCTACAAGGTGTTCACGCTCGATCTGCGCTACTACGACACCGACCTGAAGAAGGGCGATTGCAACGCCTTCACCAGCGACTACACCGCGAAGTTCGACGGCAGCTTCACCCCGATCAACCCGGGCGGCTTCGGCTCCAACTGGTGCAGCGCGGCCGGCGTCGCCAAGCTCTCATTCGACCTGACGGCGATGAGCAATCTGAAGTAAGTCTTCTGACCGAGACGACTTGAGGAGGGCGGCAGAGCGATCTGCCGCCCTTTTGCTTTTGGGGCTGGTGAGAGGGATGCTCGACCGCTGCGCGAGAGCGCGACGTGTGGGGCTGAAGATCGACGCTGACGCCTCGCACTCCGGATTGCGTTTGCAGTGTGGATTTGTGGATGTGAACCGCGTCTCGTTCTCCTGGCCCGGACGCAGCGCTGCTTCAGCGGTGCTGCAGAGCCGGGGCCCATCCTTCTGGAGTGCGACTGGAGTACGACATCTGGGTGCCGGCGCTGCGCCGCAACGCTGAAGGGCCTTGCGGCCTGTCCGGGACACGAGAGGAGGCAGCTGGACCTTCGGTGGCGCTGACCGAGGGGCGCCACGTCCCTTTGCGCCTCAGGGCGCGACGGTCGGCTCCGCCTCGACCGGTTCACGGCCCCTGCCGACAACGTGGATCGCACCGTCCTTCACCAAGGCCACCTTCCGCGTGTGGAAGGCGTCGAGCGTCGAGCGGTGGCCGATCGAGACGATGGTGGCCTGCGGCAGCTTCTCCGCCAGGAGCCGGTACAGCCGGGCCTCCGACGGCTCATCCAGCGAGGCAGTCGCCTCGTCCAGGAACAGATAGTCCGGCGCATGCAGCAGTGCGCGCGCAAGCCCCAGGCGCTGCTGCTCGCCGAGCGACAGCATCCGGTTCCAGTGACCGTCCTCGTCGAGCCGTCCGGCGAGGTCAGGCAGCCCGACCGCGATCAGCGCGTCGTGCACTTGCGCCGCGCTGAACGCGCCGGGCGCTGCCGGATAGACAACGGCATCGCGCAGCACGCCGACCGGAAAATAGGGCCGTTGCGGTAGCATCATCAGTTTTGCCTTCGCCGGAATGACAACCGTGCCGGTACCGAACGGCCAAATGCCGGCGATGGCCCGGAACAGCGTGGACTTGCCGGAGCCCGACGGTCCGGTCACCAACACGCGCTCCGGGGACTGAATCGTGAAGGCCTTGGCGGCCACCAGCGGCGTGCCGTTGGGCAGGTTAACGCAGAGCTGCTCGAGGTCGATATGACGGCCGCCGGCGACCTCCAGGGCGATGGCAGGCTCACGTGCCGGCAAATTCGCCGCCGATTCGACCGACATCTCGAAGCCATCGAGGCGCGCAACGATCGAGCGCCACTCCGCCAGCGACCGGTAGGCCGTGACGAAGAACGACAATGCGCCCTGGACGCTGGAGAAGGCGGATGCGGTCTGCATCATGTCGCCGAGCTGGATCTTCTTGGCGAAGAAGGCCGGCGCCACCAGCACGTAGGGAAAGATCACTGCGGCCTGCTGGTAGCTGGCCGTGAACGCGGTGAGGCGTTTGGTCCGGCTCATGATGCCGTACCAGTTGGCGATCACGAAACCGAAGCGATCGAGCAGGCGGGCGCGTTCGGCGCCTTCTCCCCTGAGCAGCGCGATCTGCTCGGAATTCTCGCGGACGCGGACCAGGTTGAAGCGGAAGTCGGCTTCGTAACGTTGCTGCTCGAAATTGAGGTTGACCAGCGGTGCGCCGATCCAGTGCGTCAGCGCGGTGCCGAAGATCGCGTAGATCAATGCGCCCCAGCACAGATAGCCTGGGATCATGAGATCGGTGCCGAACAGGCGCAGCGGCGCGGCGTTGGAAAGGCCCCAAAGGATGATCACGAAGGAGAACAGCGTCACGATCGACGAGAGCAGGCCGAGCCCGATGGTCAGGGTCTGCTCGACGAAGTTCTTGACGTCCTCGGTGATGCGCTGGTCCGGGTTGTCGGCCGCATCGCCCTTGAGCTGCATGCGGTAATGCGTGGCGCCCCCGAGCCATTCACCGAGATAATGCCGAGTGAGCCATTGCCGCCAGCGAATCTGGAGCCACTGGTTCAGGTAAAGCTTGTAGACGGCCAGCGCGATATAGGTGAACGCGAGCGCGATGAAGATCCAGATCTCCCGCACGAAGTTGTCCCAGTCGCTGGTCTGGAGCGCGCTGTAGAACCGGTTCTGCCATTGGTTCACCAGCACGTCGATCGCGACCAGCGCCAGCTCCATCGCGACCACGGCGGCGAGCAGGCCGCGGCCGGCCCATTTGTCCTCGGATCGGAAATAGGGGGCTGCGATTCGCCAGACGATCGCGAGCGTGGCGCTGATGTTCTTCACAGAGCGGGGTCTCCTCGGGGGTATGCGCAACTGCCTGTAGCAACGGCAGAAACAAGCGCGCTTAGACTAAAGTCGCAAGTTGTGCAATTTGCGTTGTCCCGGCCGGCGACCCTAGCATGGACGTTGACGGCGCGGGGCGGGGGCATTCGGACTTCGCGAGCTTGTGAGCGGACGGGAACCGCTTCATTCGCGAGGAATTCGCGTCCAACTCGGGGGTTATCGCTTCCAGCGTCAAGCAGGACCGGCTCTCCACGCGGGCCGCCTGCCGCAAACAGGCGTGGGGGAGGAAGCCATGTGGAATCAAATCTACAATCCGCTGAACAATGCGGCACTGTCGACCGTCGCGGCAGCCGTTCCGGTCGTCTCGCTCCTGGTCATGATCGCGAGCGGGCGCGTGAAAGCGCACATCGCGGCCGTGATCGCCGTGATCATCACCAACCTGATCGCGATCTTGATCTTCACCATGCCGGCGGGCATGTCGATCCGCGCCTCGGCGCTCGGCATCGTCACCGGCTTCTTTCCCATCGGCTGGATCGTCCTCAACGTCATCTTCCTCTACCAGGTCACGGTGAGCACCGGGCGCTTTGAATTGCTCAAGCGCGCCATCGGCGGTGTCACCGAGGACCGGCGCCTACAGCTCTTGCTGGTCGCGTTCTCGTTCGGCGCCTTCTTTGAAGGCGCCTCGGGCTTCGGCACGCCGGTCGCGATCACTGGCGCGGTGCTGATCGGGCTGGGCTTCTCGCCGCTCGCAGCCTCCGGCCTGTCGCTGATCGCCAACACGGCGCCGGTCGCCTATGGCGCGCTGGGCACGCCAATCCAGGGACTTGCTTCCGTCACCGGGCTCGATCCCTACATCCTGGGCGCGATGGTCGGCCGGCAATTGCCGTTCTTCTCGCTGATCGTGCCGTTCTGGGTGGTCTGGGCGTTCGCGGGCTGGCGGGGCATGAAGGATGTCTGGCCGGCGATTCTCGTCACCGGCGTGTCATTCGCGATTCCCCAGTATGTGATTTCGAACTACGTCAATCCCTGGATCGTCGACATCGGGGCGTCGCTGATCTCGATGGGCGCGCTCATCCTGTTCCTGAAAGTGTGGCAGCCGCGGCAGCTCTGGTTGTCGCCGGAGCTGCGCGGCCACGACGAATCGGCCGCGCAGATGGAAAAGACAACGCCGTTGGACAAGACGCCGCTGACCCAGTCCGAGCTGTGGAGCGCGCTTTTGCCCTGGATCATCGTCTGTATCGTGATGCTGATCTGGGGCAACGGCGCATTCAAGACCTGGGCGAACTCGGTCTTCACCTGGAACTACCCCGTTCCCGATCTGCACCAGATGATCAACAAGATGCCGCCTGTGGCCGCCAAGCCGACGCCGGAGGGCGCGGTGTTCGCGTTCACCTATCTCTCGTTCACCGGCACCGGCATGCTGATCGCGGCGATCATCTCCGGCTTGCTGATGGGGGTTGGGCCGGGACGCCTGCTGGTCGAGTACGGCCGCACGATCCGGCTGTGCGCGATCTCGCTGATCACCATTTCGGCGATGCTCGCGATCGGCACGCTCACCCGCCTCTCGGGTGTCGACGCGACGCTCGGTCTCGCCTTCGCGGCGACCGGTGTGCTCTATCCCTTCTTCGGCACGCTGCTCGGTTGGTTGGGCGTGGCGCTGACGGGATCCGATACCGCCTCGAACATCCTGTTCGGCAATTTGCAGAAGATCACCTCCGAGCAGATCGGCCTGTCGCCGGTGCTGATGGCGGCGGCGAACTCCTCCGGCGGCGTGATGGGCAAGATGATCGACGCGCAGTCGATCGTGGTCGCCTCCACCGCGACGCGGTGGTACGGCCACGAGGGCTCGATTCTGCGCTTCGTGTTCTGGCACTCGATCGTGCTGGCCTGCTTGGTCGGCGTGCTCGTGACGCTGCAGGCCTATGTCTGGCCGTTCACGGCGCTGGTCCTGAAGTAGCCGTCAGCGTCGCGCTTCGACAAATCCCCGCGAGGTTCATCCCCGCGGGGATGTTTGCGTCGGCCGCGAACCTTCTCAACGGCACGGCTGTCCTATAGAAGGTGCCGCAAATCAGGTCGCTCGAGAGGTCTCATGGTTTCGCTTCTGCGATTGGTGTGCGCTGTGGTTGCAATGCTCGCGATGTCCACGCTCGCGCGTGCCGAGGAGGGGTTTCCCTTCGGCACCGAGATGACGCTGGAGGCGTTGCCGCAGGCAGGCTCGAAACGGATTCCGAACATCGAGATCGGCGACAATGGGGAGGTCGTGCTGGAGCTCTGGTGCAAGGGCGGCAAGGGCCAGTTCTCGGTTGCCGGCAACACCGTGATCTTCGTCCCCACCCAGATCCAGGACCGTTCCTGTCCGCCTGCAAAGGCGCAGGCCGATGACGAGCTCGTCGCCGCACTCGGCAGCGTCGAGACCTGGAAGCGCCAGGGTGACGTCCTCATGCTCACAGGTCCCAAGCCGCTGCGCTTTCGCGTCAACGGGAATTAAAGCATGATCCGGAAAAGTGTGCAGCGGTTTTCCGAAAAGATCATGCTCAAACAATAACCTGAAGCGCGATGGTGATTCATCCTGATCCCATCGCGGTTTAGGTCTCGCTCGCGGCACTCTCATGTCCCGGACAAGGCGCATCGCCTAAAGCATGATCCGGAAAAGTGCGAAGCGGTTTTCCGGAAAGATCATGCGTAAACAACAAGCTAAAGCGCGATGACGATTCATCCAAATCTCATCGCGCTTTAGGCGATGCGACGCAGGGCCGGGACCCAGGAATTCATCCCCGACTTCGCGTGCAGCCTCTTGGGGGGGCGGCTCTGAAGCGCTGTCGCGCTGCGTCCGGGGCACGGTAGCTCGGCCTACTTCCACACCGACTTGTCGGCATCCCAGCGCTGGCCCTTCAGCTCCTGGGCAAGCGCCTCGATCGAGCCGTTGTCGTCGGGCAGATCGCCTTCTTCGTCCGGGCTCGCGTCCTCGGACAAATTGAGCTTGGCACCGCTGCTCTCGTCGGCGGTGGTGGTTGCGGGGCTGCCGATCCAGAGCATGAGCTTGTCGGTGGCGCCCGGCTTGTCGGGCGATACGAGCCCTGCGACCTCGATCGTGTCGGTGAGCTCGAGCGCCGGAAAATCCTGGTTCGGCCGCTTGAACACCAGCTTAAGCTTGCCGGTGGCCGGATTGAAGTTTTGCGACACCGGCTTTGCCGCGAGTGTCCTGCTCAGCACGTTCGCCACCGCGGTCGCAAGCTTGCCCTTGTTGATCTTGTCGCCCTCGCGCCAGTCGGCCGCGGGGAAGCGGATGGTGCGGTCCATCTCGGTCATGCCCGCAGTCCAGCCAGCGGCCGTGACGCCGGGCATCGCCTTGAATTTCGACAGCAGCGCGCCCGCGCGCTCGGGATCGACCGACATGTTGATGGTCTGCTCGCCCGCGCGCAGCGCATCGCAGCCGACATTGAGGCTCGCCAGCGTCACCTCGACCTCCTGGCCCTTCAGGCTCTTCAGGAAGTCGGTCGCAGCGTCGAGCTTGACCTTGACTGCGATCGCTTCCGGCGAGACGTCGGTGAAATCCTTCGGCTGCGGCGTGATGCCGTCGTCGGAGGTCTGACTGTCCAGGAATTCTCTTTCGCTGAGATCGGAATTGTCGGGCGAGGTGACCTCGGTCACCGCCTGACCGATCGCGATCTGGCCGCGGAATTCGAACGTGTCGCCGGACTGTTTGCGCGTCAGCTTGACGCTGACCGGCGACTTCTCGCCGAGGCTCTGCGTCGTTCCCGTCAGCGTCTGGCCGGCGACCTGGAGATTGACGACGAACCGGTCCTTGCGCTCGGAGTTTTTCGCGACCGGGTAACAGACGTCGAGCACCGCCGCGGTGACCGTCTTGCCCTGCCGTGTCTCCTTCAGGATCACGTCGGCATTGCCGTCCATCAGCCCGTCGATCGAGGTGAAATAGCGCGTCTCGGTTCCGCCCGGCACTGTCGACTTCGGCGACAGCTTCATCTGGGCGGAGGCCGGATGCGGCGAAACGGTGAGCAGGGCCGCCAAAACGGCTGTCGAACAAACCAGAAGCGCACGCATTGATGAGATCCTCGGGCAACGGGCATGATCCGGAAAAGTGTGAAGCGGTTTTCCGAGAGGATCATGCCCAAACGATCAGAATCGGCGCGCCACCGTAGTGGGTTTTGGCCGCTGGTTGAATCGGAAAGCGAGGAGGCAGGGTCGGCAAAAAAGAAGGCCGCCTGGAGGCGGCCTTCGCAACACTTTCATTGGGATGGAGGCTTAGAAGCCGCCCATGCCGCCGCCGGGGGGCATGGCGGGCGGAGCTTCCTTCTTCGGCAGCTCGGCGACCATGGCTTCGGTGGTGACCAGCAGGCCGGCCACGGAGGAGGCGTCCTGCAGCGCGGTGCGCACCACCTTGGCCGGATCGATGATGCCCTTCTCGACCATGTCGACATAGTCCTCGTTCTGGGCGTCGAAGCCGAAGGTCTCGGACTTGTTCTCCAGGATCTTGCCGACGACGATCGAGCCTTCCACGCCCGCGTTCTCGGAGATCTGGCGGATCGGGGCCTCCAGTGCCTTCAGCACGATGTTGATGCCGGCCTGGACGTCGTCATTGGCGTTGGTGAGACGGCCGACCGCCTTCTTGGCGCGGAGCAGCGCGACGCCGCCGCCTGGGACGATGCCTTCCTGCACCGCGGCGCGGGTGGCGTTGAGCGCGTCCTCGACGCGGTCCTTCTTCTCCTTGACCTCGATCTCGGTGGCGCCGCCGACGCGGATCACCGCGACGCCGCCGGCGAGCTTGGCGAGGCGCTCCTGGAGCTTCTCGCGGTCGTAGTCCGAGGTGGTCTCCTCGATCTGAGCCTTGATCTGGCCGACGCGGGCCTCGATCTCCGGCTTCTTGCCGGCGCCCTTGACGATCGTGGTGTTCTCCTTGTCGATCACCACCTTGCCCGCGCGTCCCAGCATCTTCACCGTGACGTTCTCGAGCTTGATGCCGAGCTCCTCGGAGATGAGCTGGCCGCCGGTGAGGATCGCGATGTCCTCCAGCATGGCCTTGCGGCGGTCACCGAAACCCGGCGCCTTGACGGCGGCGACCTTGAGGCCGCCACGGAGCCGGTTGACGACCAGGGTGGCCAGCGCCTCGCCCTCGACGTCCTCGGCGATGATGACGAGCGGCTTGCCCGACTGCACCACGGCTTCGAGCACCGGCAGCATGGCCTGCAGGCCCGAGAGCTTCTTCTCGTGCAGGAGGATGTAGGCGTCCTCGAGCTCGGCGGTCATCTTCTCGGCATTGGTGACGAAGTAGGGGCTGAGATAGCCGCGGTCGAACTTCATGCCCTCGACGATGTCGACCTCGGTGTCGAGCGACTTGTTCTCCTCGACGGTGATGACGCCCTCGTTGCCGACCTTCTGCATCGCCTGGGCGATCATCTTGCCGATGGCGGCATCGCCGTTGGCCGAGATGGTGCCGACCTGGGCGACCTCGGAGGAGGCGGCGACCGGTTTGGCGCGCTTTTCGATATCCTTGACGACCGCGGCAACCGCGGTGTCGATGCCGCGCTTGAGGTCCATCGGGTTCATGCCGGCGGCAACCGCCTTGGCGCCTTCGCGCACGATGGCCTGGGCCAGCACGGTCGCGGTGGTGGTGCCGTCGCCGGCGAGGTCGTTGGTCTTGGAGGCGACCTCACGCACCATCTGGGCGCCCATGTTCTCGAACTTGTCCTCGAGCTCGATCTCCTTGGCGACGGTGACGCCGTCCTTGGTGATGCGGGGCGCGCCGAAGCTCTTCTCGATGACGACGTTGCGGCCCTTCGGACCGAGCGTCACCTTGACGGCGTTGGCGAGAACGTCGACGCCGCGCAGCATGCGTTCGCGCGCGTCTCCGGAAAACTTGACGTCTTTGGCAGCCATGGTCTGCAGTCCCTCTTGTTTCGTGATGTGTCTTGTTTCGTGCGTGCGGCGCTGTCTTCGTCATTGCCGGGCTTGACCCGCCTGCGCGGCCGAAGCCGCTTCGGCGTGGCGTAGGCCCGGCAATCCATCATCTTGTGAGGAAGGATGGATGCCCGGGTCGAGCCCGGGCATGACAGCGGAGCATTCAGTGGCCGTTCAGGCGGGTGGCCTTAGGCCAGCACGCCCATGATGTCCGACTCCTTCATGATCAGGAGCTCTTCATTGTCGATCTTGACCTCGGTGCCCGACCACTTGCCGAACAGCACGCGGTCGCCGACCTTGAGGTCGATCGGAATCAGCTTGCCGGTCTCGTCGCGGCCGCCGGGGCCGACGGCGACGACCTCGCCCTGCGACGGCTTTTCCTTGGCGGTGTCGGGAATGATGATGCCGCCCTTGGTCTTTTCCTCGGCGTCGATACGTTTGACCACGACACGGTCATGCAGCGGACGAAATTTGGATTTAGCCATGACGTTTCCCTTTGGAGGCTCGCTTCGGAAGTAGTGGAAGTCGGTGGGGCGGCGCTTCCGTCCACCCTCTCCTCGAGGATCGAACGGCGCGCTTAGCAATCGGGCTTTCCGAGTGCTAATAGTGGGCCCGGAAATATGGCTTGGCTGCGATCCTGTCAAGCAAAGGTGGTTAAGCGGTTGTTGAGGCGGATATAGGATGGTGGCATTGGAAACTCGTTCGGAGCGCCGGCGTATAGAAGGACGTCATTGCTCCGGCAGCGATTTTGCGCTTGGCTGCGGGAGGGGTGCGGCCATGGTCTTGTTCGGGGGAATGCCATGATCTGTTCGGCTCACACGCGCACGGTTGCCAATCTGGCGGCCGCCTCTTGTCTGGCGCTGTTGCTGGGCGCCTGCGGCGGCGGCATGAGCCTGCCATCCTTCTCGTCGTCCTCGCCGCCGCCCGAAGCCGAGCCCGGCACAGCTCCGGAAATGCCGGCCACCATCCGCGCCGACGAGATCGTCGGTCGCTGGGGTCTCGCCTCGTTCCAGAACCCGGCCGACCGCGCTCGCACCGAGGCTGCGGCGAGAGCCCAGTGCAAGAATCCCTACGTGATCGGCGCCGGTTCATCCGGCGGCGTGATCATGCATCTGGCCGACCAGGCGACGCCGCAGGAACTGCGGCTGAAGGGCTCGCCGAGCGGCAAGAACTACATCGGACCGGCCGGTCCGACCCCCGGCGAGCAGGACCGCGAGATCGTCTCCTTCGACGGCCGCGTCCTGATCACCCGCTTCATCGACAAGGACGCCGCCACGCGCTACGGCAACATGGTCTACGTCCGCTGCGCGCCAAGGGCGTGATAGGGCTCCGGCCCAACCACTCGTCATTGCGAGCGTAGCGAAGCAATCGAGAGTCTTTCCAGGGTGACAGTCTGGATTGCTTCGCTTCGCTCGCAATGACGGCAAACAAAAACGCCGGCCCTGGGCCGGCGTTTTGCTTTGTCCGTATGCGCGTCCGCTCAATCAAACAGCGCGTCGATGTCGTCTTGCGAGGCGTGGCCGACGTCGCCGGCGAGCTTCGGACCATTGAGGAGCTTCTCGTCGTCGCTGCGGTTGTCGACCTGCGCCGGCACATGGGCCTTGATCGCGTCGACGCCACCCCAGATGTCCATCATCGCATTGATGTGCTGCTCGATGAACTTCATCGTGGTCATGACCTTGCTGATGCGCTGGCCGGTCAGGTCCTGGAAGTTGCAGGCCTCGAAGATCGAGATGACGCGCTCCTGGATATCGTCGGCGAGGCGCTTCTGCTGATCGGCCGAGTCCACCTTGGACATTGCGCTGGCGGCCTGGTCGATCGATTCCGCGGCTTCGAGGATTTGCTGGGTCGCCTGCTCGGTGCCGCCGACCACCGCGCCGAGCTCGCCATTGACCTTGGCCATTTCGCCGCCGTCGAAGCTCTTGCCGTGCAGCGTCGCGATCTCGCGCTTGGTACGATCGATGGCGTCGTGGATGAGGTCGAGCTCGACCTTCAGCTTCTCGCACTGCTCGATCTGCGCCCGGTAGGTCTCGAGCATGGTGCGGGCTTCGGCAAGCTCGTGCGCCGTGGAAGCATCGATCGCCGCCATGGCAGCGCTGCCGGACAGCGGGGCCGCGACGACGCCCTTCGCCATCTGGGCGCGGATCGCGCGCAGCTCGGCCATGATCTCGCTATGCATCGGGATTGCCTCTTCGGTGTCGTCCAGAATCGGCATCTCGCCGCTGATGATATCCTCGACGCGAAAACGCTTGCGGTGAACAGCCATCAGGTTACTCCCCCACCTCACTCACGCGTCTTTGTAGGCAGAACCGATTTAACACGAAGTTCACAGGCGGAACTGCCGATCGGCCGCGCGCGACGCTGCGCAAAGAAGCGATTAACCATGGCCGCGCTGCGTTCATCGAAAATAAACGCTGATCGCGAAATTGCGCCGCCGCTCGCGACGTGGTGAATCCAAACGCCCGATACGTTTACCAAACAAAGCGGCTTTTGCTTTTTATTGACCACGTCGAGGAGCGCGGATCAGCCACCGGCTCGCCACGACGCATGTGATCTAGACGAAACAGTACAGAGTACGTCGATGTTCAAGAAAATGTCTGTTGCGCTGCTCGGCGGCGCTTGCACCTTCGTTGCCGGCGCGGACGCCGGCGCCTTCGACAATACCGTGCCGAACGATCCGCCCGCGGTGCTCTACGCGCCGCAGGTGCCGCCGGCGCCGGTGCGCGTCGCGTCGAATTCGAATCTGGGTGGCGGCTTCATCGAGTTTCTGTTCGGCGACGGTCCCGGCCGCGGTCCGGCCTATGCGCCGCAGCAGCCGATGTATCAGCAGCAGCCGGCTTACTACGAGCAGCGCCGCCTGCCGCCGATGGGCGAGCCGCAGATGCAAGGCGCAATTCAGCAAAGCGCGCTCCAGCAGGACGCGGTCGATCCGCGGCAGCGTCCATTCGATCCGAAATTCGAGAAGCAACTCGTCGACTATAGCGGCAAGGAAAGTCCGGGCACGATCGTGGTCGATACGCCGAACAAGTTCCTCTATCTCGTCGAGGGCAACGGCCGCGCGTTGCGCTACGGTATCGGTGTAGGCCGTCCCGGCTTCACCTGGTCCGGCGTGAAGTCGATCACGGCCAAACGCGAATGGCCGGACTGGACGCCGCCGGCCGAGATGCTCGCGCGCCGGCCCGATTTGCCGCGGCACATGGAAGGCGGTCCAGAAAATCCGCTCGGCGCTCGCGCGATGTATCTCGGCTCGACCCTCTACCGCATTCACGGCTCCAACGAGCCCTGGACCATCGGCACCAACGTCTCCTCCGGTTGCATCCGCATGCGCAACGAGGATGTCATCGATCTCTACGGCCGCGTCAACGTCGGCACCAAGGTCGTGGTGATGTGAAGCGTCATGCGCTCGATGGGGCGATCAACTCCGCATGCCGCGCCGGCTCGGGATGCGCGGCATCGAAGGGGGTGCGTGCCGCCGCCGAGCGCCTGCTTGGTTAGTCTATGTCTGCTGACGGTGTCCCCTCGACCCGAGACGGCGACGACAAGTTGATGAAGCCGAACGCGGTGCGCGAGCGAAGCGGCTTAGCCGCCGCACCGACAGCTCCGCCTTCCGGAGGCGTTCGTGCAGTCCCTCCAACTCGTACAATTCGGTGATGAGATGGGTTGTCACGTCGCTCAAGGTTGCAATGCGCTGCTGAAGTGGACTCATGTTCAAGACCCCCGACTATAGCCAAGAGAGGCAGCCACGACGTGTGGCGGAAGCAACGTGTTCTTCCAGTTGAACACCCATGTCCGTATTTGGAAATCCGGGAGTCTACGGCTGCACGCGTCAGAAGCGCGATTTTCAACTTCTATGGTGAAGTCATGCGCGCTGCTGACGTTCTGCTCGGTGCTATCCAGCAACGGTGTGCATTAGTCATATTATTTATATCGAACGGCTTCTCTGCGCGCGCTGGCGCAGAAGGCACTTCAACTCAGCCTCAAAAGAAACCGGCCGCCTGGAGGCGGCCGGTTTGCATCTGCAGCGCAAATGCTCACGCGTAATCGCTGCCGCCGTCATCGCCGCTGTCGAAATCGCTGTCGTCAGCCGTGTTGAAATTGTCGTCGCGATCGTCGTCGTAATTCTGGTCGTTGTTGTCGCGGTCGTTCGCCGCCTGGTCGAAGAAGCCCTGGCGGCTGTCCCGGTTGGAGCCGATGTCGTTCAGGCCCGCATCGCGTGCCAGCGAGCCGCCGGACTGATCGCTACCGCCCCAGGGGCTTCCACCTGCGCCGCCGCCACCGCGCTCCTCGATGATCGTGGTGTCGCCGAAAGCCTGCTGGTGCGGACCGCCCATCATGCCGCGGATGCTCGAGAGCAGGAGGGAGCCGCCGACGACGCCGGCCGCGGCCGCTGCGGCCGTGCCGAGGAACGAGCCGCCACCACCGACCGGCGGAGCGCCATAGCCCTGACCCGGACCCTGGCCATAGGCCTGCCCGTAGGGCGGCGCGCCGTAACCTGGCTGCGTCTGCTGCATCGCCTGTCCGCTGTTCCAGACCGGCCGCGAATCGCGCGGCGGCACGTTCGGAACCGAGCCGCGCGACGGGCTCGATCCGAACAGCGTCTCGCGCATGGTATCCAGGAAGCCGCCAGACTGCGCCTGCTCGGGCCCGTGTCCTGCCTCCAACTCCTGAATGCGGGCATTGGCGCGCTTGAGTGCTTCGTCCTGCACCAACACGGTCTGCACCAGCGCGTAGACCGCGCCGGGCGCCTTGCGCAGACCGTCGGAAATTGCCGCGGTCGCGTCGGGATCGCGCGGTGCATTCTCCAGTTTAGAAAGCCGGTCAAAAAGCTCGTCGACGAGCTGGCGTTCCTGCGGCGTCATGATCTGTCTCCTCTGCGCAGAACCAAGCGCGCAGGAGATGTAGGGTTCCATTATGGCCCCAACAGTGCCGGCCGGATTAAATTTCCGTAGGCGACAAGCTGTCGCCTGGTCCCGCTTTTCGCCCGTTTCATCCCAATGTCACGTTGCTGTCCGCCAGCAGGCGCGCGAAGGCGTCGCTCTTCAGATACGCGTGCTCGCGTTCACGCACGTCGGTCATGGGATCGAGTCCGGCGAGGACCTCATCGACGAAGCCGGGATGGCACATCACGAGGCCGCCATCGGGGAGACCTTCCAGGAATTGCCGCATCAGCGCGCCGAAATCGGCCGCGCGCGTGAAATCATAGGCGCCGGCGAAGGCGGGATTGAAGCTCAGTCCGGCACTGGCGGCACGGCGGCGGAATTGCGCGCTGAGGATATCGAGCACCATGGCTTTCGGTGAGGCGAGCCGCTGCGCCAGCGGCAGCTCGCGGCCGCCCTGGCGCACCCAGGCGTTTGGCGCAGCCTCAGCGACTGCATCGACGAAGCCGTCGCGCACCTGCGGATAGAGCTGCACATGCTGGTGGCCGTCGACAAAATCAGGAGCGCGTCCGAACGCTTCCATGAAGGCGGCCAGTTGCGCCTTCACCTCGTTGCGGATGAATTCACGGTCGAGCCGCCGCAAAAGTCCCGCGCGCAGCAGTTTTGGAAACGGCATGAACATGTCGCCGTCGAGCGGGCGGAAGTGCATGGTGAGCGGCCGGAACGGCGCCGACAGCGTCACATGCAATCCGATCGCGCAGCGCGGGCTCTGCTTTGCACAAGCCTGCAGCGCCTCGACTTCGCCGCGCGCGATCGCCGGACCCACCATCATCACCGAAGTGGCGTTGAGGCGGCCGCGTTCGATCAGGTCGCGGATGGCGCGGTTGACGCCCGGGCTGATGCCGTAATCGTCGGCGCAGAGCCAGATTCGCCGCGGGCTCGCGGCGGTGCTCATTCGGCTGCCGTCCTGCTCGCGGCGTCCTGGCTTGAATCGTCCTGGGCCTTGCCGGCCTCGAAATGCTTCGCGCTGTGCTCGGCGACGAAGTAGATCGGACGCGCCTTCAGCTCGGACAGGATTTTTCCGATATATTCGCCGACGATGCCGATCATGATGAGCTGCACGCCGCCGATCGTCATCAGGCCCACCACGAGCGAGGGATAGCCGGGGACCTGCTTGCCGGTCGTGAATACCTCCCAGAGGATCGACAGGCCGAAGAGGAAGGCACCTCCGGCGAGAATAACGCCGAGCAGGCTGGCGAAGCGCAGCGGCGCCACCGAGAACGAGGTCAGGCCCTCGATCGAGAGGCCGAGCAGGCTTACGGCGTTGAAGGAGGTGATGCCATGGGCGCGCGCCGCAGGCTCGTAGTCGACACGGATCTGGCGGAAGCCGATCCAGCTGGCGAGGCCCTTGAAGAAGCGGTTGCGCTCGGGCAGCTGCCTGAGTGCGGCGACCGCGCGCGGCGACAGCAGACGGAAGTCGCCGGCGTCCTCCGGGATCTTCTGGCGGGCGCCCCAATTGATCAGCGCGTAGAAGCCGTGCACGGCGATCCGGCGCAAGAAGGGCTCGTTGTCGCGATGCGCCTTGGCAGTGTAGACGACGTCATAGCCGTCATCGATCCAGTGCCGCACCAGCTCTTCGACGAGCGCCGGCGGATGCTGGCCGTCGCCATCCATGAACATGACGGCGCCGAGCCGGGCATGGTCGAGGCCCGCCATCAGCGCGGCCTCCTTGCCGAAATTGCGCGACAAGGACACCACCTGGACGTCGATTGCGTCGGCCGGCAGCGACCGGGCGATCGGCAGCGTCGCATCCGCGCTGCCGTCATCGACATAGACGACCTCGCAGGCCAGGCGATACCGCTGCCGCAAGGTCTTGGCGAGATCGCAGATGCGCTGATGCAGGGCGGCGAGGCCGGCCGCCTCGTTGTAGACGGGAATGACGATCGACAGCCCCTTCGCTGCGGCGCTAGCTGCGGTGGTCGTCATGCCGGAAACGTCAGAGCCCAGCGTCATCGATCAAGGTTCCAGAGGCGTTTAGGTCTTCTCAACCGCATATGGTAACTGCCGTTTGCTGTCGCTACGCTGAACGGACCCGAGGCTCACCGCCCCAGGAACGCCTCGAGCCTGGCGAATAGCGGGTTCTCCCGGTCGAACACGTAGTCGAGCGAGACCACCGAGACGGTCTCGGCGCCGTGCTCGCGCAGGTAGCTCGCCAGCGCATAGAGCTGCCCGGGCGGGCAGTGCAGCGTCAGCATGCCTGACGAAGTCGGACCGCCGAACGGGGCCTCGACTCCGTATCGGCTGTGAGCCTCGCTGAGCAGGGCGGCGTCGCATTGCCGGAAGCGGGTGCGGACCTCGCGGTACTTGTTGGCCCGGGCCCGCGCTGCGATGTGATCGAGGATGACACGCGCCGTCTCTCGCGCTTGCGGCGACCAGTCGGCCTCTTTGGATGCCACCAGATTGGCCTGGCTGCGCAGGATCACGCCGTCATCGAGCACCCGCAGGCCGTTGGCGGCGAGCGTCGCGCCGGTCGTGGTGATGTCGACGATCAGCTCGGCGCTGCCAGCGGCCGGCGCGCCTTCGGTCGCGCCCGCGCTTTCGACGATGCGATAATCGGTGATGCCCTGACTCTGGAAGAAGGCACGCGTGAGGTTGACGAACTTGGTTGCCACCCGCATCCGCATGTGATGCTGCTCGCGGAAGCCGGTGGTGACGTCGTCGAGGTCGGCCATGGTGCGGACGTCGATCCAGGCCTGCGGCACCGCGACGACGACATCGGCATAGCCGAAGCCGAGCCCTTCGATCAGCGACACGCGCTTGTCGGCATCGGCGATGGTCTCGCGCACCAGGTCTTCGCCGGTGACGCCGAGATGCGCAAAGCCGCGCGACAGCTGCGAGGCGATCTCGCTCGCCGAGAGATAGGCAATCTCGACATTGTCCAGCCCTGCGATGGTGCCGCGATAATCGCGGGCGCCGCCGGCCTTCGACAGCTTGAGCCCGGCGCGGGCGAAGAAGGCTTCAGTGTTTTCCTGCAGGCGGCCCTTGGAGGGAACGGCCAGAACGAACGGCGCGCTCATGTCTTAAGCTCCCACCTTGCGGCCGATCCGGTTCAGCGCATCCACCCAGACCGAGAAACCGACGGCGGGAATCGGCGCGGCCGAGCCGAGCTGGGTCATCAGCCTGTCATAGCGGCCACCGGCAACCAGCGGCTCGGCGCCGTTGCCCCTGTGATGCAGCTCGAATTCGAATCCGGTGTAATAATCGAGCCCGCGTCCGAATGCGGTCGAGAAGCGCGTCTGCTTCACGTCGATGCCGCGCGCGGCCATGAAGCCGACCCGGCTCTCGAATTGATCGATCGCCGAGGCGAGATCGAGCTTTGCATCAAGCGTGAGCGCGCGCAGCTCGGCGATGGCATCGTCGGGATTGCCTGATATCGACAGGAAGCGCTTGAGCACGGTGATCGCCTCGCGCGGCAGCGCGCCGCCCTTCAGCGTCGATTGCTCGAGGAAGCGGTCGGCGATCTCGGCCGTGGTGCGCCCGCCGACATGGGTGGTGCCGGCGATCGACATCAGATCAGTGACGAAGGCGAGCGCCGCCTTGCGGTCGGAGCCGGCGAGAGCGGCCAGCACGCCCTCATATTCGCTGCGCGTCGCGGTGGCTGCGGCTGCCAATCGCTCCAGATCCTTCTCCAGGCTGATCTTGCGGTTGAAATCCTTCACCAGGCGGCGGCGCCAGACCGGATAGAGGTTGAGGGCGTCCAGCAGAGCATTGAACAGCGCGACGTCGCCGGTGCGGATCTCGACATCGCGGACGCCGAAAGCGGCGGTCGCCTCCAGCGCCAGTGACAGCATCTCGGCATCGGCCGCGGCGCGGTCCTGACGGCCAAATGATTCGATGCCGGCCTGAAGGAACTCGCTGGCCTGACCGCTGCGGTAGCGGAAGACCGGACCGAGATAGCTGAATCCGGCCGGCTGGCCGGCGCGCCCCGAGGCCAGATAGTCGCGTGCCACCGGAATGGTCAGGTCCGGGCGCAGGCAGAGCTCATCGCCGGACAGGTCGGTGGTGAGGTACAGGCTCTTGCGGATGTCCTCGCCGGAGAGGTCCAGGAACGGCTCGGCCGGTTGCAGGATCGCGGGCTCGGCCCTGACATAGCCGGCCTGCGCGAACGACAAGAGCAGCGTATCCGCCCAGGCGGCGGAGCCGGCAGCATTTGAGGTGGCAGTCGCGGTCATCACAGGGGTCCATCGTCCCGGTGGAACCGGGTAGCCAAGGGAGAGACGGGAATTGGCGCAGCCCTTAGCATGGCCCGACAGCGGTTTCGACCTCCAAAGGATCAATCGCTTAATGGTCGGGCAAAGCCGGGATCAGGTGGGCTTGCCCCAATCACCCAGCACCGTCTGGACCAGCGCCAGGGCCGCCACAGCAGCCGTATCGGCCCGCATGATCCGCGGGCCGAGCGCCAGCCGCAGGGTCCTGGGCTGCCGCAGCAGCAGCGTACGCTCCTCCTCGGCGAAGCCGCCTTCGGGGCCGATCAGCACGTCGATACCTTGAGCGGCCTCGCCGCGGGCGTTTTGCAGGCTCCGAGCGGGGTCTTGGACCTCCGCCGCCTCGTCGCAGAAGATCAGCAACCGGCCCGCGACGCGCTGGCTCAAAAAGCGCTCCAGCGGCATCGGCTCGGCAACTGCGGCGATGCTGAGGATGCCGCATTGCTCGGCCGCCTCGACGACATTGGCGCGCATCCGCTCGGTGTTGACCCGCGAGGCCTGGGTGAACCGGGTCAGGACCGGCTGCAGGGCGGAGGCGCCCATTTCGATGGCCTTCTGCACCATGTAATCCAGCCGGGCATGCTTGAGCGGGGCGAACACGTAAGTGAGGTCGGGTAGTCGGTCCTGGGGCCGCGTCTGCTGGAGGATGACGAGGGCATCCGGCCGCTTGCGGCCTTCGATGGCGGCCTGCCACTCGCCATCGCGACCGTTGAAGGCCAGGACCTCGGCCCCGGCGGCCAGCCGCAGCACGTTGCCCAGATAATTGCTCTGGTCGCGGTCGAGCGGCACCCTGGCGTCCTGGGCGAGGGGGGCGTCAACGAACAGGCGAGGGGCGCGAAAATCGTGAGAGGGCATCGTTCAAGGGTCCGATTTGCCGCCGTTCTTAACCGAAACCAGTACTTTTGGGGGTAAATATCGCCGAATTGGTGCGTCTCCGCGCCGCGCTCTTGCCCTATTCGATGGGTTGTTAAGGGCCGGCGGGAATCGTAAAAACGCGAACACGCTGGTTGCGCTTCGATTGGGAAGACGCCGAACCCCGTAAGCTCCTGCCGGAGAGACTGCCTTGATGATCCGTCATCTGATGGTTCCGATCACTGCCGCCATGGTCGCCATGGGTGCCGCGGGCGCCTATGCGCAAAGCGCCTTCCCGGCACCGCTGCCGAACCAGGCCGCGAGCAGTTCGGCGTTTCCGCCCGTGAACGGCTCGGCGCCCGTCGCTTCCGTCGGCACGGCGCCGCAATCGTCCTTTCCCGTGAACGGCGCCGCGCCGATCGGCGGCGGTGGCGCTTTCAGCGCCGCTCCGCCGACGCAAGCCGGTCCCGGCGAGGACTGCATGAAGGCCTTCATTCCGCTGCGCGAAGAGGCCGAGAAGCGCGGCAAGCTGATCAAGGCGGCGAGCGACCGTCATGCACCGCCGGACGAAGCCTGTAAGCTGATCCGCAATTTCAGCCAGGCTGAGACCAAGATGATCAAGTACATCGAGACCCACGCCGCCAAATGCGGAATCCCGCCGCAGGTCGGCGCGCAAATGAAGGACGGCCACAAGAACACCGAGGCGATGGCGACGAAGGTCTGCAACGTTGCGCAGCAGATGCAGAACCAGCCGCGCGGTCCGGCAGGTCCCTCGCTGAGCGAGGTGCTGGGTTCGGGCTCGGCGCCTGAGGCCAATGCCGGCAAGAAGGGTGGCAGCACCTTCGATACGCTCAACGGCAACGTCCTGACCCGATGAGCGACTCATCCGCCCGCGTTGCCGATTCCACGGGCAACTGGGTCGATACGCTCGCGCCGCTCTGGGCGCGACCCTATTTGCGCCTGTCCCGCTTCGACCGTCCGATCGGCTCCTGGCTTCTCTTGATGCCATGTTGGTGGTCGGCGGCGCTCGCCGCCGGCATGGCGCACGATATCCGCGGTCTGCCGCTCACCATCGTCCTGTTTTTCATCGGCGCTTTCGTCATGCGCGGTGCGGGCTGCACCTGGAACGACATCACCGACCGCGATCTCGACGACAAGGTCGAGCGCACGCGCTCGCGGCCGCTGCCGTCGGGGCAGGTGACCACGAAGCAGGCGCTGGTCTTCATGGTTGCACAGGCGCTGATCGGTCTCGTGGTGCTCCTGCAATTCAACCGCTTCGCGATTGCGACCGGCATCGCCTCGCTCGTGATCGTCGCGATCTATCCCTTCATGAAGCGCATCACCTGGTGGCCGCAGACCGTGCTCGGGCTTGCCTTCTCCTGGGGCGCCTTGATGGGATTTGCCGTCACCTTCGGACGCATCGACGTCACCGCGCTCGTGCTCTATGCCGGCGCGATTACGTGGGTGATCGGCTATGACACGATCTACGCGCATCAGGACGCCGAGGACGACGCTCTGATCGGCATCAAGTCGACCGCGCGCCTGTTCGGCACGCATACGCGCCAGGCGCTGGTCCTTTTCTACGGGCTCGCGGTGATGCTGATCGGCATTGCACTGGCGTCCGGCGATGCGCGCTGGCCGGCCTGGCTCGGGCTGATCGCCTTCACCGCGCATCTGGCGTCACAGATCGTGCGCCTCAGGATTGACGATCCTGAACTCTGCCTGCGCCTGTTCAAGTCGAACCGCGATGCCGGCTTGCTGCTGTTTGCGGGATTGCTCGCGGACGCGGCGGTGAAGGCAGCGTAGTCGCCGCTTAGTTCCGCGCAATAATCTCGCGCTCGTCCCGATGAACGGGCAGCTCGCGCGCCATGCCGGTGCGGCGCCGCATCAAGAACTTCGGGCGGCGGGTGCGAATCGCGTTGGCGCGGCGGCGGCGCGGCGCGGGCTTGCGGGCACCCTCGTCGAGCTGCGGCAGCGCGAAGATCTCGCTCCAGATTGTCCAGGCTTGCGCGATCTCGTCGGCATCGGCGCCGACCAGCAGCGGAATGGATAGCGAGGGATCGCGATGCACGAGGACGAGCGTCTGCGCTTCGTCCTTGCCGCGCAACGCGACGCCGGTGAAGTCGGCAACGCGGACGTTGATCGCCATCTGCATGCCGCGGACGGCACGGCGCAGCACGACGCGCTCGCGATGAAGCTCGATCTGCCTGACATGTCCGTCGGCGCGCGGATCATGCGCATCGAAGCGGACCGGAAGGGAAAGAGGGTCGAGCCGCAAGGAGCGGCTCGACCCGGCGGGGTTGGCCCCGCATGTTGCTGTTTGACGCCTCACGGCTTCGTTCTCCCCGCCGGGATTATGTTCCCGGTCGATGCGAAGACCTTAGCGCGCGCCTGTCCGAAACCGCTTAAAAAGGCTGGTTAACCCACCGTCACTTGCTCCTCATGATTGACAAGACCTTGGCGCGCATGATTGACGAGACGTTGCGCGAGAGCTGCGAATTTGAGCTTTTGCGGGCTGAAAATGCTTGAAGTCCGCGCTATCAGGGCACATCTGTGGGTTCCGGTCCCGAACCCCGCCCCAATAGGATTTCGTTCGTGAACTCTTCACCAAGCTCGACGCTTTCGACTTCAGCCAATCGCGATTTGTTCGATCAGTCCGCGCTCTCCGATCTCGCGCAGCGGCTGGTCGAGGCGGCCAGGCGCGCCGGCGCGGATGCGGCCGACGCGGTCGCGGTGCGCGGCGTCTCGCAGGGTGTCGAGGTGCGCGACGGTCGTGTCGAGGAATCCGAGCGGTCCGAGGGCGACGATGTCGGCCTGCGCGTGCTGGTCGGCCGGCGCCAGGCGGTGGTCTCGACCAACGATGTCAGCGGCGATGCCGTCACCAAGCTCGCCGAACGCGCGGTGGCGATGGCGCGTGTCGCGCCCGACGACAAATATGTCGGCCTGGCCGATCCTGCGTTGCTCGCGCGCGACTTCCCCGATCTCGACCTGCTCGATCCCGATGTGCCCACGACGGCCGAGCTCGAGCGCCGCGCGCTCGCGGCCGAAGCTGCCGCGCTCGGCGTGAAGGGCGTGAGCAAGTCCGGCGGCGCTTCGGCGTCTGCCGGCATCGGCGGCATGGTGCTCGTCACCTCGACCGGTTTCCACGGCTCCTACCTCCGTTCCAGCCAGGGCATCTCCGCGACCGCCATATCGGGCGAAGGCACCAGCATGGAGCGCGACTACGACTTCACCTCGGCGCCACACGGCGCCGATCTGTTGTCGCCGGAAACCGTCGGCCGTTCCGCCGGCGAGCGCACCGTGGCGCGCTACAATCCGCGCAAGGTCGAGACCTGCAAGGTGCCGGTGGTGTTCGATCCGCGCGTCGCCGGCTCCCTGGTCGGCCATCTCGTCGGCGCCATAAACGGCGCCTCGATCGCGCGCAAGACCAGCTTCCTCAAGGACAAGCTCGGCCAGCAGCTCTTCGCCAAGAACATCCGCATCGTCGACGATCCGCTGCGCAAGCGCGGCCTGCGCTCGCAGACGTTCGACGCCGAAGGCGTCGCGGTGCAAAGACTCGCGCTGGTCGACGAGGGCGTGCTGACGACCTGGCTGCTCGACTGCGCCACCGCACGCGAGCTCGGCCTCACCACGACCGGCCACGCCCATCGCGGCGTTTCCTCTTCGCCCTCGCCGGGGCCGTACAACCTGCATCTCGAGCCCGGCACGCCAACGCCCGCCGAGCTGATCGCCGACATCAAGCAGGGCTTTTACGTCACCGATCTGATCGGCTCCGGCGTCAACGGCGTCACCGGTGATTACAGCCGGGGCGCCTCCGGCTTCTGGATCGAGAACGGCGAGATCACCTATCCCGTCAGCGAAGTGACGATCGCCGGGCATCTGTTCGAGATCTTCAAGTCGATGCAGCCGGCGAACAATCTCGAGTTCCGCTACGGCATCAATGCGCCGACGGTGCGCATCGAGGGTTTGACGCTTGGCGGACGCTGACCGAGCAGACGCTGCTTGGCTCACCTCTCCCATGGGGAGAGGTCGCGCCGAAGGCGCGGGTGAGGGGACCGCTCTCTCGCGGGACCTGCGCCCTCTCACCCGATTTGCTGCGCAAATCGACCTCTGCCCGATGGGGAGAGGTGGTCTTCGCATGCGGGCTCGGTTGACCCGATGACGCCTGTTCTCGACAAGTCCATCCTGACCCGCGATGCGGTGCTGCTGAAGGACACGGTGCGGGACGCGGGCGCGCTCGCGCAGTCGATGTTCCGCACCGAGCTGAGGAAGTGGATCAAGGGCGCGTCCTCGCCGGTGTCGGAAGCCGATATCGCGGTCAATGATCTGCTCGAAACGCGCCTGCGCGCTGCCACTCCCGACTATGGCTGGCTGTCCGAGGAGAGCGCTGACGACGCGGTGCGGCTGTCGCGGCGGCTGACTTGGATCGTCGATCCCATCGACGGCACCCGCAATTATCTCGGCGGGCACGACGAATGGTGCGTCAGCGTCGCGCTGGTGGAGGACGCCGCGCCGGTGCTGGCCGCGGTGTTCGCGCCGGCGACCGACGAGTTCTTCTTCGCGGTGCGCGGCCAGAGCACGACGCTGAACGACAAGCCGGTGCGGGCGACGGGCGGATCCGAGCTCGACTTCGCCCGCGTCGCCGGCCCGAAGCCCCTGGTCGAGCGGCTGAAGCCGTCACTCGGCGAGATCAAGCTGCACCGGCGAATCGGCTCGCTCGCGCTGCGGCTGTGCCGGGTCGCCCACGGCGCGCTGGATGCGGCTTTTGCGGGGGGCAACAGCCATGATTGGGATCTTGCCGCGGCCGATTTGATCGTGCAGGAAGCGGATGGTAGGATGAGCGACCTCTCCGGAGAACCCATCCTCTATAACCGCCGGGAAGTGGCGCACGGGGTGCTGGTGGCAGCGGGACGCGATCGTCATGCGGGCATTGTCGCGCATTTTCGCAACCGTCCCTTAGCCTAAAGCGCTTTCGTCGTGCTTCTCGAACACTGCTTTGCCGGGCAGCCCGTTAGGAACAGAACTCATGCCAGATAGTGCCCCGCAACAACTGCTTCACCTCGTCATCGGCGGCGAGCTCGTCGATCTCGACCACAACACCTTCAAGAATCTGGACGAGGTCGACATCGTCGGCCTCTATCCGAACTATGCCACCGCCCACGCTGCCTGGCGGGCCAAGGCGCAGAGCACGGTCGACAATGCGCAGATGCGCTATTTCATCGTGCACCTGCATCGGCTGCTCGATCCGAATCAAGAACCGGCACGTTGAAGAAACTGCTTCGCAATACGCTGCGAAGCAGCTTCGTTCAGCGTGCCGTCGGGGTCCTGGCGGCCGAATATCTGCGCTTTGTCTGGCGGACCAACAGGTTCACGTTCGATCCGCCGGATGTCTATGAACGCGTCGAACCGCAGATCCCGGCGATCTTCGCCTTCTGGCACGGCCAGCACTTCCTCACCCCGTTCATCAAGAACAAGGACCGCTACAAGGCCAGGGTCCTGATCTCCCGGCATCGCGACGGCGAGTTCAACGCCATCGCCGCCGAGCGGCTAGGCATCGGCACGATCAGGGGTTCCGGCGATCATGGCGGGGCTTTCCACCGCAAGGGCGGGGTCGGCGCTTTCAAGGAAATGGTGCGGACGCTCCAGGACGGTTGTAATGTCGCGCTGACCGCCGATGTCCCCAAGCGTTCGCGCGTGGCCGGGCTCGGCATCATCATGCTGGCACGGGAATCGGGACGGCCGATCATGCCTTTCGCGATGGCGACCAGCCGCTTCGTCCGGCTCAAGAACTGGGACCGCACCACCATCAATCTGCCATTCGGGCGGGGCGCATTGGTCGGCATCAAGGAAATCCACGTTCCCGCAGATGCCGACGCCGCCACGATGGAAGCGCTGCGGCAGGAGCTGGAAGACACGTTGAACGAGGCGACCCGCCGCGCCTATGCGCAGCTCGGCCGCCCGGGACCTGAAGATGCCTAGTTCGCTGCCGATGACGCTGCGGATGTATCGGCGCCTGGCTAGCGGCCTGGTGCCGCTCGCGCCTGCGCTGATCAAGCGGCGGCTGAAGCAGGGCAAGGAGGATCCCGCGCGGGTCGGCGAGCGGCGTGGCCTGTCCCGCGACGTGCGGCCGCATGGCCCGCTGGTCTGGATTCACGGCGCCAGCGTCGGCGAGGTGCTGGCCGCGGCGGCGCTGATCGAGCGCCTGCGCGATCTCAACCTGCGTATCCTGCTCACCTCGGGCACGGTCACCTCGGCGGCGGTGGTGGCAAAGCGCTTTCCGCCCGATGTCATCCATCAATACGTGCCGTATGACTCGCCGCGCTATGTCGCGCGCTTCCTCGATCACTGGAAGCCGTCGCTGGCGCTGTTCATCGAATCCGATCTGTGGCCGAACCTGATCCTCGCCGGCGCGGCGCGTCGGGTGCCGATGGTGCTGATCAACGGGCGGATGTCGCCGCGTTCTTTCCCGCGCTGGCGGCGCATGCACGGAACCATCTCGGCGCTGCTGTCGCGGTTCGACATTTGTCTTGCGCAGTCGAAGATCGATGCGGAGCGCTTCTCCGCGCTCGGCGGCCGCGACGTCGTCACCACGGGCAATCTCAAGCTCGACGTGCCGGCGCCGCCGGCCGATCAGGCCAAGCTCGAACGGCTGATGGCGATGACGCGCGGCAGGCCGATCATCGTCGCGGCCTCGACCCATCCGGGCGAGGACGAGATGCTGGTGGCGGCGCATCGCAGTCTCGTCGGTTTCTTCCCGCAGCTTCTCACCGTGATCGTGCCGCGGCATCCGGATCGCGGCTCCTCGATCGCAGGCCTGATCACGGCCTCGGGCCTGAAACCGGCATTGCGCTCGCGCGAGGAGCTGCCGACGGCGACGACCGACGTCTATGTCGCCGACACCATGGGCGAGCTCGGGCTGTTCTATCGGCTCTCGGGAATCGTGTTCATGGGCGGATCGCTGATCCACCATGGCGGCCAGAATCCGATCGAAGCGATCAAGCTTGGCGGCGCGATCGTCCATGGTCCGCACGTGTTCAACTTCGCCGATGTCTATGAGGCGCTCGATGCGAGCGGCGGGGCACGGCAGGCCGACACGCAGGAGGCGTTGGTCAAGCAGCTCGGACAGCTTCTGGCCGAGCCGACCGTGCGCGACAAGATGCAACGCGCAGCCTCGGGCGTGGTCGAGCAGCTTGGCGGTGCGCTCGATCGCACCATGGCCGCGCTCGAGCCGTATCTGTTGCAGTTGCGGATCGAGATGGGAGCCGCCAATGCGTGAGCCGGCCTTCTGGTACCGGCCGCGTTCCCCGCTTTCGCATGTCCTTTCTCCCCTGGGTGTGCTCTACGGCGCCATCACCGCACGGCGCATGCAGCGCACGGGCGTGGATGCCGGCATCCCCGTGATCTGCGTCGGCAACTACCATGTCGGCGGCGCCGGCAAGACGCCGACCGTGCTGGCGTTGACCAAGCTCTTGCGCGAGCTCGGCGAGACGCCGGTCGTGATCAGCCGCGGCTATGGCGGACGCCTGAAGGGCCCGGTCACGGTCGACCGCGCACGTCACACCGCAACCGACGTCGGCGACGAGCCCCTGATGATGGCGAGCGACGTCCCGGTCGCAGTCGCGCGCGACCGTCTCGACGGCGTCGCGCTCGCGAAGTCGCAGGGCGCCACCGTGATCCTGATGGATGATGGTTTCCAGAATCCTGGTCTGTTCAAGGACGCCTCCCTGATCGTGATCGACAGCGAGCGCGGCCTCGGCAACGGCAGGGTGTTTCCCGCAGGCCCCCTGCGCGCGCCGCTGCAGGCGCAGCTCGCGCGCACCGACGCGCTGGTGCTGATCGGCGATGGCCGTGCTGCCAACGATGTCGCGGCCGAGCTTGCCAAGCGCGACAAGCCCGAGCTGCGCGCGCGGCTGAAGCCGGTTACGGCATCGCTCACGCAGCTGCTCGGAAAGCGGGTCTTCGCCTTCGCCGGCATCGGTGATCCCGACCGCTTCTTCCGCACTCTGCGTGCGAGCGGCATCGAGGTCGCGCACGCGCGCGCTTTCGCCGACCACCACGTGTTTTCGCAAGACGAGATCGCGGCGCTCGTAGCGGAAGCGCGGCGCGAGCAGCTCACGCTGGTGACGACGGAGAAGGACCTTGCACGCCTGCGCGGCCGCGAAGGCGTGCCTGATGGCATCGTGCCGTTTGCCGTTCAGCTCGAATTCGATGAACCGGCAAAGCTGCGGGAATTGATCAGCTATCATCTGTACAAGGCGCGCGAGCGGCGGTTCAGCTCGCGTTGAGGTCTGTGCCTTAGCCCGAAACGCGAAACGTCGCGGCTGGCGAATCCTCTTCCGCACGTTCGGAAGTTGATGTAGCCTCGCATGAGAGCCGTCACCGGGACGTGCCGAACTCCCGGCAATCATCGGCGGCGTTAAATGCCCACGGCGGGCAACGTATCTTTCATCACATCAGGTGCAGCGGCCGTAACGACCCGTTCGGAACGGCATCGAGAGTCATTGCCAAAGTTCAGAGGAGAACATGCCAGAAGCGGCGAAGCTGCGTTCTTCGTATACCCCGCCTGGAGGCTGAGATCCGGATCCGAAGCGCAGCCGCCGCAGTCAGGCGACGTGGCGGCTGTGCTCATGTGAAAGTCAGAGCCACGTCTGCAGTGCGGCGAGGCGGCATGCTCACCACGCCCCGACTGCCATCATTCCGATAATGGTGAGGCACGAGACGCAGGCCACGATGACGGTATAGGACTCGGGTGTATTCATTGCTGCCTCCCAAACTGTTGCCAATCGCTTGGTCATTGCTGCGCGGGAGTGATCGCCGGTCTTGGGCCGCTTCAATTCGGCATGCTGTGACCAGCCTCGCGGTGTGCATCCGTTCTCTCATCGTCATCCCGCTTTGCAGGATGATGATCCGCTTCGAGAGTCTCAGAGCGTTCAGCTGCGATCAGAAGCTGATTGCGCATTTCAGCGAGACGGGCCCGGCAATATTCACGATAGAGCAGGTCGAAAATGGCGGGCATGATCACCCCCATCGATTGATTTTCGAATTACAGAAATTCCACCGCAAATTTTCGAGGTGATCGTAGCCCGTCGGATGGCTCTTCGTTATGAGCCCGTTCACAGACCGCGCCAATTCCAAAGCTCGATGGCTGTTTGGTTGACTTGATCGTCCGTGCGATAAAAAGAACAGGGCCAATTACCTAACGTGCATTGTAGCAGCCCTTTGTTTCACCAAGACTTCGTCAAACAACTTAAGGGCGCCGAACCGCAACAAAGAATCCAACCACAGCGCGAAATGACTCACCAAGGAGTGCACGCACTGCTCGATGCAACGCGGAGCGGCAAATCGCTGCGAGTTCAGCTCGGAAAGCACGCCTGAGCGGTCAGCATCACCGGCGAGAGATTGAGGATCTGCGGAAACTCGAATGCGTAGCTCGCGCTGACCTGGTTGCCGCATGTCAGCGCGGAATAGGTGAATGTCCCCGCCGGAAGCGTGAGGCCGAACGCCTGCTGGGCCGCGTAGTTGGTGATCGCGCTGCCGCTCGGGCACAGCGTGCTGTTGACCGTTGCGCAGCGCGCCGCCATTTCGGCCCCGTGCTGAAGCCCGAGCTGAGTCCAGAACAACAATCCGAATTCGATGATCCCAAAGATGAACAGGAAGAACGCGGGAGCGGTCAGGGCAAATTCCAGCGCCGACGCGCCCCGATCGTCGTGCCACAGCGCTGTGAGTTTCACTGTAGCCTCGCGGTGGACTGGGCGCTAAAGGAGTATGTCGTCGCCACGATCTGATAGTTGATGAGCGTATAGTACGTCGCGCGCGCCGAGACTGTCGTATATGTTCCGGCCTGCGCGCCACCGGTGCAGACCGTCCCGCAACTGACGGCGCTAATTCCCGCACTCGTTGGACATCCGCAGAATTGGGTCGGCGCAGGTGAAGCGGTAATGGCTGTGGAATTGGTGGCGTTTGTCACGGCATCGGAGATGCCGCTCGCATCGTAGCCGCGCACGATCGCATACTGCGCCCCCGCCTGTGCGGCCTCTTCAACCTGCATCTTGCGATAGAGCGCGAGTCCAATGTCGGTCAGCGAAACGACCATCAACGACAGCAACGGGATCATGATGCCGAATTCGACGGCCGCGACGCCGCGGCTGTCGGCGGCGGCAGCGCGCAAGTGCCCCCTGAGAGCGTTGAGCAGGCGATCACGGCTCGCGGATACGGACCTCTGGATTTGCATCGGACCCAATCTCATTCGACGAGTTGCGCGGTTTGCGACCCTATCGTCGCGGTGCCGAGCGAGGAACAATTGACCTGAAGGTTCGACGTGCCGGTAAACGTCAGCGTATCGGCGATGATCTTGGTGCAGGACGTGCTCGTGCCGTTGCCGCCGCTGAAGCTGAGGTTGGCCTTTGGCAGGTAGATGGCGCCGCCGAAGTTCTGGGTGCCGCCGCCCGTCAGATTGAAGGAGGTCCCGGCCGGCATATTGCGGTCACCGTACATGACGATGCCTTTCGTGGCGCCGCTGGTTGGCGCCGTCAAATCGATGATCGCATTGCTGCCGATTGAAGCGGTCCCCCAATCGCTTCCCGAACCCGTAAAAACCAGGGTCACGCCGCTGCCCGTGATCGTGGCGTTTCCCGCGACGCTCAGATTGGCCCCGTCGAGATAATAAATGCCCGGACTAAGATTCAGGGTTGCGCCGGCATTGACCGTAATGCTGCCTGTGTAACAGCCGGGAGCGAGGGAATTGGTTTTTCCGTTGGCGTTGACCGTGATCTTGGCGTTCGTGCAGCTCGGCTCTAGAGGGGGAGAAACATTCGCATAGGGGTCGGCGACCGGCATGATGTGCGTCTTGACGCCATTGGTCGCGGTGATGCTGCTGGCCCCGGAGACGTCGCCGACGACTCCGACCTGATTTGCGGAGACCGACGCACTGCCTGCAACATTGAGCGATGGGCTTGCGCCTGAGTTGCTGTAGAGGTTGCACTTGATCAGGTTGAGCTGGTTGCCGCCGCTCACGTTGACCGCGGGGCTGGCGCTCGAGTTGAGCGCAAGGACGCACCCTGTCCCCGAGTTGGGCAGGGCGACCGCGCGCGCGGTGATGAGGACAGGACCCGAGCCGAACAAGGACGAGAGCAGCCGTTGTTGCGGCTGACTCACGATGACTTCGATTGCCTGCAGATCTGACGTATGACTGCCTGTTTTCGGCGGCTGATTCAACGTAACCGTGACGTTGTTCGCCGCGTCTGCGTAACCGTAGTTTGCCGCAACTGCCTTCGCTTCGGACAAGGGGTCAGCGCCGGAAGCCGCCGCTGTTGCAGCGCTGACGGCGCCGGAATCGGCCGCGCTCTGCATGTTCTTATGTTTATAGTACCACCATCCCACTTCAGTCCCGAGACCTGCGGTGCCGACCAGGACCGGCATAAGCAGCGCCGAAATGACGACATAGCTGCCCGACTGGTCGCGGACGAATTGTTGAACCAGGCTGGCCCTCTGTTCGTGCTCACGAACGGAGCCACATGACCGGCTCCATGGTGCATTAGCCGAGCGGCTGCAAAGTCTCCGGCGCGCCATCTGCTTCCCCGCACATTGCCACTTTTTCCCGAGAACTGTGAGGCCAACGGATTAAACGTAGCCCAATCGGACAGCGACAATTTTAGGCATCGGTTGATTCTCGGGGGGTTGTGCGAAGGGCCGGTTTCGCGCGCGAGAGAGACCCACCTCGAAGTGGACGGTGGCACACCCTTCGCCGCGACATGCCTGACATTCAGGCCACATTCATCACGAGACTCCTATCCACTTCGGACGATCAGGAGAATTCGATGAAACTGCCGACCGCGGCCGCCGCCAGCCTTGTGTGTCTGATCATCGCGCCCGCGCTGGCACAAACGCCGTCCGCTGCTCCCACCACCGTGCCGGTTCCCGCGACCAAGCGCGTGACGTGTCTCGCCACGACGGCAAACCTGAAAGGACAGGACAAGCGCGACCAACTCCAGCTCTGCATGGCGCAGGCGCGGGTGGATTGCCTGAAGCAGGCGATTGATCAGAAGGTCGTCGGCGAGCCCAGGAAGGCCTTCATCAAGACCTGCGTCGGCACGGATGGCGCTGAACAACAATAGGCGCGCGGGCGCGGCCTCACGGCTGCGGCTTCAGTGCTCCGGGAAAGTGCCGCTGCAGCACCGCGGCGGGCGTGGCGTAGGCCTCCTGCAAATCCACGCTCCAGTACTTCAGCTCGTCGAGCGGGATTCGCGTGTCGGTGATCGCGCAGCGCACGAAGGTCCCCGGCGAGATCACGCGGAAATCGCCGTCGAGATACTGCACCTGCGCTTCGCCATGGCCCGAGGGGCCGAACTTGTTCAGCACGGTCGAAAGTCTCCACGGAACGCCTCTCCATGGAAGACCTTGGAGGGCACGATGTGTTGGATGAGATGTAGCATAGATGGGGTGGCTTGTCCGCCCGTTAAACCCACCGGTTTGTGATGTTTTGCCGCCGTTTCCGCGTGATAATGCTTGAACTGAAGGGTCGCTGGTTCCGGCACCTCCTGCGGCAGAGTCCGATGCGCCTTCGACTGACCGCCCTGTTCATGACGCTGCTGATATCGGCCGCGCCCGCCTCGCCCGCGCCGCAGCCGGTCGACATCCCGCTCGCGTCCGGGGTCCTTCATGCGCAGCTCTACAAGCCCGAGGGCGCGGGCCCGTTTCCGACCGTGATCGCGCTGCATGGCTGCGGTGGCCTGGGTGGCCATTCCGATCCCGTGCTGCCGCGCTATCGCGATTGGGCCGAGCGCCTGCTCGAGGCCGGCAATGCCGTGCTGCTGCCCGACAGCTACGGCTCGCGCGAGCTCGGGCCGCAATGCCGCGTCAAGGAGATGCATGTCAAGGCGCGGCGCGAGCGTGTCGCCGATATCGCGGCCTCGCGCGCCTGGCTGATGAAGCAGGCCTGGGTGGCGCGCGACCGCGTCAGCCTGATCGGCTGGGCAAATGGGGCGAGCGCGCTGCTCTGGGCCGTGCGCCCGCAGAGCGCGGGGCGCGATCTCGGTCCGGATTTCCGCGCCGCGATCGCGTTCTATCCGGATTGCCGGATCTCGGCGGGTTTGGGGTGGAGCACGCGGGTGCCGACGCTGGTGCTGATCGGCGCCGATGACGACGTGTCGTCGCCGCCGGCCTGCCGGCAGATGGTGGACGGCGCGCGCGGCCGCAGCGCGCTCGCGCGCATCGTGGTCTATCCCGGCGCCGACCATGATTTCGACCGCGCCAACATACCTCTGCACGGTGCTGCCGACAGCGACGCTGCCGCGCCCGAGCACGGCCATTTCGGCACGGACGCCGAGGCGCGCGCGGCCTCGCAGAAGGACGTCGCGCAATGGCTGGCGCGGTAACCGGATGAGCGGACTTGCCGCGCCGTAGCTCGTAGAGCGAAGGCGGAAGCGGGGCCATCCGGGAACAACATCAGGCGGACAGCCCCGCATCGACCACCGCCGTGCACGGAAAATGGCCGACCTGGAATCTACGGATCGCGCCTTGATGCGGTTTCAGCCTGTGGCGGCGCCATCATTCGACCATGATGTCGATTAAACGCATTTCACATGCGCAACCGCATCACGCTCTTCGCCTCCGCGCTGATCGTCTTCACCGTCGTGATCCTCCTGTTCGAGGCCCATGCCGGCGCCCCACAGCTTGCGCCGGAACATTGCGGCTTCTGGACCACGATCGACGCGGGATTGTCCTGCCGGTAGAGCTAGGCTGGTTCCACCTCGTCATTGCGAGTGCAGCGACTTGTCCGCCGAAGCCTTGGCGGAGCCGGGACCGCGCGATCCAGTACGCCGAGACGTCAGTGATTCACAGAGAAGCTGCGGCGTACTGGATTCCCCGCTCCAGTGCGCAATTGCGCACAAGGCGGGGAATGACGCCGAGGGCGGAGCGCTCGCTCCTCGCGCCTCAGAACAAGCTGCCCTGATCCACCGGCTTGACCACCCGCTTCGGTGCCGGCTTTGTGTCCTGCGTGGCCGGCTTTGCCTGCGATGGCGCGCGCTTTACCGCGGGGGGCGGGCGATCCGTATCCGCCGTTGCGCCGACGCGGCCATCCGCGAACTCGATCTCGACGCGTGCGCCGGGACCGATCGACTCGGCCGCATGCAGGGGATGGCCGGCCTCATCGCGCACCAGCGCAAAGCCACGCGCGAGCACGCTGCGATAGGACAGCGCGGAGAGCAGCTTGCCGCTGTTCTCGACACGGGCATCGAGCCGGTGCAGCAGCGTGACGAGCGCGCGGCCCGCGCGCTCGGCCAGTCGATGCGTGCGCTCGCGCTGGCGCGCAATCGCGTTGCGCTGCGCCTGCGCATTCGAAAGTCTTGAGGCACGCAGGCGCACCTCCAACCCGGCAAAGCGATCGCGCCGCTGCCGCAGCAGCGAGCGTGCGGACAGGCCGAGCCGCTCGCCGCACACGGTGAGGCGGTGATCGGCCTGCGCGATCTGGCCGTGCAGCACCCGCAGCGTCAGTTTTGAACTTGCGGCGGTGAATCTGCGGAAATGCGCGTGCGTGTTGGCCTTGAGGCAGCGGGGCAGGGAGGCGCCCGCCGCATCCAGCCGTTGCCGCGGGATCGCCAGGAGATCGCCGGCCGCCGGCAGCGCGCGCGCGGCGGCGCGCAGCTCGTTACGGCGATTCTCGTGGCCGCGCTGCCAGCAGGCACGGGTGCGCCGCGCGAGATCGGCGACCTCGACGAACAGGTCGCTGCGCACCGGCACCGCCATCTCCGCCGCCGCCGTCGGCGTCGGGGCGCGCTTGTCGGCGACGAAATCGATCAGCGTGATGTCGGTCTCATGCCCCACCGCCGAGATCAGCGGGATCATGCTGTCGCTGGCTGCGCGGACCACGATCTCCTCGTTGAACGACCAGAGATCCTCCAGCGAGCCGCCGCCGCGCGCGACGATGAGCACGTCGGGACGGGGAATCTTGCCGCCCTCAGGGATCGCGTTGAAGCCGCGGATCGCGGCCGCGACCTGCTCGGCCGAGCCGTCGCCCTGCACCTTGACCGGCCACACCAGCACGCGGCGGGGAAAGCGATCCTCCAGCCGGTGCAGGATGTCGCGAATGACGGCACCGGTCGGCGAGGTCACGACGCCGATCACCTCCGGCAGCCAGGGCAAGAGCTGCTTGCGCGCCTCGTCGAACAGGCCTTCGGCGGCGAGCTTCTTCTTCCGCTCCTCCATCAGCGCCATCAGCGCGCCGATCCCGGCCGGCTCCAGCGCCTCGATCACGATCTGGTACTTTGAGGAGCCGGGGTAAGTGGTCAACTTGCCGGTGGCGATGACCTCGAGGCCTTCCTGCGGCTTGAAGCGCATGCGGCCGTGCACGCCCTTCCAGATCACCGCCTCGATCTTGGCGCTCTCGTCCTTGAGCGCGAAATAGCAATGGCCGGAGGAATGCGGCCCGCGAAAGCCGGAGATCTCGCCGCGGACGCGGACATGGCCGAAGGCGTCCTCGACCGTCCGCTTCAGGGACAGGGACAACTCGGAGACGGTGAATTCGGGCGCGTTGAGCAGTTGTTCCGCAGGCGGCATCTCAAAAACGATTCGGCATTTTGGGGTCAGACCCGACGTTAAGGATTTTCGCCGCGCGGCGCCAATCCCCGGGTTGATCGAAAGAGTACTCTGTACTATAGAGTTCTCTGTTGATTAATGGGTTTGAGGGCGATGGCATGGCGATCCGGCTCCTGCGCGGCGTTTTGAACGGCCTGAAATGGGTCCTGTGTGCAATCGGCGGTGTGGCGTTGATTCTGGGCGCCATGATCGCAATGCCGCTGGAGCGGCCGCCCGAGATGCGATCGGTCTCGGATTCCGCCAAGGGCATCGACTGGTCCACACTGCCGCCGCTCGAGCGCTTTCAGGCCCGTGACGGCACCTGGATCGGCTATCGCCATTATGCGCCGACCGGCCCGGAGACAGGCCGCGGCGCGATCTTCATCCATGGCTCTTCCGGCTCCAGCGGCACCGTCAATCACGCGCTGACCCATGCGATCGCCGCGCACGGGGTGGAGACCTGGGCGCTGGACATCCGCGGCCATGGCGGCTCCGGCACGCGCGGCGACATCTTCTATGTCGGCCAGCTCGAGGATGACCTGATCGATTTCGTCGCTCATGTCCGCAAGAGCGCGCCCGATCTGCCGCTGACCCTGATCGGCCATTCCGCCGGCGCCGGCTTCTCGCTGCGCGTCGCCGCGACACCGATCATGCAGGACATGTTCGTCCGCACCGTGCTGCTCGCGCCCTATCTCGGCTATGACGCGCCGACCAACAGGCCGAAGGCCGGCGGCTGGGCCAACATCGATCTCCCGCGCTTCCTCGGCCTGACGGCATTGCGCAGGCTCGGCATCGACTGCTGTTCGCAGCTGCCGGTGCTCGCCTTGGCCGTGCCGCCGAGCTCGGCAAAGTACCTCGTCTCCACCTATTCGGACCGCCTGATGCGCAACTTCGGGACGCGCGGCTATCGCATCGATCTTCCGGCGACGACACGTCCAGTCACGATCTTCGGCGCCGCCGAGGACGAGATGATGATCTCGGACAAATATGCGGAAGTCGTGCGAGCGGTGAAGCCGTCGGTCGACGTCAAGATCATCGACGGCATCAACCACATGGGCATCGTCACCAATCCGAAAGCCGTCTCCGCGATCGCCGAGGACGTGGCGACGCGCGGTGCAGCGGGGAGCTGACCATGATGGCGCATTTGACCCTCGCAGGTACGATCCATCTGGTGCTGGCGCTGCTCTGCAGTACCGTCGGGCTCATCCAGTTCCTGCGTCCCAAGCGCGGTGCCGGCCACCGTGCGCGCGGTTACTTCTACGTCTATGCCATGCTGGTCTCTGACGGCACGACCTTGCTGATCCACCGGTTCACGGGGCATTTCAACGTCTTCCATGTCGCCGCGATCGTGAATTTCGCCTGCATCGTGCTGGCGGTCGTCCCGCTGTTGCGCATGCCGAGGCCGTCGAACTGGAGATCCATCCACTACCACTTCATCGCCTGGTCCTATGTAGCGCTGATGTCGGCCGCGGCAATCAACACGGCGTTGCGGCTGTTGCCGCTGACGATGCGGAACCAGTGCGGCTTGACCGCACTGATCGTGTCGGTCGCGACGATGACGATCGCCCATCTCGTGATCCGCAAGTACCGGCCTCCATCAGATGTGGCGGCGCCATCCACCGGATTGGCCGGGCAGGCTGGAGCGCCGTCATGATCGACAGCAAGCAAGCCGCGGACGCGATGGCGGATATCGACGACACCGTTCGCCGCGTGCGCCAGTCGCTGATCTATCAAGTTTCGAGCCTGGCTTTGTTGATGTGGGGCGTGCTGGCGTTCGTCGGCAACATCGCAGGCTGGCTCTGGCCGCGCTATGGACTCTATTTCTGGATCAGCATCTACACGGTTTCGATCGTCGGCTTCCTTGCCATCGGCGCCTATCACCGGTCCCGAAACCGCATTCGCGTGTTCGACATCCGCTATCTCTTGACATTTCTGCTGATCGTCGCCTTCGGCATCTTCGTCTGCTATTTCGGCCATTTCACCCCGCGCCAACAGACGGCGTTCTGGCCGATCTACATCATGCTGTTCTACATGATGGCGGGGGTGTGGTTCGGCTACGCTTTCCTCGTGATCGGCGCCACCATCATTGCACTGACGCTGATTGGTTATTTCTACATCCCGGGCATATCGCTGTTGCTGTGGATGGCAGTCGTCAACGGTGGCGGGCTGACCCTCGGCGGCCTCTGGATGCGGCGGAGCTAGCATTGGCCGAGCTCGACGACATCATCCATCAGCCGCTGCGCCTGAAGATCATGGCGGCGCTGAACGCCCTGCCTGCAGGGGTCGGGCTGGAATTCGCCCGCCTGAAGAAGCTCACCGGCGCCACCGACGGCAATCTCGGTGCGCATATCGAGACCCTGGCCAAGGCCGGCTATGTCCAGGTGGACAAGGCGTTTGTAGGCAAGAAGCCGCAGACCACGGTGACCGCCACCGCCGCCGGCCGCGGCGCGTTCGCGCGGCATGTGGCGACGTTGCAGGAGATTATTGCGGGGAAGCAGGGTTAGGCTCCGCCGTCTTCCGGGGCGCGCCCTCTTGGGCACGAACCCGGAATCCATTCCACCGCCGACGCTGCCGCTCAATGGATTCCGGGTTCGCGCTGCGCGCGCCCCGGAATAACGGTTCGTAGGATGGGTTGAGCCCTTGCGAAACCATCGCTTTCCTCTTCAGGCTCTCAGTTATGGCCGCTGTCATCCGAAGCGCGGATGGCGCCCGATCATTTAACTTTACAGGCGCTTCGGGCAACACGTGTGATGGCTTTCGCAAGGGCTCAACCCATCCTACGGGCTGATCAAATCACCTTGTCACGCGGCCACTGCATCTTTGGGAAGAGGCCACGATACCTGTCGCGCGCATCAATGGCGCGGGCAAGGTCGGAAAACCACATCGGCCTGCTTCCTCCAGGAAGCTCATCGCCGATCAATGGGCGAAGCCCCTCATCCCTGTCGGGAACGAGCACAAAATACATATCAAGGCTATGCCGATAATGGATGCCCTGTCTGCCTTCAAAGTTGAAGGTGTGGTTGCGCATGTATTCTGCAATGACGGCAATCCTGGGAGTCCGCGCACGGCATTGCGGAGCCTGCTGAGGGCGATAATACTTCCGCGTATTCAGGAGATTGTCGAAGAGATTAATCCAGTATGTTTCACGATCGCTGACCTGACTTATGTCGCACCATTCGAGCAATGCGGTCCGAACCGGAAAGGCGTCATTCCACTCGTCACGCATCCAGCCTCGCACGACACCTATCCCGTCATAAGGACCCCGCCGGTGCTGCACAAAACGGCGATCGATGGTGCCGGTCGTCATCCCGACGTATCGTACCCGCCCGTCGCGGCAGGAATAGAGAGCGTAGATGGATGCCATCGAGGCTCCTAGGTGGTTTCCGGCTCAGCAAATGAAGTGATAGGCTCGAGGTTTGTCAACCTCCGGCCGGCACATCTCAAACTGCTGGGTGACGGGGTTGGCCCGGAACGTGTAGCTCGTAGGATGAGTTGAGCTCATGAGAAACCCATTGCTTTCCTATTCCTGCTCCGTCATCGCGGCTGTCATCCGTGCAAGTGACGACAAACCGCGGGTGGCGCCCGGTCGATTAGCTTTACGGATGCTTCGAGGAACACGTGTGATGGGTTTCGCTAGGCTGCCTTCCTGGCAATCGGCCTCGGCATCGCCGCGCTGACCCTGATTGGGTTCTTGTACATCGGCGACGCCTTCCCGCTCTGGATGGCCTTCGTCAACGGCGGCGACCTGGTCCTCGGCGGCCTCTGGATGCGGCGTCTGATGGCCGAGCTCGACGACATCATCCACCAGCCGCTGCGGCTCAAGATCATGGCGGCGCTGAACGCACTGCTCGTGTCGGCCGGTTTGGAGTTCGCGCGCCTGAAAAAGCTCACCGGCGCCACCGACGGCAATTTCCGCGCGCATATAGAGACGCTAGCGAAGGCGGGCTATGCGTCCGTGGAGGAGGCGTTCGTCGGCAAGAAGCCGCAGACCACGGTGGCAGCCACGGCGGCGGGGCGCGGGGCGTTCGCGCGGCATGTGGCGACGTCGCAGGAGATCATTGCGGGGAAGCAGGTTTAGCCAGCCTCGCTATTCCGTGGCGTTTCCTCTCGTCATTCCGGGGCGCGCCCCTTGGGCGCGAGCCCCGGAACGACGGGCGAATTGAATGTGGAGAGTTCGGACCGTTTCCCCTGAGGGATTTCGGAATTGCAGTGACAATGCTCTCAATGATCGACTGCTATCGAGCATCCAAGCCTTATGTATTGTGTGCACTGTCACCGTAATTCCACGATGATTTCTCGCACGTCAGTTTCGTTCATCGCATCGAAGTCGGGAGTCATTGGTCCGTCAATTCGCTGCCACCGAAGGTGACTTCCATGAGTGCCGTTCTCCCGCGCGTGCGACTAGATGAAACCAAGTTTCCCTTTGGTCACCGCAGTTGCGACTTTGACGGGGCTCTCCAATACCGCTCTTATGTACTCGTGAATCTCCTCACAGACCCGTTCGACGTCCTGTTCGCCGAAATCGAGGGGAATGCCTCGCAGCGCTCGCGGGCTATCGCCAATTCTGATTGTTATGGCATCGCCTATCATCTCAAATTCTAGCACCACGCGCGGCCAGAACTTACCGTTACCGCTTGTACGCGGAATGCCCACTGCAACACCCATCTGGATAGGAGCTAACGTCAAGGTCCCTTTGACGTGGGTACTGAACTTTGCACCTCGGTAGTCGCCCGCCTCCTCTTGAAACTCGCCTTCAGGCGGCACGCCCCGTGCTTCAGACCCTTCACCTAGATAGATTGGCAAGTGCTGCACGATTGCATCTCCAAGCGCTTCGATGGTCCGGAAGCTCTTAACCGTCATGTCGCTGTATTCGGACATTGCGTCTTGCAGGATCTTCATTCGTTCACTCAGAGCCATCAGTCGTCCTCCTTCAAGTCCGCATACCAGTTGCCGCAACGTGTGTGCAGCGCAACTTCAAGCTTCGCACCTTTCCCCAAACAGCAATGACGCCAGTCGTACATCGTTGAGCGAATTGCCCTTATCCCTCCATAAGGGAGCAAAGCAGCCGCAGAAGATGCCATATTCTTCGGGTGGAGGTACGTCATCCAGCCACGTGCTCTTTTGAGCTGTGGGAAGACCTCGATGATAATACAGGGAAATATAGGAGACCCCGTCATCATCGGGTCCGAAGATAATCCCGTCTCCAGTGGCTGTCGGCATTCCTACATTCCGTCCCTCTTAAGAGCCCGGCAAGACCTCTTGCATTCTTCCCGACTATCTATCGATGAGTGCTCCTGAAAGCGCAATCATAAAGCGCGCTCGACTTGTACAAAATTGACCTAACGTTCGTTACGGCGTCGAGCTTTCAGCAATGTCCGTTACTCAGCCGAAAGCGGAGATCGAATCCGGAGCGCCTCCCCCCTTCACACCCGCCCCGATTCGTGCGACCTCCGCCCCCAGCAAAACCCCTCATTTCTGAGCCTTCGATGCACATTCTCCTGCTCGGTTCCGGCGGCCGCGAACATGCTCTGGCGTGGAAGATCGCGGCCTCTCCCCTGGTGACCAAATTCTGGTGCGCGCCCGGCAATGCCGGCATCGCGCGCGAGGCGGAATGCGTGGCGCTCGATGTCGCCGACCATGCCGCCGTGATCGACTTCTGCAAGAAGAACGCGGTCGAACTCGTCGTGGTCGGGCCGGAGACGCCGCTGGCGGCCGGCATCGTCGACGATCTCACTGCGGCCGGCATCAAGGCGTTCGGCCCGAGCAAGGCGGCGGCGCAGCTCGAGAGCTCCAAGGGCTTTACCAAGGCGCTTTGCACCGAGTTCGGCATTCCGACCGGTGCCTATGAGCGATTCACCAACGCACAGGACGCGCGCGCCTATGTGCAGAGCCAGGGCGCGCCGATCGTGATCAAGGCCGACGGCCTTGCCGCCGGCAAGGGCGTCGTCGTCGCCAAGACCTTGCGCGAGGCCGAGGATGCCATCGCCATGATGTTCGAGGGCGCCTTTGGCGAGGCCGGCACCGAGGTCGTGATCGAGGAGTTTCTGCCGGGCCGCGAGATCAGCTTCTTCGCGCTCTGCGACGGCGAGACTGCCATCCCGCTGGCCTCTGCCCAGGACCACAAGCGCGTGTTCGACCATGACGTCGGCCCCAACACCGGCGGCATGGGCGCCTATTCGCCGACGCCGCTGGTGACGCCAGGGATCCACGACGCGATCATGGCCAAGATCATCCTGCCGACGGTATCAGGCATGAAGCAGCGCGGCACGCCGTTCCGCGGCGTGCTCTATGCCGGGATCATGCTGACGACGCAGGGCCCGAAACTGTTCGAGTTCAACGTCCGCTTCGGCGATCCCGAGTGCCAGGTCTTGATGCTGCGCATGATGAGCGACATCGTGCCGGCGCTGCTCGCCGCCTGCGACGGCGAGTTGAAGCATTTCGATCTGCGCTGGTATCCGGAATCCGCGCTCACGGTGGTGATGGCCGCCAAGGGCTATCCCGGCGACTACCAGAAGGGCACGCGCATCCAGGGGCTGGAGGAGGCCGCCAAGGTCGAGAGCGTCGAGATCTTCCACGCCGGCACGGTTGCCAAGGACGGCGCGATCCTCGCCAATGGCGGCCGCGTGCTCAATGTCTGCGCGCTCGGTGCGACCGTGACGGAAGCGCAGGCCCGCGCCTACCAGGCCGTCGACCGCATCGACTGGCCGGAAGGCTTCTGCCGCCGCGACATCGGCTGGCAGGCGGTCGATGCGGAGAAGGCCAAGACTTGAGAAGGCCAAGACTTGAGAAGGCCAAGACTTGAGGTGTCATTCCGGACGGCGTGCCGAACGCGCCGATCCGGAATCTCGACATTTTCGCCACCGCGCCGCCACATCGACACGCCAGAAATATCCAATTGCCTGTTGGGGTTAGCAGCCCCGCATATAATACCGCTACTGTGCATGGGGTCGTTTTCGACATTTTTGTTTGTCGGGCCGGCTCCGCGACTGACCAGATAAGGATGCAAGAAGATGTCCGATCTCGCCGACCTTTATCCGGGCTTTGCCGCCGAATGGATCGACACCTCCTTCGGCCGCATCTTCGCCCGCGTCGGCGGCAGCGGGCCGCCCCTCCTGCTCCTGCACGGCTTCTCCGAAACGCATGTGATGTGGCACCGCGTGGCACCGGAGCTTGCCGACAATTTCACGCTGATCATCGCCGATCTGCCGGGCTACGGCTGGTCCGACATGCCCGAAAGCGATGCGCTGCACATCCCGTACAGCAAGCGCGCGATGGCGAAAGCCATGGTCGAGGCGATGGAGCGTCTCGGTCACGTGCACTTCGCGCTCGCCGGCCACGACCGCGGCGGCCGCGTCTCCTATCGCCTTGCGCTCGACCATCCCGGCCGGCTCTCGAAGCTCGCCGTGCTCGATATCCTGCCGACCTATAATTACTGGGAGCGGATGAACCGCGCCTATGCCTTGAAGATCTATCACTGGACCTTCCTGGCCCAGCCCTATCCGCTGCCGGAGACGCTGATCTCTGGCAATGGCGAGTTCTTCCTGCGCTTCAAGATGGCGAGCCAGACCAAGTCGAAGACGCTGGACGCGATCGACCCGCGCGCGCTCGAACACTACATCGCCCCGTTCCGTGATCCCGCCCGGGTGCACGCGATGTGCGAGGACTACCGCGCCGGCGCCTATTTCGACTACGACCTCGACAAGGCCGATTTCGATTCCGGCAAGAAGATCACGGTCCCGATGCTGACGCTGTGGGGCAATGCCGGCGTCGCGCAAGCCGCCGCCACGCCGCTGGAGACGTGGAAGCAATGGGCGACCAACGTGGACGGCATGCCGGTGGACTCGGGGCACTTCCTCACCGAGGAGAACCCGGACGTCACCGCGAAGGCGTTGCGCGAGTTTTTCTCGGCTTGAGCCACACCGTCATTGCGAGGAGCCCTTGCGACGAAGCAATCCAGTCCGTCTCCGCGGAAAGACCCTGGATTTGCTTCGCTGAGCCTGTCATCGGGCCGCGCTTCGCACGGACCCGGTGGCTCGCAATGGCGGGGAGAGACCCCTTACCTTCGCTCCCGGAAAAACTCCTTGAGCAGCCGCGCCGCCTCGCTCTCGCCGACGCCGGAGTAGACGTCCGGCGCGTGGTGGCAGGTCGGCGAGGCAAAGAACCGCACGCCCGACTCCACCGCGCCGCCCTTGGGATCGGCGGCGCCGTAATAGAGCCGGCGGACCCTTGCAAAGGAGATCGCGCCCGCACACATGGTGCAGGGCTCCAGCGTCACGTAGAGGTCGCAGTCGACGAGGCGCTCGCTCCCGATCTTGCTCGCTGCCTCGCGCAGCGCGATGATCTCGGCATGGGCGGTGGGGTCGTGGTCGGTCAGCGTCCGGTTGGCTGCGGTGGCGACGACCTCGGACTTGCGGACCACCACGCATCCGATCGGAACTTCGCCCGATTTTCCGGCATTTTCGGCCGCCAGAAGCGCCAAATCCATGAAAGAAGGGGCTTTCATGCCTCGTATCATCGCCAGAAACCTGCTACTAGCTCCGCCTTCAGCAAGAGTGGATACCGGTTTTGCCTGAGCATGCGGCTCCGAACGAGCGCGCGCAATGCTCCTCGCGCGACCCCCTAAGTGAGATCATTCATGCCTCGCGACAGCGACAAAGACAACGATTCCCGCGGCCGGCGAGGCCCGGCCAAAGGCCGCAGCGGCAAGCCGCGCGGCCCCGAGAAGAAATTCGCCAAGCGCGGGTTCGAAGGCAAGGGCGCTCGCGACAGCCGCCCGTCCCGCGGCGACCGCGACAGCCGCCCGTTCCGTCGTCGCGATGAGGGCGATGCCCCGCGTCGCGAGTTCAGTGATCGTCCCCGCTTCAAGCGCGAGGACCGCGGCGGCGAGGAGCGCAGCTTCAAGCCGCGTGGCGACCGGCCGTTCAAGCCGCGCGGCGATCGTCCGAATTTCGACCGTGACGAGCGCGCGCCACGTGGCGAGCGAAGCGAGCGGCGTGTCGAGGATCGCAAGTTCTCGCGTGGCGGTTCGGATCGGCCGCGCAAGGATTTTGGCCGCGGCCGCGACTTCCGGGATCGCAAGGGCGACCCGGGAGATCGCAAGCGCGACTTCGAGGGCGGCGACCGCAAGCGCAGCTTTGGCGATCGTCCGCGCGAGCGCGGCGATTCCAAGCCGTGGCAGAAGCGCGAGGCGGGCCCGGGTGGTGACCGTCCGCGCAAGTCCTTCGACAAGGATTTCGGCGGCCGCGATCGCAGCGACGAGAAGCCCTGGCGTCAGCGCGACGATCGGCGTGAAGGTAGCCATGGCGATGAGCGTCCGCGTTTCTCCCGGCGCCGGGAAGAGGGTGATGATCGCCCGCGTTTCTCGCGCCCGCGCGAGGAGCGGTCCGGTGACGATCGTCCGCGCTTCAATCGCTCGCGCGAGAAGCGGCCGGAAGGCCGCATGGACTGGCAGGAGCATCCGCGCAGCGAGGGCCGTTTCCGCGATCGTCCGCGCCGCGACAATGAGGACGACAGCAGGATTTTCGAGAAGCGCCCGGCCTTCGGCGGCCGCGGCGCCTATCGCGAGCGCGATCGTGATTTCGAGGGCCGGCCACGCCGCGATGACGCGCCGAAGCCGAAGAAGGCCGGCGAGCGCATCGCCAAGGTATTGGCGCGCGCGGGCCTTGCCTCGCGCCGCGACGCCGAGGAAATGGTCACGCAGGGCCGCGTCACCGTCAACGGAAGGGTGATCAACTCGCCGGCGCTCGACGTCACCCGGAACGACGTCGTCATGGTCGACGGCAAGCCGTTGCCGGAGCGCGAGCGCACGCGGTTGTTCCTCTACCACAAGCCGCGCGGGTTGATGACGACGCATGACGACCCCGAGGGGCGCCCGACCGTATTCGACAATCTGCCCGAAGGCCTGCCGCGGCTGATCAGCGTCGGCCGGCTCGACTTCAACACCGAAGGCCTGCTCCTGCTCACAAATGACGGCGGCCTCGCGCGCACGCTCGAGCTGCCGGACACCGGCTGGCTGCGCCGCTACCGTGTCCGCGCCCATGGCGACGTCACCCAGGCGCAGCTCGACGCGCTCAAGAACGGCATCGAGGTCGAGGGCGTCAAATACGGTCCGATCGAGGCGACGCTTGAACGCGACCAGGGCGCCAATGTCTGGCTGGTGTTCGCGATCCGCGAAGGCAAGAACCGCGAGGTGCGCAATGTCTGCGCCCATCTCGGCCTCGAGGTGAACCGGCTGATCCGCGTCTCCTATGGCCCGTTCCAGCTCGGGGAGATTCCGGAAGGCCAGGTCGAGGAGATCCGCTCGCGCGTGCTGCGCGAGCAGCTCGGCGAGAAGGTGATCGAGAAGTCGGGCGCGCAGTTCGACGTACCGCAAAAATCCTCTGCGGGCGGCGGCGATGCGCCTCGCGAGAACAAGCCCGCCAGCAAGCGCGCGGTCATCAGCGACCGCAAGGGCCGCCGCGTGCTGGTGCAGCGCACCGGCAGCGAGGAGGCGCGCGAGCGCAACGAGATGGAAGCGAGCGGCTATGGCCCGCCGCGCCGTCCCAAGCGCGGCTATCACGGCAAGCGCGACCTGACGCCGCGGGATGAATAGCATGCGCGTGGTCGGCGGTCGCCTGAAGGGGCGCAATCTCGCCTCACCGTCTTCGCGCGACATCCGTCCCACGGCGGATCGGCTGCGAGAATCCGTGTTCAACATCCTCGTGCACGCCTATGACGATCCGATTGCGGATGCGCGCGTGCTCGATCTCTTCGCCGGCACCGGCGCGCTCGGCATCGAGGCGGCCTCGCGCGGTGCCAAGTTCACGCTGTTCGTCGACAATGGCGCCGAGGCGCGCGCGCTGTTGCGCAACAATGTCGAGTCGCTGGGCCTTGGCGGCGTCACCAAGGTCTATCGTCGCGACGCGACCGATCTCGGTCCCGCGCATCCCGTCGAGCCGTTCTCGCTGGTGTTCCTCGATCCGCCCTATGGCAAGGGCTTTGCGGAGAAGGCGCTTGCGTCCTTGCGCGACGGCGGCTGGCTCACCCCGGGCGCGTTGCTCGTGGTGGAGGAGGCCAAGGCCGCGCAATTCGTGACGCCGGAGGGTTTTGAGGAATTGGAGCGGCGCGCGTACGACGATACGGAGTTCGTGTTTTTGAAGCGAGACGCTTAACTCACCTCCGTCCGAACAGCTTCTCCACGTCGCTCAGCTTCAGCTCGACATAAGTCGGGCGGCCGTGATTGCACTGGCCGGAGTTCGGCGTCTCCTCCATCTCGCGAAGCAGGGCATTCATCTCCTCGGGCCGCAGCCTGCGGCCGGCGCGCACCGAGCCGTGGCAGGCCATGGTGGCGGCGACGTGCATCAGGCGGCGTTCGAGAGGAAGAGCCTCGTCCCATTCGGCCATGTGCTCGGAGAGATCGCGAAGCAGCCCGACGGCATTGGTCTTGCCGAGCAGCGACGGCGTCTCGCGGACCGCAACCGCGCCGGGGCCGAAGGATTCGATGGCAAGGCCGAACGAGGCCAGCTCCTCGCTGCGTTCGAGCAGGCGCTCGACAGTCGCCTCGTCCATCTCGACGATCTCGGGGATCAACAGGATCTGCCGCTGCACGCCGTTTGCGGCGAGCGAGGCCTTGAGCCGTTCGTAGACGATGCGCTCATGCGCAGCGTGCTGGTCGACGATGATCAGGCCGTCCCGGGTCTGCGAGACGATGTAGGTCTCGTGGATCTGGGTGCGCGCCGCGCCGAGCGGGCGGTCGACGAGGTCGGCCACCGGCTGCGCCTCGATCCGCACGTCCGCGCTGGGTGCACCGACATCGAACGCCGCCTGCGCGCGCTCCGCGAAAGCCGGCGCAGCCGAGCCTTCGAAAGGCATCGGCGCGACCGGGGCGGATGGCGAGGTCCGCCAGTCCCAACTCGCCGGGCGCGGCGGCGTGAACGCGGGCCGGAATGAGGACAGTGCGCTCTCGCCGCTGTTGGCGGCGGTGCGGCGGCCCTCGCGCGCGAGTGCTTCCTTCAGCCCGTGCACGATCAGCGCGCGGACGAGGCCGGCGTTGCGGAAACGCACCTCGGTCTTGGCCGGATGCACGTTGGCGTCGACCTCGCGCGGATCGAGCGTGACGAACAGCGCCAGCACCGGATGGCGGTCGCGCGGCAGATAGTCGGAATAGGCGGCGCGCACGGCGCCCAGGATCAGCTTGTCGCGCACCGGTCGGCCGTTGACGAAGAGATATTGGCCGAGCGCGTTGGCCTTGGTCAGCGCGGGAGCCGCGGCATAGCCGGCAACCACGATGCCCTCGCGCTCGGCATGGACCTCGATGGCGTGGCTGCGGAATTCAGCGCCGAGAATATCGCCGAGCCGCGTCAGCCGCCCGGCGGCGCCGGGCAGGGCGGCCGCCCAGGCCACCGGCGCGCGCTCCTCGCCCGCGAGCGTGAAGGCGATGTCGGGCCGCGCCATGGCAAGGCGCCGCACCACCTCGCGGATCGCTTCCGCCTCGGTGCGGTCGGTCTTCAAGAATTTCAGCCGTGCCGGTGTTGCATAGAAGAGGTCGCCAACCTCGACGCGGGTGCCATGCGCCAGCGCCGCCGGCATGATCTCGGACTTCTCGCCGCCCTCGACCGACAGCGCCCAGGCATGCGGCTCGGTGGCATGGCGTGTCGTGATCGACAGCCGCGCCACCGAGCCGATCGAAGGCAGGGCCTCGCCACGGAAGCCGAGGGTGCGAATCTGCAGCAAGTCCTCGTCATCGAGCTTGGACGTCGCGTGGCGCTCCACGGCGAGTGCGAGGTCCTTCGCGGTCATGCCGCTGCCATCGTCGGTGATGCCGATCCGCCGCCGCCCGCCGCCATCGGTGAAGACGTCGATCCGGCTCGCGCCGGCATCGATGGCATTCTCGACGAGTTCCTTCACCACGCTCGCCGGACGCTCCACCACCTCGCCGGCGGCGATGCGGTTGACGAGCTGTTCTGGCAATTGGCGGACGGGCATGGAATCTGACTTGGGGGCTCTGACTTGGGGGCTCTGACTTGGGGGCTCTGACTTGGGGCTCTGACTTGGGCTCTGACTTGGATTCGCTGTCGGCGCCATTCTAGGCCGTGTTGCGTCAAAAGCATGCGTTGGGCAACAGCCGCGTGGCGGCCTGGGGAAGAGGGATGCCTATCACATTGAAGACATTGGGCGTTCGAGAAAATCGCGCAGTCCGGATGAAGCCACTTGCGGGCTACTGTCGTGATTGTGGGGTGCCGGGCCGCGGTGTAGCATCGTGAAAAAATGGCAACAGGACGGGAGGACGCCATGTGCCATCTCTTCGCGCACCAGCCTCAACGCGACTACGAATCCCAGACCCGCTCGCTTAGAATCGGTGGGCACTGCACGTCGATTCGGCTGGAGATGGCGTTCTGGGACACTCTGGAGGAGATCGCAGCCAAGGAGGGCATGAGCCTCGGCAAGTTCCTGACCACGCTCTACAACGAGGTGCTCGACCATCACGGCGAGGTCAATAATTTCGCATCGCTGCTGCGGTGCTCCTGCCTGATCTACCGCTCCCGGAGCATCACACCAGTCCAGGATTTCAAGGCAACCGTTGCGCCCATCCTCGACGCGGCCGAATAGCTATCCCAACAAAGGCGCGTATCCCGGATGGAGCGCAGCGCAATCCGGGATTCGTGCCACCAGCGGCGGTGGTCCCGGATTGCTGCGCTCCATCCGGGCTTCTCCCTCCACATCGTCATTGCGAGGAGCAATTGCGACGAAGCAATCCAGAATCTTTCCGCTGGATTGCTTCGCTTCGCTCGCAATGACGGAGGAGAGCGGTTCGTCTATCAGGCCTCAAATTTCCTTCTTCTGCATCGCCCCGGCAATGTAATCCGCCTGCCGGATCGCCAGCGCGACGATGGTCAGCGTCGGATTGCAGGCCGCGCCGCTGGTGAACTGGCTGCCGTCGGAGACGAACAAGTTCTTGATATCGTGGCTCTGCCCGAACTTGTTGACGACGCCGTCGCGCGGCTTCTCGCTCATCCTGTTGGTGCCGAGATTGTGCGTGCTTGGATAGGGCGGCGTCGGATAGGTCACGGTGGCGCCGACGGCGTCGTAGACCGCAGCGCCCTGCTTGTAGGCATGCGCGCGCATCGCGACGTCGTTGGGATGATCGTCGAAATGCACGCTCGCGACCGGCTGGCCGAACTTGTCCTTGACGACAGGGTCGAGCGTGATGCGGTTGGTCTCCTGCGGCATGTCCTCGCCGACCAGCCACATGCCGGCCATCCTGGGATAACCGTCGAGCGCTGACGTGAACGAACGTCCCCAGGCGCCGGGATTGAGGAACGCCGCCATGAAGGGCAGGCCGATCGACAGCGTCTCCATCTCGTAGCCGCCGACGAAGCCGGGTTTCGGGTTGTTGGCCGCTTCATCGCGGATGATGCCGGCCATGGTGGTGCCGCGATACATGTGCACCGACTTCTCGAACACGGCATAGACACTGCCGGTCATATGGCGCATGTAGTTGCGGCCGACCTGTCCCGATGAATTGGCGAGACCGTCCGGGAACATTGTCGAGGCACTGTTGAGCAGCAGCCGCGGGCTCTCGATCGAATTGCCGGCGACTGCGACGATGCGCGCCTTCTGGCGCTGCATGGCGCCGCTCTCGTCAGCGTAGACGACGCCGGTCACCTTACCGCTGGAATCATGCTCGATCTTGACCGCCATGCTGCTCGGCCGCACTTCGAGATTGCCGGTCGCCTCGCCCTTGGGGATCTCGGTGTAGAGCGTCGACCATTTCGCGCCGGACTTGCAGCCCTGGAAGCAGAAGCCGATCTGCTGGCAGGAGCCGCGTCCGTCGCGCGGTTGGCTGTTGATCGCCATGTTGCCGGTGTGCACGGTCTTGTAGCCGAGCTTCTTTGCGCCGGCCTCCAGCACCTTGAAGTTATTGTTGCCGGGAAGTCCGGGAATGCCGTTGGTGCGGGTCACGCCCATCTTGTTCTCGGCCTTGGCGTACCATGGCTCCATCTCGGCAAGCGTGATCGGCCAGTCCAGGAGGTTCGCGCTAGGAATGTTGCCGTAGGTGCTCTTGACCCTGAACTCGTGCTCATCGAAGCGCAGCGAGGCGCCGGCCCAATGCACCGTGGAGCCGCCGACCGCCTTGACGATCCAGGCAGGAAGATTGGGAAAGTCCTTGGCGACGCGCCACGTCCCCGACGTGGTGCGCGCGTCCGACCAGGCGAGCTGGGAAAAGCTCTCCCACTCGTCGTTGACGAAATCCTGGTTCTCGATGCGCGGACCTGCTTCCAGGATGACAACCTTGACGCCCTTTTGCGCGAGCTCGTTGCCCAGCGTGCCGCCGCCGGCTCCGGAACCGACGATCACCACAACGCTGGAGTCGTTCAGATCGAATTTGGCCATATGCGTTCTCCTGAACCGTTGGGTGCGTTAAGCCTTCGGCAGCCAATCGATGTCGGCGAAGCCACGATTGATGTAGCCGCCGTGCTCGGCGGAGGAGCCCTCGTAGCCGAAGCGCGGCCAGACCTCCTTCTGGTTGTAGAGCGAGACGACGAGATCGCCGCGCACCTTCTGGAAGAAGTCGCTCTGCTCGATCTCCTTCAGCAGCACCACGCGGTCGGCCTCCCAGGGCACTTCGACATAAGGCACCTTGTGGCGGTCGCGCGCGTTCTGATCGAGCCGCGCAATGCCGTCGCTGATCAGCGATTTGACGGCGGGATCCTTCGCCGCCTTGCCGTCCCAGGGCTTGATTGCGGTGATGTAATAGCTGTCGCCGAGCACATCGTGCGGATAGATGTCGCGCGCGACCTTCAGCAGCGTCTTCATCGTCGCGGGCGAGAGCGTGGTGGCATCATCGGCCCAGGCATCCCCGATGCTGGTGGCGATACTGGTCGCGACAGCGACGACCGGCACAGCGGTCGCCGCGCCCTTGAGAAAGACGCGGCGGCTTTGCTTGCTTCGACGATCGATTTCTCTCATGGCATTCCTCCGTGGATTTTTGTGATTTGGTTCTTGTGATTTGATCAGCCGAAGCGTCCGCCTCGCTGGATCACCTCTATCTTGTAGCCATCGGGATCGCTGACGAAGAAGAAGCGCGCCAGCGTCTTGCCGCCGTGCTTGAAGTCGCGCAGCGGCCCCGGTGCGAGGCTCTCGCGCTCGAAGCGAGCATGCTCGGCATCGAGATCCTCGACCACCACGGCGAGATGGCCGTAGCCATCGCCGAGCACGTACGGCTCCTTGCGATCGAAATTCACCGTCAGCTCCACCTCGAAAGGTGAGGAGGGGTGACGCAGATAGATCAGGGCGAAATCCGCGAATTTCAGGTGGTCGGCGACCTCCAGGCCGAAGGCGCGCCTGTAGAAGTCGAGTGAGCGCGCCTCGTCGCGCACGCGGATCATGGAATGGATCGGCTTTGCCATTCAGTTCTGCTCCTTGAGAAAGGCGATGATGGCGGCGCGCGTCTCGGGCTTGGCCTGCCGGTAGACCATCACCACGCCGGGAATGACGGCTTGCGGATTGGCCAGCCACGCATCGAGCCGGGTCTCGTCCCAGGTGAAATCAGCCTTGGCGAGGCCGTCCGAATAATGGAAGCCCTCGACCTTGCCGGCGGGACGGCCCAGGACCTTGACCAAAGGGGGGCCTTGCCGCATCGGCTCCGACAGGCTCAAGGTGTGACACACCGCGCATTGCTGCTTGAACAGTGTGGCACCGTCCGGCGGCCTTGTGGCCGGCAACGGCATCTGCGCGTCGGCAACCCTGACCAACAGCACCATCGCGGTGCACAATCCCAGCACGACCACGCGCATCGTCAAGAATCCGCCCAACTGCATCGACGTGCGCAAACACTAGGCGCGGCCAAACATGCGGTGGTAGTAGCGGGCTGTGTCGCTACGCGCGTCGATGCTTGTGGCGTGTGGTGCTCCGCGCTGCCTTATATGCGGAGCACAATTCCGCGAAAGCGCCGTCAAATCCCTAAACGTTCACCACATGATGCGCATTGCATGACGGTCGCGCCGCTTGAACTCTCTACGCGATGCAATGGTCCGGTGCAGACGAGGCGGCGCAGGGAGCCGCCGAGCCATTCATTGCGAAAAAATCCAGGAGAAATGGATGAAGTTGGTGAAGACCTCGATGATCGCATGCGCTCTGTCGGCTCTCGTTGCGACGCCTGTTCTCGCGCAAGGCGCGCCACCCGCCAAGACAGGCGGCACGGTGCAAAGCAAACCCATGCAAGGCGGCACCATGGGCAGCGGTGACGAGGAGATGAACGCTCAGCCGGGCGCAGCGGGCGAGAAGACCGGCATGAAATCAACCAAGGGCACCAGGGGCACGGTCGGCACCACGGGGAGCGCTGCGCACAAGGGAACAGCCGACGATTCCACCACAGGCGGCGCAGCCCCGTCGAAGCGTTACTAAAGCATGATCCGGAAAAGTGCGAAGCGGTTTTCCGGAAGATCATGCGCAAAACAACAGCCTGAAGCGCGATGACGATTCGTCCAAATCTCATCGCGCTTTGGGCTCGCCGGCGCAACCGGCACAACTCCGGTCGCGTTGCGGCCGGAGTTTCCTGCCGCGCCGGTTAGTCGTCGAAGCGGCCGCCGCGTCCGGCCTTGATGTCGCTGCGGCGCTTCTTGCCTTCGAGCCGGCGTTGCTTGGAGGCGTAGGTCGGCCGCGTCGCGCGGCGCGGCGTCGGCCGCACCATGGCCTCCTTGAGGATCTCGACGAGGCGGTCGATGGCGTCCTGGCGGTTGCGCTCCTGGGTACGGAAGCGCTGGGCGTGGATCACGATGATGCCGTCCTTGGTCATGCGCTGGCCGGCGATGCGGGCGAGGCGCAGCGCGGCATCCTCGGGCAAGGTCAGCTTGCGGGTGTCGAAGCGCAGTTGCGCGGAGGTCGCGACCTTGTTGACGTTCTGCCCACCCGGGCCGGAGGCGCGGACAAAGCCGATCTCGATGTCGTCCTCGTCGATGACGAGATCGCGGGATATCCGCAGCATGATGGCACCATTCGTGATGTCCGGACATACCGCGGACGCCGGCCCTCAGCAATGGCGCTGCCGCGAAACGCAAATGGCCGGGCGAGCCCGGCCATTTCAGGAAGCGTATGGAGAGGAGGTCAGTTCGATTTCGGCGCCGTGGCTGCCGGCTGTGCGGCGGCCTGCGGGGTGCGGCCGACGACGACGGTCAGCAGCCCCTGGCCCCAGAGCCGCTTGGCGGCCGCCTTGGCATCGTCCAGCGTCACCGCATCGACGATGGCATTGCGCTTCTCGATGTAGTCGATCGGCAGTTTGTCCTGCTGATATTGCAGCAGTGCCTGGGCGAGCTTGGACGAGGTGTCGAGCGCCAGCATCTGCGAGCCCTTGAGGTAGGACTTGGCCTCGTCCAGCTCCTTCTGCGTCGGGCCCTCCTCGGCAATGCGGCGCACCTCCTTCTCGATGGCATCGATGGTGTCGCCGGCGCGGTCGGCGCGGGTGCCGGTGTTGCCGATAAAGACCGCCGAATGCTCCATCCAGAGCAGCGATTCGAACACGGAATAGGCGAGGCCGCGCTTCTCGCGCACCTCGCGATAGAGCCGCGAGGACAAGCCGCCGCCGCCGAGGATGTGGTTGACGACATAGGCGGCCATGAAGTTCGGGTCGCTGCGCTTCACGCCGGGGCCGCCGAAGGTGATCACGGTCTGCGGCACGTCGAGCGGCACGAAAGCGCGTTGCGGCGGCTTTGCAGCCTCGACGTCCGGGACTGGCGTCAGATTAGCCTTTGCGGGCAGGCCACCGAAGGTGTGGTCGAGCAGCTTGCCCAAGGTCGCCGGATCGACGTCGCCGACGACCGCGATCTTGAGCCCATCCTTGGCGAGAACGCGGCCGACATAATCCTTCAAGTCGGCGACCGTGATGGTCGGCACGCTGTCGAGATTGCCGTTGCTTTGCCGGCTGTAGGGATGATCGCCGAAGGCGACCTCGAGGAACTTGCGGCTCGCCAGCGAGGTCGGATTGGTGGTCTCGCGGCGCAGGCCCGAGATGACTTGCGAACGGATACGCTCGACGTCGGCACTGTCGAAATGTGGCGAGGTCAGCGCCATCCTGAGCAGGTCGAAGGCCTCGTCCTTGTTGTCGCGGAGCATGCGCAGGCTGCCGCGGAAGGTGTCGCGCGTGGCGCTGAAGGAGAGCTCGATGGCGCGGCGGTCGAGCCGTTCATGGAACATCTTGGAATCGAGATCACCGGAGCCTTCGTCGAGGAGGTCGCCGACCAGATTGGCGACGCCCGGCTTGTCCTTGGGATCCTGCGCCGAGCCGCCCGCGAAGGAATATTCCATCGCGATCAGCGGCACCGTCGCGTCCTGCACGAACCAGGCTTCGATGCCGCCCGGCGAGATCAGGTGCTGGATCTTTGCGGCCGCCTGCGAAGGCGAGACCGCCGCCAGCGCAAGCGCGGCGCCGGTGACGAAGGACAGCGCGAAATGTCTCGTGCGCGGGAAGTGTGATGCGCGAAGGAAGGAATAGGTCACGAACGCTTCTCCTCGCGCTTGGCGGTGGCGGTGTCCTTGATCAGATAGCCCGTCACGGAACGCTTCTTCTCGAGCCATTTCTGCGCAGCGGCGCGCACCTGCTCGGCGGTGACGGCGCGGATGCGATCGGGCCAGCTCCTGATGTCCTCGATCGACAGGCCCGTGCTCAGCGCGCCGCCGTACCAGCGTGCCAGTACGGCCTGGTTGTCCTGGGCATAGATCGCCTCGGCAATCAGCTGGGTCTTGACCCGTTCCAGATCCTCGGCGCGGATCGGGTTCTGCGCGACGTCGGCGATGACGCCGTCGACCGCCTGTTCCACGTCTGCGAAGCTGACGCCGGGTTTCGGCGCAGCCGAGATCGCGAATTGAGTCGGGTCGAGCGAGATGCTCGAATAACTGGCGCTGGCGGAGACCGCGAGCGACTTGTCGACGACGAGGGCGCGGTAGAGATAGGAATTGCTGCCGCTGCCCATCAGCTGCGCCAGCACGTCGAGGGCCGCGCTCTCGCCGGCCGCGGCCGTGGTGGCCGATGGCACCAGATAGTAGCGCCGCATGTTCGGCTGCTCGACGCGCGGATCGGCCAGCGTGACGGTGCGTGGGGCGGCGGGCTCCGGCTCCTGCGGACGGATACGTCGCGCCGGGATTGCGGGCTGGGCGGGAATGGCGCCGAAATTGCGCTCGACCAGCGTGCGGATTTCGGCGGCGTCGACGTCGCCGGCGATCACCAGGATCGCGTTGTTCGGCGCATAGAAGCGACGATAGAAGGCGAGCGCATCCTCGCGATCGAGCTTCTCGATCTCCTGGTGCCAGCCGATCACCGGCCGGCCATAGGGATGATTGAGGTAGAGCGCCGCCATGATCTGCTCGTTGAGCCGCGCGTCCGGATTGTTGGCGACGCGCATGTTGTACTCTTCGAGCACGACGTCTCGCTCGGGCAGCACGTTCTCGTCCTTGAGGACGAGGCCTGTCATGCGGTCGGCCTCGAACTCCATCATGGTCGGCAGCTGCTCTTTCGGCACGCGCTGGTAATAATTGGTGTAGTCGACCGAGGTGGAGGCGTTCTCGTTGCCGCCGACACGGAGCACGGTCTGGGAGAATTCGCCGACTGGATGATTCGAGGTGCCCTTGAACATCAGGTGCTCGAGGAAATGGGCGAGGCCGGACTTGCCTGGGGTCTCGTCGGCCGAGCCGACCTTGTACCAGATCATCTCGGTGACCACGGGGGTGCGGTGATCCGGGATCACCACGACCTGCATGCCGTTATCGAGCGTGAAGCTGGCGGGTGGGGCCGATGTGACCGTGGTCTGGGCAAGGGCGGCGCCGGCCGAAAGGACACTGGTCGAAAGCAGCGCGGCAAGAAGGCAGGCAGCCGATCGGTAAGAGGACATCATGAACCCTGGTGAAAGGTCGAGCCCGGATCTTCCGGCTCGGAAGGCACGGCATGGTACACCGTGCGGCTGAGGCTTCGCGTCACGAAGCAGAGAACTCAACGCGTAGGCAAGTTACTGATAGGCAATCTTGGATGGCGTCGGGCGGACATGAGCCGCCGACGCTCGATTCGCGTCGCTCAGAATGCAGCGACGGGACAGGAACGCTATTGTTCCTTCTCCTTGCCGGACATGATGTCGTAGTACATCCGCCGCGACTTGTCCGGCCCGGCGCCATAGGCATAGTTCGGCGAGGGCGTCTGGTAGCCCGGCGGCGGCTCGACCAGCGACTGGCGCGGCGGCTCGCTGACGAATTTCTTCTCTTCGGTGGCGTTGCCACCCTTCATCATGTTCCACAGGCCGCCAGAGTAGCCGAGTTCGGCGGGGCTGAGTGACGGATTGCCATTGGTACCCGGCTGGATCGGGTCATTGCTTGTCCGGGGCGCTGCCGCGACCTGGCCGGCCTTCATCTCGGCGGGCGTGAGGGGCTGGGCGGCTTGCCAGTTCTCCGTTGCTTTGGTGGCCTTCTTGCGCGCGGCGATGGCCTCCTTGCGGCGCTTCTCGTCGGGATCCTTCGGCCAGTTCGGCGCAGCCTTGGCTTCAGTCGCAGGCGGCGGCAGATCGAGGTTGGGCGGCACGACCAGCGGCGAGCGCTCGCGGTATTCGATGCCCTTCTTCTCCATGCTCTTGGCGCCGAGGCCGGACATCAGATTGTCGATAAGCCTCTCTTCGAAGGTCATATCGTCTTCCTCGTCGTCGTCACCGGCGCGGGCCGCGCCGGTCGACATGACGAGACCGATGCCGAGTGCGACAGCAGACAATTTCAATGCCCGCCAAAGCCCCCACCGGGGGTCTCGCACCATCGAACCGCTGGTCATCGCGCTGCGCATCACTTTACCTGTTCCATATTGTGGCAGATTGCCGCTCGCGCGCGGCTCCAACCTCGCAAAAGCGGGGTTCCACCGGCCGGTCCGTATCGGCCGGGATCAGGGCGCTTTTGCGGCGGGTACCCCCAGGATGGAATCATACAATAGCGCCGCCACCCCAGCAACGATGGCCACATCCGCGAGGTTAAACACATACCAATTATAGGTATTTCCGGCGATCTCGATGTGGAACAGAGCGAAATCGATCACTGCCCCGTGGACGAAGCGGTCTATGCCATTGCCGACGGCACCGCCGATGATCAACCCCAGGGCGACGGTCGCAAGCCGGGTGTGCGATCGGACCATCCAGATCGTCAGGGCGACCACAGCGATGACCTTCACAGCCATCAGCGCGAGCTGCGCCGCCTGATCGTCGTTCTGGAGCCAACCGAAGCTGATCCCGACGTTCTTGGCCAGCACCAGGTCGAAGAACGGCGTCACCCGCACTGCGCCGCGACGGGCGAGGTCGAACACGTTCAGGAGCCAGAGTTTCGAGGCCTGGTCGGCCACGAGCGTGACCACGGCCGAGAGGATGCCGGCGCGGAGCGGGGTCATGGCCGATCGATCAGACGCTCACCCCCAGCGCCTTCCATTCGCGCAGCGCCTTCGCGTCGCGCGGGGTGACGTCGGGGTATTCAGGGTCCTCGCCGACCGTCGGCGAAATCTTCCAGGAGCGGGCGCATTTGGTGCCGACCGCCTTCTCCACCACGACCGCGACGCCGGGGACAGCATCGAGACGGAATACACCTGCCGGCGCCTCGTCCTCTCGCACCTCGTAGTTCGAGGTGATGCAGACTTCAGCGAGATCGACGTCGAACAAGGTCGCCAGCATGGCGCGATCGGCGACATAGATCACCGGCGAAGCCTCCAGCGAGGAGCCGATGTTCTTGGCGGCCCGTTCCAACTCGAGCGCGCCGGTGACGACGCGACGGACGTTGCGGATCATCTCCCATTTCGCGGCGAGTTTGTCGTCGCGAAAGGCTTCGAGATCGGTCGGGAACAGCGTCAGATGCACGGACGGCTCCGCGTCGGGCCGGTACATGCGCCAGGCTTCCTCCGCGGTGAAGCTGAGGATCGGGGCCAGCCATTTCAGGATCGAGGCGCACAGCAGGTCGATGGTCGTCAGCGCCGCTTTGCGCGTCAGTGACGACGGCGGATCGCAATAAAGCGTGTCCTTGCGGATGTCGAAGTAGAACGCGGAGAGCTCGCTGTTGAGGAAGGCGGACAGGATCGCGACCACGGTCTTGTAGTCGAACTCCCGATAGGCCTTGCCGATCGCGGCGGCGCGCACCGCGAGCTCGTGCAGCATGAAGCGCTCGAGCTCGGGCATGTCGGCGGGCGCGACCGCGTCGGCAGGCTTGTAGTGATGCAGCGTGCCCAGCATCCAGCGCACGGTGTTGCGCAGCTTGCGATAGGTCTCGACGGTGTTCTTCAGGATCTCGGGCCCGATGCGCTGATCGTCGGTGTAGTCGCAGGACGCGACCCAGAGTCTCAAGATGTCGGCACCGGATTCCTTGATGACGGCCTGCGGCTCGATGGTGTTGCCGAGCGACTTCGACATCTTGCGGCCGTCCTCGGCCTGCGTGAAGCCGTGAGTCAGAACGATGTCGTAAGGCGCGCGGCCGCGCGTGCCGCAGCTCTCCAGCAGCGAGGAGTGGAACCAGCCGCGGTGCTGGTCCGAGCCTTCCAGATACATCACCGTGTCGGTGCCGCCGTCGACCTTGCGCTTGATGCCTGACAGCCCCGGGAAATGCACGGGGTCTTCCAGCACGAAGGCGTGGGTCGAGCCTGAATCGAACCAGACGTCGAGAATGTCGTCGACCTTCTGCCAGTCCTCGCTCGCGCGGGGCCCGAGGAAGCGCTCGCGCGCGCCCGTCGCATACCAGGCGTCGGCGCCTTCCTTCTCGAAGGCTTCGCCGATGCGCGCGTTCACCGCCTCGTCCTGGAGGATCTCGGCGGAGCCGTCGCCCTTCTCGCGCACGAACACGGCGATCGGCACGCCCCAGGCGCGCTGGCGCGAGATCACCCAGTCCGGGCGCGCCTCGATCATGCCATTGATGCGGTTCTCGCCCGATGGCGGCACCCATTGCGTTACCGAGATCGCGTGCAGCGCGCGGGCGCGCAGCGTGTCGCCGCTCTTCGCCTTGCCGCCCTGCGCCACGTCCATAGCGCCGGGCTTGCCCGGTGCGTCCACAACAGGTTTGTCCATCGCGATGAACCATTGCGGCGTGTTGCGGAAGATCACCGGCTTCTTGGAGCGCCAGGAGTGCGGATATTGATGCTTGAGCCGGCCGCGCGCGAGCAGCATGCCTCTGTCGACGAGCGCCTTGATCACGGCCTCGTTGGCATCGCCCTTCTCGCCCCTGTCGTTGATGACACGCTTGCCGGTAAAGCCGGGCGCATGATCGGTGTAGGCGCCGTTCTCATCGACAGTGTAGGGGATCGCGGTGTTGATGCCGCGCGCATCGAGATCGCGCGCCTGCGCCATCCAGGCGTCAAAATCCTCCCGGCCATGGCCCGGCGCCGTGTGCACGAAGCCGGTGCCAGTATCGTCGGTGACGTGATCGCCGGGCAGCAGCGGCACGGTGAATTCGTAGCCGCCGGCAAGGCCCTTGAGCGGATGAGCGCATTCGATCGCGTCCATGGTGTCGCCGGGGACGTCGCGCACCTTCTCATAGGCGGTCACACGCGCTTGCTTGAACACCTCTTCAGCGAGTGCGTCAGCGAGGATCAGAAGGTCGCCGGTCTTGGCCCAATTGTCCGCGGGCGCGTCCGAGACCTTGTAGAGGCCATAAGCGATCTTCGGCGAGAACGAGATGGCGCGGTTGCCGGGGAGGGTCCAAGGCGTGGTGGTCCAGATGACGACGCTCGCGGAGGCAAGCGCACCGTGCGCTGGCGAGGTCACCGGGAATTTCACCCAGACCATGTCGGAGGTGTAGTCCTCGTACTCCACTTCGGCTTCGGCCAGCGCGGTCTTCTCGACCACGCTCCACATCACCGGCTTGGAGCCGCGATAAAGCGTGCCGTTGGCGGCGAACTTCATCAGCTCGCGCGCGATCTGGGCTTCGGCGGGATAGCTCATGGTGGCGTAGGGATGGTCCCAGTCGCCGATCACCCCCAGGCGCTTGAATTCCTCGCGCTGCACGCCGAGCCAGTGCGTGGCATAGGCGCGGCACTCTCTCCGGAAATCGATCATGGCGGCACTGTCGCGGAAGTCGGGCTTCTGCTTGCCCTTCTTGCGATAGTGCTCCTCCTCGACCTTCCACTCGATCGGCAGGCCGTGGCAATCCCAGCCCGGCACGTAGTTGGAATCGAAGCCGAGCATCTGCTGGCTCTTGGTGACGAGATCCTTCAGGATCTTGTTCAGCGCCGTGCCGATATGGATGTTGCCGTTGGCGTAGGGCGGCCCATCGTGCAGCACGAACTTGGCGCGGCCCTTCGCACTCTCGCGCAGCTTTTCGTAAAGGCCGATCTCGTACCAGCGCTTGAGGATCTCCGGCTCGCGCTGCGGCAGGCCGGCGCGCATCGGGAATTCGGTCTGCGGCAGGAACAGGGTTTTCGAATAGTCTTTGGCTTCAGACTTTTGCGACTTTTGCGGCTTTTCGGACATGAGGCTGACTGGCTCGGAGGTGGCGCGGGGAACGGCTGGGCGATGCGGAATCGCGGGGTGAAACGACGAAATCCCGGTCTTGCGCCGAGCCTTGAGGCTCAGGCGGAAGCCGGGCCGCTAATCCCTATGATGCGCCGCGCAAACATGGGCTCTCCATAGCAGGGGGGCGGAGGAAGCGCAAAGGTTCGGCTGGCCCGGTTTCGGCCCTTAATCGATCACGCCCAGCCTCGGAAACGCGTCCGGGGCAGCGGCCAGGATGGCGCGGGCGCGGCCGGAATCGTCGTCCATCTGGCGGATCAGGGCCTCCAGGCTGTCGAATTTCAGCTCCTCGCGGATGAAGCCGATGAAGGCGCAGTCGAGCGCCTGCCCGTAAAGGTCGCCCTTGAAGTCGAACAGGAAGATTTCCAGCAGCGGGGCGCCGTTGTCGAAGGTCGGGCGGCGGCCGAAGCTCGCCACCCCATCCAGGCGCTCGGTCCCCCGGCCGACCCGCACCGCGTAGATGCCGTGCTTGAGGCCGCAATTGGCATCCAGGCGGATGTTGGCGGTGGGATAACCGAGGTCGCGGCCGCGCTTCTCGCCATGGATGACTTCGCCGGTGATGAACCAGGGCGCGCCCAGCATGGTGGTGGCTTGGTCGAGCTGGCCCTCGGCGAGGGCGATCCGGATGGCACTGGAGGAAACCGGCCGTTCGTCGATATCGACATGCGGTTGCACGTCGACCTCGATGCCGAGCCGGGGCGCTTCGTTGACGAGAAGGCTCGGCGAGCCGACCCGTCCCTTGCCGAAATGGAAGTCGTAGCCGACCGCGATGCCGCTGACCCCGAGACGCCCGATCAGGTCATGGCGAATGAAATCTTGCGCGCTGGTTCCGGCACGCGCCTTGTCGAAGGTCATGACAACGGCGCCGGCGAGCCCGGTACCGGCCAAAAGCCGCAGCTTGGCCCGCTCGTCCGTCAGGCGGAATTGCGGGGTGTTGGGGCTGAAAAACCGCCGCGGATGCGGCTCGAAGGTCAATGCCAGCGCAGGGCGGCCATGCGCTCGGCCCATCTCCAGGGCAGCCGCAATCACGGCGCGATGGCCGAGATGAACGCCATCGAAATTGCCCATGGCGACCACGGCGCCCCTCGGAATGGCGGAATCCGGCGTTGTGTCGCGGATAACGGTAAAAGGCGGAGCCATCAGGGGAATTCTCGAACCGGGCAGGACCGGCCCGGACCGTGGCGCGACCGGCCCTGCGAAGTCAAGCGGCGGGGCGGGCAGACATTGAACACGATTTCAATCCTTCGGAGCGGCCCCCAGTTAACGGGCTGTTTAAGGCCTCGATGCTAGTGCTTGAGGCGTGGAACTGCCGGGCGCCGGCCTGGCAGTCCGATCGTAATATTCCTGGGTTTGCGTTGGGGGAGTCGAGATGGCGGTTGATTTGACGATGCCGGTTCTGGTGGTGGATGACTACAGCACCATGATCCGTATCATCCGGAATCTGCTGAAGCAGCTTGGCTTCGAGAATATCGATGATGCCAGCGACGGTTCGGCGGCGCTGAACAAGATGCGCGGCAAGAAGTACGGGCTCGTGATCTCCGATTGGAACATGGAGCCGATGACGGGTTACGACCTCCTGCGCGAAGTTCGCGCGGATCCGAACCTCGCCACTACGCCGTTCATCATGATCACGGCCGAATCCAAGACCGAGAACGTGATCGCGGCGAAGAAGGCCGGCGTGAACAACTACATCGTGAAGCCGTTCAACGCGGCGACGCTGAAGACGAAGATCGAGGCGGTCTTCCCGGACATGGCGAGCGCGTAAGGCGCTTTCGTGTCCCGGACGCGGCGCTGCGCCGGGACCCCGTCCATTCACGACATCGGTTGCGGCTTCTGGCCCCGGCTCTGCAGCGCTTCGAGCTGCGTCCGGGGCACGATATTTTCTACCACTTCAATTCGCGCATCAGCGCCTTCGGCGGGTGGCCGAACAATTCCATCACCGAATTCGGGTCGAGCTGGTCGAGACCCTCGAACTCCTCGGCATGGATGCCGCGGGTCACGAACAGGCAGTCGATGCCGAATTCGCGCGCGCCGGTGAGATCGGTGCGGACGGAATCGCCGATCGCCAGCACCTTTTTGCGATCGATCTGATGGCCCTGCCGCTCGCCGGCGAGCGCCATGGCGCGCTCGTAGATCGGGCGGTGCGGCTTGCCGTAGAAGATCACCTCGCCGCCGAGCTCGCGGTAGAGCTCCGCGATGGCGCCGGCGCAATAGATCAGCCGGTCGCCGCGTTCCACCACGATGTCGGGGTTGGCGCAGACCAGCGTCAGCTTGCGCTCGCGCGCCTTCAGCATCATGCCGCGATAGTCTTCCGCCGTTTCGGTCTCGTCGTCATAGAGACCGGTGCAGACGATGTAATCGGCTTCCTCGAGCGGCGCGGTCATCGCATCGAGGCCGCGATAGATCGAATTGTCGCGCTCGGGACCGAGCCAGAACATCTTGCGGCCGGGATGCTCGGCCACATAGAGCCGGGTCAGGTCGCCTGAAGATACGATCGCGTCATAGGTCTCATCCGGGACGCCGAGCTTGCGCAATTGCCGCTGCACGGAATCGGCCGGGCGCGGCGCGTTGGTGATCAGGATCACCGTACCGCCGCGGCTGCGACAGGTGTGCAGCGCCTCGCAGGCTTCGGGGAAGGATTCCAGCCCGTTATGGACCACGCCCCAGATGTCGCTGAGCACAACGTCAACGCCGCCCACGAGCTCGCGCAGGCCTTCGGCAAAATGCAGCGTGGTCATGATGCGCGCGGCCGATCAGATGCGGCGCGCGAGCGCCGCGTTGCCGGTGATGCGTTGTGGTGGAGGCGCAGAAGACGTTGCGCCTGAGCTTTGTGTGCCGGAGCCATGAGGTCCCTGAATGTCTTTCGCCTGGTTCGGCGGCGCCCCGGCGGTAGCAGATGCCCCCTCCGGCCGCAATGGCCGGGGCGGCGCGAACAGGAAGCCCTGGCCGAACCGCACGTCGTAGTCGAGCAGATCGACCACGGCGCGCTCGCCCTCGATCCGCTCGGCGATCAGGTCGATGCCGAAGCGGCCGAGCAGGTCCGAGAGGTCGGACGGATGGATGTCGGAGGTCGAGGCCTGCCTGGGATCGAGCAGCAGCGCGGCCGGCACCTTGATGAAGCGTACCCCGCGATCGGCCAGCTCGCGCGGCTCGATCCTGAGATCCGTGACATGGTCGATCGAGAAGCGGAAGCCGCGCTGAGCGAGCGCGGCGAGGTTCTCGGTCTCGGCCGGGCCGAGATGGCGGAACGTCGACTGCTTGAACTCCAGCACCAGTGAGGGCGCGAGCGCGCGGTTGGCTTCGAGGAAGTCGAGGCATTGCGTGAAGGTGGTGGAATTGCCGAGCGTGGAGGCCGCCACGTTACAGAACACGCCGACGTCCTTGTTGCGCACCATCAGGCGCCGCAGCACCTGCACGCAGCGCAGCATCACCATGTTGTCGATGCGCCCGATCAGCCCGGAGGCTTCGGCGATGCTGATGAACTCCTCGGCGGCGATCAGCTGGTCGCGCTCGTCGCGCAGGCGCGTCACCGCCTCGTAGAACCGCACCTTGCGCTGCGGCAGCGTTACCATCGGCTGCAGGAAGATGTCGATGCGGTTCTCGTCGATCGCATTGCGCAGCGTCGCCAACAACTGGGTCTGATTGCGTCCATTGCCGCTCTGAACCGGGTTGGCGGTTTGGGCCTGAATCGCCGGCGCCGGCCGCGGCGGCACGGAAAGCGGAGGAGGGGCGACCGGCTTCTCCTCCTCGTGGGGAGCGGCCAAATCGACCGGCATCTCCGGCTCGGGCCTCGTGACCGGGGCGGGAGCCGGCGCGTTGCCGGCCAGCAGATCCTCATGGGCAGCCACGGTGGTGGCGAGCTGCCTGACCAATCCGCCCAGTTCGTTGATCTCGCCGATGACCGACTGGACGCGGTCGGAATTGGTCGAATTGGACGAGGCGATGCGGCCCTCGAGCGCTGCAAGCCGGCGGCCGAACTCGGCCACCTGCCGGGCGAGGTCGGCAGTGCCCCGCGAGAGGTCGGCAATCTGGCCGCCGACGTCGCTGCGGTCGCGCAGCCGCATCGACACCGCGTTGTAGAGGATCAGGAAGGTCAGCGCGGTCAGCGCCACGATCGCCGATTCCGTTCCGCTGATGCCGGCGACCGAATAGAGCACGAGCCCGAGCGAGGCCGCGACCAGGACCATGCAGATGGCGATGAAGATCGTCGAAATGCGAATCATGCCGCGCGTTCGCCTCAAGAGCTGACTGCTTCACCCGGGAAAACACGGGCCGCGTCCGAACCCGTCACGCCTCATGCTCCCCGAAGCACGCATGAAGCTAACATCATTGTTGATTCGAGGGGATAGCGACCGTCTCACAGTCCGGTCGGTCCGCCGCCGAAAGGCTTCTATCGGTATATCTGGACCCGCGATCACGCTCATCGCGCCCGAGACGCGGTCGGGCCAAGCTCCGGGCTGATCGCCCCCGCTCAAAATGGCGCGGGGGCGCCGACCGTGTCGGCCGAGACGGCTTCGCGGCTGCCGAGCGGCTTCGGCCGTCCGGTGGTGGTGTCGCGCAGCGTCTGCCGTTCGATCTCCGAGTTCAACTCGGCGCCGAACATGATGACGATCGCCGACATCCACATCCACATCATCAGGCCGATCGCAGCGCCCAGAGAGCCGTAGGTCGCATTGTAATTGGCGAATTCCGAGAGGTACCAGGAGAGCAGGGCCGAGCCGGCGATCCAGAGGATGGCCGCCGTCACCGCCCCAAGGCTGAGCCATTGCCATCGCGGGGCGTCGCGGCTCGGGGCGAAGCGGTAGAGGATGGCGAGCGCCACGAGCAGGATCAGGAACAGCAGCGGCCATCGGGCCAACGCCACGATCAATTTGCTTTCGGGCGCCATGCCGAGATGATTGAGCGCTAGCGGGAAGGCGACGACGGCCCCCACCATCAGCAGCAGTGCCACGATGCCGCCGACGGTGAAGGCCAGCGAGACCATGTTCAGGCGGATGAAGCTGCGCTTCTCGCGTTCCTCATAGGCGACATTGAGGGCGTCGAAGATCGCCTTGACCCCGGCATTGGCGCTCCAGATCGCAAGCACAAAGCCGAACAGGAATGTGGCCCCCAGCGCCGTGTTGCCCTTCGAGACCACGCGCCCGACCTGCTCCTCGACGATCTCGAACGTGCCCTGGGGCAGCATCATCGCCAGCTTCTGGAGGTTGGCGCTGATCGTGGCGGGATCGGCGAACAGGCCATAGGAAGAGACGACCGCCGTGACTGCGGGGAAGATCGCGAGCAGCCCGAAGAAGACGACGCCGCCCGCCGTCGCGAGCAGGCGATCCTCGTCGATACGCTGATAGGTCCGCCAGAAAATGTCCTTCCAGCCCGACCAAGGGATGTCGAATGGACTTTTCGCCCGGCGGCCACGGCCGGGCTGCACGGCGGCGCTCGCCGGGCTCGTTTCCGGTGAGTTCGCTTCGGCTTTGCGGTGGTCCTGCGGAGGCCCCAACCGGATCAGGCCAGAATCCTGAAAGTAGCGCTCCGCCGTCAGCACGAAGACCGCCGTCGCCGCCACCAGCAGCCAGGAGTCGATCGGTTCGGAGCGCCGCGCCAGCATCATGCCCCCAGACTGTGCCTGTGGCGCCGCCTCCGGGCGGCCGTCAGTCCGACCAGACCGACGGCCGCGAGCATCAGGCCAAGTTGCACGGGGCGGTTGGCGCGGACCGGCCAGGTGCTGTTGCCGTAATGTTTGCCGCCGTGACCGCGTTCGCCCGGCGCGAGCGGTGCGAGGGGAATTGTCGTTGCGACCTCCTTCACCGCCTGCTTGACCGTTCCGCGCGGGATCCGCGGCGTCGCGACCGCCACGCGCAGGCGGCTCGCAAGCGGCACGATCGGCTTGGGCTTGCGCCTCATCTGCGCCATCGCCACCCCGGCACAGACCGCAGCCAACACCAGCAGCACTGCGCCGACCGCGCCAAAACCCCAGAATTGCCCGTAACTGATGGCGATCCAGCGGTACAGGGCGATCAGCCCGACGAAAAGTGCCGCGACAACGAACAGGCCCGCGGCTGCGAACAGTCCGCCGGCCACGGCGTAAGATGTCACCTTGCCCGTTGCCTGGCTGGTCTGGTCACGCAGATAGGATTGAGCGGCGCGTTTGAGGTGGTTGAGCTTGAGCGCCACGCCGGCGCGCAGCAATTCGCCCGATGGCGCGAGCATGCGGACATCCTCCGAGAGCGAAAAAATGCATCGGAGGATGAACGTGGCGCTATTTGACTTGTTCCGAAGCGCGCGCGTCGCAAAGGCTCAGCCGAGATCGGCGGCTGCGATCCAGAACACCTCGCCCTCGGAATCTTCGGTGTCGAGCCAGAGCAGCGGCAAGTCCGGAAAGGCCTCGTCGACCAGCTCGCGGCCGCGCCCGATCTCGCAGATCAGCCCGCCGTCCGGCGTCAGGTGATCGGGCGCATCGCGCAGGATGCGGCGCACCACGTCGAGACCGTCGGCGCCGCCGTCGAAGGCGAGCTTTGGTTCGGCCCGGCACTCGGGCGGCAGCGCCGCCATGCCCTCGGCATCGACGTAAGGCGGGTTGGTGATGATCAGGTCGTATCTGTTGCCGCCGAGCGGGGCGAAAAGGTCGCCGCGATGGAGGCTGATCCGGTCCGCCAGCCCGTATTCGCCGACATTGCGGGCGGCGACTTCAAGCGCACCCTTGGAGATATCGACGGCATCGACGGTGGCGTTCGGGAAATGATGCGCGGCGAGGATCGCAAGGCATCCCGATCCCGTGCAGAGATCGAGCACGCGCGCCACGGCCGTTGGATCATCGATCAACGAGCCGGCATCGCCGTCGCCGCCGAAATGCGAATCCAGCAGCTCGCCGATGAACGAGCGCGGAACGATGACGCGCTCGTCGACATAGAAGGGCAGGCCGCGCATATAGATCTTGTTGACGAGATAGGCGGCCGGTTTGCGCGTTGTGACGCGCTTATGAATCAGATCGATGATGGCCTTGCCTTCCGCTGCGGTGACGCGCGCGTTGGCGAAGATATCGAATTGTTCGGGATTGAGATGCAGCGCCTCGCAGATCAGGAAGGCGGCTTCCGCGACCGGGTCGATGGTGCCGTGGGCAAAGGCGAGCCTGGCTTCGACGAAGCGGCTCACCGCATAGCGGACGAAGTCGAGCAGCGTGACAAGCTCGCCGGGCCCCACCTTTGCAAACTTCGGCGCCGCGCGGCCGCGCGCGGTCTTTCTTGCAGTTTTTGCCATCAGGATTTCGTCCAGCGCGCGGCGGCCTCGTCGTCACGGGCGTGGGCCTCGACCCAGCCGGTGCCGGTGGCGCTCTCTTCTTTCTTCCAGAACGGTGCACTGGTCTTGAGATAGTCCATCAGGAACTCGGCCGCCTGGAATGCGGCCTGGCGGTGCTGCGAGGCGGTCAGCACCAGCACGATGTTCTGGCCGGGCATAAGGCGGCCGACGCGGTGAATCACCGTGACGCCATTCAGCGGCCAACGCGAGGTCGCCTCCTCGACATGGCGCTTGATCTCCTCTTCCGCCATGCCCGGATAATGTTCGAGCGTGAGCGCGGCGATCTTCGCGCTCTCCTCGTCGGCGCGGCAAATGCCGGAGAAGCTCACGACCGCGCCGATGTCGGTGCGGCTCTTGGTCAGGACCGCGATCTCGCGCGCGATGTCGAAATCGTCCTCCTGGATGCGGATGGTGACGGGACAGGTCATGATCGTGCCGCTTCGACACCTCTCCCATCGGGAGAGGTCGCGCCGAAGGCGCGGGTGAGGGGATACGCCCTCTCGTGAGACCTCTGTCCCATCACCCGGATCGCGCCGGACGATGCTTTGCATCGCCGCGAGCGATCCGACCTCTCCCCGTTGAGAGGTGAGGCGGCGCCGCACGCTGGTCTGTTCCAGGACATCGGCCTAGCCGCCGGTCATCGGCGGGAAGAACGCGATCTCGCCGGCGCCGGCGATCACGGCGTCTGATTTGACGTGGGCGCGGTCGATCGCGGCGCGGATCACCTTCGGCTTCTCGAATGCATACGCATGGGCCTCGCTTTGGCCGGAGAGCCAGGCGATCAGCTCCTCGACGGTGCGCACGCTTCCCGGCGGCTCGATCGTCTCTTCGGCCTTGCCGACGCGTTCGCGCACCCAGGCGAAATACTTCACCTTCATCCCTCGTCCTCCTTGATGAGGTGATGGATGCCGGCGCGGAAATAGTCGTAGCCGGTGTACATGGTGAGGATCGCAGAAGCCCACAGCAGCGCCAGTCCGATCATCGAGACGACCGGCACCACCTCGTCCCCGGCTGGACCAGCGAGCAGGAAGCCGATGGCGACGAGCTGGACCGTGGTCTTCCATTTGGCGAGCTTGGTCACGGGCACGCTGACGCGCAGCGCGGCGAGGTATTCGCGCAGGCCCGAGACCAGGATCTCGCGGCACAGGATCACGATGGCGGCCCACAGCGACCAGCCGTGGATGATGCCGTCCGCGGCCAGCATCAGCAGGCAGGAGGCAACCAGCAGCTTGTCGGCGATCGGGTCGAGCATCCGGCCGAACGCCGATTGCTGATTCCAGATCCGCGCATAATAGCCGTCGAGGTAATCAGTCACCCCGGCCGCGATGAAAAGGGCGACGGCGAGCCAGCGCAGCCAGAGCGGCTGATCCAGAATCGACTGCGCATAGATGCATCCGACCACGACCGGGATCGCGGCGATCCGGCCATAGGTCAGGATGTTGGGGAGGGACATCGCGCGGCTGGTCGTCCCTCGTGTCGTGGCGATGTTCATCCGTCCTACCAATACCGCTCGGGCCCCAAGGTCAACCGTTCCGCTCCCCAGATGGGCGCGGGATGCAACGACCATATGACCGCGGCCCCCCTTTAGTTCATCCCGGCTGAGGATGGAAATATTCGAAAATCCTGCGGGCGCTCTCGGCGCTCACCCCCGGAACCTTGCCGAGATCGGCGATTGAGGCCCGTTCGATCTCCTTCAGGGTTCCGAAATGGTGCAGCAAGGCACGTTTGCGTGACGGGCCGATGCCCGGAATCTCCTGCAAGCCGGCCTCGCGGATGTCCTTCTTGCGCAGCTTGCGGTGCGAACCGATGACGAAGCGGTGGGCCTCGTCGCGCAGGCGCTGGATGAAATAGAGCACGGGATCGCGCGGCTCGAGTTTGATGGCCTCGCGTTCCGGCATGAACAGGGTCTCGCGGCCGGCATCCCGGTCCGGCCCCTTGGCGACGGACATCAGCGACACCTGGGTCAGGCCGAGATTTGCAAAGATCTCGCGAACGGCGTTGAGCTGGCCGCGGCCGCCGTCGATGATGACGAGGTCGGGCCATTGCGGGAAATCGTCGTCCTTGGCCTTGTCGTTTTCCCTGGCTGCACCGTCCTCGGGGGGATTGATCAGGCGCTTGAAGCGGCGCTCGAGCACCTCGCGCATCATGGCGTAGTCGTCGCCGGGCGTCAGCCCTTCCGACTTGATGTTGAACTTGCGGTACTGGTTCTTCACGAAGCCGTCGGGGCCGGCGACGATCATGGCGCCGACCGCATTGGTGCCCTGGATATGGCTGTTGTCATAGACCTCGATACGCTTGGGCGCATGCGGCAGGTTCAGCGTCGCGGCCATGGCCTCGAGCAGGCGGCTTTGCGTTGCGGTGTCCGCGAGCTTGCGGCCGAGCGCCTCGCGCGCATTGGTCAGCGCGTGAGTGACCAGCTCCTTCTTCTCGCCGCGCTTGGGCGCAGTGATCTCGACCTTGTGGCCGGCCTTGATCGAGAGCGCATTGGCGAGCAGCTCGCATTCCTCGATCTCGTGCGAGAGCAGGATGTTCCTCGGCGGCGGCTTGTCATCGTAGAACTGGGCGAGCAACGAGCCGAGCACCTCTTCCGGCGTAAAGCTCTTTTCCGCGCGCGGAAAATAGGCGCGGTTGCCCCAGTTCTGGCCGGTGCGGAAGAAGAACACCTCGACGCAGGAGAAGCCGCCCTCCTGGTGGATGGCGAACACGTCGGCTTCCTCCACCGTGCGCGGATTGATGCCCTGCTGCGACTGGATCGCCGACAGTGCGGCGAGGCGGTCGCGGTAGAGTGCGGCGCGCTCGAATTCGAGCTCGCTGGCCGCCTTCTCCATCTCGCCGGCGAGCTCCTGCTTCACCGCATGGCTCTTGCCGGAAAGAAAGTCGCTGGCCTCGCGCACCAGCGTCGAATAACCGCCGAAATCGATCTCGCGGGTGCACGGACCGGCGCAGCGGCGGATCTGATACAGCAGGCAGGGGCGGGTGCGGCTCTCGAAGAAGGAATCGGTGCAGGAGCGGATCAGGAACGCGCGCTGCAGCGCCGTGATGGTGCGGTTGACCGCGCCGGCGGAGGCGAACGGGCCGAAATAGCGGCCGGGCCGGGTCTGTGCGCCGCGATGTTTCAGGATCTGCGGCGCCCAATGGTCGCCGGTGATCAGGATATAGGGGAACGACTTGTCGTCGCGCAGCTGCACGTTGAAGCGCGGCCGCAGCTGCTTGATGAGGTTGGCTTCCAGCAGCAGGGCCTCGGTCTCGGTGTTGGTCGAGACGATCTCCACGGTCACGGTGGCCGCGATCATGCGCAGGATGCGGGCCGGCAGCGGCGCACTCTGGCGCGCATAGCTGGACAGTCGCTTTTTGACGTTCTTGGCCTTGCCGACATAGAGCACGTCGGCGTTCGCATTGAGCATGCGATAGACGCCGGGCGAGGTGGGTGCGAGCCGAACCGCGCGCTCGATCGCCTCATGACCGGTCGCCAGCGGGCCTTCGCCAACCGCGCCGCTCTCTTCCAGGATATCCGGCAGCAGCGCATCGTCCTCGTCGTCGCCGCCCGCTGCCGCGGGATCGACGTCCGGCGCTGCCAGGCGCTCGGGCGGCGCGTCGGTCGCACCAGGGCGCGGCGACTTACGCGCGCGGTCGTCCGGATTGTCGGAGGAATCGTGAACCATGGGGCGAATTTAGGTGCTGGGGGGGCCGATTTGAAGTTCCGGCCTTGCTGCACGCACAGGATGGCGGCCAGTTCCCGGTAACGCTTCCTTAAGTCTGTTAAGCGGGCGGTAACCCGACTTAACAGCCCTTTAACTTAAAACTCTCGATAAATCCTGCGCGAAAAGTTCTTGGTTCCGTAACCATGCGACGGTGTCGGCGCGGCGGCGCGGACATCGCGAGGGGTTGCGACAGTTGCGTTGGAGTGAGTGATGAAGAGGTTCGTTGTGGGCGCAGCCGCGTTGGTTGCCGCCGGCTGGACAGCTTCGGCAGAGGCCGCCGATCTCAATTACGGGCAGCGTGCGCCCTATACCGTCAATCAGCCGCTCAATGCCTATAGCTGGGCAGGTCCCTATCTCGGGGGCAACATCGGCTATGAGTGGGGCTCGGTCGACAACAACCCGACGAAGCCGTCGGGCTTCGTCGGCGGTGTCCAAGCCGGCTACAATTTCCAGAACGGCCCGTGGGTGTTCGGTGTCGAAGGCGACATCCAGGCGAGCGGTGCCGACGATACCTTTGCGCCGTGGAAATTCTCCAATCCGTGGTTCGGCACCCTGCGCGGCCGCGCCGGCTATGCGTTCAGCAATGTGCTGTTCTACGGCACCGCCGGTCTCGTTTTCGGCGAGCTGCGTGGGCAGACCTTTGGCTGGACGGAGTCGCACACCACCGCGGGCTGGACCATCGGTGCTGGCGCGGAAGTCGGCCTCGCGCCGAACTGGAGCGCCAAGCTCGAATATCTCTACATCGATCTGTCGACGAGCCAGTTCGCCATTACGGGCGTGTCAAACGGCTATAGCGCCAGCGTTGTCCGCGCAGGCGTGAACTATCACTTCTGACATCCAAAGAAGAAAATACCGGACCAGCCTCCCGGCCGCTCGCGGCCGGGATTTTTTTACTCAGGGCTCGCTAAAGCATGATCCGGAAAAGTGCGAAGCGGTTTTCCGGAAAGATCATGCGTAAACAACAAGCTAAAGCGCGATGACGATTCATCCAAATCTCATTGCGCTTTAGGAGAGGATCACCAAATTGACCGCTTTCGGTCCCTTCCCCTTCTTGTCCGGTTCGACTTCGAAAGTAATACGCTGTCCTTCGGCAAGGTCTTTCAGTCCCGCCCGCTCCACAGCGGTGATGTGAACGAAGACATCGCGACCGCCGTCATCGGGCTTGATGAAGCCGTAGCCGCGCTCGCCGTTGAAGAACTTGACCGTTCCCGTCATGGCCATCGGGAAACTCCCCCTCATTGCTCCTCCGCCGCGACGCAGACTCACGTCACGACATGACCGGGCCTCACGGAGCCCGGGAGCTGGCCATCCTTGGACGGACCTCATCGGTCCGGCGGGATCTTTCTTAGGGCCTTCACTCCGCCGCAACCATTCGCGGAAGCGGAACGTAAAGCCAGTCACAGAAACAGCATAATACGGTTCTTTGCAGATTGACTACGGGTCCTGCATATTTTTCCCAAGAATGCCGGAGTGTTACAGTCTCGGCACCTCCAATCGGAATCTGGCAGCCCCGCCCTGGCCGAGCGGCATTTCCAGCTCGGGCAGGATGGTCTTGAGCTCGCCGTGCAGCGTATAGGGCGGATTGACGATCAGGAGCCCGGTGGAGGTGAGGGCGGCGCCGTCGGCTTGCGGCGCGACGCTGAATTCGAGGCGCAGGCATTTCCCCGGCGGCTTTGCTGCAGCTGCGAGCCGCGCGACCGTTTGGGCCAGCGTGTCGGTGGCCCGCCGATTCTTGGCCGGATACCAAATAACATAGATACCGGTCGGCCATTTTGCGAAGGCCGCCGCGAAGGCCTCGCCCAGCCGCTCGAACTCGTCCTTGGCTTCGAACGGCGGGTCGATCAGCACGAGGCCGCGCCGCTCCTTCGGCGGCACGAAGGCCGGCAGCGCCACCCAGCCGTCGAGATCGACCACGCGGGCCTGCTCGTCGCGGCGCAGCACGTCGATCAGCGCTTTCCGCGCCTTCGGCTCGAGCTCGCAGGCGACGAGGCGGTCTTGCGGTCTGAGCAGGCCGCGCGCAATCAGCGGCGAGCCTGGATAAGCCCTAAGCTCGCCCTTCGGATTGAAGGCGCGGACGATGTCGAGATAGGGCTTGATCAGCGCCGCGGTCTCGTTCGACAGGCGCGCCTGCAGCAGCCGCGCAATGCCGGTCAGCCATTCGCCGCCGCGGCGCGCCTCGTCGCTGTCGAGATCGTAGAGCCCGGCGCCGGCATGGGTGTCGATGACGCGGAACGCCGCGGGCTTGTCCTGCAAGTAAGTGAGGATGCGCGCCAGCACGATGTGCTTGATGACATCGGCGAAGCTGCCGGCGTGGAAGGCGTGGCGGTAGTTCATGAAACAGCACTACGCTACGTGATCGCTTCAGCAAAGAGGCACGATCACATGTCCCGGACGCGGTGCAGCGCGTAACGCTGCGCCGCTGAGCCGGGACCCAGCTCTTTCTCGTATTGGGCCTCAGATCAGCAGCGCACTACGCCGCGGTTCGCGGCGTAGTGCGCTGAATCCCGGCCACAAGAGCGGGGCTACCCGCCCCTGATCGGCGGCATCGTCACCTGGTCGCGGCGGCAGGCGCGGCGCTCGATCTCGTCGCAGGCGCGGAATTGCAGGTCCTTGCTGAGGCAGATGCGGACCTCGGAGAGCCGGGTCCGGTTGCAGGTGACCGAGATGGCGGCATTGCTGAGACCGGGATTGGCCTTGATGAAGGCTTCCTCGACCTCCGCCGGCGCCACGGTCTTGGCCTGCGACAGATCGAGATATTCGGGCGGAATCTTGATCGCGGCGCGCGCCTTGCGGATCGTCTCGAAATAGCTGCGGCCTTCGAGCCCGGAGCAGGTGCCGTGTTTGTCCCATTCGTTGAAGATCAGGCCCGGCGCCGGCATCAGGTCGAGCATCGAGGAGACGATGCTGCGATTCAGCCGCGGCGCCGGCCGCTGGCAGTATTCCGGAAAGCCGTTCTCATATTGCGGCCACAGCCCATGCACCACGAAAGCGTAGGGCCGTCCGCCGCATTGCATCTGTGACCGGCCGCCGCGTTCTGCCGCTTCCTCGCAGAACGATGGCGACCATGACAGCGAAAGCACATAGAAGTCGAATTCGCCGGGCGCGTTCTGCCGCTTGTCCTGGGCCTTCGCACCGCCGGCGAGAGTTGCCAACCCGGCAGCAAGGGTCAGCGAGATCATCAGACGGGACAACGAACGCAATCTGGAATGAAACATGGCGACGCCCTCAACTAGACTGTGCACGCAGCCTAGCAGGCGGTTGGAACATTTCAAGAACAAAATTTGGAGCCGCTCTCGTGCGCCGGCCGATCAGCCCGAATCAGGCGCTCTTCGGATCAGGGTTTGGCGGCGCGGCAGGCCGGGTTGTAGGCCCAATTGCGATCGAGCCCGACCACGCACCACTCGACGCCGTTGCCGTAGCCGGCAAAGCCGCCGTCCTCGATGAGCGAGAAATGCACCCTGCGCACCTTGCCGTCGTTGAGCATGGCGTCAGCGGTGCAATAGCGGCGCGGAATGTTATCGGACTGCCAGGGGCGGAACGCGACCTCGCGAACGGCCGAGAAGCCGGTGATCTTCAAGGAGGAATTCCAGAACGAGCTTTCTTTCTCCCAGAACTGGGTGGCGATCGTCGGCAGCGCCTTGTCGCAATCGGCAACGGCGCCGTCGTAGCGCGGGCCGCTCAGCCAGAAATTCAGCTCAAGTCCGTTGGCGGCCTTGGCTTCGCCGAGCGACAGTGCCCCGAACATGAGGCCGAGCACGGCGGCGAAGCGGAGCGATTTCGAGGAGGGGGCGCGCATGATCAATCCAGACAGCTGAGGTCTTGCGAAGGTCGGACGGTGCCGCGAAGGCCGGGGGAGGTCAAGTGCAGCGCGGCAACACTTCGCCAGGAGTTGACCAAGACGTCGCGGCCAACTGGCCTTCGGTTCTTTTCACTTCCATCCCGGCACCGTAAACTGCCGCTAACAAATTGGAGTGACAGGAATGCGAATCATTGCGGCCGCGGGCCTTCTTGCCTTGGGGTTGATGGCGAGCCAGTCGGCGCGCGCCGATATCCTTCCGGTGCCTCCGTTCAAGGGCAACGACACCGGCGGCATCATCGCCTATTCGATGGCGACCCAGGTCGACGCGCGGCAGGTCGCGGTCGATCACTGCGCACGCTACGGCAAGGTCGCGAAATTCCTCGGCGTGCAGGCCTATGAGGGCGGTTACATCTCGTTCTCCTGCCGCTGGGTGCCCTATGGCGCCGCCGATCGGCCGATCCGCACGCTCTACTGAGGCGTTGTCGAAACGCCGCAATCTGTTGGCCGGGAGCTTCCCACATGACGCGCAAACTCGCTTTGCTCGGCTCGACGCTTTGCCTCGCGTTGTCGGCAGGTAGCGCCAGTGCCGATGACCTGCCGGTGCGCAAGGCCGGTCTTTGGGAGATGAAGCTGGTCACATCAGGCTCGCCCGTGCCCGAGATGACCATGCAGCACTGCACCGACGAGACCGTCGACAAGGAGATGAGCAACAACGTCTCCCCGATGGCCAAGCAGATCTGCGCCAAGCAGGAGATCAGGAAGACCGCGACCGGCTATGTCAGCGATTCCGAGTGCAGCGTCGCCGGCGTCAGCACGACCTCGCATGCCGAGATCACTGGCGATTTCAACTCGGCCTACACGGTGAAGACGACCTCGCATGCGCAAGGCGGCGTCGCCGGCGCGGCGGGGCGCGACAACACCACGACGCTGCAAGCCAAGTGGCTGGGAGCCTGCAAGCCGGAGCAAAAGCCCGGCGACATCGTGATGCCAGGCGGTTTCAAGATGAACGTGCGCGACATGGACAAGCTGAAGGCGCTGCTGCCGAAGTAGGGTGAGATGGTCGTGAGACCGTAGCCCGAGCTACACCGGAATCCTCACGCTCGCCCTCAATCCGCCCATCGGGCTGTCACCCAGCGTGATGTCGCCGCCATGCGAGCGGGCGATGTCGCGGGCGATGGCGAGGCCGAGGCCGGTGCCGCCTTCGTCCTGGTTGCGGGCGTTGTCCAGCCGGAGGAACGGCTTGAACACCTCTTCGCGCAAGTGAGCGGGAATGCCTGGGCCGTCGTCGTCGATCGTGACGGTGAGATAACGGTGATCGCGCTGGCCTGTGATGGCGATCGCCTTGCCGTAGCGCGCCGCGTTGGTGACGAGGTTGGCGAGGCAGCGCTTGAACGAGGCGGCCTTCACCGTCACCACCGGCAACCCGTGGAAGGCCACGGTTGCAGTGTGGCCATGGCGCTCGGCATCGCTGCGCAACTCCTCGAGCGCTTGCGCCATGTCGGTCGGCTGCGACTGCTCGCCGGAATCGCCGCGGGCAAACGCGAGGTAATCCTCGAGCATCATCGACATCTCGTCGACATCCTTGCGCATGCCCTCGAGCTCGGGGCTGTCGCCGATCAGCGCCAGCTCGAGCTTGAAGCGGGTCAGGATGGTGCGCAGATCGTGGCTGACGCCGGCGAGCATCGCGGTGCGCTGCTCCATCGTGCGCTCGATGCGCGACTTCATCTCGAGGAAGGCGACCGCCGCGCGCCGCACCTCGCGTGCACCACGCGGCCTGAAATTTGGCGCCTCGCGGCCCTTGCCAAAACTTTCGGCGGCATCGGCAAGGCGCAGGATCGGCTTGATCTGGTTGCGCAGGAACAGCACAGCGACGATCAGGAGGATCGAGGACGTGCCGACCATCCAGAACAGGAAAATCTCCGAATTCGAGGCATAGGCGGCGCTGCGCTGCGCGAACACGCGCATCACGGCGTCGTCGAGCTGGATGCGGATTTCGACCAGGTTGGAGCGGCCGACCGTGTCGATCCAGAACGAGCGTCCGATCTGGCGGCCGAGCTGCACCGACAGCGTCTGATCGAGCAGCGAGAAGAACGGCTTCGGCCCTGGCGGCGGCATGTCGCCGGCGGGCAGGAAGTCGACGACGAGGCCGAGACGCTGTTGCGCGATGCGGCGGATCTGGTCGCGGTCCTTGTCTTGCGGATAGCCCTTGTAGACGTCGATCAGCGCGGCGATGTCCTGCACCACGGCAGCGGACAATCTGCGCGTCACCGTGTTCCAGTGCCGCTCCATGAACACGAAGGCGACGACCGATTGCAGCACCACCATCGGCACGATCATGATGAGGAGCGCGCGGGCATAGAGGCCGGTCGGCATCCAGCCCTTGAACGCATTGCCCATCCAGCCATTGGCCGCCGAAACGCGGCCGGCGGCGCTCTTCAGAAGCGTCAGGCCGGTATCGATCGTGCTCATCTAGCGCGCTTCACTGATTTATGGCGAGGCAACCAGGCGGTAGCCGATGCCGCGCACCGCCTGCAAAAACAGCGGATTGGCGGGATCGGTCTCGATCTTGCGCCTGAGGCGGTTGATCTGCACGTCGACGGCGCGCTCGTTGACGCTGCCATTGCCGGTCAGTGCGCTGCGCGGCACGGTCTCGCCCGGCGTCTCCGCGAGAATCCGCAGCATCTCGCGCTCGCGATCGGTGAGGTGGATGACCTCCTCGCCCTGGCGCAACTCGCCGCGATCGAGATGGTAGACGTAGGGACCGAACGCGATCTTCTCGACGGTCGTGGCCTGCGGCGGCGGCGCGGCGCGCTTGAGGATGTTGTTGATGCGCAGCGCAAGCTCGCGCGGCTCGAAAGGCTTTGCCACGTAATCGTCGGCGCCGATCTGGAGGCCCTCGATACGGGCTTCGGCCTCGTGCCGCGCCGTCAGCATCACGATCGGCACCGAGGACGAGGTCCGGATGAAGCGGGCAAGGTCGAAGCCGGTCTCGCCGGGCATCATGACGTCGAGGATCAGGAGATCGAAATGCAGGCCCAGCAGTTTCGAGCGGGCATCGCCGGCGCTCGCCGCGGTGGTGACGCGGTAGCCCTCACTGGCGAGAAAGCGCGAGAGCAGATCGCGGATGCGGCGATCGTCATCGACCAGCAGCAGATGCGGGGCATCGTCGGCGGGTTGCACCGGCGGGCGGGCGAGCGTGGCAGCGAGCACGGTCACTCCTTGGCGTCGTGGTTGACGGAAGCGAAGATCGTCTCGAGCACCTTGTCCGGATCGTCGCGGTCGATCATCGCGCGTAGGAAGCGCTTCACGATCTCGGCGTCCTGCGGAGCCAACTCCGCGAGCGCCCTGGTGATCCGCGTGGTCTGGAGCCCGGCGAGCTTCTGCACCAGCGCCTCGCCCTTCGGTGTCGCGTAAAGCAGACGCTGGCGGCGATCATTGTCACCGGTCTTCTGCACGATGTAGCCCTCGTCCAGGAGCTGCTTGAGCACCCGGCCGAGCGACTGCTTTGTGATGCGCAGGACGTCGAGGAGGTCGGCGACCTTGAGGCCGGGATAGCGATAGACGAAATGCATGACGCGGTGGTGGGCGCGGCCGAAGCCGAACGCCTCCAGCTCCTGGTCGGGATCGCCGACGAAGTCGCGATAGGCGAAGAACAAGAGCTCGATGATATCCCAGCGCAAATTGCCTCCATCAGACGCGGCGGGCCGAGATTCGGCGACGTCAGGAGAAGAGGCTGCGAAATTTATGTCAGGCATATTGACGTATCTTGGGTTCAATGTTACAAAACGATCGACCCGGACGAAATTTTAGATCGTTTTCGCGTCGGGCGGTGTCGAAGCAGGGACGGCGAAAAGGGCCGGACAGGCGACGACGGCCGGATCAGATCTACCGTGCGATTGTCGAGCGGCATTTCGGCAAAACATACTGGACTTCCGCCTTCCGCAAAAGCATGTCCTCGGCGACATGCTGGCCACGGAAACCGGCCGTAACAAGGCTGGCGGCGGTCCGGCCAAGAACCCAATCAAGCCAGCCGGGCCCGAAACGGGCAGGCGGGCGCCAGAACAGCGCCGCAACCGGCAGCGGGAGGCAAGGACATGAGCATGAAATTCGACATCCAGCCCGCATCCAATCCGACGTCCGAAAAGGACCGTATCGCCAAGCTGGTGGACCCCGGCTTCGGGCGGGTTTTCACCGATCACATGGCGATCGTCCGCTACAATCAGGCCAAGAGCGGCTGGTACGAAGCGCGGATCGAGGCGCGCGCCAACTTCCAGCTCGATCCGGCCGGCGCGGTCCTGCACTACGCCCAGGAAATTTTTGAAGGCCTCAAGGCCTACAAGCGCGACGATGGCGGGGTGAACCTGTTCCGCCCCGACGCCAATGCGCGCCGCTTCAAGGACTCGGCGGACCGCATGGCAATGGCTCAGTTGCCTGAGGATGTCTTCATCGAGGCGGTCGAGCAGGTCGTGCGCATCGACCGCGCCTGGATGCCGGGCGGCGAGGGCAGCCTGTATTTGCGCCCCTTCATGATCGCGAGCGAGACCTTCCTCGGCGTCAAGCCGTCGTCGGAGTATATTTTTGCGGTGATCGCGTCGCCCGTCGGCTCCTATTTCAAGGGCGGGCCTGCGCCGGTCTCGATCTGGGTCTCCGAGAACTACACGCGCGCCGCGATCGGCGGCACCGGCGCGGTCAAGTGCGGTGGCAATTATGCCGCGAGCCTGCGCGCCCAGGCGGAAGCGATCCAGCACGGCTGCGATCAGGTGGTGTTTCTCGATGCGGTCGAGCGCCGCTATATCGAGGAGCTCGGCGGGATGAACATCTTCTTCGTGTTCGACGACGGCTCGCTCTCGACGCCGCCGCTCGGCACCATCCTGCCCGGCATCACCCGCGACTCCATCATCACGCTGGCACGCGATGCCGGCAAGACCGTGCGCGAGGAGCCGTATTCGCTCGAGCAGTGGCGCAAGGATGCGGCCTCAGGCAAGCTGAAGGAAGCGTTTGCCTGCGGCACTGCCGCCGTCATCTCGCCGATCGGCAAGGTGCGCTCGGTGAGCGGCGATTTCGAGATCTCGGGCGGCGCCGCCGGCCCCGTCGCCATGGGTCTGCGCAAGCAGCTCGTCGACATCCAGTACGGCCGCACCAACGATCCGCACAACTGGATACGGAAAGTCTTCTAGGATTCTCGTGTCCCCGACGCGGCGCAGCACTTCTTCAGCGGTGCGCCGCAGAGCCGGGACCCATCCCAGCGTCAATGGACCCCGGATCAGCAGCGCACCACGCCGCCAAGAGGCGGCGCGCTGGGGAGCGCCGGCTGGCATCTGGCACGAGCAGCCGTAGGACGGTTGCCGCCTCCCGCGTCGGCTGGTAAACGCCGCGCATGGCCGAGAAACCCAAAAAACCCCAGAAACTGAAGGCGCGCCTGCCGCGCGGGCTCGAGGATCGCGATCCCGCCGCGATCCGGGCGACGCGCGAGATGGTCGAGAAGATCCGCGCCGTCTACGAGCTCTACGGTTTCGAGCCGGTGGAGACGCCGGCGATGGAGTACACCGACGCGCTCGGAAAATTCCTGCCCGATCAGGATCGTCCGAACGAGGGCGTGTTCTCGTTCCAGGACGACGACGAGCAGTGGATCAGCCTGCGCTACGATCTGACCGCGCCGCTCGCCCGCTATGTCGCCGAGAATTTCGACACACTGCCAAAGCCCTATCGCAGCTATCGGGCCGGCTACGTGTTCCGCAACGAGAAGCCCGGCCCCGGCCGCTTCCGCCAGTTCATGCAGTTCGATGCCGACACCGTCGGCTCGGCGACGCCGGCGGCGGATGCCGAGATCTGCATGATGGCGGCGGACACGATGGAAGCGCTCGGCATTGCGCGTGGCCAGTATGTGGTGAAGGTGAACAATCGCAAGGTGCTCGATGGCGTTCTGGAAGCCATCGGTCTGGCGGGTGAGGAAAATGCGGCACGCCGACTGACCGTGCTGCGAGCGATCGACAAGCTGGACAAGTTTTCCGCCGACGAAGTGCGCAAGCTGCTTGGTCCTGGACGATGGGATGGCGGCGAAGAAGGCAAGGGCGACTTCACGAAAGGCGCCAATTTGAGCGCGGCGGAGGCTGACGTTGTTCTCGCCATCACCAAGACGCGCGAAGATTGGAAAGACGCCATCGCGGCGGCAGAGGCTTATCTCGCCAAGAGCGAAGTCGGTCAGGCCGGTGTCAGCGAGCTGGAAGAGATCGCCAAGCTGGTGACGGCGTCGGGTTACGGGGCAGATCGCATCAAGATCGATCCCTCCGTCGTGCGCGGTCTCGAATATTACACCGGTCCCGTCTACGAGGTCGAACTGCTGCTCGACACCAAGGACGAGAAGGGCCGCCCGGTACGCTTCGGCTCGGTCGGCGGCGGTGGCCGCTATGACGGCCTCGTCTCGCGCTTCCGCGGCGAGCCGGTGCCGGCGACCGGTTTCTCGATCGGCGTGTCGCGGCTGCAGGCGGCGCTGACGCTGCTCGGCAAGCTCGACACGCGGCCCGAGTTCGGTCCCGTCGTCGTCACCGTGTTCGACCGCGACCGTGTCGCCGACTACCAGAAGATGGTGGCAAGCTTGCGCACCGCCGGCATCCGCGCCGAGCTCTATCTCGGCAATCCCAAGAACATGGGCAACCAGCTCAAATATGGCGACCGCCGCAACTCACCTTGCGTCATCATCCAGGGCTCGGACGAGAAGGCGCGTGGCGAGGTGCAGATCAAGGATCTGGTCGAGGGCGCCAAGGCGGCGGCCGCGATCGCCTCCAATCAGGAATGGCGCGAGAGCAGGCCGGCGCAGTTCTCGTGCAGCGAGGCGGATATCGTCGCCAAGGTGCGCGAGATCCTGGCGCGCCATGACGTGAGCTGGGGCTAGCTATTCGCAGGCAGCGTCATGCGCGGGCTTGTCCCGGGCATCCGCGTCTTGTTTGATGGCGACCGTCAATGGCCGGTGTTCGGCCGCAAGGGAGAAAAAAATGCCTGAGATCACCATCAGCATGGCCGAAGGCCGCACGGACGAACAGAAGGCCGGCATGATGCGCGACATCACCCAGGCGCTGGTGAAGAATCTCGGCGTCGACGCCGATGCCGTCGTCATCCAGATCAACGAAGCCCCGCTCCGCCACAAGATGAAGGGCGGCAAGACGTTCGTGGAGCGCGCGGCGGCCGCAAAGAAGTAGTTTCGGCTGGCGCGGCATTTTCCGCTGGTCGTCCCGGACAAGCGTCAGCGCGGATCCGGGACGCAAGCCCCAGGGAACGGTTGTGGGGTGAAGCGGTAACTCCGAGTCCCTGCAATCACGAGGTTCTGTGGTTATGGATCCCGGATCGGCGCGCGCTCAAGGCGCGCTTGTCCGGGACGACACCTTGTTTGAGGCACCATGGACGCACGCGACTTCATCAAGGTTGGCATGAGCGCCGAGCGCACGCTGGTGGTGCCAGTGGAGCGCACCGTCGGGCACTTCGTGCCCGGCATGCCTTTCGTTTACGCGACGCCGATGATGATCCTGGAGATGGAGATGACATCCGGCGATGCGATCCGCTCAGCGCTTCAGCCGGGCTGGGTCACCGTCGGCACCGAGGTCGACATCCGCCATCTTGCCGCTGCGCTCGTCGGCGCGACGGTGCGGACCACCGCAAAGGTGGTCGCCGTCGAGCGCCGCGTCATCCGCTTCGATGTCGAGGCCTTCGAGGGCACGCGCAAGCTTGGCGAGGGCCGCCACGCCCGCGGGCTCGTGAATGTCGAGCTGTTCAACAAGCGGCTAGCCGCAGGCTCGAAATCGTAGGGCGGGCAAAAGGCGCGGAGCGCCGTGCCCATCATCTTTCCCGAATCTCGATCGAAATGGTGGGCACGCTTTCGCTTTGCCCGTCTTACGGCACTTTTCTATTTCGCCAATTCCTTCGACCGCTTCGTCGCCGCCGCGATGGCGCGGATCATCAGATCGCGCAACCCCGGTTCGCCCATCAGCACGCCGAGCGCCGCGGCCGTGGTGCCGCCGGGCGAGGTGACGTTCTGGCGCAGCGTGCTGGCGGGCAGCTCTGAGCGGTGCAGCAGCTCGCCGGAGCCGGTGACGGTTTCGCGGGCGAGCTTCGTCGCCAGCGCCTCGGGCAAGCCCGCTTCGACGCCGGCCCGCGCCAGCTCCTCGGCGAGCAGGAAGACATAGGCCGGTCCCGAGCCGGAGACGGCCGTCACCGCGTCCATCAATCCTTCATCCTCGACCCATTCCACCGAGCCGGTGGCGCGCAGCAGCGCATCAGCCACCGCGCGCTGCGCGGGGCTGACGTTCTTCGCCGCGACGGCAACGGTGATGCCGCGGCCGATCGCGGCCGGCGTGTTCGGCATCGCGCGCACCACGGCGCCGCCGCAGACCTCTTCAAGCGAGGCGATCGTGGTGCCCGCCATGATCGAGACCACCGAGGTCTTGTCCGAGACGAACGGCTTCAGCTTGGCGCCGGCCTCGCGGAACATCTGCGGCTTCACCGCGACGACCAGCGTGTCGATCGCGCCCGCGGTCGCCGCGTCAGGATTGAGCACGACGCCCTTGGCGGCCAGCGCGGAGATCTCGGGCGCAACGTGCGGATCGATCACCGCAACGCGGCGCGGATCGAGTCCGCCCGCGAGCCATCCCGTCAGCATCGCGCCGCCCATCTTGCCGGCGCCGGCGAGCAGGATGGTGCCGGTGATGTTTTGGAGGGTGTTGTTTGCCATCGGTGATCACCACAAGCTCGGTGTCGTCCCGGCCTAGCGCGCAATTGCGCGCGGGGGGCCGGGACCCATAACCACGACTGGTTCTAGTGGATGGAGGTGTTGGCAACAAGCCGCGTGCCACAAGGGACATCACGCGGTATGGACTCCGGATCTGCGCGCGCTTTAGGCGCGCTTGTCCGGGACGACGCGGGGAGGGGGCGGCGGCTCCCTCAAGACCCCTACGCCTCGCCCACCGTGTCGAACATCGCCGCGTCCATGGCCTCCGCGGTGGTCTTGCCGGCCCACACCACGAACTGGAACGCCGGGAAGTAGCGCTCGCAGGCGTGAATGGCGCCGGCGAGCATGGCCTCGCATTGCGCGGTCGAGGCGGTGAGGCCGCCCGGCAGCACCAGAGCCTGGCGGTGCATGATCAAGCCGGTGTTGGTCCACAAATCGAAATGGCCGACCCACAGCTGCTCGTTCACGGCGGCGACGAGCCGCTGCACCTCGCTTCGCCGCGGCAGCGGAATTTTCATGTCGAAGGCACACGCCAGATGCAGCGCCTCGATCTCGGCCATCCAGGTGAAGGAGAGCTGGTAATCGGTCCATTGTCCCTTTGAGACAATCGTGAGTTCGTCTTCGCCAGAGCGTTCGAACGGCCAGTTGTTGCTGGCAGCGATATCCTCGACCACCGCGAGCGGATGGCTTCTGGAATCGGTAGTGCCTTCGAGCAGGGACATGCCGTCTCGACCTCTTGCCTTCTTGTTGTCTTTGATACGCACGCGGTTGGGTCCGGCGCGCGCTCCCCTAACGTCGTCGATCTCGGGAGTCGCTTTCGCAATCTCCTTCCGATCGGCGCGGCCTGTCGCGGATCAACTGATGTGATTTGCGGAATCTGCGCAACTGGGTCCCGAGTCCGTCCACAAGCCAGGACTCGTTCGTCCACAGCTGATCTCGGCCACAATTGTTAACGAATGAGAACAAATCGGAATCGGATTCCCGAAAACCCCCAGTCGCTAATTCCGCTGTGCGAGGGGGCGCACCGCCCCTGCAGCATGGGACCATGCGGTTTTGGGCTGCGGAACACGCTTGCTTGCTGCCCCCGACCGGCGGCATAGTTCCAGCCAGGTCGCTCAATCCCGGGCGGCCGATGTTCTCAGGGCGGGGTGAAAGTCCCCACCGGCGGTAAGGGCCGAAAGGCCCAAGCCCGCGAGCGCCTTCCGTGAGGGTCATCCCGAAGGGAAGGGTCAGCAGATTCGGTGCAACTCCGAAGCCGACGGTCAAAGTCCGGATGAAAGAGAACGGTCGGTGGCAGACGCATCGCAAGATGCGGCTGTTTGTCGTTCCGTGTGCCCTGATTCTGGTCCTTAAACCGAGGAAAGCCATGAATCAGATGTTGCAAGATCCCCAAACCGAAACGTCCCAGCCCACTCGACCGCCGGTTCCCCAGGACCCGGTGCCGGAGCATCCGCGCTTCGCAAAGCCGCAGCGGGTGGCCTTCGTGCAGGCCTGCTGGCACCGCGATGTGGTCGCGGAGGCCCGCATCGCCTTCCTGAAGGAGGCGGAGGCGCGGCACCTCACACATGTCGACGTGTTCGAGGTGCCGGGCTCGTTCGAGATTCCGCTGCACGCCCAGGTCCTCGCCAAGACGCGGCGCTACACCGCGATCGTCGCCGCCGGTCTCGTCGTCGACGGCGGCATCTATCGCCACGAATTCGTCGCGGACACCGTGATCAAGGCGCTGATGGATGTGCAGCTCCGCACCGAGGTGCCGGTGTTCTCGGCGGTGCTGACGCCGCAGCAATTCCACGAGACCGAGGTGCACTACGACTTCTTCCGCAAGCATTTTGCGATCAAGGGCGTCGAGGTCGCGGCAGCCTGCGCCGAGACGTTGCACGGCCTGGAGCGCCTGCGCGGCCAGGTCGCGGCGGGGATCGTGGGATAAGTCGAAGAGCCGTCAGCGTTCTTGCAGCGAGACCCGGACTCTCGAGAGTCCGGGGGCTCTGTTGCCGCGCCCTGGAATGACCAGGGTGCAGATACAAGCAAATCGGTCGGCCATGGAGGCCGACCGACTTGTCATGGGATCACGCCGCCTTGGTATTGCTCAGCGGTGTTGAATCGATGTTCACCGTGGTGCTGCTGGCGAAGCTGCCGGCGTCGTCGAACAGCTCGATGGCGCCGAGATTGAGGTCGACCTCCGGCCAGAAGAACGACGAGACGCAATCGTTCATGTTGACGGCGCGCAGGTCGACAGCCTCGGTCTTGCCGGTGCCGACCAGATCGACGCAGCGGCCGCAGCCGCTGAGGTCCGCCACAGTCTTGCCGGCAGGGCCCGACGTCACGTTATCCATCAACGACATCACAGTGCCGACCGGCAGGTTGAACGCGACGAAGGTGGCCTGGTCGAACGTGAATGATTGGAGCCGCTGACGCTGGTTCGGCACGAAATCGCCGGTGCTGAGGTCGAAGCGCTGGCTGCTCCAATTGTCGTCGCGGAACAGCGCCACCGAGCCGCTGGAGAGCTGTGGGGCGGGCGCGGAAGGCGCAGGCAATCTGGTGAGCAGGCTAACCTGGGTGGCGGGGTAATCTCGCCTCTCTCGGCAAGCGGGAGGGGGCGAAAAATCAGTCGAACAGGCTCGACACCGACTCTTCCGCAGCGGTGCGCGCGATCGCATCCGAGATCAGGCTGGCGATCGGCAGGGTGCGGATGTTCGGCGCCTTGGTCACCGCCTCGGTCGGCAGGATCGAATCGGTGATCACCAGCTCCTTCAGCTTCGAGCCGGAGATGCGCGCGGCCGCGCCGCCGGAGAGAACGCCATGGGTGATGTAGGCGTAGACGTCCTTGGCACCCTTCGCGATCAGCGCGTCGGCCGCGTTCACCAGCGTGCCGCCGGAATCGACGATGTCGTCGACCAGGATGCAGCTGTAGCCGGAGACATCGCCGATCACGTTCATGACTTCGGATTCGCCCGGACGCTCGCGGCGCTTGTCGACGATCGCGAGCGGGGTGTTGATGCGCTTGGCAAGGCCACGGGCGCGGGCCACGCCGCCGACGTCGGGCGAGACCACCATCACCTTGCCGAGGTCGAAACGTTCGCGGATGTCGCGCACCATCAGGGGGGCGGCGAACAAATTGTCGGTCGGGATATCGAAGAAGCCCTGGATCTGGCCGGCATGCAGGTCGAGCGTCATGACGCGGTCGACACCGGCATGGGTGATCAGATTGGCCACGAGCTTGGCCGAGATCGGCGTGCGCGAGCCGGAACGGCGGTCCTGCCTGGCATAGCCGAAATAAGGGATCACCGCGGTGATGCGGCGCGCCGAGGAGCGGCGCAGCGCGTCGGTGATGATCAGCAGCTCCATCAGATTGTCGTTCGCCGGGAACGACGTCGACTGGATGATGAAGGCGTCCGAGCCGCGGATGTTCTCCTGAACCTCGACAAAGATCTCCATGTCGGCGAAGCGCCGCACCACCGCCTTGGTCAGCGGCATGTCCAGGCCTTGCGCGATCGCCTGGGCGAGAGCCGGGTTGGAGTTGCCGGCGACGAGCTTGATGGAGCCGTTTTTGGCCGACATGGACGTTTCCTCCCGCGCTTTGCTGGATACGACGTTCAACATCAGAAAATACCCACAGGCAGCACGGTTACGACGGGCGAGGAAATATCAGGCCGGGGGCTCGAATGGCAACCCGGGATGCTACAGTTTTCCCTGCGAAAATCCCGAGTCGGGCCAACGGCTTGGCCGTGACTTGAGCCCGTGGTTTAGCGGGGGTCATCGGCATAGCCGAGGGCCGAGGCCGGCATGTCCGACGCTGGCGGCTGCTGGATCACGCTCGCGACCGCCGGCCCCCGGAGGCCGGGAGCCGCGCCCGGTGCATCCGGCGTTCCGTTGATCATGTTGGAAAGTCCGCTGAATCCGGCCTGGGCGATCTTCCGCAGTACCAGGTCGTCGGCGGCCGCCCAAGCATCACGTGTCGCGTCGCGACCACCCTTGGCCGAGGTCGGTTCCTCGCCGGACAGGCGCAGTGCCCGTTGCTGATTGGCGTCATAGACGTCCCAGACCCAGGCGATCACGGTCCTGCCGCGGACGACCTGGGCGGAGAGGTAGCTGCGCACGCGGTAGGCGGCCGTGCCCTCGCGGGAGACGACGGACAGGCTGCGTAGCTTGGATTCGCTGTCGAGCACGCCGACCATGCGGTCGAACACTTGCGGCGGCGGCCCGTCGATCGATTCGAACGCCACCGTCGCACCCGAGCCGGTGCTCGGCGCCATTGCATAGGAGTTGGCGGCACTGCCGCCGCCACCGGCGCAGCCGCCAAGTGCGGTCGCAGACGCCAGCAGCATGACCGCCAGCACGCGCGAACCCGCGCGGCGCAGAAAAGATGACGCTTCCCTCATTGGAGGGCAGCGATATCGTTAAAACGCATTAACGTCTAGGGCGGAGGCGACACAAAAGGGGGCCGAAGGAAATGGGGTATTGCCACCCTGGTTTGCGTCACATGGAAGCTTCTCGTGTCCCGGACGCGCTGCGGCGCGTAGTGCCGCTGCGCTGAGCCGGGACACGAGATTGGCGCCGAGATCGAGATTGCAGAGAATCGAGATTGCAGAGAATCGAGATTGCAGAGACATGGGCCCCGGCTCAGCGGCCGCATCACTTGCGTGCTGCGCCGCGTCCGGGAGCACGGGCCCTCAGCCCTCGAGCGCGATCGCGTGAACGTGGCGGCCGTAATCCGGCTCCTTGCGATGCACCGAGCGGCGGTAGCTGAAGAAACGTTCGTCGGCGTAGGTGTCGAGCCCGAGATCGTCGATCATCAGGATGCCGGCGGCTTCCAGCCGCTTGCGGATGAAGCCGGCGAGATCGAACATCGCGTGGCCCTCGCGCACCGACGGGATGAAGAACACCGCGTTGTCCGCGTCCGCCTCGATGAAGCGCGCGACGAACTCGTTGCCGACCTCGTAGCTGTCCTGCCGGATCAAGGGGCCAATCGCGGCAATGATACCGCCGCGCGTGGCGCCGAGTTGCTCCATCGCCGAGATCGTTGCTTCCAGCACGCCTGACAGCGCGCCCTTCCAGCCGGCATGGGCGCCGCCGATCACGCGTGCATTGGGATCGACGAACAGCACCGGCCCGCAATCGGCGGTGGAGACGCCGAGCGCGATGCCGGGCGTCTTCGTCACCAGCGCATCGCCCCTCGGCCGCGGCCCGTTCGGCCACGGCGCGTCAGCCACGAGCACGTCGGGCGAATGGATCTGGTGCAGGCTGAGGAAGCGTTCGGGCGCGACGCCGACATGTTCGGCCATGCGGCGGCGGTTCTCGGCGACCAGCGCCTGATCGTCGTTGGAGCCGAGCCCGCCGTTCAGCGCACAATAAATGCCACCGGAGACGCCGCCCTCGCGGGTGAAGAAGGCATGGCGCAGGCCGGGCACGGCTGACAGCAGCGAGGAAGCAATCGTCATGAGGCCTCTCCTGCGTGTTCGAGATCGCTGAGGCCGGCAAGGCCCGATAGCCGCGGCTCGGAGATGCCGAGCACCTTGAACATCGAGCCCATGCCGCCACGCCCGGTATCAGTCAGGCGCTTGAGTGCCACCGAAATGTCGGTAGCCACCTCCGGCGCCGCCTTCTGCATCAGGGCGGCGGCGCGGGTGTCGATGCCGATCCGCTTCAGGAAATCGCCTTGCGTCACCGGGCCGTGCACGCGGGCGCCGACATCCTCGGCCGCGCGCACCAGCGCCTGGAAGTCGACATGCGCGGTGACGTCGGCCTGGCCCGGCGCCTTCAAGGGATCGGCGAAGGTGTGGCGCGCGATGGCCTGGAAGGTGTCGCCGGCATCGCTGCGCAGATGGCCGTAGTCGATGATCAGCGCCGCGCCGTCCTGGTCGCGCACGCGCGTGGCGAGCTTCATGATTTCGCCGTCGGGCCGCCATTCGAATACGGCCCCTATGGGCGCGGCGCGCACCAAGGGCGGCAGCAGCACGTCGAAGCGTGGCGTCGGCTCGGGCGCCGCGCCGAACTGAAGCCTTCCGTTGGGATCGATCTCGATGACGCGCTCGTGCCAGCCGTTTTCGTGGCGGATCATCTGATGGATCGGCAGCACGTCGAAATATTCGTTGGCGAGGATGATGCTAGGTCCCTCCGGCACCTCGTCGATGCTGTCGTGCCAGGCGATGTTGCGCACGTTGGCCAGCGTCGCGCTCTGCCGTTCGCGCAAGACGGGATTGACCTCGACCAAGTGGATGTGAAGCGCCTGGTAGAGCGGCGGCAGCACGCGCAATGCGCGCAGCGCATCGGCCATCATGGTGCCGCGGCCGGGCCCGAGCTCGATCAGCCGCAGGAATTGCGGCGAGCCCATCTGCTTCCACACCGAGGCGGTCCACAGGCCCAGGAGCTCGCCGAACATCTGGCTGACCTCGGGCGCGGTGGTGAAATCGCCCTCGCGCCCGAGCGGATCGCGCGAGACGTAATAGCCGTAGCGCGGATGCATCAGGCACAGTTCCATGTACCGCCAGACCGGCATGGGCCCTGAGGATTTGATCAGCGCCTTGATCTCGTTGAGGAGCGGCTGGTCGGTCACGGCGTGCTTTCTCGAAATGAATTAATGAACGGCCTCGATCGGCTTCGGCGCACCGCGCCGCACTGCCAATACAATAAGTATGAGGCCGACGATAAGCATCGGGATCGACAACAGCATGCCCATGGTTAATCCGCCCCAGAGGTAGCCGAGCTGGGCGTCCGGCTCGCGGAAGTGCTCGCCGATGATCCGGGTCAAGCCGTAGATCAGGATGAAGCTGCCGAGGATGAGCCCCGGCCGCTTCAACGCGCCGCGGCGGATCATCACGGCGAGCACGGCGAACAGCAGCAGCCCCTCCATGCCCGCCTCGTAGAGCTGGCTCGGATGGCGCGGCACGTCGCCGCCGGTCGGAAAGATCATGGCCCAGGGCAGGCTGGGATCGGCAGCGCGGCCCCACAATTCGCCGTTGATGAAGTTCGTCAGCCGCACCAGGAAAATCCCGATCGGCGCAACGCCGCAGGTGATGTCGCCGAGCGACAGGATCGAGATGCCGTTCTTCCGGGCGAACCACATCACTGCGACGACGCAACCGAGGAAGCCGCCGTGGAAGGACATGCCGCCTTCCCACAATTTGAAGATGGCGGCCGGGTGCTCGATGAAGAAGGGCAGATTGTAGAACAGGACATAACCGCTGCGGCCACCGACGATGATGCCGAGCGTCACCCACAAGATGAAATCGTCGATCTGCACCAGGCTGATCGGCGATGAGCCGGCCCACAGCCTGTCGTTCTTGATCAGTGCGCGGGCATAGAGCCAGCCGATCGTGATCCCGCAGATATAGCCAAGCGCGTACCAGCGGATCGCAAACGGCCCGATCTGGAGCGCGATTGGGCTGAACGAGGGAAAGTCGATGAGAAGGAAGGGCATCACGCCTTCTGTGCCTAGACGAGGTTGCGGCGATCGAGCGCCAGCAGACGCCGCGTGATTCTTCTTATGCAGGGAGGTTGAATACGATTGCAAGGAAACGGGGGCATGACAAGGATACCGCTGATCGGCCCTTGAACCGTTCCCTGCGGATTGCCATTGTCTTTTTCGAATGTTCGCGCAAAGTTTATCGCAAGGCCGCGAGGAGACCGACATGACCCAGACCAGCAACCGGTTTTTCGACGAGATCGGTCGCCTGATGAACGACGCCGCCGGTGCGGCCCAGGGCGTCAAGCGCGAGTTCGACACGGTGATGCGCAGCCAGGCCGAAAAATTCCTGCGCGACATGGATCTCGTCAAGCGCGAGGAATTCGAGGCGGTCAAGGACATGGCGCGCCTGGCGCGTGAGGAGAACGAGTCCCTGAAGGCGCGGATTGCCGCGCTGGAGGCCAAGCTGGGCGGGTGACGCCTCTCTGCGTCATTTCCGGCGCGCGGCGAAGTCGCGAACCCCGGTGCGCAATTGCGCACCTGGGAATCTCGAGGTTCCGGGTTCGGTGCTCCGCATCGCCCCGGAAAGACGGGGTACGGGCCTCACAGGTCCCCGCAAAAAGTCCCCGCATTTCCTTGTCATTTCCGCATCTTCCGGGTAAAAGCCCGCCACGTTCGCGGCCCCCGCACCCCTGGAGGCTTGCTGCGAGCTATGCCATGGGCCGCCTTGCGGCCCATTAACTTTTGCAAAAACAAGGACTTAACGACATGGCGACGACCGTCAAGGAATTGAAGGCGACCGCACGTCCGAAGAGCGGCAAGGGGGCCGCCCGGGCTGAGCGTCGCGCCGGGCGAGTGCCCGGAGTGATCTATGGCAACAACCAGCCCCCGCTGACCATCTCGATCGAAGATCGTGAGCTGCGCCAGCGCATCCTCGCCGGCCGGTTCCTGACCACGCTGGTCGACATCGACCTCGAAGGCAAGAAGCACCGCGTCATTCCGCGCGACTACCACCTCGATCCGGTGAAGGACTTCCCGATCCATGTCGATTTCATGCGGCTCGGGGAAGGCGCCACCATCCGTATCAGCGTTCCCCTGCACGTGGTGAAGGCGGAAACCTCTCCGGGCGTGAAGCGCGGCGGCACCGTCAACATCGTTGCCCACGCGATCGACCTCGAATGCGGCGTCGAGAGCATCCCGCAATACATCGAGGCCGATGTCGGCTCGCTCGAAATCGGTCACTCCCTGCATCTGTCGGACGTCAAGCTCCCGGCCGGCGTGAAGGCGCTGACCCGCGAGGACGCGACCCTCGTCACCATCGTGCCGCCATCCGGCTACGCCGAAGAGCAGAAGGCTGCTGCTGCGGCTGCGGCGGGTGGGGCGGCTCCGGCCGCGGGTGCTGCTGCTCCGGCTGCAGCTGCTCCGGCTGCGGGTGCTGCTGCTCCGGCGGCGGCTGCCAAGGCTCCCGCCGGCGGCGACAAGAAGAAGTAATCTCTCAAAGCTGGCGCGCGGTCCCTGACCGCGCGCCGAGCGAGGGGCGCGCCGCGTCATGCGACTCTTTGTTGGGCTCGGCAATCCCGGCGCGAAATACGCACGCAACCGGCACAATATCGGCTTCATGGCCGTCGACGAGATCGCGCGGCGTCATGGCTTTGCGCCATGGCGCCGTCGCTTTCAGGGCGAGACCTCGGAAGGCACGCTCGGACCTGAGCGCGTGATCCTGCTCAAGCCCACGACCTACATGAACGAGTCCGGCCGCAGCGTTCAGGAGGCGGCGGGCTTCTTCAAGATCGCGCCGGGCGACGTCACCGTGTTCCACGACGAGCTCGAGCTGCCGCCGGCCAAGGTGCGGGTGAAGATCGGCGGCGGCATCGCCGGTCACAACGGCCTGCGCTCGATCTCGGCGCATATCGGCAACGACTATCGCCGGGTGCGGCTCGGCATCGGTCATCCCGGTGTCAAGGAACTGGTGCACGGCCACGTGCTCTCGGATTTCGCCAAGGCCGACAACGAATGGGTGGCGACGCTCTGCGAGGCGGTCGCCGAGCACGCCGCGCTGCTCGCCAAAGGCACGGACGCGACCTTCGCCAACAGGGTCCATCTGGCCATGCAGGCGAAGGGATTTTTGACCAAGGACGAGAACGGCAAGGAATAACGCTCGTGGGATTCAAATGCGGGATCGTCGGATTGCCCAATGTCGGCAAGTCGACCTTGTTCAATGCGCTGACCGAGACGGCCGCGGCGCAGGCCGCAAACTATCCGTTCTGCACCATCGAGCCGAATGTCGGCGAGGTCGCCGTGCCCGATCCGCGGCTGGAGAAGCTCGCCGCGATCGCCAAGTCCGGCCAGATCATTCCGACGCGGCTGACCTTCGTCGACATCGCGGGCCTCGTGCGCGGCGCCTCCAAGGGCGAAGGCCTCGGCAACCAGTTCCTCGCCAACATCCGCGAGGTCGACGCCATCGCGCATGTCGTGCGCTGCTTCGAGGACTCCGACATCACCCATGTCGAAGGCAAGATCGCCCCGCTCGCCGACATCGAGACCATCGAGACCGAGCTGATGCTCGCCGACCTCGACAGCCTCGAGAAGCGCGTCGACAATCTCACCAAGAAGGCCAAGGGCAACGACAAGGACGCCAAGGAGCAGCTCGACCTCGTCAACCGCACTTTGGTGCTGCTGCGTGAGGGCAAGCCCGCGCGGCTCGTCGAGCGCAAGGCGGAGGAAGAGCGCGCGTTCTCCATGCTCGGCCTCTTGTCGTCGAAGCCCGTGCTCTACGTCTGTAACGTCGAGGAAGGCTCGGCCGCGACCGGCAACGCCTTCTCGAAGGCGGTCGAGGAGCAGGCTGCGAAGGAAGGCGCAGTCGCCGTCGTCATCTCCGCCAAGATCGAATCCGAGATCGCGACGATCTCACGTGAAGAGCGAGCCGACTTCCTGGAGACGCTGGGCCTCGAAGAAGCCGGGCTCGATCGCCTGATCCGCGCCGGCTACACGCTGCTCGACCTCATCACCTACTTCACCGTTGGCCCGAAGGAAGCGCGCGCCTGGACCATTCACCGCGGCACCAAAGCGCCGGCGGCAGCCGGCGTGATCCACACCGATTTCGAGAAGGGTTTCATTCGCGCCGAGACGATCGCGTATGAAGATTACGTGGCGCTCGGCGGCGAAGCCGGCGCGCGCGATGCCGGCAAGCTCCGCCTCGAAGGCAAGGAATACGTCGTCGCCGACGGCGACGTGATGCATTTCAGGTTCAATACGTAAGCACCGACCTCGGTACAGGGTGGGCAAAGCGAAGCGTGCCCACCACCTCTCTCATATCGCGGAATGATCGTGGGCACGGCGCTTCGCGTCTTTGCCCATCCTACGGCACCTATGTGTGCCGCTACCGCATCCCGCCGCCCTGATCCCGGATCGCGCCGAGATGCTCGTTGATGCGGAAGACGATCAGGATCAGCTCCGCGACGATGCGCGAGAACACGATGCCGACCACGACGCTCGCGATCGACGACAGCAGCACCAGAAAGCCGCCGAACGGGCTGATCGCCATCGCAGCGAGGCCTGAGAAGATGCCGGAGAGGCCGAACAGGCAGATCAGCGCGATCACCAGCCAATAGAAGGTCTTGATGATTGTCGGCGTGATGAAGCGGTCCCATTGGAATAGGTCGCTGAATGAAAACATTGCTCTCCCCAGGGCAAATCGGGACGTCAAATTCGGCCGCGTCGATGGATCCTGGCCCTCGGCTGATCCGACTCAAGACCACCGCCGCCACCGCCTATGTAGCACGAGCCATGCGGGCCGGCGGGTTGAGATTGCCGCAAAGTGCGGCCACAATCTGTCATTCCCGCAAAGCTTTCCCGAGATGACCCTGACCTTCGAAGACTTCCCGCCCGGCCGGTTCGGCACGTTCGGCCCGCGCCATGTCACCCGCGACGAGATCGTGGCCTTTGCCGCCGAGTTCGATCCGCAGCCGATGCATATGGACGAAGAGGCCGCAGCCAGAAGCATGCTGCGCGGCCTGTCCGGCTCGGGCTGGCACCTCTGCTCGCTGATGATGCGGATGATGGCCGACGGCTTCATCACCCGTGCCGCCTCGCTCGGCTCGCCCGGCGTGGATGAGGTGCGCTGGCTGTCCCCACTTCGCCCTGGCGACGATCTCACGCTCGATGTCGATGTCGTGGAGGCGCGCACTTCCAAGAGCCGCCCGGAGCTCGGCATCGTCAAGTTCAAATGCACCGCGCGCAATGCGGCGGGGCAGGCGCTTGCCGAGATGACCTCGCCGATCCTGATCAAGCGGCGCGAGGGAGCGGTCTGATGCGGTTCTTCGAAGACATCGCGATCGGACAGCGGCGCGAGCTCGGCAGCTATACGTTCACGGCGGAGTCCATCAAGACATTCGCCCATAAATTCGATCCGCAGCGCTTTCACCTCGACGAGGAGGAAGGCAAGAACTCGCTGTTCGGCGGGCTCGCCGCCTCGGGCTGGCATGTCGGCTCGGCCTGCATGAGCCTGGTTGTCGCCGACGGCCAGCGTCTGGCGCAGGAAGCCGCAGCACGCGGCGAGGAGGTCGCGGTGTGGGGCCCGTCGCCGGGCTTTCGCGACCTGCGCTGGATCAGGCCGGTGCTCGCCGGCGATACCGTCTCTTACGTCAGCGAAGTCGTCGACAAGCGCACCTCCGCCTCGCGTCCCGGCTGGGGCATTTTGACGGCTCGCACCACCGGCACCAACCAGCGCGGCGAAGAGGTCTATTCCATCACCGCCAGCGCCTTCGTGCCGCTGCGAAAGACGAACTAGATCAGTTCCAAGATGGACGGGCAAATGAGTGCGCGAGTGTTGCCCTCGCGCTATGGACGCGATTCCGGGCGGCTGCCATAAGCCTGCGCAACATGGTTACCGCGAAGCAGTTTGGCGGAACCGGGGAGATGCTAACTAATTATGAACCTGTCGCTGCCTATTTGAAACGAATTGGCAGAGGACAGGGGACGAGGACCATGGCTGACCGCGGCGCACTTAAATTCGTTGGATTCATCTTTGCGACCGCGACGCTGGCCGTGATGCTGGTCGCCGGCATGGTGGTGAAGGGCTATGCCGATGGCGCCTACACGCTGGAAGCCTCGACCGTGGAAGCCCCGTAAGAATTCGTTGATCTTCCGGGCCCGTGCCCGGCCCTGTGTCAGCGGCTGTAGACGAACGCCAGTACCGCGATCGCAACCACCAGCAATCCGACAAAGCGCAGCATGATCGTGCCGAGCTGATTCGGCGCGGGCCGCAGCGATATCGGGTCCGTGTTGTCGGGCCGAATGCTTTCCATGACATGTCCCCTGAGTCCGGCGGTGCCTGCACGGGTGCTTGGCATTGGTCGCGGGGGAGGGGCTGAGGGTTCAATGCCTCGCGCTGCCGCATCCATCGCCGTCATGTCCCGGCGTGACCGGGGCATCCAATACGCCGCGGCCTCTCGATTCAATCACTGCCGCCTCTGGGATACTGGATCGCCCGGTCAAGCCGGCGATGACACCTTCGTTGATGAGAGTGTCCACCCATCATACCCACAAATCAAAACCGCCGCGCTCTCCTTTCGGGAACGCGGCGGCCAATGGCGTCGTGCGAATGATCAGCTGTTGCGGAGACCGTCGGCGGCGCGCTTCCACTGCGCGACGTTGTCGGCGATCATACGGGTCGACTTCATCGCGGCCTGGCTGAGCTGGGCGTAGCCGGAGATCTCGCGCTGGACGCGCTGGCCTTCGGCATGCAGCAGGTCGCGCAGGCTCTCGAGCTCGGAGATCAAGTTCTCGATCTCGGCGAGCGAGGTGCCGGCGACGCGCTGGATCAGCGAATTGACGTTGTTGACGGTGGCTTCCGCGCTCGGGTCGAGCGGCGGCGCGTCGGCGGTGCTCGATGCCGGACGGCGCAGATAGGCGATGTCGTTGCGGACGAAATCGCGGATGCCGGCTTCGACCTCGGTCACGGCGGCGAGGTTGGTATCGACCGTCTCGGTCTCGGTGGATTCGATCTTTTCCGGGCGAGTGGCGTTCATCGTTGTTCCCCTGTTCGCGTTGAGCGCAGCGCGAGTGTCCCCCGCACGACGACGTCTGTGAGGCAGCCCGCATCAGGGCGTCCGATTTTGACCGCAAAGGGGCCGAGATGCGGCAAGGGAGGACCATTCGGGGGTTTTGCCGTGGCGCATGGTTAGGGGAGTGTGAATCGGCGGGAGCCTCCATCTCCTCATGGTGAGGAGCGCGAAGCGCGTCTCGAACCATGAAAGGCCCAGCTCTAACGGCGGGGCCTCGATCCTTCGAGACGCGCTCCTTCGGAGCGCTCCTCAGGATGAGGGGTGGATGAGGGGAGAGCGTGGAGCGCTGGTCTCACCAGCTCTTCTTGAAACCCGCCGTCACGCTCTTGTTCAGCGCACCTTGCGAAGTCTCGCCAACCGAGCCGGAGACGGTGATGTTGTCGAACAATTTTTGCTCGGCGCCGACTTTGCGCAGCCATTTGTCGTCGGTGGTCGACAGCGTCTGGCCGGCGGTGATGCTGGTGCCGGTGTCGGCGAGGGTGATCTTGGCGGTCTGGTCGGTCTCGTAATTGCGCGTGACGTGGCCGCCAATGCCGGGGACTGCGGTGGTACCCTGCTGGTTGACGCTGTAGCCGTTCTGCAGCGTCAGCGAGGTGTCGCCCGACAGCGGCATCGATTTGGACAGTGACGCCCCGATCTTGCTGTGCTCGGCGCCGGGATCGACCCGGGCTTCCACCGCGGTCTTGTCCCAGATCGCGCCCGCGCCGGGCGCAGTCGCCGCCGCCCAGGCGCTGCCGGAGGATTGCGGCAAGCTGCCGCCATTGGTGGCCTTCTGCGCCAGCAGCTCGGACATCGTCTTGGGTTCGCTCGTCACCGTCATGTCGGCGCCGACCCGCGTATCCCAGAACGAGAACACGGACTGTTTCACGGTCACCGCCGACGAGCCATTTGCATTGGGGTTGGACGACCAATCCAGGCCCTCCTTGGCGGCGGCCTCGGCACGCCTCTTCGCAGCGAGGGGATCGATGCCGGTCCCGGCATCGACCGCGAGCTGGCTCCAGTCGAGCTTGTCGACGTCGATGCCCTTGAGCACGTCGGGATCGTTGACGTCGGGGGCCTCCGCGGCCTCGGCCGCTTCGTCGTCAGGTGCGGCCGGCGTCGGCGCAATGATCTGCGCCGAGACCGTCAGTGCCGAGCCAAAAATGAATGCGGCCGCCAGCAATGGCAGCCTGGTCCAGCCAAACCCTGTCGAGAATTTCATCGTCCTGCCCGCGAGCCCCGGCGCATGCTTTGCGATAGTTATATATCGGCCGTCCGCAAAGACCATGCGCCATTCCGCGCTGAAAATGCCGATTCATCGTTGCGGAATTGTGGCGGTTCGCTGGGGGGCGAACCAACGGGCCGCGCGAAAGGTGCGCGCCCGATGACGAGCTCTTGATGCGACGGCATCCGGCGGGGCTGGAGGCCAGGACGTCGCGCCAGGCAAGGTCATCGGTCCCGATAGGCGGGACCCGTTGGCGTCCCCTTCAGCCGACGCTGGTCATCTTCGGCAGATGAATGGCGCGGCCGAGTGCCTGCTCGACCAGGTCGAAGGTGTCGATCAGCACGCGCATGCTGACGAGCTTGCCCGCCTTGAACTGGGCGAACTGTGCCACGCGCAGGCTGATCGGCTTGCTGGAGTCCAGGGCCGTCAGCGAATAGCGCAGCATCGAGGCGGCGGAATCGGCGCCCAGCATGATGCTCTCGCGGTCGAAGCGGCGGACGTGGAAATTGTCGGCGAGCTGGCGGATGACGTCGAGCACGGCATCCTTGCCCTGCCGCGCGCCGAAAAACGGAAACATGTCGATCGGGCCGTAGAGCGCCCATTCGACGTCCTCGTCGAGCAGGGCTTCGATATCCCTGAAGTGCCGGTCGTTGATCGCGCGGTGCAATGCGCGCGAGAAACGCCAGAGGCTGTGCTCTGTCATTTGGGCAGTCCTGACGCTGGCTTGCGGAAAAAAACGGAAACCAACCCCATGCACCGTAAACGTGCCCTGGGGCGCTCAACCCATTTGTATGCGAACGAAATAGCCGATTTCGGTCAAAACGCAATTCACAATTTCGCAAAGCACAATTGAGCGCGTTTTGTGAGATTTACAATAGAACCCCGTAATTTTCCGGTCTCCGGCCGGCACCAGGGAGAGAGAACGATCAGTCCACCCGCGTCCCGACGATCAGCGGGCCGATCTCCCGTTCCAGCACCTGCTGCACGAGGTCGTAGGAATCGATGATCTCGCGGATCTGCGCCACCAGCCCGCCGCGGAAGGTGTAGAACACCGCCATGTCGAACTGCACGATGCGATCGTTGCTGCGCTTCCTGAAATAGGTGTGCATGTAGGTCGCGACCGCCTCGCCCTCGGCGAGGATGTGCGGTGCCTTGTAGCGGATTTCCGAATAGCGCGACCAGACCGTCTGCCAGAGCTCGCGCAGCTCTTGCTTGCCGTGGCGCGGCGCCATGTGCGGCAGCACGTCGATCGGCGCGTGGGTGAGGAAGTCGACATCGTCGGTGCAGCAGGACAGCGCCGTCTCGATATCGCCGCGCGCGAAGGCGTCGAGCAGATGCACGACGCGTTGGCGATTCAGCTTCTCCAATGTCATCACGCCCGTCCTCGTTTGGCCCCGTGGCGCTCCGCAACGCTAGCGCGCCGCAAGATCAGGGGTGTTGCAGACGTTTTGACGCGCGAGCGCAATGCCCGGTTCATGGCGAGCAGGTTGACATATGGGATGGCTGCACGAATTCGCGCCCTCTGCGGCTACCACGACCTCGTCGGCGACCCCGGCGTCGCCATCTTCGTCGCCATCGCCTCGCTCGTCCACGCGATGCTTGCAGTCACGCTCGGGCCGAGCTTCCCCGCCCTCTTCAAGACCGTCTACGAGCCGAAATTCTTCGAGGCGCAGTTGTCGCTGTCCGACAAGATCACGGCATGGCGTACCCAGCCGGTCGCCTCGCTTCAGCTCGTGACGATTGTGCTGCTGCAGTCTGTGATGGCGGTGGTGACGGCGAGCGTGGGGTGAGGGGCACAAATCTCTCCTCGTCATTCCGGGGCGCCGCGGAGCGGCGAGCCCGGAATCCGCCGCTTACCTCTTCTTCCACCCACCCCGCCGCCCCGGCGCCCCGCCCGTCGATTTCGGCGCCGGCCCGAACTCCGGGCCCGACTGCCGCGAATCCGTCGGCTGGATGATCCGGCTGGTGCTTCCGAACGGCTTTGACGGCAGGTTCGGGCTCGCGCGGTAGGGCAGGGATTCCGGGCCGTGCATTTCGTCGAGATGCGGCTTGTGCACGCGGGAGCCCTTGCCGCCGCCGGCCTTCAGCGCGGTTGCGGCGCTCTTGTTCTTCATGGCGCTGACGGGGAGGTTGGCGGCGTCGCCGTACTTCTTCGCGCCGGCATAGGCGCCGGCCCTGCTCTGCACGGCGCGCTGTTTGGCGGTGGGGTCGTCGACCACGGCGAGCTCGGTGGCGCGCAGGCGCTTGACCTCGTCGCGCAGCCGGGCGGCTTCCTCGAAGTTCAGATCGGCGGCGGCCTCGCGCATCCTCGTCTCGAGATCGGCGAGCACGGCCTCGAAATTGTGGCCGATCGAGATGACGTCGTCGGTCATGTCGTGGCCGCCGACCTCGACCAGCACGTGGTCGCGCTCGTAGACGGAGTTGAGGATGTCGCCGATCTGCTTCTTCACGCTCTCCGGCGTGATGCCGTTGGCCTTGTTGTACTCGACCTGCTTCTCGCGGCGGCGGTTGGTCTCGGCGATGGCGCGCTCCATCGAGCCGGTCATGCTGTCGGCATAGAGGATGACCTTGCCATCGACGTTGCGTGCGGCGCGGCCGATGGTCTGGATCAGCGAGGTCTCGCTGCGCAAGAAGCCTTCCTTGTCGGCATCCAGAATCGCGACCAGCGCGCATTCGGGAATGTCGAGGCCCTCGCGCAAGAGGTTGATGCCGACCAGCGCGTCGAACGCGCCGAGACGCAGATCCCTGATGATCTCGATGCGCTCGATGGTGTCGATGTCGGAATGCATGTAGCGGACGCGAATGCCTTGCTCGTGCAGATATTCGGTGAGGTCCTCAGCCATGCGCTTGGTCAGCACGGTGATCAGCGAGCGGTAGCCCGCCTGCGCGGTGGCGCGGACCTCGCCGACGAGATCGTCCACCTGGGTACGCGCCGGGCGGATGTCGACGGGCGGATCGATCAGGCCTGTGGGGCGAATGACCTGCTCGACGAACACGCCGCCGCTCTCGTTCAGCTCCCAGCTGCCCGGGGTCGCCGACACCGCGATGGTCTGCGGCCGCATCATGTCCCATTCCTCGAACCGCAGCGGGCGGTTGTCCATGCAGGAGGGCAGGCGGAAGCCGTATTCGGCCAGCGTCGCCTTGCGGCGGAAGTCGCCGCGGAACATGGCGCCGATCTGCGGGATGGTGACGTGGCTTTCGTCGGCGAAGATCAGCGCGTTGTCGGGGACATATTCGAACAGCGTCGGTGGCGGCTCGCCGGGCCGGCGTCCGGTAAGATAGCGCGAATAGTTCTCGATGCCGGCGCAGCTTCCAGTCGCCTCCATCATCTCGAGGTCGAAGGTGGTGCGTTGCTCCAGACGCTGCGCTTCCAGCAGGCGACCCTGATTATTCAGCTGATCGAGCCGCTGCTTCAATTCGAACTTGATCGACTTGATCGCCTGCACCAGCGTCGGGCGCGGCGTCACATAGTGCGAATTGGCGTACATCTTGATGAATTCGAGCTCGTCCTGCTTGTGGCCGGTGAGCGGATCGAACTCCTCGATGGCCTCGATGGTGTCGCCGAACAGGTTCACGCGCCAGGCGCGGTCTTCATAGTGCGCCGGGAAAATATCGATCACATCGCCGCGCACGCGAAAGGTGCCGCGGGTGAAATCGGCCTGGGTGCGTTTGTACTGGAGCGCGACGAGGTCGGCGATGAGCTGGCGCTGGTCGATACGTTCACCTTTCTTCAGCGCAAAGGTCATGGCGGTGTAGGTCTCGACCGAGCCGATACCGTAGATGCAGGACACCGACGCCACGATGATGACGTCGTCGCGCTCGAGCAGCGCGCGCGTCGCCGAGTGCCGCATGCGGTCGATCTGCTCGTTGATGGACGAATCCTTCTCGATGTACGTGTCCGTGCGCGGGACATACGCTTCCGGCTGGTAATAGTCGTAATATGAGACGAAATACTCGACCGCGTTGTCCGGGAAAAAGTTCTTGAACTCGCCATAGAGCTGGGCCGCCAGCGTCTTGTTCGGCGCCAGGATCAGGGCCGGGCGCTGCGTCGCCTCGATCACCTTTGCCATGGTGTAGGTCTTGCCCGAGCCGGTGACGCCGAGCAGCACCTGGCTGCGGTCGTTGCGCTGGATGCCCTCGACCAGCTCGGCGATCGCGGTCGGCTGGTCGCCCTTGGGCTCGTAGGACGATTTGATCTCGAAGCGCACGCCGCCTTCGGATTTTTCCGGGCGTGGCGGCCGGTGCGGCGTCCACACCTTCATGGAGCCGTCGTCTTTGCGGAACTCAGGCCGGCCCTCGCGGATCAGCGACTCCAGCGCATCCGCGGTCGCCTTGACGCCGAGCGCTTCCATCTTGCTGCGCGGCGGACGCGCCAGCGCCTCGGCATCGTCCTCTTCCGTCGGCAGGCCGAGCTGACGCGCCAGTTCCGGATCGAGCGTCGGGATCGTGGCCGCCGTGCCGTAATTGGCCTGCGGCGCCTCCTCGAAACCACCGCTCCCTCCCCCCGTGTGGGGGAGGGATGTTGGCCGCGCCATATCCTGCGGAAACTGCTTCGGCGTCGATGCGCGCGCGCGATGCGCCGCAGCCTCGCCCCCGGCGCGGCGGTCACGCGAATTGTCCGGCGGCGGCTGCAGGCCGGTGCCCGAGCCAAGCCCGGCATCGCCGCGATTGATCGCGGGATTGAGCAGCTCGGCCAGCGCCGGCCCGATCGGCTGCACGTCAGGCCGATGTGCTCTGGATTTGGGGGACTTGCCGGATTTTTCGGAGGATGCAGGTTTCTTCGCCATGGGGCGAATATGGGACGAGTCCGCACCGCGATAAAGGGCGAATGCCCGCTGCCATGCAGGCTGCTGACAGCAGGTTGGCAGCAGCCTTGCGGTTCATGCCGCCGGCGGCGGCTCATTGTCATCCCCGGCCGTGATGTGAGGCTCGAGGATGTCGAGATGAATGCCGCCGCAATCCGTGCAGCGCATGGTCCAGTACTCGCATCCGGCACGACCGCCGATCACGCGGAGCACCGCGAGATCGCCGTCGCATTCCGGGCAGTTGGACAGCACCGCGCGGGCGTAGATCCGCGGCCGCGCCGCGTTGATTTCGATGATGGACATGACCGGTTTTCCCCTTGCGCCGCCCCGTCTCTGGTCCGCCCGCGGACCCGTCGTCTATTCGTCGTCGCCGTCGGCCCGCCGGCGGAAGCGATCGATGTGGTGCTTGGCATCGGCAATCGCGGCATCGCGATCGGGCCAGGCGAAGCCGACTTCCATGGCAGGAAACAGCACGCCGTCGATGGCCACCGGGCTGAAATCGGCACGCCGGATCCGCGCGTGCCACAGCCCCTTGCCAGCTTCGAAGGATTCGATGTCAAAGCCGTCGTAAAGGGTCGTCATGAGTGTAGGTCCCACGTTTCTTTTCGGAGGATCAGGGGACCATGTTTGCGGATTTCAGAATGTGAAGCCGTTCACAAGCAGTCGGCTTTTTTGCCCGGGGGGGCCTCAACTCCGCGCCGCGGCGCGGCCAATCCGCCGCGGGCGGGCGGCGGGTTCCGACGCCGCTCGCATGATCCAGCGGCGGAACGCGGCAAAGTCGCGCTGCTCGGTCTGAAAGCTGCGATAGAGCAGGTACCAGCGCATGCCCTTAGGGACGGAGAGGTCGAACGGCGCCACCAGCCGGCCGGCGGCGAGGTCGTCGTCGATATAGGGGCGGATGCCCATGGCGATGCCGAGCCCGTCGGCGGCGGCCTGCAACGCCTGGCCGTAGAACTGGAACTCGGGCCCGCGCGCATTGATCCGCGCAGCGCCTGCGGCCTTCAGCCAGATCGGCCAGTCCTCGGCTGAGTGCGCGACGCGGATCAGGCTCGGTCCCTTCAAATCGGCCGGACGCTTCAGGCCGCCCGCGAGGCGGGGCACGCAGACGGGGGTGAGATCGCCGGCGAACAGCGGCTCCGCGACGAGACCGGGCCAGTCGCCGGTGCCGAGCTTGATGCCGCAGCTCCAGTCCTCGCCGAACGGCACCGCGGCGCCGCCGGTGGTGAAGCGCACCTCGATGTCGGGCTCCTCGCTGCGGAACTCCGACAGGCGCGGGATCAGCCAGCGCATCGCGAAGGTGTGGCCGACGCCGATGGTGAGCACGCGCACGCTGGCAGGCGCCGTCACCTGCGCGGTGAGGCTTGCCAGCGCATCGAAGATCGGGGTCAGTCCGCCCTGATAGGCGCGGCCGGCCTGCGTCAGCACCAGGCGGTTGGCCTTGCGCTCGAACAGCGCGACGCCTAGTCGCTCTTCGAGCAGATGCACCATGCGGCTGACGGCGGCCGCCGACACGCTCAGCTCCAGCCCGGCCGCAGCAAAGCTGCCGGTCCGCGCCGCCGCCTCGAACGCCTTGATGCCGTTGAGAAACAGCAGCCGCCGCAAATGATCCGCCCTCAGGAAAGCTGATGCCAGGCCAAGATAACTCAGTTTGCGCGAGAGGAGCAAGCGAGGCACGTTCTCCTTCGCCTTCCCCCAAGCGGGGCAAGGGGGAATTGGCAACTTGCGTCCCCAACCCACCGGCAGGAGATACCCTTCGTGGCGCCCATCATGATCGCTGCCCTCGGATTGCTGATGGTCGCCACCGCGTTCCTGTCGGGGCTGTTCGGCATGGCGGGCGGGCTGATCCTGATCGGCGTGCTCTTGGCCTTGATGCCGCTGCCGACAGCGATGGTACTGCACGCGATCACGCAGATGGCCTCGAACGGCTGGCGCGCGTTCCTGTGGCGGGCGCATATCCGCTGGCGGCCGGTCGCGAACTATATGGTCGGCGCCGCGGTCGCGCTCACGGCTTGGTCGCTCACCCGCTACGTGCCGGACAAGCCGACCGCGCTGCTGATGCTCGGCGCCACGCCGTTCATGGCGCGGCTGCTTCCCGCGAACATCAAGCCGGATCCCGACCGTCTCTGGCAGGGCACGGTCTATGGCACGATCTGCATGGGCTTGATGTTGATGACCGGCGTCTCCGGCCCGCTGCTCGACACCTTCTTCCTCGGCGGCGATTTCGGCCGGCGCGAGAAGGTCGCGACCAAGGCGATGTGCCAGCTCGTCAGCCATTTCACCAAGCTGGTCTATTTCGGCGGCATCATCGATCAGGCCGCGAGCCTCGATCCCGTGCTCGCCGGGGTCGCGATTCTCGCCTCGATGCTCGGCACCACGCTGGCACGGCGCATCCTCGAAGCCATGACCGACCAGCAATTCATCGCCTGGTCCAACAAGCTGATCACCACCATCGCCTGCTACTACATCGCCCATGGCGGCTGGCTGTTGCTTCGTGCGCCGGTGCTGGCCGCCTTCGACAGGGGAGGTTTGCAATGAGCGAGACCGTCGATCCGCTGGTGCTGGACTTCGTCGAATGGGTGGCGCGCGAGCCGCGCGCCTATGCCGAGGTGATCGCGACCTGGAAGACCTCTTGCCCGCGCCTCACGATCTGGGAGGACGCCGCCGACCGCGGCTACGTCGCCCGCGAGACGGTTGCCGGCCTCGGGCTGGTCATCGCGGTCACCAAGGACGGCGAGAAACTGCTGCGCACCAACGGGCGGTGAAGCGCTCGCTTTCTCGATGTCTCGCTGTCATCATCCGCGAAGGCGGATGATCCGGTAGACACCGGCGGCAGTGCATCTCACGACTGCCGCGGCGTACTGGATGCCCCGGAGAAGCCGGGGCATGACAACAGAATTTGGCGTGGACATCTCTCACCACATCGTCATTGCGAGCGCAAGCGAAGCAATCCAGAATGTCTTTCGCGGCGGCAGTCTTCGTCGCAACAGCTCCTCGCAATGACGGAGCGTGTGGAGACACCTTGCATGTCGCTCAAATTGTTCGAACTCGTCGGCACCGACCCCGCGCGCCCGTTCAGCCCGTATTGCTGGCGCACGCGGATGGCGCTGGCGCACAAGGGTCTATCGGCGGAATCACTGCCCTGGCGCTTCACCGAGAAGAGCGCGCTTGCCCCGCACGGCTCCGAGAAGGTCCCGGTGCTGTTGCACGACGACAAGCCAGTGGTCGATTCCTGGACCATCGCGACCTATCTCGAAGACAATTTCCCGGATCGCCCGTCGCTGTTCGGCGGCGAGGGCGGCCGCGCGATGGCGCGCATGATCAACGCATGGGGCGACATCGCCATCGTCGGCGGCATCTTTCCGCTGATTATCGCCGACATCCCGGCGAACCTTGCCGACGTCGACGCCGCCTATTTCCGCAAGTCGCGCGAGGCGCGCTTCGGCGGCAAGACCCTCGAGGAGATCATGGCGAGCCGCGATGCCGGCGTGGTCGCGTTCCGCAAATCTCTGGAGGTGATGCGGCAGACATTCAAGACGCAGCCCTTCATCGGCGGCAACGCGCCGAACTATGCCGACTACATCGTGTTCGGCGGATTCCAATGGGCACGCGTGGTCAGCCCGTTCAAGCTGCTGGAGGCGGATGATCCAGTCTACGCCTGGCGTGAAAAGCTGCTGGATGCGTTCGATGGCATGGCGCGCAAATCGCCCGGACATCAGGTGCAGGTTTCGTAGCCGGATGGCAGCGAAATCCGGGGATTGTGCCTGCAGAACGTTTCCGGATTACGCTTGCGCTCCGTCCGGGCTAGGCGCCTCCGCCGCCCTGCGCAGACACTCCCGGCACAGGCAGTCCTCGCCCTCGACCGGCATCGGCAGTCGCGCGGTTTCCTCCGCGCACCAGCAGTTGCCCGAGAGATCGCAGCCGAACTCGCTGCCGCAGCGGGAGCAGGCGAGGCGCCGTGGTTCCTGCAATGCGGGTTCTTTCGGATTTGTCATGATTTACGTCGAAGCTTCGCCGTCATTTTTCATGTCGGGTTCATCTGTCGCTCCGGTATATTAGAGCATGATCCGGAAAAGTGTGGAGCGGTTTTCCGAAAGGATCATGCTCGAACAATAACCTGGAGCGCGATGGTGATTCATCCTGATCCCATCGCGCTTCAGGCGCCGCGAACGTATCAGGAAAGCGGCTCCCAACGCGCGAAGGACAGATCGATGGCTCGCGATTCGCAAGCCGCCCTCATCGCACTCAACCGCTTCGGCTTCGGCGCCCGCGGCGGCGCATCGGGCGATCTCATCAACGCAGCATCCGACCCGCGCGGCTTCGTGAAGGCCGAGCTTGCGCGTCCCAATGGCGTGCTGCTGGAAGCGCCCGGACTGCAATCGACGCCGCAACTCGGTCAGGCCGTGTTCGCCTATCAGGACCAGGTCAAACAGGCGCGCGAGGCCGCCAAGGAAACTGCCAAAGCCGGGGGGCCCGCCGAAACGCCGGCACAAGCGCCTGCCGATCAGACGCCGGGGCTGCGCCGCAATCTCTCGCTGAACGCTGCGGCGGAGATCACCGGGCAGATGGCGGAGGCGAAGCCGACCGAGAACACCGCCAAGTCCGAGACCATGCAGCCCAACGCGGCCACGCCGCCTGCGGCAAAGCCGGCACCGCAGCCGCTCAACGTGATTCAAAAGATCTTTCGCGCCGAGGCGCTGGCACGCCTGCAGCGCGCGACGCTCGTCGATTGCGGCTTCACCGAGCGTCTCGTCGTGTTCTGGTCCAACCATTTCTGCATCTCCGCCGGCAAGGGCGAGCTGGCGCGGATCTGGGCCGGTTCCTTCGAGCGCGAGGCGATCAGGCCGCATGTGCTCGGGCGCTTCGCCGACATGCTGAGGGCGGTCGAGCAGCATCCGGCCATGCTGTTCTTCCTCGACAACCAGCAATCGCTCGGACCGGACTCGCGCGCGGGCCAAAACCGCAAGCGCGGGCTGAATGAAAATCTCGCGCGCGAGATCATGGAGCTGCATACGCTCGGCGTCGGCGGCGGCTACACGCAGGGCGACGTCACCTCGCTCGCGCGCATCATCACCGGCTGGACCTTTGCCGGACGGCAGGGGCAGTTGGGGGCACCCGGCTCCTTCGTCTTCAACGTCAACGCGCATCAGCCCGGGCCGCAAGTCCTGCTCGGCAAGACCTACGACGCCGCCGGGCTCGCACAGGGCGAAGCCGCGCTCGCCGACCTCGCGCGACATCCGTCGACCGCGAACTTCATCGCCACCAAATTCGCTCGGCACTTCGTCGCCGACGATCCGCCGCCGGTGCTCGTCGCGCGGCTGCGCGATGTCTTCGTCAAGACCGACGGCGATCTCAAGGCGCTCGCGACGGCGCTGGTCGATTCCGATGAGGCCTGGAAAGCGCCGCTGACCAAGATGCGCAGCCCTTACGATTTCCTGGTCGCGAGCGGCCGGCTGCTGGCGCGCGTGCCCGAGGATCCCGGGGTGTATCTCAACGGTCTCAACCTGCTCGGCCAGCCGCTGTGGTCGCCGGCAGGACCCAACGGTTTCCCCGATACCAGCGCCGCCTGGGCTGCGCCCGAAGGCATGAAGCTCAGGCTCGACATCGCCGCGCGGATCGGCGCGCGGCTCGGCAACAACATCGATCCGCTCGACCTGCTGGAGTTCGCAGCGGCGGACGCGGCCTCGACCGAAACGCGCCGCACCATCGAGCGTGCGGAGTCGCGGCAGCAGGCGCTGGCGCTGCTCTTGATGTCGCCGGAAATGCAGAGGAGATGATGATGACCGATTGCCTCGAGAACCGGCTCCTCACCACGCGCCGTGGCCTGCTGCTCGGCAGCGCCTCCTTTGCAGCCTGGGCTTACCTGCCGAAATTCGCCCGCGCGGCCGACGGGCGCGATCCGCGATTGATCGTGGTGATCCTGCGCGGCGCGCTGGACGGGCTCTCGACCGTCGCGCCGATCGGCGATCCCGATTATGCCGGCCTGCACGGATCGATCGCGCTCACGGCCGATGGAGCCCATCCCGCGATCATGCTCGACTCGTTCTTCGCCTTGCATCCGGCGATGCCGGAGTTCGCGCGCATGTATAGGGATCGGCATGCCGCGGTGATTCATGCGGTGGCGACGCCCTATCGCGACCGCTCGCATTTCGACGGTCAGGACGTGCTCGAAAGCGGCTATGCCGGCCCCGGCCGGGTGCAGTCCGGCTGGCTCAACCGCGCGCTGGAGGCGCTGCCGCGCGGCGAGCGCGTGTCGAGCGGCCTCGCGGTCGGGCCGACCACGCCGCTGGTGCTGCGCGGCAACGCGCCGACCGTCGGCTGGGCGTCGGTGGCGCTGCCGCAGGCCGACGACGACACCGCGATGCGGCTCGTCGAGCTCTATCGCCACCGCGATCCCGTTCTGGCCTCGGCGCTGTCGCAAGGCCTTCAGCTCGACAAGGTCGCGAGCGGCGACGACATGAAAGCGACGCGCGGCAACGCCGTCGCACAGATGCGCCAAGTGGCGCGCGGCGCCGCCAAACTGATGGCGGCCGATGACGGCCCGCGCATCGCCGCACTCGCCTTCGACGGTTGGGACACGCATGCCAATGAAGGCGGCCCGGTGGGGCGTCTCGCCTTCCTGCTCGGTGGGCTCGACGGCGCGCTCGCCGAATTCGAAAGCTGCTTGGGCAATCGCTGGCGCGACACCATCGTGGTCGTTGCCACCGAGTTCGGCCGCACCGCGCGCATCAACGGCACCGACGGCACCGATCACGGCACCGGCACGATCGCGCTGCTCGCCGGCGGCGCCGTGAAAGGCGGCCGCGTCATCTCGGACTGGCCGGGCCTCAAGCTCGCGAACCTGTATGAGAGCCGCGACCTCAAGCCAACGACGGATCTGCGCTCCGTGATCAAGGGCGTGCTGCAGGACCAGTTCGGCCTGTCGGATCGTGTGCTGGCGGAGACGGTGTTTCCGGACAGCGCAAGCGCAAGGCCGATGAAGGGGCTTGCGGCTTAGCTGTCATTCCGGGCCGTGCGAAGCGCGAACCCGGAATCCATCTCTCCACACTTTCTGCAGAAAAATGGATTCCGGGCCCGCGCCTTGCGGCGCATCCCGGAATGACGAAATATCGGCGGAGCATCAGGAGAACCACCCCATGTACATCGCCATGAACCGCTTCCGTGTCGCCAAGGGCTCCGAGGCCGCCTTCGAGCAGGTCTGGCTCACGCGCGATACCCATCTCGACAAGGTGCCAGGCTTCATCGAATTCCATCTGCTGCGCGGGCCGGAAGCCGAGGATCACACGCTGTACGCTTCGCACACGGTCTGGGCGAACCACGCAGCCTTCGAGGCCTGGACCAAGTCGGAGGCGTTTCGCGCGGCGCATCACCGGGCCGGCGACAACAAGCCGCTTTATCTCGGCCATCCTCAGTTCGAGGGATTCGAGGTCATGCAGACGGTGGGGCGCGGCGCGAAGTGACGCTGTCGCAAAAAAATGCGGCCCCTGTCAGACGCGGCGACTGACGGGGACCGCTTGGGCGCTTGATCGGAGACGGGGGGCCTGACCAGACGCAGGGGCAGCCTAACCTTGCTATGTTACGCGCGGGTGACAGGCGGAGTTATCCACAGGACCCCACGGCACAGGACTCAGAAGATCTTGCGATAGACGATGAAGCCGGAGCGCTCTGCGACCTTGTCGTACAGGCGCTGCGCCGTGAGATTGGTCTCATGTGTCTGCCAGTAGACGCGCGGCGATCCCGCAAGTTTTGCCCGCTCGTAGACGCCTAGGATCAGCGCCGAGGCGACACCCTTGCCGCGCGCCGCCTCGAGCGTGAACAGGTCCTGCAAATAGCAGGACGGCTCGATCGCGGTGGTGCTGCGATGAAACAGATAATGCGTCAGCCCGAGCAGGCGGCCGCCGTCCTCGGCGACCAGCGCGTGCATCGGCTCGTAGGCATCGAAGAAGCGCTGCCACGTCATGCGCGTGATCTCGGGCGCGAGCGCGGTCGGACCGGAGCGGCCGTAGAAGGCGTTGTAGCCGTCCCACAGCGGCAGCCATTGATCGTAATCCTGCCTGGTGACGGCGCGAATGGTGAGGGGCATGTGAATTTCCGCGATCAATCAAGTGCCCTTCATACGTGATGATCGGTGCAGCAATCAATCGCGCTGTCAGTTGGGCACGAAGAGGATTGGCTAGCTCAGGATTCGGTTCACCTCTGCCCGTCGGGGAGAGGTGAACCCCGAGCGCCGCCAGTGCTTGCGTTCGACCCTGTTCTACTCCGCGAAGCGCAGATACCGGATCAGCTTGCGGCTCGCGGGGTCGCGCAGCGAGCGGTAGTAGTCGGCGCGCGACGGCGCGTCGGTGTGGCGCACGAGGTCGGTCACCGGGGTGTAGCTCAGCATCCGTCCGCCGTCGGGCAGCGCGGTGCAGACGAAGCGCAGCACCTCGCCGCTGCGCAATTTGATGTTGATCGGCGTGGCATCGCCGACCCGCACCATCTCCATGCGCTGCGCGATGAAGGTGCCGAGCTCGTCCGCGGGCAGCTCGAACGCGCCGGTGTCGCGGCCGTGATACATCAGCGCGATGAAGGGCGGCTTGCCGTCGGCGATCTCGTCCGGCACCCCAAAATAATCGCGGAACGCGCGGTTGATGAATTCGGCCCGGGTCTCGGCATCGAGCAGCACGATGCCGATATCGATCTGGTCGAGCGCGGCCGACAGCCGCGCGGCCGTGGCGTGGCTCCGGCGTTCGGCCGCGAATGTGCGGAGCAGCCGCTCGCGCATCAGGCCGGTGATGCCGGCCGTGCCGGCGGCCGTGATGGCCAGGAGCCCGAGCCGGATCAGATCGGCGGGCCCATAGCCGGACACGCCCTGGCGGCTGAGGAAGAACAGCGCCGTGCCGATCACCGCGACGACCGCGGTCGTCGTCGCGGCGGCGAGACCCGCGAGCGCGCCGGCGAGAGCCACGATGCAGACGAACAGCGGCGCGGGCGAGGGCGTGGGGATGAAGCGGTCGAAAAGCAGTGCCAGCAGCAGGGCTGTTGCCGTCAACGCCGGACCGCAGATCGCGCGCCATCCGAACCGCATGGACCAGTCTCGCTCCTTCCGAACGATGTAAGGCCGCAACACTGAGTGATTGTTGCGCGAGCGCGATGCGATTTCGTGCGGTGTGCTTAAGGCGCGCTTGCGTGCAAGCGCAGGGTTTTCGGATGATTTTAGACCATATGCGCGTGCTTGACGCGCTGTTGCAGCGTCGGCGCATTCAGCGTCGATGTCCCCGCGCCCTTGCGCGTGCCGACGATGATCAGCAGCGATGCCGCGACCAGGATGGCCGCAGTCAGGGTGATTGCAACGACTACCACAGGTGATTTCATCGACGTCCTGTCGCAATGCCGGTCGGCGCGGGCCCCGTGGCGCCCTGAAGGCTGGTCCAGGATGAAACGGGAATCAGACCGGCAGGCCCATCGCCATGGTCGCCTTGGTCGACAGCACCGTCAGGGTGACGATCAGGCACAGCGAGAGCGCGGCGACGGCGAGCGAGGCCGCGACCGCATGGGTGAGCCGGGAAGACGCGACGGTAGCGGATGGGCTTTGAAAGCCTGCCGTGCCGGACGCCCGCATCATTGGTCTAAATCCTTCAACACGCGAGCGAATCACCCGCGATTTTCCGGAAATTCCCAGTTTCAACCGGCAATATTGCGGCGGCGATCGCGCTGAAAGTGGCGGGATTGCGGCAAAGGCGGTCCTTATGCCCGCTATTCGCCGGAGCCGGTCGCGCCGTCAGGCGCCCGCCGCGATGCTGGCGGGGTCGTCGATGTCGGCCGGGCGCCAGTCCATCGTCACGAATCCGGGCGTGGCTTCGACGCGTTTCAGCCAGTCCCGGATCGCCGGGAAGGTCGAAAGATCGAAGTCGCAGCGGTCGGCGAGGTGGGTGTAGCCGTACAGCGCGATGTCGGCCACCGTGAGCTGGCGCGCGGCGAAATAGGCGTTGGTCTTGAGATGGTTCTCCATCACCTGGAGCGCGCCATAGCCGCGCTCCATCCAGTCCTCCAGCGAATGGGTCTGGAGATCGCGGCCGCCCTTGACCAGCGACAGCCAGAAATAGGCCGCGCCGATGTTCGGCTCGAGCGCGTGCTGCTCGAAGAACATCCATTGCAGCGCCTCGGCGCGGTCGATGCGGTTCTCCGGTGCGAGCGGCGTACCGACGGCGACGTACCAGAGGATGGCGTTGGACTCGGCGAGATAGCGGTTCTCGCCGACCTCGAGCAGCGGCACCTGCCCCGAGGGGTTCTTGCTCAGAAAATCCGGCGTGCGGCTCTCGCCGCGCAGAATGTCCACCTCCACCGCTTCGTAAGGCAGGTTGAGCAGCGCCAGCGCAAGGCGGACCTTGTAGCTGTTGCCCGAGCGTTGCATCGAATAGAGCTTGTACATTCTGGGGTTCGAATCCGAGGACGGGAAGACGCGGCGCTCGTTGCCCCGCGAGGCGGCTAAACAATGATGCCGATGCGAATCCGCCGCAAGAGCCAGCCAATAGAAAAACTCGAAAACCCTACCGCACTGCAATGCTGCGGAAGATCATTTCCGCGCGACGATGCAATTCAGTTCACGCTTGCGTCAACGCGGGCAGGCATTGCGCCGCGCATGAGCGAGAGACGGTTGAGCGATTGAGTTAGGTCGCTGCCATAGAATCAGCACGCCGTCATGCCCGGGCTTGTCCAGGGCATCCACATTCTTTGCGCCGTTTGGCAGGACGTGGATGGCCGGGACGAGCCCGGCCATGACGGTGCAGAAACAGCGCCACGCGCAAGCAAAATTGCTCCGAGGACAGGCCTTGCCGGATATGAGGGATTTGGCCGGCAAAGTTGCGCAATATTGCGGAAAATCGCACCTTGAGACGGTCGAAAATCATAAACTTTTCCGAGATCGGGCCGAAGTTTCTTGCGGCGCAGCGGCACACGTTTTAGGGTAGCTCATTCCCACAATCAGAGTCGTGAGGCGAAAGGCTTCACGACGCTTGTCAGGAGATGACGATGTCCTTCCTTGCCGCTGCGCTCGACCGTGTGAAGCCGTCCGCGACCATCGCGGTCACGGACAAAGCACGCGCGCTGAAAGCGGCGGGGCGCAACGTCATCGGCCTCGGTGCCGGCGAGCCCGATTTCGATACGCCCGCCAACATCAAGCTGGCAGCGATCCGCGCCATCGAGGCCGGCAAGACCAAGTACACCGCGGTCGACGGCATCCCCGAGCTGAAGGAAGCCATCATCGCCAAGTTTCAGCGCGAGAATGGCGTGGCCTACAAGCCGAACCAGATCATCGTCGGCACCGGCGGCAAGCAGGTGCTCTACAACGCGCTGATGGCGACCATCAATCCGGGCGACGAGGTGATCATTCCCGCACCGTACTGGGTCAGCTACCCTGAAATGGTCGCGCTCGCCGGCGGCGAGCCGGTGCCGGTGGTCTGCCCTGCCGGAACCGGTTTCAAGCTGCAGGCGGAGGCGCTCGAGCGCGCGATCACGCCGAAGACCAAATGGGTCATCCTGTGCTCGCCGTCGAACCCGACGGGGGCCGCCTACACCAAGTCGGAGCTGAAGGCGCTCACCGATGTGCTGATGAAGCATCCCCATGTCTGGGTGATGACCGACGACATGTACGAGCATCTCGTCTATGACGACTTCCAGTTCACCACCGTCGCACAGGTCGAGCCCGGCCTCTACGACCGCACGCTCACCGTGAACGGCGTCTCCAAGGCGTATTGCATGACCGGCTGGCGCATTGGCTATGCCGGCGGTCCGGCGCATCTCATCAAGGCGATGGCGACCATTCAGTCGCAATCGACCTCGAACCCGTGCTCGATCGCGCAGTGGGCCTCGGTCGAGGCGCTGAACGGTCCGCAGGAGTTCATCCCCGCCAACAACAAGGTGTTCAAGGAGCGCCGCGACCTCGTCGTCTCCATGCTCAACCAGGCGAACGGCATCGAGTGCCCGCGTCCCGAGGGTGCGTTCTACGTCTATCCCTCCTGCGCCGGTACCATCGGCAAGAAGGCGCCGTCGGGCAACGTGATCGGCAATGACGAGCAGTTCGTCACCGAGCTCTTGGAGACCGAAGGCGTCGCCGTGGTGCAGGGTTCGGCCTTCGGCCTCGGCCCGGCCTTCCGCATCTCTTACGCGACCAAGACCTCGGACCTCGAAGACGCCTGCAAGCGCATCCAGCGCTTCTGCGGCAACCTGCGCTGAGCCGAGGACAGTGTGCGAATTGAAAAGGCCCGCTTCGGCGGGCCTTTCTTGTTGTGTTTCGATAAGCGGAGTCGGATGGACTTTTGCTCTGGTCGGCGTTGTGCCCGGCCCCTCACCCGGATCACATCTGCGACGACTGTAAGGGACGCACGTCTCTCTCGCTCCCTCGCCCATTCTTACTGGGAGAGGGTGGGGCGAGGGGCCTCTCTCCGCGAATTCGATTCTAAACGCGTCCGATCTGGCAGCCACAACGCTCTTGTGGCATAGACGATCGCGCGGCGTGTGCCGCGTCCTTCCTGCTTGCATCCCATTCATCGCCGGAGACATTCATGCGCCGTTCGTTCGTCCTTGCCGGGCTCGCCGCCGTCAGCCTCCTTGCCTCCGTCGGGAGCAGCGGCGCGCAGCAGCAGCGGATGGTCCGGGTCGGCGTGCTCGAATGCCGCGGCGGCGCCAGCGTCGGCTTCATCGTGGGATCGGTGACCAATCTCGGCTGCGTGCTGCGCGCCGACGGCTTGCCTGAGGACCGCTACGTCGCGACCATCCGTAAAGTGGGCCTCGACATCGGCATCACCCAGGAGACCTCGCTCGCCTGGGGCGTGTTCGCGCCGGTCGACCGGCTCGGCCCCGGCGATCTCTCCGGCAATTACGCCGGCGCGCAGGGCAGCGCCTCGGTTGGCGTCGGCCTCGGCGGCAACGTGCTGGTCGGCGGCTCCAACAACGCGATCGCGCTCCAGCCGCTCAGCGTGCAGGGCCAGGTCGGCCTCAACGTCGCCGCCGGTCTCGAAAGCCTGGAACTCCGCCCGGGCCGTTGAGCGCCGTCAATTCTAATTGACTGAAGAGGCTCTCGTTCACCTCTCCCGAAGGGAGAGGTCGGATCGCATCGAGGGATGCGATCCGGGTGAGGGGTTACGGTCTCACCAAAAGCTGCCGCCCCTCACCCGGATTGCTGCGCAATCCGACCTCTCCCCGTCGGGGAGAGGCAGAACGCCGGACTCGAAGCCACATCTGGTCTCAACCGTCATCAAGACTTACTGACGACGCACCGCAGCGACGTTTGATGCTTGCCAAACCTCGGGGACGGGCAGAGCATCAATGCTTGCCGACCCAATCATGGGCCGAGCTCCACACAAAGGAGGCGGCGAATGGGACAAGACGTCAGAAGTCCCCGAGGTCCACGGTGCATTGCGCTGGTGGGCCCTTTCCAAAGCGGTAAAACCACACTTCTCGAAGCAATCCTGGCGCGAACGGGCGCAATCCCGCGCGCCGGCAGCGTCGACGCCGGAACTTCCGTTGGCGACGCCACGCCAGAGGCCCGTCAACACAAGATGACCGTCGGGCTGACTGCCGCGACCACGAGTTTCATGGGCGACAGCTACACCTTCCTCGATTGTCCCGGTTCCGTCGAGTTTGCCCACGACATGCGCGCCGCGCTTCCCGCGGTCGACGCCGCCATCGTGGTCTGTGAGGCCGACGAGAAGAAGCTGCCGCAGCTTCAGATCATCCTGCGCGAGCTGGAGGAGCTGAAGATCCCGCGTTTCCTGTTCCTCAACAAGATCGATCGCGCCAGCCAGCGCATCCGCGAGACCCTCGCGATGCTGCAGCCCGCCTCGCGCGTACCGCTGGTGCTGCGCCAGATCCCGATCTGGAAGGGCGAGCTGATCGAGGGCTTCGTCGATCTCGCGCTGGAGCGCGCCTTCGTCTATCGCGAGCACAAGGCCTCCGAGGTGATCGCGCTCGAAGGCGGCGATCTCGACCGCGAGAAGGAAGCCCGCTTCTCGATGCTGGAGAAGCTCGCCGACCACGACGATGCGCTGATGGAGCAGCTGCTCGAGGACATCCAGCCGCCGCGCGATGCCGTGTTCGACGATCTCGCCCGCGAATTGCGCGAGGGACTGATTTGCCCGGTGCTGTTAGGGTCTGCCTTGCGCGAGAACGGCGTGTTGCGCCTGATGAAGGCGCTGCGCCACGAGGCGCCCGGTGTCGCGGAGACCGCAAAACGTCTCGGCGTTCCCGAAACCAAGGATGCACTCGGCTACGTCTTCAAGACACTGCATTCGCAGCATGGCGGAAAGCTGTCGCTGACGCGGCTGCTCGCCGGCCATCTCGACGACGGCGCCACGCTGCAATCGTCCTCCGGCGGTGCAGGGCGCATCTCCGGCATCCTCGCCGTCAACGGCGCCTACGACACCAAGCGTGCCACCGCCGATCTCGGCGACACCGTGGCGCTCGCCAAGCTCGATCCCGTGAAGACCGGCGACACGGTCTCAAATGGCAAGACGCCGCCCGCGGCATTGATCGCAATCGAGCCGACGCCGCCGGTGCTCGCGATCTCGATCGCGGCGACCGATCGCAAGGATGACGTCAAGCTCGGCCAGGCGATGATGCGGCTGCACGAGGAGGATCCGTCGCTTGTCGTCGTGCAGAACGCCAAGACCCACGACACCGTGCTGTGGGGGCAGGGCGAGATGCATCTGCGCGTCGCCGGCGAGCGGCTGCGCGACCGCTTCGGCGTCAAGGTCACCTCGCATCCTCCCGCGATCGGCTATCAGGAGACCATCCGCAAGCCGATCACCCAGCGCGGACGCCACAAGAAGCAGTCCGGTGGCCATGGCCAGTTCGGCGACGTCGTGCTCGACATCAGGCCGTTGCCCCGCGGCGACGGCTTCAAGTTCGCCGAGACGGTGGTGGGTGGCGCGGTGCCGCGCAACTACATCCCGGCGGTGGAGGAAGGCGTCATTGATGGGCTGGCGCGCGGCCCGCTCGGTTTCCCCGTCACCGACGTGCAGGTGACACTGACCGACGGCTCCTATCACAGCGTCGATAGTTCCGACCTCGCCTTCCGCACGGCGGCGCGGATCGGCCTCAACGAGGGCCTGCCGCAATGTCAGCCGGTGCTGCTGGAGCCGATCCACGTGGTCGAGATCGTCTGCCCGACCGACGCCACGGCCAAGATCAACGCGATCCTGTCGGCGCGGCGCGGACAGATCCTCGGCTTCGATACGCGCGACGGCTGGAGCGGCTGGGACTGCGTCCGCGCCATGATGCCGGAAGCCGAGATCGGCGAACTGATCGTGGAGCTGCGCTCGGCCACCGCCGGCGCCGGCAGCTTCACGCGCCAGTTCGACCACATGGCCGAGGTCACCGGCCGCGCCGCCGACCAGATCATCGCCGCGCATCAGCACGCGGCGTGATACGTAAGTCTCCGCTCTCTCACTCCCTCTCCTCGTCCTTATGGGGAGAGGGTGGAGGGCTGTCTCTTCGCGTGCGGCGTTTCATGTAGGTCGCGCCCCATCCACACGTCATTGCGAGCGCAGTGAAGCAATTCAGAGTCGTTCCGCGGAGGGATTCTGGATCGCTTCGCAGAGCCTGTCATCGGGCCGCGCTTCGCGCGGACCCGTTGGCTCGCAATTGTGCATGTTCAATAATTCGCTGATTGGATCGCTGCAGCGGAGGAACGATCCGATGCGAGACAACAGCTATGACCGAACGGTTGAACGCAACTATCTGCAGAAGTGGCGTTTTCTGATTTCGGAATATGAGGCGGTGAAGGCTGGCCGATCGCCGCTGTTCAAGCGGGTCGGCGACTTCTACCGGCACCACGGGACCTGCTCGCAGACGTTCCGCAAGTATTACAATCGCTATCTGCAGAGCGGCGAGGACG